>CAZCFB010000055.1:0-29043 GCA_964497805.1 uncultured Kofleriaceae bacterium
AGAAGCGGCGTCCCGCCGCTATTCGGATGCCCTGAACCGCGGCAGGATGCCGCGTCTACTCCCTATTGCGTCCGGCTTCCGCCGGGTGATACGCAATTAATGAGGGATCATCCATGACAACGCTCAAACGCCACTTCAGCGGCAAGACCATCGTCATCACCGGGGCCGCCTCGGGCATCGGCCAGGATCTGGCCCAGCTGTTCGCGTCCTACGGGGCGAACCTGGCCATCAGCGACCTGCGCCTGGAACCCCTGGAAGAGGTGGCCGCCTCCTGCAGCGAGAGCGGGGCCGAGGTGCTGGCCCGCGCCGCCGACGTGAGCGACGCCGCCGCCATGAAGGAGCTGGCCGCCGAGGTGCTGGACCGCTGGGGACACGCGGACCTGGTCATCGCCAACGCCGGCATGGGGGGGCTCAACCCGGCCGACGCCTTCGACCCGGAGATCCACCGCCGCACCCTGGAGGTCAACGGGATGGGCCTGGCCAACACCGTGGCGCCCTTCATCCCCGGCATGGTGGAGCGCCGCTCGGGCCACCTGGCCTGCGTGGCCAGCCTGGCAGCCTTCCGGGGC
Organism: uncultured Kofleriaceae bacterium; assembly: GCA_964497805.1. Taxonomy (GTDB): domain Bacteria; phylum Myxococcota_A; class Polyangia; family CAZCFB01; genus CAZCFB01. The sequence continues at coordinate 570 of CAZCFB010000055.1, forward strand.
CTGCCCAACGCCGCCTCCTACTCCTCCACCAAGGCGTACCAGAGCACCTTCATGGAGAGCCTGCGCGTGGACCTGCGCAAGCACGGCGTGGCAGTGACATGCCTCTACCCAGGCTTCGTGCGCACGCCCATGACCGACCACGACGCCTTCGACATGCCCTTCATGGTGCCCGTGCGAGAGGCCTCCCTGCTCATGGCCCGGGCGCTCATGCGCCGCCGCGCGCGCTACCTCTTCCCCTGGCAGATGCGCTGGCTCACCCTGCTCAACCGCCTGCTCCCGTGCTGGCTCTTCGACCGCCTGGTGCCGGCCCTGTCCGGTCAGCCCAAGCAACTCAAGGCCAGGACCTTCTGAGGCCCCGTGGAGACCGCGATACCGCTGATATTTCGCTTCACCCTCTACATGGCCTTCGGCCTGGTCATGGAGACCATCTGCGCCGTGGACGCCATCGAGCGGCTCATGGGTTGCAAGGTGCCCCGGCGGGTGCCCAGGAAGTACCTGGAGGGCTTCGTCAGCCTCTACATGATCCCGCTGCACGGCCTCGGCGTGCTGCTGGTGCTGGAGCCGCTGATCCTGCTAATCGCCCCGCTGCACTGGACCGTGCGCTACCTGATCTACTGCCTGTTCATCACCGCCGCCGAGGTGGCGTGGGGCTGGCTGCTGGACAAGACCATCGGCTTCTACCCCTGGGACTACTACGCGCTCTCCCGCTTCCGTATGTTCAAGCGCGGCTACACCCTCTGGACCCTGGTGCCCATGTGGGGCTTCGCCGGCATGATGCTGGAGGTCTATTCGGGGCTGCTGTTGCACCTGTCGCCGCATGTGGCCGGGTACTTCGGGTACTAGAGCGACAGGCATCACATCTGTGACATTTTTGTCAGAATCTTGACGTTCCGCGTGGGCGCGCCGCCGGAATTGCTTGGCTAGTTCGGTTGGCTCCGCTCTTGCACTGACACCAGGCGCACATCAATTGGAGAGAGAACTATGTCCATACTTGGCCTGGTGCGGCTGGGGTTGCTGGCCGCGGTGATCCTGGGGACCACGGCGTGTCCCTTCATGTTCCGTGATCGGGAGGAGTCCATCGCGCCCTCCTATTACCTGGACGCGGGGGTGACCCCCATGCCTTGCGCGGCGGACATGGGTCCGCGTGACTTGGCCAAATGCAAGGCAGCTTGCTCGGAGAGCGAGTGGGTTATCGATGAGCTGAAATTCCCCACCAGCTCCATGGAGTCGCAACAGTACGCCCTCAAGGTCAGGGGCAAGGAGTTCAACTCCTTCGGCGGAATCCTGGGCCTGGTCGCATCCCAGGACCCGAGCAACCGCATCATGGGGTGGCTGGGCGGAGAGGTGGCCAGCGGCCAGGCTCCCAACCTGTTTCGTCTGGGCGGGCTGAGCCAGGACGGTGGCGCGATGTCCGTGGTTCAGGGCCAGGTCCTGCCCGGGAAGCCGGCCAAGTGCTGCGACGATCCTGACGACCTTCCGGCGTGCACCAAGCAGGCCAAGGCGCGCTGCTTCGATGGCGCCAAGACCTTCCAGGCAGAGCCCACAATCCCGGCGGGTAGCCTGCTCCAGGGGAGGCTGAAGTACGGGGGATTTTCTCTGGGGCCGGGCAGCCTGGGGCTGCTGCTGGGCCAGGTGGAGAAGGACAGGATCTGGCTGCCCCTCAAGCACGCCACCCTGAGCGGCACCTGGGTCGGCCCGGGAGAGATCTCGGGAGTCCTCAACGGCGCTATCCCGCTCAAGTACCTCAGGTCGGAGTTCGTGCTCTGGGTGGCCAACGGGCTCAACGAGGTCTACAACGATTCCAAGACGGACCAACAGAAGAGGGACCTGTTCAGGACCCTGTTCGACGCCAACAGAGACGGCGTGATCAGCGCCACTGAGTTGAGCCAAAACGGCCTGTTCAGGCTGCTACTCGCCGGCGATGTGGATGTGGACTGCGACGGGAAAAATGAGCTGAGCATCGGGCTCGGCTTCCACGCAGTGCGGGCGAAGATTGTTCAGTAACGCCGTCTCAGGAAGACCAGCGCCAGGCAGAGCAGGAGCAGGGGCAGACCCGAGGACCTGGTTGAGGCCACGCTGCACCCCTCGTCCTCTTCGCCGGCCGGAGGCGTTGTCGTCCCGCCCTTGTCCGCGGCTGGCGCCTTGCCGTCGGGTTTGGGCTGCTTGGAGTCTGAGCCAGGCTTCCCCTTGTCTGGCGGGGTGGACCCCAGATCCTTGACCAGCAGGGGCTTGCCCGCGTCGGGGTAGAAGCTGATGGCGCCGCTCCCCTTGGCCTTCCGCGCGGAGGCCACGATCTGCAGCATGTAGGCGTAGAAGAGGCCGGAATAGCCCCGGGCGTTGTTGGGCTTGTACCCGTCCCCCGCCTTGTTCAGCAGGATGCTCTTGACCACCCCGTCCTGGCCGCGCAACCCCTCGGCTGCGGCGCAGGCGGCCTCCTCCTCGTAGTTGCCCAGGCCCGAGCAGCTGGACTTGGCGCCCACGCCCAGGATACGCAGGGCCGCGTCCTGGCAGGCCTTGGGCACGCAGTTTGCCGCGCTCTTTACCGCGCTCTGGAACGCGCTGGTGCCGCTGGCGCCCTGCCACAGGTAGGCGCCCACCACGGCGGCCAGGCACTTGTGCTGGGTCGGCTTGTTCCCCAGGGAGCACCCGCCCTTGAGCGCGTTCTGAGCCCCCGCCCGGGCCGCGGTCAGGGCGCTGCCGAGCTTGGCCTTGCGCACGGCGAGCTCCACGCCGGCGCGCATACAGTTCTGGGGCCACTGGTTGGTGTTCGCCCAGGCGCTCCCCTCGGCGCAGGGGCTGGGGCACTCCTGGCTGCCGCAACGCCAGGAGCCGCTGCCGTTGTAGCAGAAGCGGTAGCCGAACTCCTTGATCAACTCCTGCAGGCCGGTGCGGCCCAGGGTGGGTGAGCTGGCGGGCAGCTTGGCCTTGGGGTTCATGTCCATGAGGGTGGCCGCGTTGAGGGAGAAGGCCTGGTTGTCCACGCCGCAGGCGGAGTAGTTCTTCCACCAGCCGGAGACGCCCTGAGCCACCACGCTGGCGCTCACCTTCTGTTTGAGCATGCAGTTGCTGTTCTCGTCGAGCCAACCGTAGGGATATCCAGAGGGGCGGAACTTGAGCTGCAGGCCCAGGGTGTCCACCTTCACCGTGCCGCCTGAGCCGCCGCTCACCTTGAAGGTGAAGGCCACGTTCTGCCCCGGCTGGATGTCCTGCTGCGGGGGCGTCACGCTCACGGTGTAGCCGGAGGCCGTGCCCTGCATCTGCACTGCGAACAGCCTGTACGGCAGGTTGTTCTGCACATACACGCGCAGGCTGGCGCCGCTGGCTCCAACGGTGAGGGAGGACACCTCCGGCTTGACCACGATGCGCGAGGGCGCGGCCCAGATGTTGTTGCACCAGTGGGCGCTGGCGGAGGCAGGCGCGAGCAGGAGGACGGCTGCCAGGGGGGCGGCGATTCGGGTGATTACTTTGATCATTTGAAACCTCAACTTTTGCCGTGGTCATCTTCGCATGGGAGGGAGGTTCCTGTCTCCAACATGTCCGCTATACTCGGGGAATGCGGGCCCTGATTTCGATAATCCTGGCCGGCTCGTTGGCCTCGGGTTGTCACTTGATCTTCCGCTACGAGGACCGGCCAGCCGATGCTGGTGCCTCCGACGCGCGCCTGGACGGGAGCCAGCCAGACAGCAAGCGGCGGATAGACGCCAAGCGCCCGCCCGATGGCAATCGCCCGCCTGATACCAAGCGCCCACCCGACACCAAGCTCCAGCCCGACACCCGCCCGCAACAGTGCACCAAGAAGAGCGACTGCGACGACAAGAACGTGTGCACCACCGAGAACTGCCAGGGGGGGCAGTGCGTCTACGTCAAGATCGGGGGCAACACCTGCGACGACGGCAAGGCGTGCACCATGAACGACAAGTGCAGCCTGGGCGTCTGCAAGGGCGTGGGCTACACCTGCGACGACAAGCTCTCCTGCACCACCGACGTGTGCCAGGGCGACGGCAAGTGCACTTACGTGGTCCAGAGCACCCACTGCAAGTCCGGCGACGGCAAGACCTGCCACGCCAAGGGGTATAGCCGCGCCGACTGTACGGTGTGCAAGGGGAGCAACGTGTGGAAGACCGAGTACCCCTGCGTCTCAACCCTGGTGGGTGGCACCAAGGGCAAGACCAACGGCTCCATCAAGAGCGCCAAGTTCAGCCACCCCCAGGGCATCAGCGTGGACAGCAAGGGGGTCATGTACGTGGCCGACATGGGCAACCACCTGGTGCGCCGGCTGAGCAACGCGAACGTGAGCACCTACGCCGGGGACTGGAGTACGCCCACCAGCGGGGGCTTCCGCAACGGCAGCTACACCTACGCCTGGTTCGATTTCCCGGAGGACGTGGACGTCCACGGCACCCACGCCATCGGCTACGTGGCCGACACCATGAACGACATGATGCGCGTCGTGCGGCTGGGCAACGTCAAGACCATGGCCCAACAGTCGAACCAGAATGAGATCACGGTGACCAAGCCCTCCGGGGTGGCGGTACACCAGGCCACCACCAACAAGAAGCACAACCTCTACTTCACCGCCAAGATGGAGCACAAGGTGTACAAGGCGGTGTGCGAGAAGGACACCTTCACCGGGTGCGTCATCACCGTGCTGGCCGGGTCAGGCACCGGCGGGCTGGTCAACGGCAGTGCGGGCAGCGCCCAGTTCAAGTGGCCCAAGGGCATCGCGGTGAGCAGCGCGGGGGAGGTGTACGTGGCCGACTGGGGCAACAACGCCATCCGAAAGATCGTGGGCACCCAGGTGAGCACCCTGGCCGGGGGCAACGGCAAGGGGATAAAGAACGGGGCCGCGGGCAAGGCCTCGTTCAGGGATCCGGAGGATGTCATCGTGGACTCCACCGGCGTGGTGTACGTGGCGGACAGCAACAACCACGCCATCCGGAAGATCCAGAAAGGCTCGGTGTCCACCCTGGCCGGCGGCAATGGCTCAGGCCACCTCAACGGGGTAGGGGCCAAGGCCAGCTTCTACCTCCCGGTGGGCGTGGCTCTGCGAAACGACAAGACCCTTTACGTCACGGATCGCAACAACCACGCCATCCGAAAGATCCTGTTAGCTCCTTAGGAATGAGATTTACACTTCATAAGGTTGCTTTTTCGTGCTCCAGCGTACATAATTACAGGGCTGAGTAATTTGGTTTTTAAAACTCCAACGATTACAGGAGCTCAGTATGCGAGCCCCGTTGAGAACAGCCTTCATCGTCACCGCCGTCCTGGCCATCTCTTTGCCCGCCATGGCAAAGGTCAACCCCCTGAGGGTGATCACGGAGAAGCGGATCCGCCCTGAGATCCTCATCGTGCTGGACACGTCTGGATCCATGGCCTGGTATCCAAATCCCTCCACCACCGTGGGTACAGACTGCGGAGGCACCCGGAAGGGATCGGTGGATCTGTGCGGCGATGGCCTTTGCAGCGGCAACGAGGGGAGCAGCTCCAACAGTTGCCTGGCGGATTGCAACATCACCAGCAACAGCACAACCAAGGCGGGATCAACCCCCCAGTGCAACAAGAGCGCGGCAAAGACCTCGCGCATGTTCATGGTCAAGCGCGTGCTGCGCAACCTGCTGCCCGAGGTGCGCAAGACCGCCAGCCTCGGCCTGGTGACCTTCAAGCAGACCGGTTACTACACCTACTACCCGGAAGATCCCAGCGGACAGACCGTGTGCAACTGGGTTTGGGAAACCTACTACGTGACGGAGAAGGATTGGGTGTGCAAGTGGGTGTGGCAAACCGTCATGGTCAACAAGAAGTTCAAAGAGTGCAAAATCGTGAAGATCAAGCGGTGGCACAAGAAGAAGAAGTGGGTGTACCGGAACAGGAAGGTCTGCAAGAACGTCTGGAAGCTGGTGCCGGTAAAGAAGAAGGTCAAGAAGTGCGGTTGGGTCTACACGCAGGTGGAGAAGAAGAAGCAGGTCAAGAAGTGCACCACCATCCCGGGTGGCGTCACGAAGCCGGTCACCATCTTCCTCTCCAAGACCGAGATGGAGCACCTGGGCGCCTGGGACGCCACCGACGAGGCGCCTGACGCCACCTTCACCCGCCACGGGGTGACCTACACCCTGCTCTCCGGCACGGGGCTGACCGTAAACAAGGACAGCCTCTATGTGCGCACCGACGACCTGACCGTTGAGAACAGGTTCAAGTTCGCTGACGCGGGCGAGTCCTACTCCGACGGCACCTATAGCTGGAAGTTCAAGGGGAGCTTTTACACCTACAACCAGCGACCCGTGCGCTACAACTACACCCCGCAGAAGCTGAGCACATACAAGGGGCCCATGTACCAGGACAGCTCTGGCAAGTTCTGGATCTACAACCGGTTCAACGCTGACTACAAATCCCAGGGCATCAACGCCTACTCCTCGGGCCTGGTACGGGAGAACTTCACCTCCTCCGAAAAGCAGGCCGACATCGACGCGGTGCTGTCCCGCATCGTGGCTCGACTGAACACCGCCACCAACGGTGGCATCTATGCATGGGGCGGCACCCCCACCGGCCCGGCCATCTACACCGCCAGGAGCCACTTCTACGAGCGGCACACAGGCACCGGAGCGTTCAAGAACTATGGCATCGACGCGGCCCGCAACTGTCGCCCGCGCTACGTGCTGCTGCTCACTGACGGCCAGTCCAACCAGGGCACATCGCCCATCACCGCCGCACGCGACCTTTACAAATACAGCACCTTCAAGAACAACCCGGTTCAGACCCTGGTGGTGGGCCTGCCGGGGCTGCCCTCCAGCGCGGTGACCGAGCTGGACCGCATCGCCGACATGGGCGACGACGGCAAGGCGAACAACAGCAAGACAGCCTACACGGCCGGAAACGAGAGCGCCCTGGTCAAGGTGCTGCAGTCCGCGCTGCTGGAGATGCTGCAGGGCGACTACACCACCACGGCGCCGGGCATCGCCACCTCGGGCGGCTCATACATCAACAACGACACGGCCCTGGTCCCGTCCACCGAGTACCCCAAGTGGCGCGGCCACTTCCGCTCCATGGACCTGACCCAGAGCCCGCCCACCGAGAACTGGGACGCCGCCAAGAAGCTCAACCTCATGAGCTACAAGGATCGGATCCTGTTCACCGGCTTCCCCGCCTCGAACTCCGGGAACCCGATCCCCCTGTTCAAGAACGGCGACGTCAACGTCGGCGCGATCCGCTCCGTGTGGTCCCAGTCGGGCACCCCGCCGTCGGACAACGAGATCAAGACGGTGGTCAACTGGTTGGCCGGCAAGGACAAGGACTGGAAGCTGGGGCCGGTGTTCCGCTCGGCGCCGGCCACGGTGGCCATGCCGCCCGTGTACAACATCCCGGGGCACGGCCTGTACCGCACCACCAAGATGAACCGGGAGTCGTTGATCTACATCACCTCCAACGACGGCCTCCTGCACGCGTTCCGCACCAAGGACGGCACCGAGGCATTCGGCTACGTGCCGCCCACCCTCTGGCCACAGATCTTCAAGCTCTGGAAGCAGGGCGGCCAGCGCGCCGAGCCTGAGCACTTCCAGTGGCTGCTCGGCGCCTCGCCCCGCGTGGAGGATGTGCCCCCCACAAACTCGCCGCAGGCCTGGGCCACTCACCTGATGCTGACCATGGGGCCGGGCGGCGAGGACTTCGTCACCCTGGACGTCACCACTCCCTCCACCTGCACCGCCATCACCTGCAAGCTTAACGATCCGCCCTTCAGGATCGTGGCCCACTCCAAGGAGCTGTTCATGGACAGCACCCTCGGCGAGACCTGGTCCACGCCGGTCTATTACTACGGCTCGGTGTCCAAGTACGAAATCAAGTCCGAGGCAGCCATGGCCAGCGGCTACGGCACCAACAATGAGGGCAGCTACTTCAACCGCCTGGGGTCGCTGTACGGCAACAAGGGTGCCGCCCTCCACCCCGGCACCGGGGCCAAGGTTGACTACGCGGTGTTGGCCGATACCGCCGCTGCCGTGAACTACAACAACAACAGGGTGATCATCGCCACCTACCAGGCTGACCTGCGGGGCCGGCTCGTGCGTTACGACGAGGGGAACCCGAACTCGGGGAAGGTGATGCTGGACGCTGGATCACTGGGCCCCTTCTACTTCAGCCCGGCCCTGTTACACCGGGGCGAAAAGAAGAACATCATAGCGGCGGCCACTGGCTCGGACCGGGAAGAAGCTCCGGCGGCCGGGTCAGAGTCCACCCTCTACCTCCGCTACGAGGACAACGGCTTCGTGCAGCTGGACCAGGATTTCATGTCGTGCAAGGTGAGCGACATTTGCTCCGGCGTGGGCAACTGCCCCACGGAAGTGCCCGCGTCGTGCTCAGCGCCCAGCAGCCGCGCCAAGCCCACCGGGCCGCCCCTGCTGTTCGACAACGACCCGGCGCCAGCCCAGCCCCAGGTGGAGGTCTTCTACCTGCTCTATGACCCGCCCGTGGATGTGTGCAGCGAGGGCGATAGCTGGCTGATCCGTATCTCCACCACGGGCGACACGCAGAAGCTGATCTCGGCCAAGAAGTTCGCCGGCGTGCGCGCCACGGGCATGTCGGTGGTGGGCGGCGGCCTGGACCTGGCGATCGCCACGGTGGGCAAGGGCAAGAACTCGTCAAACGTGTTCACCGTGTCTGACGCCCTGAACACCTACGAGGGCACGGGTGAGTTGCCCGTGGTTGAGGTCTGGAAAGAGGTCCGCAACCAGTCCCAGAACCAGAGTCAGTAGCCCCCCGCTTTCCCCCAAAAACCCGTTACAGGCGATTTTGCCAAACATTCCCGTGCCCAGCCGGGGCACGTGAGGCGGGCTCGTCCATCCGACGCTGATTTGTTGAACGATCGCGGCCTCATCGGCACCAAAGGGGGTAAATCACAAGGGTAGGGGGCACATGGCAACAGTGATCGTCAGCGCGTTGATCCTCCCTCTGATCATCGCCCAGCTGATGTTGTCCAGGGACTTCGCGCCGCAGGACGTGGGCATGGCGTATGTGGGGGCCCTGGTGGCCCTGCTGGCCGTGATGCTCTACGCCAACAGCAGCATCCGGCGCTGGCGCACCCGGCAGGGGCAGGCCATCATCCCGGCCCTGCCGCTGGCCTGCGCCGTGGGCTACCTCTGGTACTTCATCATCGGGCCCATCCCCTCCATCGAGGACCCCTCCTTCCTGCGCTACACCGGGGGCAGCCGCTTCTACGGGCCCGCCTACCTGTACGCCGGCCTCAGCATCGCGGCCTACTGCCTGGGGGCCGTGCTCTTCAGCCGGGACACGGCCCCGCGCCAGGCGCCGCTGCAGGCCAGGCCCGGCTTCACCCGGGACCTGGAGCTGATGCTCCTGGTGGTGACCATCTTCGTCTACGCCATGCGCGTGGTGCTGGGCTCGTACGGCCGCTTCGGCGGCCACGGCTCATGGAAGACGGAGATGAGCGGCCTGCCCATGTACCTGTCGTACGCCCACAACACCCTGCGCTTCGTGATCATCCCCCTGGCCGAGTACCTGCGCACCCGCCGCAAGGGGAAGATGCGGCAGGCGCTGGGTGCGCTCTCCTGGATCGAGCTGGGCACCTACATCGTCTCCGGGCACCGCACCGAGCTCCTGGGCGTGGCCATCCAGTTCGGCCTGGCCCGCACCCTGTTCAACGGCTGGGCGTACATCCGCATCCGGCGCTATATCCTGATCAGCCTGGCGCTCTTCTTCTTCGTGGTGAATCCGCTCATCGTGGGCACGCGCATGATCACCGAGCGGAGCGGAAGCGGCCCCTCGGCCAACCAGATCCTGGAGAACCTGCTCGGCATGGGCCAGGCCATGGAGAAGGTGGACTCCTCGTCGGGGGACATCACCAAGACGTACGAGCGGGACTTCAAGTACCGGATCAACTCCCTCTACTATGTCTCGGCCATGATGGAGAGCCTCAACGTGGGGCGGGCCGAGCCGGGCATGGGGGAGTTCACCCTGCGCAACGCGGCCTCGGTGGTGCCGGGCTTCCTCTGGCCGGGCAAGCACCAGTACGCGGTGTCCCACCTCAAGGCCACGGTGGCCAGGGACCTGCGCATCCCGGTGGTGGACTACATCCAGATGCTGCCCTCGCACTGGTACTCGGAGTTCACCTGGATAGGGGTGCTGCTGATGTTCTTCACCGGCATCGCCGACGCCCTGATCTGGGCGATGTTTCGCCGCCGCATGCACCTGGTGACGGTGCGGCTGTTCTACCTGGCGGTGTTCCTGAGTTACCTGTTCCCCATCGACGACTTCGTGGGGCACTTCCTGATGAAGTGGCGCGAAACCCTGCCGCTGTTCATGTTCATCTATCTGATGGAGCTGCGCTCCTGGCGGGTCAGGGTCAGAGCCCCACGATCTTACGCAGCACGAAGTCCATCAGCCGGGTCGGCAACATCTTCATTAGCCACAACCCCAGGCGGTTGATGGCCGGGGTGACGTAGCGGGCCTTCATGCGGCGGGCCGAGATGGCGCGGCTGATGGTGCGGACCACCGGGGCGGGGCCGGGGGCCTTGAGGTACATCTTCTCGCCCTGCGCCTTGTAGCGCTGCAGGGCCTTGCCGTACACCGGGTCCGAGTCGTAGGCGGACGTCTCCTTGCCGGCGGTCTGCTCGAAGTTGGTGCGGATCATGCCCGGCTCCACCAGGGAGACCTGCACGCCGAAGCCAGCCACCTCCCTGCGCAGGCAGTCGGTGAGCGCCTCCACCGCGTGCTTGGTGGCGCAGTAAGCGCCCTGCAGAATGAAGGTCACGCGGCCCAGGACCGAGGTGACGTTGATGATCCGGCCGCTGCCCCGGGCGCGCATGGCGGGCAGGAAGGTCTGGGTCACGCGCACCAGGCCGAAGACGTTGGTCTCGAACTGGCCGCGCATCTCCTGGTCGGACACCAGGGCCATGGGGGCGAACGGGCCATAGCCGGCGTTGTTCACCAGCACGTCCAGGCCGTGGCCCTCGGTGCGGCGCTCGACCTCGGCGGCGGCGGCCTCGATGGAGGCGCTGTCGTTGACGTCAAGCTGGAAGGTCTCCAGGGGCAGGTCGCCGGCCTCTTCTTGCAGGGCCTGCAGGGCGTCTGGCTTGCGGCCGGTGGCGAACACACGGTGGCCCTCCCTTGCCAGGGAGAGGGCCGCTTCCTTTCCGATGCCGGCGGTTGCGCCGGTGATGAGGATGATCTGTTTGGTTGGGGTCATGGTGAGTCGAGGTTAGCCAGCCAGGCGGCGGCTGTCGACTCAATCACTACTTGGTGCAGACAGTATTCCCGATGAGGGCGCCGTGCTTCTCGATGTAGACCTGGGCCCCGTGGGAGCCGGTGGGCAGGAAGTTGCCCTCGCCGGTGGCGTAGTTGCCGACCTTGGCGAAGTTGCGGAAGTCCACGGTGCCATCGGTAACCTTCAGGTTCAGCTTGTTCCCCTTGGTGTCCTTGAGGGTCAGGTAGCAGCCCTTGCTCTGGCACACCTCGGTGACGATCCCCTCGATGCGCACCACCTTGTTGTTGTAGGCGGTCTTGTTGGCCACGATGTCCGCGATGGCGGTGATGGTCTTGAGGCTCACGCCCTTGAGGATCTTTTTGCCCTTGGAGGCTGCCTCGGCGGCCATGGCCTTGAGGTCGCAGCCGGCTGCGGCGTCGGAGCCGCTGGCCTGGTCGGGGGTGGCAGCGTCGGCGCCGGCCTCGGCCTTTGTTACTGCCTTGTCAGCCACGGCGGCGTCCTTCTGCACCGCACTGTCGGTGGCAGGATCGGAGGTGGTGTCGTCACTGCAGGCGAGGGTGAAGGCGGCGATGATGATCATGATGATGTAGCGCATGGTTCTGCTCCTCTTTTTTTAAATAGGAATTAAGACGATGGAATTTAAGGAAAGGGGAAAAGTTGTCAAGGGAAAGGAGGTGCCAGGGCCGTGGCCGGGGCCTGGGCAAGGGGTGGAGGTTGATCTGGAGCCCCCCCCTGGCATATCGTTCCCGCCAAAGAGAGCAAGAGAACGCCGACCACCCCGCGAGGGGCTCAAGGAGGATGCCGTGACGAGAGGAGAATCAGCCTTTTCGAGGGCTCGAATACCGTACGGGACCTGGGGGAGCAGTTACTTCCCCGCCTGGCAGATGTCGCCCATCGCCGAGGTGAACATCGGACAGTTCGCCGGCGAGTCGATGAATAAGATCCTTGGCCTGCGGGGCGTGAAGGTGACCGAGCTGGAGTACCTGGTCATCGGATCCACCATTCCCTGGCACTACAAGTTCTGGACCGCGCCGGTGGTGGCCAGCTGCATGGGCCACCGGATCCCCGGCTTCCACACCGAGCAGGCATGCGCCACGGGCCTGCAGGCCATGGTGCTGGGCTGCGCCGAGGTGCAGGGCGGCGGGCAGGACGTGGTGGGCGTGCTCACCTTTGACCGCACCTCCGATTCCCCCGTGGGCGTCTTCCCGGAGCGCCGCTCCTACGAGCGAACCCAGGCCATCGGCGACGTGTGGGACAACTTCGGCTTCGACCCGGCCACGGGCGGCTCCATGATCGCCTGCGCCGGCCGCGCCTCCCGCAAGTACAAGCTGGACCGCGCCGAGGTGGACGAGCTGGCTTTGCACCGCTACGAGCAGTACTTCGAGGCCCGCGATTCGGGCTGGCTGGCCGAGCGCGTGTGCGTGGAGCTTGAGCTGCTCAACATGCAGGGGCGGCCCATGGGCAAGGTGGACAGCGACGCCGGCATCCGCAAGCTGACCCTGGCGGCCCTGCGCGGCATGTTCGAGCTGGACACCTGCGTCACCGGCGGCGGCCAGACCCACGCCTCTGACGGCATGGCCTGCTTGCTGGTCACCACCCCCGAGCGGGCAAAGGACCTGAGCCCCCGCCCGGAGATCGAGATCGAGCTGCTGGGCAAGACCGAGCTCCGCACCACGCCCGGCATGATGCCCGAGGCGCCGGCCATGGCCACGGGCAAGCTGCTCGACCGCCTTGGCCTGAGCCTGGACGACGTCTCCGTGATCAAGACCCACAACCCGTTCGCCGTGAACGACGCCATCTTCGCCAAGGTGTTCGGGTACGACTGGAAGAAGATGAACAACAAGGGCAGCTCCCTGGTCTGGGGCCACCCGCAGGGACCCACCCTCACGCGCCTGGCCATCGAGGGCTTCGAGGAGGCGGTGGACCTGGGCGGCGGCAACGTGCTGCTCTGCGGCTGCGCTGCCGGTGACGTCGGCATTGCCGCCGTGTTCTCCGTGACGGAATCCGAAGGAGGGAAATAAGATGAGCGCCATGATGAGAAAAGCGACCCTCCAGACCATCGGGCTCGGCACCGTGCTCGACATCTTCAAGGGCGGCAAGCTGCCCGCCACCGCCAGCGACCTGGTGGACTCCGTGTTCGGTCCGGCTGGCGACCGCGGCTCCCTGGTCATCTCCGGCGGCAACGGCATCGTGGGCGCGGGCAAGCTGATGCAGTTCGGCACCCGCCTGCTGCCGTACAACGTGCCCATGGTGGCCCTGGACATGCCGGGCGCCCCCGCGGGCATCGCCGATCAGTACGCCGGGCTCGAGGCCTCCTTCGGCCGTGAGCGCGCCGCGGCGGTGATGAAGAACATCTTCCAGATCTCCTACGACGGCAAGACCCTGCCGGCCCAGCTCAAGGCGCTCAACCCGCGCTTCCTGCTGGAGGCGATCCCCGAGATTCTCGACCTGAAGAAGGCGCACTACGACATGTTCCGCAGCGCCTTCCCCGAGATCGAGATCCGCTCGGTCACCTCCGGCTTCCCCAACCGCGAGCTCGGCGTGGGCGTGGCCCACCCGGCCTTCCCGCACCAGATCAACAAGGTGTGGGAGATCGTGGAGGAGGAGCCCTCCAACATCACCCAGCTGCTCTGGGCCCTGGGCATGATCCCCCTGGCCGTGAGCGACGACTGGTCCTTCGTGCTGGACGTGCTCTTCTGTGGCATCACCCTGGCCGCCATGCGCTACAGCCTCGCCTCCAACATGCCTTACTGGAAGGTGGACAAGTACGTACGGCGCCTGCTCGGGCCCAACCCGGTCCGCGCCCATGACGCCATCGGCACCCAGGGCTCCAGCTTCCTCACCTGGTCCTGCCTGCACCACCTCTCCAACGAGTACGGCGACCTGTTCACGCCGTCGCCTGACCTGGAGGACCGCAAGGAGACCGGGCACCCCTGGTACCCGCTCAACCACTTCCGTCCGCTGGTGAACTGGTCCCTGGACGAGGCCGGCGAGGACGACTTCAACGTTCGCCTGCTCGGCCCCATGTTCCAGATGGCCGCCCTGATGCTACACGAGAAGCGCGCCGATCTGGCCACCATGAACGCCATCGGCGAGCTGTGCGCTCAGTTCCGCCAGGGTATCGTGGCCTCCCTTCGCTCCTACGGGCCGGAGGCTTCGGTGCGCTTCGTGGAGCGCTACCACGAGCTGCACCCGGCGGCGAAGGACAACTGGCACCCCGAGGCGCTGGGCGACATGAGCAGCGCGGAGTGGCAGCAACTCTACGTAAACGCCGAGCACGACGGCACGGTGGGCGTGATCACCATCAGCCGCGAGAGCTACAGCGACGACGTCAACGACGAGCTGGGCAGGGCCATCGACTGGCTCAAGGCCCAGGGCATCGAGCGCGTCATCGTCACCGGCGACTTCCACATCTCCACCCAGATGGTTGGGGCGGACACCACCAACTTCGCGGCGGGTCTGTCCGACCCGGCCGAGGGCGCGCGCATCGCGGGCGGCTGGTCCAAGGTCGCTCGCCGGCTCAACGACGAGTTCAAGGTGTCGGTGGGCTTCGTCAACGGCAAGCGCTGCATGGGCGGCATGCTTGAGCTGATGATGCATTGCCACTACCTGGTGGCCGACAAGGGCGCCGCCTTCGGCATGCCCGAGGTGACCCTGCCGGTGGTGCCGGGCATGGAGGGGTGCCACTGGCCCTTCCGCCGCGTGCCCGCCGACAAGTTTGGCGACATGTTCGGCCTGCTGCTCAACGGCGACAACGTCAAGGCCGACAAGGCCGTGGGCTGGCTCATCGACGCGGCCGCGCCCATGGAGGACGCGCTCAAGACCGCCTGGGCCGTTGCCAGCGGCGGCGACCACGGGCTGAAGCAGCGCCCGCTTGAAACCGGCCCGGTGAATTTGCCGGCGGTGGAGGACGCCTGGCTCGACGCCAACAGCAACGCCACCAGCGGCGGCCGCAAGGCGATCCTCGGCTGCATCCAGCAAGCGTGCAACGTGCCACTGGCTGACGCCCTGGACCTGCAGGCGCGCATCTCCGGCGACTACATGGCCGGCAAGGAGTGCAACCGCGGTGTCATCGGCACCATGATCAAGAAGACCATGAGCGTTTAGCCCGGAAATTGTACCTGTTCACCTACTGCGGCGGCGGATACCTTCAGCTGGGCGGTGTCGCTGGCTCCTCGACGCACGTTGCACAGTGCGCCTTCGTAGCCGCTCCTACCCCAGCCTCGGTATCCACCGCCTCGTGACGGTGCCCGGGCACAATCGCCGGGCAGTCCTGCCCCGCCTCCTCCTACTCCTCGCAGTCCCCCTCCTGCTCATCCTGGGCCACCTCTCCGCCTTCTGGGGCGGCGACGTCACCGGCCACTTTTCGTACCTGGCCGAGCGCCTGATCCAGATGAGCCAGGGGGACTGGTGGGTGGCGCCGGGGCCGGTCATGGACAGCGGCGTCAACCTGGTCAGCCCGCTCTACGCCTGGCTCTACGCGCCGGTGCTCCTGGCGGACAACCCCATCGACGGGCTCTGGGTGTTCTACCTGGCGCTGGAACTGCTCTCGGTGGGGGGCTTCCTGTTCTGCTGCCTGCGCTGGCGGCTGCTCACACCGGCCCTGGCCTGGACGGTGGCGCTGCTGCTCTGCGTGGAGCCCATGACCAAGACGGTAAAGACCGAGAACCTGACCGTGGCCGTGCACCTTGCCACGCCCATGTTCGCGCTCTTCCTGGCCGGGCTGGGCAAGGCTGGACGGGGCGCCATGGCCGCCGCCGGGGTGCTGCTCGGCATGGCGGCTCAGATTCACATCTCAGCCATCTTCACCGGTCCGGCGCTGGCCATGGCCGTCTGGCGCTCTGCCGCGCGTCCGGTCAGGGCACTGATCGCCCTGTCTGTCGGCTTCGCACTGGTGCTCCCCATCAGCCTGCTGAGCTTGACCTTTGGGGAGGCGTCCCCGGCTGGAGCGGGCGGGGTGGACCTCGCCCTGGGCTCCTTGCTGGAGCGGCTCTGGCGCGAGGCTCCCGGGCCGTTGACCCTGGCCGGTGCCCTGGTGGTGGTGGTGGCGTTGGCGCGGAAGCAGGCGCCGCCGTGGGGTGTGGCGGGGAAGCTGGCCCTGGGCTGGTCAGTGTCAGTGTTCTTGCTGCTGACCCTGGCCCTGGAGGTGTCGGGCAGCGACGGCCCCGCGGCGCCTCGCTACCTGGCCATGCGTCCTGCCGGGCCGGTGCTCGGGGGCATAGCCCTGGTCTGGATCGGAGGTTTGGCCCAACGCCTGCTCGGAGAACGCAAGCTCCCCGAGTTGGTGGGGGTGTATCTGCTTGCCCTGGGCCTGCTGGGCCATGGCGCGTGGCGGGCACACGGCTCGTGGGCGGACTGGCAGCGCCAGCTCAAGGTGATGAGCGAATCACCTGGGGGCGTCGGCTGCCACTTCACGCGGAACCCCCGCGAGGGCCGGTCCATGAAGTTGATGTACAGCGCCCTGCGCCATGCGGGCGTGGCGGATCTGCCTGGGCGCATCACCGCGGTGGAGGGGCACGAGCGCCGAATCACCACGGCCCTGGTGGCGTGGGCGCGCCGTGGCAGGGAGCCCGCGGGGGAGGGCGCGCGGCTGGCGGTGGCGCCGAAGCCGGGAGGGCAGGGTGTCCGCCTGATCCATGGCGTGACACCGGCGGGTATGCTCCTTGGCGGGCGTCTCCTCGTCATGTACACGGTGAGGGGGCAGCGCGGGAAGGTATCCCTCTCGACCATGACCGAGTCCCTGAACCAGTGCCCCACCAGGATAGAGGGCGAACCGGGCCTGCTCGTCACCGCCACCGTGCGGCACACCCCGGGGCATATCCTGGAGCTGCTCGGCCTGGAGGGGGAGGTGGTGAACCGCCAGGTATTCGAGCTGCGTTGATGAGCCTGAAGGAGAACAACCATGCGTTCAGAGATGCGACGACTGAAGATCTATAACAGCGCCCAGCTCGTCTTCCTGTACGACGAGAAGCACCTGCCGCTCCTCAGGGGGAACGCGCCCCTGGTAGAGGGCGATGTACCGGATGAGGCCGTCCAGGCCCACGGCGGCGCCCTGGCCGTGTACGACCTGCTGGAGGACAACGAGCTGGACATCGGCGTTTGCGTCGGCCCACCGCTCACCGAGGAAGAGCTCGGGGCGGGGCCCTGGCTCGGGGTCCAACGCACCCGCCTGAATTTGAGCTCCGGCAAGCTGGTCATCGAGTCAGTGGACGCCGCGCGGTTCCTGGAGGAGGCGCCGCAGGACGAGGGCGCCACCGTGGAGGTGCCCCCGGGGGAGTATGTTTTGACCCTCCACCGCGTGGACCTCGAGTCGGCCTGGGAGCAAGCGGAGGCGGAGGAGAGGGAGCCGTCCGGCCCCTGGGAGGTTGTGGTGCTCACGCCTCTGGACCAGGTGAAGGACCCACCCCCCCTGGCCGGGGTGCTACAGGCGGAGGACCTGTTCGAGGATGAGGAAGCGCCGGCGGAGGCGGGCGAGCTGTCCCGAGGTCCCGACAGGAGCATGGAGGAGCGGCTGGCCTCGGATAACGTCTCGACCCTGGTGATGGCCCTGCAGAAGCTGGAGAGCCGCCCCGACGAGGCCCGGGCAATGCTGGATCGGCTGGAAGCCCTGGTCGACCACGAGAACGGCAACGTGGGCTTCCTCGCCCTGAAATTGATCTGCGCGGTGGACAGCCCTCGGGGCGGGGCCCTGGCCATGAAGGACCTGGACCACCCCATGCCCCAGGTGCGCGACGCCGTGGCCCAGCTCTGCTACGGGGTGCTCAGGTCCCCCGAGGCCCGGCCCATCATCGCCCACCTCTCCGCGGACAAGGAGGAGAGCGTGCGCCACGCCGCGGCCCACGGCCTGCGGGATCTGGATGACCTGAGCCTGGAGGACCTGTCCCCCTTCTTCGAGGACAGCGCCGACATCCGGCTCACCGCCTTGGTGGCTGCCATGAAAGGTGGCGTGCCCCTCACGCGGGAGCAGCTGCTCGCCATCCAGGGCGACCTGGGCGACATCCTGCTCGAGATCAAGGTTGAGGAGGCGCTGGAATCGCTTGAGGAGTAGCCTCTAAGATTATGAAGGTCCTCTTCATGTGCGCGGGCGTTGAACACTTGGGCGTGGGCTATTTGTCGGCCTACCTGCGCGCCCGCGGCCACCAGACCGCCCTGGCCTTTGATCCGCGGCTCTTCGACGACAAGCACAACATGGGCAACCGTGTGCTCGGGCGGCTCTTCGACCGGCGGGAGCAGGTGGCGGCCCGCGCCGTGGCCCAGCGCCCCGACCTCGTGGCCATCTCCACCGTCAGGGACCTCTACCCCTGGGCCCTGGACATGGCCGCGCGGCTCAAGGCCAGCCTGGGCGTGCCCGTGGTCATGGGCGGCCCGCACCCCACCTCGGTGCCGGAGCTGGTGGCGCGCCAGCCCCAGGTGGACCATGTGGTGGTTGGGGAGGGGGAGGAGGCGTTGGCCGACCTGGCCCGTGCCCTGGAGGCCGGGGACGATCCCGCGGGCCTGCCCAACCTGGTCACGGCTCGCGGGGATGAGGTGACGGTCAACCCGCTCCGGCCGCTCATGGTCGACCTGGACAGCCTCCCGCTCCCTGACAAGGCCCTCTTCGCTCCCCACCTGCCCATGAACGGGCCGTACGCCATCATGACCGGCCGGGGCTGCCCCTGCGCCTGCGCCTACTGTTCAAACAGCCGCTGGCGCCGGCTCTACCACGACAGGGGCCCGCTCCTGCGCTGGCGATCCGCCGAGAACATCGTGGCCGAGCTGGAGCAACGCCGGGCAGAGTTTGGCTTCTCCGAGGTCCTGTTCGTGGACGACATCTTCACCGTGGACCGCGAGCGCCTCTTCACCCTGCTCGACCTCTATCGAGAGCGGGTGGGGCTCCCCTTCCGCTGCCTGAGCCATCCGCGCTACTTCGACCGGGAGATCGCGCGCGCGCTGCTGGACGCAGGCTGCCTGCGCGTTCGCCTGAGCACCCAGAGCATGAGCCCCGAGGTGCGCCAGAAGCTCTTCCGCCGCCAGGACAGCGCCGAGCAGGTCCGTCAGGCCTTCAGCGTCTGTGACGAGGTGGGCCTGCCCTTCGTCACCGACCACATCCTCGGCGCGCCCCCCGAGACAGAGGCCACCTACCTGGACGCCGCCCGCATGTACGCCGCCTCGCGCCAGCTTGACAGGGTCAAGTGCTACTACCTGGACTACTTCCCCGGCACGGACCTGGTGCCAGTGGCCCTGGAGCGCGGCTATATCGACGCGGACGATGTTGAGGCCATGGAGCAGGGGCAGCTGCCCTACTACTACGCGGACAACCGCTTTGTGCGCACGCACGCCCAGCGGCGCCTGGCCCGGGACTTCGGCGCCCTCTACAAGCTGCTCCCCCTGTTGCCCGGGAACCTCCGGCCCCTGCTCCTGCAGCCCGGGGTGTACCGCCGCCTCCACCTGCTGCCCGGGCCGGTCCAGCTCGCCGCCGAGGTGGCCGTGGCCCTGGCCCGGGGGGACACCGCCTTGTGGCCGTACCTGCGCAGCCTCCTGCGTCAGCTTGCGGCGGAGCCTAAATAATCGCCTAATTGGCACCAAAGTTGCTCCATTTATCCCCTAATGACACGGACCGGGGCCCATAAGTCAATCCAACTAATCATTATCATTTCGATAATCGCCATTTGCCCCATCCAGGTGGCACTGGCAGGTCCCCTGGCCACCCGTACGCCCCCCCGCAGTGCGGTCAAGGAGGCTGCAGTCAAGGGCAAGCGCGTGGTCAAGCCGCGCCGGTTTCGCCGCATCAGGTCCGGATTCAAGGCCCTGAAAAAGCGCCTCCGCCTCCCGCCCAAAGTGCGGAAGAAGATTCGTAGAGGCGTAAAGATTGCCAAGGGTTATGGCACGCTGGCCGCTGACAAGGTCCAGCGCGTGCTCCCCCGGCGGCTGGGCAAGGGCTTCGCCAAGATCAGGCTGGCGGCACCCACAACCCTGGGGGGCTTCGCCGGTCACATGTTCAAGAAGGACCCGCTCTTCCTGGGCAGCTTCGGTGTGGCGTATCCAATTGCCGTTCACCTTCAGGTGCCTGCACTGATGGCCATGGGCATGGACCCGGTTTCGGCCGTGGTGGTGCACGAAGTCGCCGAGATTCCGGTGAGCCTGGGAATCCTGGCCTGGCGTCAGCACCACATCCGCAAGGACCGGTCCCAGACCTTCGGTGGCACGCTGAAGAAGATGGGCAAGGATTACGGCCAGTACGCCAAGAAGGAGCAGGCCAGCAGCCGCCGCTTCATCAAGGCATACAAGAAGCTCAAGCAGCGCAACCAGCTGCGCAAGATGAGCGCGGGCCTGCGTACTGCGAGCGCCAATCCTCCCACCGCCCTGGCTGCCGCCACCCGATAAATAGCCACCTGGCCGTAGCCTTCACCGGGGCTCTTCCCGGCGTCACAATTACCCCATCTTTCTGAGTTCAGGAGGTGCCACATGGTGACAATCTGGGATCTGAACCCCATCGTGCTCGGCCATACGGATCGTTTCTTTCGGGCGGCGGCCCGGGTGCTGGAGGGCTGGTATGACCAGGACGAGGCCCTGCTGGGCGCCCTGGTTGAGCTGTCTGGCAACATGCTCTGGGCCCGCTCCTCGTTCGAGGCCGACAGCCGCGCCGAGGAGCACGCCATGGCCCACGGCGGCGCCTTTCTGGGCACCATGGGCGACCGCGCGGTCAAGGGACTGTTGGGGCAGGGCCCTGCGACCGCCCTTGCCGAGCTGGAGCGCCAGGTGCGTCAGGCCCATGACGCCATCCTGGCTGCCCTGGCCAGGGATCTGGGGCAGGACAGGCTGGAAACCACCAGCCCGGCCCGGCTCAACAAGACGGTGTGGGAGCGGCTCTTTCCCGGCTACGACCACGAGGCGAGCCACCAGGAGCTTTGCTCGGCGATCCGGGATCGCCTTGAGCGAAGCGCGACGTAGCGCCTACGCTATTTCTTGGCGCCGCCGTTGATCCAGGATTCGATCTTGGTCGTGTTGGCCTGGGTCAGGGTGCCCCCCGCGGGCATCTTCTGGCCGGTGAAGCAGTTCCCCTTGCCCTTCAGTTTCTGCATCAGGTAACTCTTCAATATGTCGCCAGCCTCCACGCGGTTCAGGCTGGAGCATCCCTTGGCCTTGACGCCAACCAGGTTGCTGTACGCGTCTGTCTCGCTCTTCATGGAGAGCCCGCCGCTGCCGCCGCCATGGCAGTAGCCGCTCGCGCAGCTGGTCTTGAAGATGGGCCATATGCTGGCGCCGAAGCCTGCGCTGGCCGTGCTGTCGGTAGTTCCCTTGTCTGGCGTGGTAGTTCCCTTGTCCGGCGTGGTAGTTCCTTTGTCGGCCTTGGTGGTTCCCTTGTCGGCCTTTGTGGTTCCCTTGTCGGCCTTTGTGGTTCCCTTGTCCGCCTTTGTGGATCCCTTGTCCGCCGTAACGCTGCTGTCCTTCTGACCGTTGGCGGGCTCGGTGTCGTCGCTGCACGCCCAGGTGAACAGGGCGATGAGACTCACAATCAAAACTCTCTTCATGGATCCTCTCCTCAGTTTAGAAACACCATTAATGTAGTCGGAATTGAGGGAGGTGCCAGCTCTTCAGAACTCGGTGCTGTCCGCCAGCACCAGCCCCTCGCCGATTGCGATGTGGGTCAACGCGACCACGGTCTGGCAGTCGAGTTTCTCAAACAGGTGGAGCCGGTGAGTTTCCACGGTCTTGGGGCTCACGCCCAGGTAGTGGGCCGCCTCCTTGGTGCTCTTCCCCTGGGCCAGGAGCTTGAGCACTTGCAGCTCCCGGGGGGTCAACTGGTTCAATCGTCCCCCGTCGCGCGGGAGGACCGCGCCATATTCACTGCTCTCGGTGCCCTTGAAAGTCTCGGGCCGAATGATCCCCCTCACGCCACGCGAAACCCGGCGCAGGACGGACACCAGGTCTTCCACCAGACAAGACTTGAGCAGATACGCCGCTGCCCCTGCCTTGAACGAGTCCATCAGGCGCCGCCTCGCCGTGCAGCTCGTCAGCACAACAGCGGCGATGTCGGGGAGCTCCTGCTGTAGATCGCGGATCACCGCGATCCCATCCCGGTCCGGAAGATCCAGCTCGAGGACCACAAGTGCCGGTTCAAGCCCGCGGGCCAAGGAGAAGATTTCAGCGGCGGTCCCCACGTCGCCGATGACGTCCAACCATGTTTCAGACTCAAGGAGCTGGCGCAGCCCCTGGCGAAACATGACCTGCCCGTCAGCCACGATGATCTTGACCGCCGCCTGTCCTGCCGAATCAGCGGACATCAGGATTTTCCTGATTGTTCCCGACGGTGAGCATGTCTAACATCACAATGTCCAATATACATGAAAACAGCGATATGAAGGATAAAAACAATTCAAAGGGGGTGCACAAAGATGGAGATGGAAGCCAGAACCCTGGCGGCGATCAACGAGGTGTTCCACGAGGCTCTGATTTGCGGCAGCGACGAACACCTGGGCAAGATCTGCCTCAAGGCAGCTGAGGGCTTGACCGGGAGCGTCTTCGGCCTGCTCCTCGAAGTAAATGACCGGGGTACTCTCGACACCATTGCCATGAGCGATCCTGGCTGGAAGGCCTGCCACATGCCTGGCTCCGAGGCATTGCGCAGGCTCAACGGGATGCCGATCAGGGGGATCTTTGCCGCGCCCATCCGTGCTGGCGAGATCATCATTTGCAACGATCCGCCGAACCATGCCCAGAGCAGGGGAGTGCCAGAGGGTCACCCGGAGCTCACTTCATTCCTGGGAGTGCCGCTCCGCATGGGCGGGAGGATCTTCGGTCTCATCGGCCTGGGCAACAAGCCGGGCGGGTATACGGAGGCAGACGGGGACGCGGTCCAGTCCCTCTCCAGGGCCATCGTCGAGGCGCTGGCGAGCAAGCGGTCTGAGATGGCCCTGGAGCAGCGCCGCCAGGAGCTGGAGCGCCTTATGTTCCGGCGCGCCGAACAGTCCCGGGAGGAGCTGGCCGAGGTCCGGGCCAGCGAACGAAAGTTTCGAGATCTTTTCACCCACGCTCAGGTGGGCCTGTTCCGCCTTGCCGTGGAGAGCATGCGGGTCCTTGTGGTAAACGACGAGGTCTGCCGCATCACCGAAAGGTCCCAGGCCGAGATGCTGGAGGGGGACACGCTCCTGCGCTGGGTGGACGGCGCGGACCAGGACCGGTGGATGGAGCAGCTCATGGAGCAGAAAGAGGTCCGGACCTTCAAGGCCCAGGTCCAGTCAGCCACGGGGATGGTGCGCACGCTCCTGATCTCGGCCAAGCACTTCGCCGAGGAGGGGCTCATCGAGGGCTCAATCGTGGACGTAACCGACGGCTAGCCTTCATCTGATCTGCTGAAGCGCCGCTTGAACCATTCCCCCTGATCCACGACCACGACCATGTAGGTGGCCGGGATCATGAAGAGGGTCAGCATGGTGGCCACGGCCAGGCCCCAGATGATGGTGTTGGCCAGGGGGCCCCAGGTCAGGGACATGCCGCCCAGGCCCATGCCCATGGGTAGGAGCCCGGCGATGGTGGTGGCCGAGGTGAGCAGGATCGGCCGCAGGCGCAGCACCCCTCCCTTGATCACCGCCTCTTCAGGTTCCATGCCGTCGGCGCGGGCGTTGTTTATGAAGCTGATCAAGACGATGGCGTCGTTCACCGCCACCCCTGCCAGGGCGACCATGCCGAACATGGTCACGATGGAGAAGAGGTTGCCGCTGATGAGCAGCCCGAGCATGGCCCCCACGAAGGCGAAGGGCACAGTGAACAGGATCACCACCGGCTGCAGGTAGGAGCGGAACTGGGCGCCGAGGATGACGTAGATAAGGAGCACCCCCACAAGGAAGAGCTGCCCCAGGTTCTTGAAAGACTCCTGGAACTCGGACCACTCGCCGGTGAAGTCCAGGGTCACGCCCGGGAACCGGCGGGAGATGTCGCCGACCCGCTCGATGAGCTGCTCGTTGACCCACACCGAGGTGACCTTCTTGCCGTCCTTGGTGACCTTCTTCTCGTCGATGTTGGCCGAGACCGTGATGGAGCGCTGGTTCTTGTAGCGGCGGATAATGGAGAGGGAGGGGCGCGCCGTGTAGCTGGCCACGTCACCCAGGGCGATGCGCTTGCCCGAGGGGAGCACCAGGGGCAGGCGGAGCAGGGACTCGGGGCGCTCAAGCCGTCGCCGGTCCACCTTCACCACGATCTCCAGCTCCTCGTCGCCGTCGTACATCTTGCCGGCCTTGACGCCGTCCACGGCCGCGCGCAAGGAGAGGCCCACTTGCCCCACCGTGAGCCCGTGCAGCGCTGCCCGCTCCGGGTCCACCTTGAAGGTCAGCTCCTGGCGGCCCACCAGGTGGTCGTCCTTGATGTCGAACACCCCGGGGATGCCGCGCAGCACCTCCTGCAGGTGGGCCGAGGCCTGCTCCAGCCGCTCCAGGTACTTCCCCTTCACCTTCACCTCCACCGGCTGCCCCACCGGCGGGCCGGTGTTGATCTTGGCCAGCTCGATGTTCACCGGGCCGGGGATGCGCTGCACCCGGCCGCGCAGGTCGTTCATGATGGCGTCGGTGGAGCGGTCGCGCCCATAGGAGAGGGGCAGGGTGAGCCAGATCTGGGCCACGTCAGAGCGGAAGATCCAGTCCTTGTCGGTCTGGATCAAACCCGCGGTGGCGTGCACCGCGCGGATCTCGTCGGGGGGAAGCTCCTTAACCGCAGCCTCGAACCGCTTGAGCGTGGCGTCGGTGGCGCCCAGGCTGGTGCCGGTGGGCATGTTGATGCGCACCTGGAAGCCGTTGATCTCCTCGCCGGAGAAGAGGTTCTGCCCCACCAGGGGGATGATGGTCACGGCCGCGGGGATCACCAGCAGCATGCCGAAGACGAAGCGCTTGCGGCGGCGAATCACGTAGCGCAGGGCGAGCTCGTAGGAGCTGCGCAGGCCGGTGAGCCAGCCCCGGTCGGCGCGCATCTGCAGCCTGCGCCCGGGCCAGTCGGCGAAGTGAGAGGGGAGGATGATGAAGGCCTCCACCATGGACGCGGCCAGGGCCAGGCTCACGGTGACGGGCACCACACGCATGAACTTGCCCATGATGCCGGGCAGCAGGATCAGGGGCAGGAAGGCGGCGATGGTGGTGGCGGTGGCCGCCAGGATGGGCGTCATGATCTCGTCGGTGCCGTCGATGGCTGCCTGCTTCCAGCTCTTGCCCATCTGCAGGTGCCGGTAGCAGTTCTCCACGATCATGATGGCGTCGTCCACGATGATGCCGAGCACGAGCACCAGGCCGAACAGGGAGTTGCCGTTAAACGACTCGCCGGTTTGGTGCATGAAGATGAAGCAGGCGAGGAAGCTGAGCGGGATGCCCAGGGCGGCCAGCACCGCGTTGCGCATGCCGAGCACGATGAAGAGCAGCAGCACCACCACGCCGAACCCCATCCAGGCGTTGGTGGTCAGCTTGGAGAGCATGTCCCTGATCTGTTCCGAGCTGTCGGTGGTCCACTTCACCTTGATCAGGTGCTGGTGCCGCTTCTCGAACTCCTGGGACAGCTCCTTGATCTTGTCGGTGATGGCCAGGGTGTTGCCGTCGTTCTGCTTGGTGATGAGCAGGGAGACGGCCAGCGCCCCGTCCAGCTTGCTGCGGGTGCGCTCCTCCTCGAAGGTATCCCGCACCTGGGCCACGTCGCCCACCCGAACCATGCGGCCGTCGGACCCGCCGCGCACGATGACCCGGGTGATGTCCGAGGGGCGGTCGAACTCGCCCACGGAGCGGATGATCATCTCCTTGCGGCCCACGGTGAGCTTGCCCCCCGGCACGTTGACGCCGTGAGACTGGATGGCCGAACGGAGCAGGGCAGGCGAGAGGTAGAAGGCGCGCAGCTTGCGCGGGTCCGCCTCCACCCACACCTCCCGGTCGCGCACGCCCACCAGCTCCACCTTGGCCACGTTGGGCACGGCGATGACCTTGTCGCGCAGGTCCCGGGCCAGCTCGCGCAGCTTCTTCTCCGGGGCGTCGCCGTACAGGTGCACCGAGATCAGGGGCATCATCTCGGCGGTGCCGATGGCGTCGATCTGGGTATCGAGGGCGTCCTCGGGCAGGTCCCGGACCTTGTCCACCTCGGCGCGCAGGTCCTGCATGCGGAAGCGGAACTCCTCGTCGGACATCTGCTTGAACTTCACCGAGAGGAAGGCCGCGCCCTGGCCCGACTGGGACGCGATGTAGTCGATCCCCTTGACGTCGCGGATCTCGTCCTCGATGGGCACGGTGATCAGCTTCTCGATCTCCTCGGCGGAGACCCCGGGGTAGGGCTTGATGATGAAGGCCCAGTTGAGGGAGATGTCAGACATCATCTCCCGGGGCAGGCTCAGGTATGAGACCGTGCCAACCGCCAGGATGGCGATCATCAACAGGTTGACCGGTACCGGGTTGCGGACCGAGAGGCGTGCCAGGGACATGGCTTCTGCCTACTTGGCCTTCTTGCTGGGCGCGGCGGGCTTGGCCGGGGCGGGCCTGGCCGCGGCGGGGCTATCGTCTGTCACCTCGATGGGGGTGCCGGTGGTCAGGCCGTGCTGGCCCAGGACCACAACCCGGTCGCCCGCCTGGATCCCCGTTCGGACAAGACGCCCGGCGCCCACCTTCGGACCCAGGGTGACGGCGGCCAGGTGCGCCTTGTCCCCCCGGGCCAGCACCAGGTGTGGCGCCTTGGCCGCGCCGATGAACACGATGGCGTCCTCGGGCACGGCCAGGGCCGCGGCGTGGCTGGCCACCACCACGGTTGCGCGCAGCACCTGCCCCGGGCGGACGCCGCCCGCCTCGGCCTGTTTGCCCTCCACCGAGATCTCCACGGGGAAGGTGTGGGTGAGCTGGTCCGCGGCCACGCCCAGGCGGCTCACCTTGCCGGTGGCATTCACCGCGCCGGGCCGGGCCGGATCATCGAGCTGCGCCCGCTGGCCTACCTTGAGCCTGGCCAGATCCGCGGCTGGCACCTTGAGGGTCAGCTTGAGCCGGGAGGCGTCCACCAGGCGGGCCAGGACGGTGGTGTTCCCCACCATCTGGCCCAGGGTGACGTTGCGCTCGGCCACCCTGCCGTTGAAGGGGCAGGTCACCCGGGCCAGCCGCAGGTTCCGTCGAGCCAGCAGCGACGCGGCGTTGGCCTGCTTCACCGCGGCGGAGGCCGAATCCACGGCCGTGCGGGCCTTCTCCGCGGTCTGGGCTGCCACCGTGGAGCGCTGGACCAGCTTCTCCGCCCGGGTGGCGTCCCGGCGGGCCTGTTCCAGCTGAACCTGTGCCCGGTTGAGCCCCGCGTTGGCCTGGAGCAGGGCGATGCTGTACGCCTCCGAGTCGAGCTGCACCAGGGCCTCGCCCTTCTTGCACCGATCTCCCAGGTCCTTGTTCAGGCGCACCACCTTTCCCGCCACCTCGGCGGTGAGCCGCACATCGCGGGCCGCCTCCAGGGCGTCGGTGTGGCTGATGGTCTCGTTGAGATCAGCGGCCTTGACCACCATGACGCGAACCGGGCTGCGAGTACGCTTGACCGCCTGCACCAGCCCCGTGTCGCCGGCTCGCATCCGGTTGAAGAACGTGATCGCCCCGATGGCAACCAAAATGCCAACGATGACCAACAACGCGCGTGTCCCACTTTTCATGTCAGGGAGTATCGAACCTACACGGGGTAGGTTTCAAGGCTCATCCCTGGCCCCGGCCCTGGCCCCGGCCCCGGCCCTCCTAGCCCTCAACCCCATCCCCAGCCCCAAAATCAACCACAACCACCCCCATTCACCCCCCCCGCCAACCCCACACTCACACCCCTCCTCCTCCCCTCCGTCCTGACCTCCAGCATCAACCCCCACTCCCCCATCCACTGCCAACGGCGGCGCATCCGGTCCAGGCCAGGCCACATCCGGCTTCACCACCGCCACATCCGGCCCGGGCACCGCGCCGTCCTTCTTCACCGGCGCCGCGTCTGGCTTTGGCGCCCCCGCGTCGGGCTTCGGCGTACCCCCCTTGACCATCACGTTGAAGGTCTTGACTGCCTCGCCCGAGTCGTTGCGCAGGTACACCTTGATAACCGTCCCCGGCGCCTGGGCCAGGGATGGGGTCCAGGTGAGCTTGCCCGTGGCCGCGTCCAGGGCAACCCAGGGTACATACGCCTTGAGCCCCCAGCGCAGGGGCGCGTCCCCGCTCCCCTTGAAGGTGAGGGAATACGCCTTGCCCACCTGGGCCAGCGGCATGCTCGCCGTCAGGATCACCGGCCCCTTCACCGGCGCCACCTCCATGACCTCGATGCCCTTGCCGC
>CAZCFB010000056.1:0-4798 GCA_964497805.1 uncultured Kofleriaceae bacterium
CGTGGGAGCCGTGAGAGCCGTGGGAGCCGTGGGAGCCGTGAGAGCCATGGGACCCGTGAGACCCGTGGGAGCCGTGGGAGGTGTGCTGGGCGAACAGCGCGCCAGAGGCTGGCTCGCGCCCCAGGGTCATGTCCGGATCGCTCGCTCGCCGCAGGATGTCGCGCTCGATGCTCGAGAGCATCCCA
The DNA here is from genome assembly GCA_964497805.1 of uncultured Kofleriaceae bacterium. Taxonomy (GTDB): domain Bacteria; phylum Myxococcota_A; class Polyangia; family CAZCFB01; genus CAZCFB01. The sequence goes on from CAZCFB010000056.1 coordinate 186, forward strand.
CCTAGGTTCTTCTTTACTTGGGGCAGCTTTGGTTCTTTGTCACTCATCGTGCCCTCTATTCTAGGGAAGTTTCAGCAGAAGACAAATGGACAAAATGTTCGCGGGGTCGGACCAGGGTCCACCGCTCCAGCACCTCCCGCACCTCCGGGCCGCCGTCGCGAAGCTTTGTGAACAGGTGATCCTGGATCCCCTTGAAGATGGCGCACAGGGAGCTGTCCCGCATTCGCCCGTGCAGGCTGCCCTGGGTGACGTAGTTGAACACCGGGCAGAGGCCGCAGTACGGGGTGTATACGCAGTTAACGCAGTCCGGGGAGCCGTCCAGGTTTGAAGCGACGGCGCACGCCTGCACCATCTCGTGCCCCACCACGTCCTTGTACCCGGAGCCCTGGACCTCGCCGATCTGGAAGATGCTGTCCCCCATGGCGTGCACCATGCGCCCCTCGTCGCAGGTGAAGATCTTGCCGTCGTGGTTGTAGACAACCTGGCCGATGCCCGCGCCGCAGGGGGAGCGCACGTCCAGGAAGTTCGGGTCCACGCCGCCCAGGATCTTGGTGAGGAAGATGGCCGCGTACCGCTCGAGCAGCTGCTCGCCCTTTAGGTTCAGCTCCAGGATGTAGTCCAGGGCTTCGCGGTAAAAGGCGACGAACTCGTCCGGCGAGTAGCCCAGCATGCCGTCCCGCTTGCTGGCGAACCCGAAGGGGTCCATGGGGCGCAGGAAGATGGAGCGGATCCCCACGTCGAGGTAGGTGTCCACCACCTCGCGGGGCTGCTCAAGAGTGGCGCGGGTGGTCGTGAGCAGGGCCTCAACATGGTAGAGCATCGGGTCGTGGCCGTCGTCCACGTAGGCCTGGTTCAGGCGCTTGACCCACCCGGCGGTCACCTCAAAGTTGTCCCCACCCACCAGCACGCGCTGCTTGTTGTGCAGGGCCGGGGGGCCGTCCAGCGAGGTGCACACCTGCACCCGCCGGTCGATGAGGAACTTGAGCTTCTCCTCGTCCATGAGAGAGAGGTTGGTCACCAGAGCGAACTGCAGCCGCTTGCCCGCCTCCTTGTTGCGCTCGATGGCGTGGTCCACGATGAAGCGCACCAGGTCGAACTTCACCAGGGGCTCCCCCCCCTGGAACTCGATGGTGATCTCCTCCGAGGTGCTCTGCAGGCAGAGGTCCACGGCCTTGGCCGCGGTTTCCTCGGACATGTCGGTTTCGGTGGCGCCCATGTCCGCCCGGCTGGCGTGGCAGTAGACGCAGGTCTCGTTGCAGCGCAGGGTCGGGATGAAGATGTGAAGGTGGGGCCCCTGGGCCAGGAATGCCTTGCGATCCGTGACCTGCTTTACCAGGCGGTCGGTGGAGAGCTCCCGGGCGATGAGGTTGGCCTCCCTGAGCCGATCGTATAGCGGGTCGTCGGCCTCGAGCTCGCCGGCGGCGAAGCGCCCCAGCTCCTCCTCGTCGAGGAAGATGAAGTCCCCGCCCGGGTTGGTGAGCAGGTATCCGTCTCCCAGGCGGCGGAGCCGGAAGTGGGCGGCGAAGCGGCTGCTGGCGTTCTTTAGCTGGTCAGGGTTCATTGCGCGCGCCTCTGCTCGACGCTGCGGGCCAGGGCGTGGTTGCCCAGCTCACCGACCAGCCGGCCCTCGTCCAGGCCTTCGGCCGTGACCTCAACCTTCACACACGCGTAAGGCTCCGCCTCGGTGAGCTCAAAGTCCCCGTGCTCGCCGTATACCTCCATGGCCTCGCGGATGGCTTCCTCGGAGTAGAGGCTCCGGTGAAATCGAAGGGTCCTGGCCATTACGCGTCCTTCCCGTCGCCGTCCCGGGAGGGCGCGGGTCCCTCCCCTACATCCTTGGCGTCGCCAGCGTCCTTGCCGTCCCCATACTTCTCCTCCCACGGCACAGCGATTCCCAGCGGATCATCGAACACATCGTCGTCCAGCAGCTCGTCATCGGGCAGGTCGTCCAGCTCATCCAGCTCATCCATCCCGCTGCCATCCAGGGACTCCAGCGGGGGCGCCCCCGCCGCGCCTGCCAGGGCCTGCACGGTGGCGGTCTCGATGGTGAGCCGGTTCCGCTCGGTGATCTTGTGCCGCCAGGTCTGGGTGAGCAGCTCGTTGGCGAACTCCCCGGCCAGGGCCTCCAGCGCGCCGGCGTCCAGGTCCTCGCGGCCCCGCAGCTCCACTGTGAGGTAGCGATCATCCGGCGCATCCAGCAGCACGAAGCAGCGGTCGATGAAGACGTACGCGGCGCCGTAGATGGCGTCCAGCGGATAGAGGGTCCGCTCGAACCGGGCGACCACCTTGCCCTGCTCCGCCTCCACGGATATCTGCTCTGTCACTTCCTGCTCTTGCGCCTGCATGTCGGCCATCGGGTTCTCCGCTGAAAAAGCTTACAAATATTGACTTTGCACAGTGGCAGCGTCAAGCAGCGCGCGTTGTCACCTGGCGGAAATCACGCTAATTTTCAGGCACTGTGCATGGCGCCAAGAAAAAGGTCCTGGCTTTGATCGACCTGGTCAATTCTGACCGATTCAAGGTGTACCGCACCCACGAATTTCCATTCATCCAGGCCCACGCCGCGGCCGCCGGTTATACGGTGCGCTGGCTCAGCGTCGGCGTGGACGGCGAGGCGCAGGCCGCGCGGGAGAACCCCTTCGTCTTCCAGCTGCCAGGAGAGGACCTTGAGCTGCTCTACCAGCGGCTGGCTCAGGTCAGGCCCTCCCACCTGTTGATCAACGAGCGCCTGGACGAGGAGGGGTGGCGCAGACTCCGCGAGGCCACTCCGGGGGCGACCCTGCGCGGCATGGTCCCCCAGCCCCTCAAGTGGATCGGCTTGCCCCAGGGGCCGGACGACGCTCGCGCGGCCCTGTTCCGCGCGGAGCCTGACCACAGCAGGGAGCTGCTCAACCCGCTGGCCAGGAAGATCCGACCGTTCACCTGGATCATGCTGGGCCCCCTCTGCCTCTACCGCCGGCCGTTGGCCAAGAACCCCCACTTCGAGGGGGTCGACCTGAGCGGCAGCGGCAACCCCGACGCCTGCTCCTTCTGCATCCCGGATCGCGTCACCCCGCGGGCGGCGGACCCGGTGGGCGAGGCCATCAGACAAGCCGTGGCCGCCGAGCGCACCACCCCGGGCGCCTGCGCCTCCCGCGAGTACATGATTATTGGCGCCAACCTCTGGTTCCACATCGGCGCCTTCGCCGACGCCCTGCTGGCTTGCAGCCAGCTCCCCCCCTCCGCCTTCTTCTTTCACTGCCGGGCTGACGAGCTGCTGCGCAAGGCCGAGGAGCTCGAGCCGCGCCTCCCCGCGCTCCAGGAGAGCGGGCACTCCATCAACCTCCATGACATCGGCGTGGAGAACTTCTCCCCGCAGGAGAACGGCCGCCTGAACAAGGGGGTGGCCGCCGAGCAGATCATGGAGGCCGCCGAGCTCATGGGGCGCTGGGAGGACAGCTGGCCAGGGGCCTTCCGCTTCCGGCGCCACGGTGGGTTCAGCTTCATCCTGTTCACCCCCTGGACCACCCTGGAGGACCTGAGGCTGAACATGGAGGGGCTCCAGCAGCTGGGTGAGCTGGGCCACGAGGTGAACTTCGCGCTGCGCACCCGGCTGCAGCTCCTGCCGCGCCAGGCCATCACCGCCCTGGCCCAGCACGAGGGGCTCACCTCGGACGCCCCGGACGACGACCATGTGTTCGACTCCGGGTGCATCACCGAGTGGGACATGGCCGAGCTGCCCTGGCGCTTCGCGGACCGGCAAGCCGCGTTGATTTACCGCCTCTCCCGGCGCCTGGCCGAGGACCCGGCGGTGCCCGAGGATGACGAGGGCATGGTTCTGGTGCGGGCCTGGCTCAAGGACCGGGACCTGCCCGGGGACCGCGCCCCCCTGCAGGTGGTGGCCCGGGCGGTGCAGGTCCTGGAGGACTCGCCGCACATCGACACCCTGGAGCGGCTGCTCAAGGAGGTGGCGTGGACCATGGACTCCAGGCAGCGCGAGCCCCTTTCCGTGGACCTGGGCGAGCGCGGCATGCAGCTGTGCGTACGCGGCCCCTGCAACCTGGCCTGCCTCTTCTGCAACCTGTTCCACGACACCCCCGCCCTGGACGAGGAGGCCCACGAGCGGGAGCTGGCCGACGAGATCCAGCGGCTGGCGGCCCAGGGGGTGCGCGAGCTCTCCTGGGGCCGCTATCACAACGAGCCCACCACCTTCGCAGCGCTGCCGCGGCTGATGAGCCTGGCCAGGGACGAGGGGATCGTCCGGAACCTGCTCATCACCAACGGCATCCGCACCGCTGACCTTGATTACTGTAGGGAGCTGCAAGCCGCCGGCATGGAGAGCCTGGTGCTGACCCTGATGGCGTACGACGCGGCCTCCGCCGATGTCCTGTGCCAGGGGGAGGGCGTGGCCGAAGCGCGGCGGCGCACCCTGGAGAACTGCCGGGAGCTCGGCATCAAGGTCTTCCCGGTGATCACCTTGATGCGCGCCACTTACCAGCGGGTGGGCCAAATCCTGGACCTGTACCAGGGCCTGTTCAAGGACGTCACCCTGCAGGTGATCTCCCCCACCATGGAGGACCGCGTGGCCTGGTTCCTGCCGCCGCTGAGCGGGGTGATGGAGGCGGTGACCGAGG
>CAZCFB010000056.1:4898-28915 GCA_964497805.1 uncultured Kofleriaceae bacterium
TCCCACCCGTACCGCTTCAGATAGTTCTTCCACACCCCCGGGCAGGCCTCGTCGTACTTGCAGCGGCTGCACGCCTTACGCTTGCCTCTCTGCCAGGTGTCATGATCCGCCCGGGCGATCTCCACGGTCTCTCCGTCGGGCAGGCGACGCCGGGTGTTATGGCCCGCGCCCTCCGGCGCCTCGGGGCAGCGCAGCTCGGCGCCCACCTCGTAGTGCACGTAGGCCTCCAGCACGCCGCGGTTGAAGCCAGGGATCCGCTCCGTGGCGCAGCGCGGGATGTCCACCAGGAACACCGGGGGCGCGTCCTCTTCCAGGTCTTTGAGCAGCCGGGCGAAGGTGGCTGCGATCTCCTGGTAGGAGGGGAAGAGGCGCTCGAAGTGGGCGTCGGCCCGGCCGGTGGCCTGCATCACGTTGAACACGACCTGCTGTACGCCCCGGCCGCGCAGGAAGGCGCAGATGGCCTGCATGTGGACCAGGTTGCGGCGGGTAACCACGGTGGAGCTGTGCAGGGTCACCCCGCGCGCGATGAGCTGCGCCGCGTTGTCCAGGCCCGCCACGGTCTGGGCGAAGGCGCCGGGGGTGCGCACCAGCCCATCGTGGAGGCGAGCGGTGTGGCCGTGCACCGAGATGTAGAAGTGGTTCAGGCCGCTGTCGGCCAGGCGCTGGCAGTAATCCGCGTACGCCAGGCGGCGGCCGTTGGTCATCAGGCTCACCTTGCCGTAGCCCAGTGCGCTGGCCCAGCGGATGTAGCGCGGCAGGTCAGCCACCAGGGTGGGCTCCCCGGAGGTGAAGCACACCTCCTCCGCGCCGCGCTCCTGATCCAGGATGGCCCGGATCCGGTCGGGGGCCAGGCCGGCGTTCACCTCCCGCCTCCCCTCTCTGTCCTGCTCCATACAGAAGAGGCAGTTGTTATTACACTCCGGCCCAATGTTCAGGTGTATCCGGCGCCCCAAAACTATTCCCCTGGCCCCGGCCCTGGCCCACCTTCCCCCTCCCCCTTCCCCCTTCTCCCCGGCTCCTCAAACGTCATCTTCACCTCATGGGCCCTCATGGCGTTGGCCAGGTCATTGGCCACGGCCAGGGCCCCGCCGAAGCCGAGGTACGGCCGCTTAAACAGCTCATGGTGGTACACCGACGGGAAGCCCAGCTCCAGCGCCGCCACCCGGTGCCCCTGGGAGCCGATGCTGTTGGTGATCATGGCGTCCGCGCCCGCGGGGCCATTAAGCTGCCTGGAGAGGAAGCGCGTGAAGGCCCCCATCTTGGGGTAGACCAAAAGCTGGTCCCCAAGGGCGGTGACCTCCTCGGGCAGGTCGGCCGCGTGGCGGGGCATATCGATGATCACGGCGAAGGCCAGGCTGGCGCCCAGCACATCCAGGTAAGAGGCGAGCCCGGGCAGCATGTACGGATCGCCCACGTAGCCCACCGAGCGGGTCTGGAACACGAACGGGATCACCCACTCCAGCGAGGGAACTACCCGGGACAGCTCCCCGTCTAACAGGTGTTTACCCTGCTCCTCCCGCCCAGTTTCGACGGCCACCTGCTTGACCCAGGCCTCGGTGGCGGGCAGGCCCAGGGGCAGGTCGGTGGTGATCAACTTCGCGCCGGTGCGGCGGGCCACCTTGCGGGCCGCGCGCCGGCCGTACGGCAGGGAGATGATGGTCCCCGCCTCCTTGACGCGGGAGAGGCTGGCGAAGTCCTGCCCGCCCAGCCAAACGGAGCAGAGCTCCAGGCCGAGCCCCTCCACCAGACGCCGCAGCTCCTCCAGGTTTCCCCGGCAGTCGCCCTCGTTGCGGTGGTGCAGGTTGCCCACGATGGCCACCTTGCCCGGGTCTGGCTCGCCACCGGACAGGTCCAGCTGGTTGGCCAGGGCGTACAGGGTCTCGGCGTACCCATCCAGCCAGTCGCCGGACAGAGACTTGCCCGGGATGTGCACCGCCGGCGTGCCCGTCTCCTCGGTGACCTCCTCCACCAGGCGCTCGTAGTCAGCGCCGGTGATGAAGGCCATGGGCAGCGAGGTGAGGGCGAGGCCCGGCACCGCGTCGTGGTTGGCCAGTTCCAGCAGGGCGCTCTTCACCGCCGCCTCCCGGGAGCCGCTCACCTGGTCCGGGTGTAGCGCGGTGTTGGCCACCCGGTGGAAGCCCGACACGCTGGTGAGGGTGGAGAGCCAGTCATGGTTCCCCTGCACGTACTGCGTCTTCATGTGGGCGCAGTCCGGCCCTTCCACCAGCATGTACATGTCCCGCACGGCGTTGACCGCCAGGTAGACCCCGATGAGGTAGCCGGGGGCCACGCGCTGGCTGTAGTCGGGCAGCTCCTCGCCGCCGGGCTTTTCCTGATCAGCCATCCTGTCCGTCCTCCCGCCCAGGGGGCGGCGTCGGCCATTCACGCAGCCCCTCCACGGTGCGCGCCAGGTAGCGGCCATAGCGCCGGTAATATGAGGTGCCGCAAACCCGCAGCAGCCGCTCCAGGGATCGCACCGCCCCGGGCACGCCCAGCTCCAGGTGCTGCAGGGAGAAGGGCGCCTTTCCCGCCTCGGTAACCCGCCAGTCGAAGAACTGGTAGGTGAGCAGGGCGTCGCACGGGCTCTCCTTCATCCGGTGGCGCAGGTGGGCGAAGCTGTCGAAGGCCCGGATGGTGTGCCGATCCGGTTCGCTGAACATCTCCCGCACGGCCCTCGCGTTCTTTCGCGCCACCGCCTTGTCGCTCACATGCACCAGCACGTCCAGGCCGAAGCCCATCTCCTCGAACAGGGCCACCAGCGGCATGCCCCAGGTGGTGCCCGGCTGGGTGAGGTAGAAGGTCTCCTGGTCTCTGACCACGAGCCCGAGCCTGCGCTCCCGTGCCCGCTTCCGCAGGGCGTCCCAACGCTCTTGCCAGGGCGCCATGTGCCCCTGCCAGGCCGCCTCGACCTGCCCCGGGTCCAGCTCCATGGCCTGGGCCACCTCGTCCAGCCAGCGGCGGGTGCCTTCGAAACCGTAAGGAGAAGGCGGGGAGATGTGGGGGGTGCGGCTCTCGAAGGTGATCTGGTCAAACAGGTGGCTCCAGGTGCGGTTGGGCAGCATCACATGCATGGCCGCGTGGGGCAGCCGGTCGACATGCTCGGGGGAGATGTCGGGCAAGAAGCGCATGTTCACCGACAGGCCGGCCGCGCCGAGCAGGGCCTCCAGCTCATCCACGGGCGGCGTGGAGGGGAAGCCGAGCAGGTTCACGGTTCGCTCCGGGGCGGGGCCAGCCTTTGCCTCGGCCTCCTTGCGCCGGTCGATGAGCAGCTCCTGGAACACCGTGGTCATGGAGCGCCGGCTCACCGTGAGGTAGCAGATGCGCGTGGCGCTGCCCTCCTGGGCCTCCTTGACCACGGACTCCACGTCCTCGCCGGTCACCGCGGGGACGCAGGTGTTGCTCACGAAGAGCGGCTTCGGGTCCGGGCCGCCATGCTCCACAGCGTGCTGCAGCACATTCCGCAGCTTGTCCGGGTTGCCGAAGATCACATCATTCTCGGTGAGGTCGGTTGTGAGCAGGCCAGTGACCGCCTCGTCCCCCTCCCCCTCCTTGAAGTGGATGTTGCTGGCCCGGCCCAGGGGCCTGCGCAGGCGCTCCTCCCAGGGGAAGTTTGAGAGGGAGACCGTGGGCGCCCCGTCGCTGGGGTTCACCTGGGTGCACTCGGCGTCGCTGTGCTGGATGAAGCGGAAGAGCCGGCTGAAGTCCACCGAGTCGAGCTGGCTTCGAGACTGCTCCCCGCCGGCGAAGAAGTCGGCGTAGCTGTCCTGGCTGCCCCAGGTGTCCAGCAGGGAGGAGGGCCGCTCGGACTCATCAGCCGCGGGGGGCATGGGCAGGCCGGGTTTGCCCGCCTCGGGGTCGTCCTCGATGAGCCGGGCCAGGCGCTCCATGGTCCAGCGGCCCAGGTTGCGGGCGCCGGCGGCGGCCACCGCGCGCACCAGCTGCTCGGGGGCCTGGCTGCCTCGGATGAACAGGTTCAGGTGCTCGGTGAGCAGCAGCCCCTTCGACTCGGGGGAGCGCGCCTCCACGCGCAGCACCAGCGGCTCCTCCCGCCCCACCTCCAGCGCCACCTCCAGGGCAAAGTCGAGCCAGGCCACGCTGCTGACGGCGTACGGTTCACCCAGCCCCTCCACGCCGAGCAGGCGGGCCAGGGCGTCACGGCTGGCCTGGCCCGCGGTGACGATGTGCCCCGCCACCGAGGGCCTGCTGGTCTGCTGGGCCAAGTCCCTACTCCTTGATGAACTCGAAGAAGTCGTCGTCGGACAGCGGCGTGGGGAGGGTCACCTCCGCGGGGTCTACCTTGACGATCTTTTCCGCCAGGGCGGAGAGGGCGGTCCCGGCCGGTGAGTCTGGGGCGGACTCCACAACGGTGAGGCGGCGCCGCTCGGCAAGCTGCACCTCGGGGTCCCTGGGGATAAAGGCCAGCACCCGGGTGGAGAGGGCCTCGGCGAAGCGCTCGATGAGCCCACGGTCAGCGGACTCGCTCTTCAGGTTGGCGATGAAGCCGCCCAGGTAGACGCCGTTGCGCTGGTACGTCTTGACCGCCTTGGAGATGTTGTTGGCCGCGAACATGGCCATGGGCTCCTCGGAGACCACTATCAGGACCTGCTCTGCGAAGCCCCTGCGCAGGGGGGCGGCGAAGCCCCCGCACACCACGTCCCCGAGCACATCGAACACCACCACGTCCTGGTCCCCCTGGTCGATGACCTCCATCTCGTCCAGGAACTCCAGGGTCTTGGCCACGCCGCGCCCGCCGCATCCCAGGCCAGGCTCCGGGCCGCCCGCCTCGCAGCAGACGATGCCATGGCGCCCGGTGTGCAGCGCCCCCTGGGCCGTGGCCGCGTTGGGGTTACGCGTCAGCACATCCAGCACCGTCTCCATGGTGCCCTCCTCCTCCAGGAGGCGCACTGCGGAGTCCCGCTTGGGATCGCACCCGACATGGAGCACCGCCTGCCCCTGCTGGGCGTAGTGCGCGGTGAGTGAGGTGGCGATGACTGACTTGCCCACGCCGCCTTTGCCGTAAATCGCGATCCGATGCATCCGTGGTTCCGCCTCGAGAAATGGACAGAAAACAATAAGGGGGGGATGTGGGGGCGTCAATGTGGGAACTGACCCGGCGAGGGCGACGACGGGGGTTCGCCACGCTACACTCTTCACAATGTCGGCCACCCCTGACAGGGTCGTGGTCCTCCAGCCGCCCTTGCTGTTGGATCGGGACTTCATCGACTATCCCTACTTCACCGTGCTCGGCGCGGCGCAGGCCACGGCCATGCTGCGCAAGCTGATCCCGTGGGTGGAGGTAATGGACGGGCTGTGCGGGCCCGGGGCTGACCTGGGGCCCTGGGGTGAGGACGAGGCCTGGCTCGGCATGCCCGAGGAAACCTTCCTTGAGCTGCTACCCGGCCTGGAGGGGGCCGCGGTGCTGGTGGCCGGCAGCCCCTTCCTAATGGGCCAGCCAGGGCGGGCATGGCTCGCCAGGCTCATGGGCGCCCTGCATGAGGCGCGCCCGGCGACGGTGGCCCTGGCCGAGATGTATGTGGGCGGCATGCACTACCTGGACACCAAACCAGAGCGGTGGGTGGGGGCCCTGCCCGGCCAGCCCCTGCTCATGCGTCACGAGTGTGAGGCGCACCTCCTGCGCTGGGCCGCGGCCCTGCGCAAGGGCGAGCGGCCGGCCGACGAGGTCTGGCAGGATCCGAAGCCCCCGTCCCTGGAGCGGCTGCCTGCGCCGGCATGGGACCTCATGCGCCTGGAGCCCATGTTCACCTTGTTCGAGCGCGCCATGAGCTCCACCTGGCGGCCAGGGCCGGTCCCCTCTGTCCCGCGCTGGACCCTCCCCTTGATCACCGCCAGGGGCTGCCCGTACAGCTGCGTGTTCTGCACCAGCAACCCGGGGTATTCCGTGCCGCGCGCGGTTCGCCAGGTGCCCATGAAGCGGGTGGAGGCGTGGGTGGCTGGCTGGGTGGCTGACCATGGCCTGCAGCGCCTGGTGCTGCTGGACGAGGTCCCCAACCTCAGGGCGGGGCGGTTCAACCGGCTGCTCACCATGTGCGAGCATCACGGCCTCGGCCTGGAGTTGCCCAACGGCGTCCGGGCTGACCGGCTGGATGAGGACCAGGTGCAGCGCCTGGCCGGGCTGAGCACGCAGCTCAAGGTTTCCCTGGAGAGCGCCAGCCCGCGAGTACAGCGGGAGGTGCTGGGAAAGAACCTGGACCCGGCGTCGGTGGTCCGTGTGGCGGAGTGGTGCCGGCAGGCGAACCTGCCCCTTCAGGTGCACTGCATCATCGGCATCCCGGGCGAGAGCCGGCAGGAGATCGTCGACACGTTGGAGATGGCCGCTGACCTGCGCGAACAGTACGGCGCGGAGGTCTTGATGCAGAACGCCACGCCCCTGGCCGGCACCAAACTGCACAGTGAATGCGGCGAGCAGGGGCTGCTGGATGGCGACGCGGAGCGGCCGTGGAGCGGCTTCCAGCGGCGGGGGATCATCAGCACGGATGCCTTCGATCCAGATCTGCTGCAGCGGGCTCGGCTGGCGCTGAACACGCGGCTCGCCCCCCCTCCCCCAACCAAGGTGATCGTCAACCTCACCTACCGCTGCAACAACCACTGTGTGTTCTGCGCGGTGGCCAACCGGGAGGCCAGGGACGCCCGGGCCTCGGAGGTCATCGCCCAGCTCCGCCGCCACCGGGACGCGGGGTGTGACCTGCTGGACCTGGACGGCGGCGAGCCCACCATGCACGAGGATCTGTTCACCATCCTGCGGGCGGCCAGCGACATGGGCTACCAGCGCATCGCCCTGATCACCAACGGGCGGCGGCTGAGCTACCCCTCCTACGCCAGGGCCCTGGTGCTGGCCGGCGTGGACGAGGTGCTCATCTCGCTCCACGCATCCGAGGCCGTCCTCAACGAACAGATCACCGGGGCGCCCACCGCTTTCCCGCAAACAGTGGCGGGCATCACGGGCATCCTGCGGGTCATGCGCGACCCGGAGCGCGTGGCCATCAACACCACGGTCACCGCCCTGAACCTGGACGCCCTGCCCGAGCTGGGCCGCCTGGTCTCGCAACTCGGGGTGGGGCGCTGGAACCTGCAGCTGGTGACCCCCTTCGGCCGGGCCACCCCGGACCTGCTCCCCGACGAGCCAGCCCTGACCCGCTGCCTGGAGGGGATCCTGGACGCGCCGCCAGAGGGGGTGCGCGTGCAGCTGGTCAACTGCCCCCCATGCCTCACGCCCAACCACCCGGAGGCAGCGGCCGCCGACTTCGGCAAGATCCACCGGAGCATGGTCTTCGTGGACGCGTGCGGCGAGAACCTGCAGAGCTACCTGGGCGAAAGAAGGGAGCACACCGAGAGATGTGAGGGGTGTGTGGAGAGGATTAATTGTCCGGGGGAGTACAGGTTTGAACCATGAAATGAAAAACGGGAAACTAGAAACGGGAAACGGGAAACGGGAAACGGGAAATCAATAACGCCCAACCGTTTCCCGTTTTGGCATTTCTAGTTCCTCAGATCGGAACGAACTCCTCCCCCCCATGCAGCTCCAGGTAATCCCGCCGCAGCCCAATGCACCTTTCTCTCCAGGAACAGCGACCACATCCCGGCAAAAACTCCCCCCCCTCCATGGGGCTCTCCTCGGCCCGGAACCCATCCCCACCCGGCGTCACCACCAACAGGTTCCACTCCCCGGCGTGCCGGTAGGCGGATCGACGCTCCGTGGACAACACACACGGCGGCGTATGAAAGGTGCTCGCCTCCAGCCCCAAGGTCGCGGCCCTGTCCAGCGCGCGCTCCAGCTCCGGCACAAGAGCGGCCATGGATGGCACCTGCCCCCCCTGCGCTGCCGCGTCGAGACCGTGGGTGGAGACGAGCCAGAAGGTGAAGGCGCTCAGGCCCACCGCTGCCCATGACTCCAGCGCCTCCGCCAGGTGTTCAACCGTGGCGTTGGCCACCAGGATGTCTCCCTCAACCCGCGCCCCGTTGCCCAGCAGGTTGCGCACCCCGCGGGTCATCAGCTCGTGGGATCGCGGCTCGCGGGTCATCGCGTCGTGCGCCGCGGCTCCTGCCCCGAGGATCGGCACCGAGGCCTCGGAGAGCCCGGCCGCCGTGAGCTTCGAGGCGTACTCCGGGTATGCCAGGCGCAAGCCGTTGGTCTGGAGCCGGATCCGCTGGTAGCCCAGCTCGCGCGCCCGGCCCACCGCCGCCACCAGGTTCGGGTGCAGGGTCGGCTCTCCCCCGCCGAACCAGATCCCGCTGGCGCCCAGCTCACGGCCGCGCCGGATCCAGCGCCCCACCTCTTGAGCCGACATGGGATCCGCGCCGGCCTGACCGCTGGCAGAGGGGCAGTGACGGCAACGGCAGTTGCACGCCGTTCCGAGCACCAGCTCGATCCAGTCCGTGGATTGCGCCCCGGGTTCCATGGTTCTCGAGTGTACCCGGTTCACTCCCGGGAGATCTCCTCCAGATCCCCGGCCAGGTCCAGCAGCCTCCGGGTCAGGCGCCTGCGCTGCTCCGCGGTCATCAGGCGGGCCACAGCCAGGGTTATCTCCTGGTTGCCCTTTTCCCAACGCCGCAGCTGCTCGCGTTCTTTTTGGTTGTACAGGCGGAAGCGGTCCAGGATGACAGCCCTTACCTTGCGGGCCCGCTCCTCCGGCGCCTCTGCTCCCTGCAGGATCGTGATCAGCCGCCAGCTCCAGCTGCGCCAGGCCAGGGTCACGCGGTGGTGCAGCGGCTTGCGCTTGATAATCGCCTGCTCCATGAGCTGCTGTTGCCCGCCGGTGAAGTCACCAAACCAGTCGTCGAGGCGGTCCTCAAGCTTGTCCAGCTGGCGCCGCAGGTAGCGCGCCTGAGAAAGGCGCAGGTCTGCCCCGTACTTTTTGTACCGGCGGATCATGCCCCGGGTCATGCACCTGTGCTGGGCCGGATTGAGCCGAGAGAGATACTCCCCTGCCGGCCGGGCCACCCGCGCGCTGAGCCGCTTCACCGCGTCACGCGTGGCGGGGAAGAAGGCCTGCATGGCGGCCTCCATCTCAGCGGCCTTGACTCCGGGCGCCACGCCCCGCGCCAGCCGGCGAAGGACCTGGGCATAGCGGGGCAGTTCCTGTCGCCGGTGCCACAGGTGGAGGGCGTCCACCTCCCGCTCGAGCCACGCCTCCTGATCCGATGTGGGGCAGGTGTCCCGGTTGATTGCCTGCCGCAGCAGCCAGTCAGCGTTGTTGTAGGCCAGCCGCGTGGAGCCGCACCCGCCCAGCAGGATCAGGAGCAGCCCAAGGGTGGGGGTTAACAGGCGCACGCTAGACCGGGACCAGCTCGTCCAGGCCGAAGCGCCGGGCGTAGGCCGTGGGCAGGCCGAGACAGGTGGGGTCCTCGGGGCAATCACGACAGCGGGCCGCCTTGGTCCAGGGACAGGAGAAGTCCTCGTGGCCTGTCTCCCCGGGCTGGACCCGCGGACGATGCGGATCGCCGCGCTGCCCCTCCCCCAGGACACAGGCCGGCATGGCCGCGTGGGTGGAACCGCGCAATGGATCCACGCGCAAGCCCATGGCCTCAGCCCGGGCGGCGGCGGCCTCCAGCGCGGGAGCCAGCTCCGCGTATCGCACCAGGTATTCAGCGGCCTCGGGGCGGTACTCGGGACAGATGAGCACCGAGAAATGCAGGGTCGCCTGCTCGTTCCAGGGCAGCGCCCGGGGCAGCGCCTCCACGAAGGCGGTCAGGTGCTCCAGGTTCAGGCGCTGGGCCACGCAGTTCACGGTGACCTGGTGGCCGGCCTCCATGACGCGCGCGGTGCCGGCCAGGGCCTGCTCCAGTTGCCCCCGGGTGGCCGTGCAGGCGTCGTACAGGTCAGAGTCCAGAGCGTGCAGCGAGATAAAGAACGCCAGGTCATCTCTGGCCGGCAACGCGGCCGGATCCAGGCGGGAGGCGAAGGCCACCGCGTTGGTCTGTACCTGCACATGGCCTACCCCCTCATGCTCCAGGGCCACCAGCACTTCATCCTCGAAGGTGGGCCGGAGGGTCGGCTCGCCGCCGGTGATGGTGAGCATGCAGCCCGGGTACACCCGCCCGGCCATGTGCAGGCATGAGCGCACCGCCTCGGCGCTGGCAGTGGGGCGCTCCGAGGCCGAACAGAAGGGGCACGCCTGGTTGCAGCGGGACGTGGCCCGCAGCAGCACCTCCACAACCTCCTCTCCCTTGACCCGTGACCGCTCCACCTCGCAGAAGGGGAAGGCGCGGCGGAACTTCTCCTCCGGGTGGACCTTGCCCGAGAAGATGGCCCCCGGATCGTCCAGGGCGGGAGGCAGCACATGGGAGAGTCGCCCCACCACCGCGGCCAGCCCGCGCATCCATGCCTCCCGCTCGGGGCCCAGGTCACCGCGGCCCCTGTAGCCGATGATGAACCCGTCCACCTCGGCCCAGCCACGACACCCCCGTTCCGCTGGCCGCACCTCGGCCACCAGCTGCCGGTCCCTGCCCATGGCCACCCGCAGGATCCCGGCGTCGCAGCTCACCTCCCGGGCCGGTACCCGGTATCGCCCGAGCGCCAGCGCGAGCTGCCGCATCCAGGGAGGGGCGGCGAACTCGTGATTTTTCGTCGGAGGAGCCATCGCACCGAAAGCTTAACCCGGATATCGCACCCGGGCATCGCCGCTCACCTCAACCTGACATCTCCGTCGAAATCCCAACCAAATAACATTGTGTTTTCCCATGGCAATCAAGAGTCCATCCTCCTTGCGCCCAGGTCCGTTTATAGGGAATATTCCGGCTGAGCCATGAAGAAGTATCTCGTCGATCATATGGTCCGCACGGTCACCGAGCGCGGCCGTTTCGTGCTCGCCATCACAGTTGTGTTCTGCGCGCTCTCCCTGCTCGGGGCCATCTTCCTGCTGGAGTCCGACATGACCTTCAAGGGCATGATCGGGCACCGCGCTCCCCCGGTCAGGGCGTACGACCAGATCATCCGGGACTTCAAGGTGTCCGGGGTGATCAGCGTTAGCCTGGAGCCAACCGCCAGTGTGGAGCTGCGCGTGCTCCAGCTGCGTGGTGAGCTGGACGCCAGGGTCTTCGGGGCCCTGGACACAAAGGCGCGGGAGGGGCTGCTGGAGATCCTGGGCGAGTCCCAGGAAGATCAGATGACCACCCTCAGCGGCCGCGACCACCTGCTCTGCATGGTGGAGCTCTTCCGGCAACTGGCTCCAGGCCAACGCGCGGCCGCCCTCGCCTCCTCCAAACGCCTCACCGCCGAGGATCGCCAGATAATGCTGGGCGCCACGGATCCCACAGACGCCGACGCCAGCCGGACGCTTTACCGCAAATTCCAGAAGGCGACCCAGGACGACCTCGCCCGCCTGGCGGCCATGAGGAAGGAGCTCCCGCCGGCCGGCAAGGAGGCGCTCGCCCGGGCCATCCTCAGCCGGGTCTCGGTGTTCGACAAGATCGACATGCTCTCCAGCGGTTGGGACGACGACGAAGAAGAGGGAGGCGCGGCGAGCAGCGCCCTGGACAAGCAGGTGGCCGCCCTGGACGAGAAGATCAGCGCGGAGCTGGCAGGGTTCAAGGCCGAGGCCCTGCGCTTCGCCGCGGCGCTCGACGAGGCCATGGCCAGCGGAAAGCCCCCGCCAAAGTCAAAGACGCCCCCCAGGGACGTGGTGCGCGGCGTCCTCTACTCCGAGGAGCTCAGCTTCTCCAGGGACCAGCTCATGATCCTGATCATGGTCTCCCCGGCGAAGGACATCGATCAGATGGCCAACGCCCGGGAGTTCAGCGGCACCGTGGACGCCGTGCTGACCCAGATGAAGGCGGCATACCCCAAGCTGCGCGTCCGCCGCACCGGCTTCTCGGCGGTGCAGATGGACGCCCGCCGGGCCATATTCGATGACTTCGGCGTCATGATGACCGTGACCATCATCGGTATCCTGCTGATCGGCCTCATCGGCCTGCGCAGCGTTGACTTCCCGTTGCTGGCCATGCTCCCGCTTGGCGTGGGCATCGTTATCATGTTCGGCATCTACTCTCTGTTCGGACAGCTCAACCTGGTGTCCACGATGACCCCGATCATCCTGTTCGGGCTGGGCATCGACTACGCCATCCACCTGGGCGCCAGGTACGGGGAGGTGCGCCTGGAGATGGGCGCCGAGGCCACGCCCGCCCAGGTTCTGCGCGCCACCTACAACAGCATCGGCCCGGGCATGCTGGTGGCCGCGGTCACGACGGTGTTTGCCTTCCTCTCCCTGCTGGTCTGCACCATCAGCGGCCTCGTGCAGGCAGGCATCATGGCCGCCTCGGGCGTGGTGAGCTCCTTTTTGGCCATGGTCTACCTGATGCCGATGCTGATCATCTGGCGTGAGCGGATCTCCCGCCGGGCGACCACGCGGTTCCTGCGGTCGGGGCAACTCAAGACCCTGGGCCGCATGTCCAACTCCCGCGCCGGCGTGATCCTGGCCGTGGCTCTGGTGGCCCTGGCCCTGGCAGCGGCGCACCTGGTGCCCACCATCAAGCTGGAGCGGGACGGCATGAGGCTGTCCCCCGATGGCCTGGAGTCCATCACCCTGAGCAAGGACCTGGAGGCGAAGTACGAGTTCACCGACGCCCAGGCGTACTTCATCCTGCGCGGGTACGACACCCTCAAGAAGTTCCGGCGGGAGCTCGCCAGGGAAGAGGACGGGCGCAAGGCATACCCGGCCATCAACACCATGCGCGTGCTCGACGCGCGCAAGGCGATCCGCACCTTCGAGAAGGCGGGGTGGGACCGCGACATCAACACCCTGCCCACCTACGTGGAGAAGTTCGCCGCCCGCACCAACCTGCTGGGCGACACCAACGCCCACATCGCCAGGGTGTACAACTTTATCGCGCGCAACTACGTCAACTGGGAGCAGGACACCTACCTGGTCATCGTGCCCCCCTCCGGGTACGTCTGGGATCGCGACTTGACCGAGCTGTTCGACGAGGATCTGGGGCGCCTGGAGAAAAAGTTCGGCGTCACCAGCGCCAGCTTCGTCCAGATCTGGAAGTTCCTGGTGGACCACCTGCTGGAAGACCTGATCGTCTCGTCGGCGGCGGCCTTCGCCCTGGTGCTGGTGGTCCTGTTTTTGATCACCCGCTCCTGGCGGGGCACGCTGATCTGCTCCGCGGCCCTGCTGGTCTCCTTCTTGGCCACGCTGTCGGTGATCGCCCTGCTGGGGTTCCAACTCAACACCATCAACATCATCGCCTTCCCGGTGATAATCGGGCTCGGCATCGACTACATCATTCATATCTACTACCGGCTGGTGCACGAGGAGGACCTTGATGTGGTGCGCGCGGTGGGCTCCACCGGCAAGGCCGTTTTGCTCACCACCATGACCACCCTGGTGGCGTTCGGCGCCATCTCGTTTTCCGCCCACAAGGGCCTCTCCATGATGGGGCAATTCTCGGTCATCGGCCTGTCGGTGGCCTTCCTGTGCAGCCTCTTCCTTGTGCCCGCCATGGTAAAGCTGGTATTCCGGGGGAGGCCGAGGAGGACCACATGATCCCCAATATCCGCACCATGTTCCTGTTGCCCGCTGTCCTTGTGGCAGCGGCCGCGCTGGCTCCCGCCGCCCACGCCGACAACAAGTACGCAGCCAAGATGGTGGGCACCTGGGAGGTGGAGGGCGAGGCTGACCTTGTGGTCCTGGCCAAGAACAACACCTGCTTCCGCGTGGACGAGGACGGGGTAAAGACCTCCAGGCGGGGGCGGTGGAAGGCGGACTCCAAGCGGCTGACAATGGAGCTCAAGTACAACGGCAAGAAGTACCGATCCGTCTTCACCTACAAGATGATCACCAAGGACCACTTCCAGCTCACCATCATCAAGGCCTTCGTGGACGGCAAGCCGAAGAAGCCCAAGAAGAGCGAACTCCAGGTGCGGCGTAAGAAGCCCTCCGGAGGCAAATGAGCCACCGCCATCGCCTGCTGCTGACCTGCCTCGCCCTGGCCGGGATCACGGGCTGCCCCATCTCCCAGCCCATCATCATCACCTTCCCCGCGGACGCTGCCTGGACCTTCCAGTATCGGGACGCGCTAGGCGAAGAGCTGGGCGGGGGCAAGGCCTCCGTGTCGCTCACCGACGACGGCTCCCGGCTGACGGCCCAGTTCACGGAGGCCGCCTTCGGAGACCGGGCCCGCCTGCAGGCAGAGGTTCTGACGGCCTGGACCCAGGCGAACCCGTGGGTGCCTTTCCGGGGCTCGGGGACCTGGTTCACCGGCGAGGCGTTCACCTTCTCCGGCTGCATCGATCCGCGCGCTGGCGTGGTGGCCCCGGGCGCGGTGGCATACCTCACCACCGAGTTCCCGCGCCTTTCCGTCCACCCGCTGGTCAAGGAGCCGTGCAAGCGCACGGACAAGGTCAAGAGCTTCGAGGATTCGGACGTGGACAAGATCTTCACCTGGAGCGCGCGCCTGAAGTAGCAGCGGATAACGCGGCAGAGACGGCGTCCCGCTGCTTTCGTGATACCGTCGGTCCCGGAAACCATGCTCATGCTTGTCCGCTCGCTCCTGACGCTGCTCCTGGCGCTCTGCGCGCTCCTCCCCCCGGCCGTTGTGCACGCCGGCGGGTTCACCCTCACCTCGTTCGGCGGGCGCCGGGGCGGCATGCTCTCCAACCTGGGCCGGCCCGACGAGCCCACCGCCCTGGTGCACAACCCGGCCGGGTTGGCGGACCAGCCCGGGGTGCAGTTCTACCTCTACGGCGCCCCCGCCTTCATGGACCTCGAGTTGGAGATGAAGGCCCAAGATCCGGAGCTGTACCCGGAGATCACCTGGCCAGTGGGCAGCGACGGCTACTACGAGCAGGCCATCGCCCCGGACCGCTCCTTCGGCGTGCTGCCCTACCTGGGGATGTCCACCGACCTCGGCTTCATTACGCCAGTGCTGCGCAACCTGGTGGTGAGCGCGGCCGTCTACGCGCCCAACTTTTACGGCGCCTACTTCCCCGAGGGCGCCCCCTCGGCCTACAACTTCGTGGACGGCATGTTCCTGGTGGGGGCGGTCACCGTGGGCGCGGGGTACCGCATCAACCGGCACGTCGCTGTGGGGAACTACCTCTCCTACCACTACATGCGCCTCTCCATGGCCCAGCGCATGAGCGTGGTGGACGCCCTGACCCCGCCCGGGGAGACACCCAGCATCCAGACCCGGACGATCCAGGGCATGGTCGGCGACCTACGCATGGACTTCGCGGGGGAGGACCACGGCGTGGGGTTTGGGTGGGGGGTGCTGGTGACGCCGGTCCACTGGTTCGGCCTCGGCATCTCGTACAGCATCGCCACCGCCCCGCGATTCGATGGGGACGTGGACTTCCGCACTGTTGGGCAGCAGGCCCCCGATCCGGAGCGCCTGCGTGAGCTGGTGGGCGCGGTCAATTACAAGCTGCCCCGGCAGCTCAGTATCGAGATGGTGATCCCGCCCGCCGTCAGCTTCGGCGTCATGGTGAATCCGGCCCACTGGATCGAGATCGGCTTCGACGTGCGGCTCTGGCTCTATAACCTGTACGAAGCCCAGGTGATCACGCCCCACTACAGCGACGATGATCAGGGCAAGGAGGTGATCAGCGCGGCGGACCTCACCCGCGACAAGCAGTACAGCCCGAGCTACCAGATAACCCTGGGCGCCCTGCTGCGGCCCTTCGAGGCGCTGCCGGGCATGGATCTGATGCTGGGGGGAGGCTATGACCACTCACCCATCCCGGATGAGACCTTCACCCTGGACAACCCTTCCCTTTCACATATCAAGGCCACAGTGGGCGCGCGCTGGCAGATCGATCCCAGGTGGCGGGTGTCCCTCACATACCTGCTGGTGATCTACTTGCCCCGGGACATCACCACCAGCCAGACCAGCCCCCCCACCAATGTCCGGGGCTGGGGCATGTCACACTCACCGGCCCTGGCGGTGACCTGCACGCTATAGCCCGTTGATCTTCGCCGACGAAGCATACCATCTGTCCCTGGCCCTCCTGACCAGCATGGTCGCCTTCGTCGCCTTCGCGTACATCGTGCTGCTCTGCCGGGGCTGGATGCCGCGCCTGGACCGGCGGCTCTCACCCGGGCAACGTCCACTCCTCCTCCTGCTCATCTTCGCCGGGGTGTGCGCCTATCTCCTCTCCACACCGGACCTGCCAAGCCGCCCCTGGGGCCTGCCCATGGCCGGGCTCGCCGCCGCCCTGCTCATCCTTCGACGCGCCCCAACTCTTCAGCCGCAGGTGCTCCGCGTGGGCTGGGTCCTGCTCACCTGGCAGTCAGTGGTGGGCGCCAAGCTGACCTATCTACCGGAGAGCACCACAGAAGCCCTGGTGGAGGCGTCGTTGTTGCTGATGCTCAACCTCGGGGAGGCCACCCTCCATCCCCTGGCATCCCTGGCCACGCACGCCTCGTTCCCCGGCGCGCTTGATTCTCTGGCGGCGACCCTCACCTCTTTTTGCCAGGCCTCGGCCGCGGGCCTTGTCCCCTTCTTCTCTTTCATGTGCCTGATCGTGGTGTACTTCATTCAGCGCCTGGCCTCCGAGAGGCCGGACGCCCAACCGATCCAGGAGAGGCCCCCCACCACCATGGCGGTCGTCACGGCCTCGAGCCTGCTCCTGGCCGGGGGCGTCGCCGCGGGCATCATCGCGCTCACCTTCAGGCAAGGCTCACCGTGGTTCCAGGGGCTGCTGCTGCTGGCGCTGATGCTTCTGCCCCAACCGCTGCCGGTCCTGGTGGCCGCCTGGCGCAAAGCGCCCCTCACTCCTCGCCTGGCCTGGCGCATCGTCTCGCTGTCCCAGGCCCTCCTTGGAGCCGCGCTCCTGTGGTTCACCGACGGCGACGCGCAGTGGGCACTCCTTGGAATGCTGCTCCTGGGGAGCAGCTTCGCCATCCCGCTCTGGTTCGGCGCGGCCTTGCTGCTCGTGGGAAGGCACGGCCGCCTCAGGGTTCTGGCCTCGCTGATCTGCGCGGCGGCTCTGGTCCTCTTCCCCCTGGTGGGCATGTTGATCCTGGTGCTGGGGTGGGGGGACATCATCTTTGACATCGCCGGGCTGCGGCGACGGCCCGGTGCAGGGAGGCCCGCCGGCCCGGTGTGGCGTTGGAGGCACCTGCTGCGGGCCAGCCTGCTCGCCCTGCCCGCCCTGATCTGGTACGGAGTCACCGCGGCCATTGCTTACGCTGACATCCCCCACCTCGACGCGGCGCAGCTCCCCCGCCCGGCCGCCATCGTGCACCCCATCGGCCAGGATCCCTGGGAGATCACCAGGAGGACCTGCGCGTCCCGTGGGCAACGCCCCTGCCGGGCTGCCCAGCTGATCTGCGGCGACCGCTCCTGTGAGCTGCCCCTGGTTGCCCCGCCCGGCGCCACGGGCGGCACGCTGATCTGCTACCCGGACCGAAGCCTGGGCCGGCTCTTCTCCGAGACCAACGGCTGGTTCCCAACCTGGAGAGATGTGTACCTCAAGGGATACGGGCCGCAGCAGTTCAGCGCGCCCCCGGGCCGGTGGCCCCGGGCCCTGTTCAAGCGGCACAGCCTGTTCGTATTTTGCTGCCCCACGGGGAAGGGGGGGGCTGGCTGATGGTAGGCGCCTGTACAGCCCCGGCCTTCATCGTCTTTGGCGGCGTCTTTCTGCTCTTGCTGCTCTCCCTGCCCTTCGCCCTCTGGTTCAATTCGCTGCTCGGCATCCCCTGGGCCGGGGCCGCGTTCAATGGCCTCGTCTCCTCGGCGATTATGCTGCTCCTGGCTGCTTCCGGGGGGATGCTTTTCTACTGGCGGGGGCGCGGGCGGCGGCTCCTGGAGCTTGGCGCCGGCATGGCCTGGCACCGGCTCGCGGGCGTCGAGGTGGGGCCAAAGGCCAGGCACCTGCACCAGCTCGCCACGGAGGGCCAGCCTGTGGCGCAGGGTTGGGCGCTGCCGGCCGCCTGCGCCCGGGAACCCCGCAAGGCGGCGGTCAAGATCGTCCGGGCCTGTGGCATCCGGGGCATCGAGACAGTCCTGGTCCGATCGTCCTTCAGCCAGGAGGACGGCGGGTTGCTCTATCCGGGCGTGTTCAGGAGCGAGCTCAATGTCTCTGCCCAGGACGCAGGGGCCCTGGAGGCGGCCATACGCCGGGTGGGCGCCTCTGCTCGCAGCGAGCTGTCCGGGCGTTATCGGGACCGGCTCGATTCAACCGCCACCGGGCCGGATATCTCCGCCGCCGTCCTGGTTCAGGAGCAGCTCGCGCTTGATTGCCATGGCGTGATCTGCTCCATCCACCCGCAGCACCGCCGGCCAGACGAGATCCTGCTGGAGGCGGGGGAACCGGGCGGCCAGCCCGCCATGGATATCTACTCCTGGGTGCTCAACCGGTGGCTCTCCCGCCACGCGCCGCTGGACCAGGAGAACCGTGACCTGCTGCTCCAGGCGCTCCGCCACGGGGAGGCCCTCCTGGGCAGGCCGGTGGTCATGGAGTTCGGCGTGCACCGGGGGAGCCTGGTGCTTTTGCAGCTCCGCTCGGCCCCGTCAGTCCCCCTGCGCCAGGTCTGGATCCAGTCTGGCCCGGTGCTGCTTAACCCGGATCCGTTGCCCCGGGCTCAAGCTGACATCCTGTACGGGCCCGGGCTGGAGGTCATCGAGGAGGCGATCACCCGGGCGCTGGCGGACCTCATGGGTTCAGGAGCGGAGCAGCCCCGGGTGGAGCTCTGCATCCACCAGGACCGCCCGGTCATTGAGTTCGCTGCCCTGGCCAGGGCCATGCGCCACGCTCCCAGGCGATACTCCCCGGCCGGGCTCTTGTGGGAGGCCGCTGCGCGAGCTCGCCGCGCCAGGCGGGCAGCCCGGGCGGTGATGGCCAGGGGGAGTTCATCAGACCCGGCCCTCGATATCCAGGAGCGCGCCCGAGCCCAGGCCCGGGTGCATGGGGCGGCCGAGATGTTGAGACGCCTGGGGCAGAGCCTTGACGCCGCCACGGCGGATCGCTCCCGGTTCGCGCCGTTCGTCCCCTGGCACCGGGCCATCAGGTTGTGGGTGCGCCTGCGCGTCAGACAGCTGGCGCGGCTCCGGGAGGCGTTGCACGAGGACATGATGCAGCGCCTGCGCCGGGTCGCGGGCCAGGATCCTGACCCGCCGCCGGTGGATCCTCTCCCGCCGATCCTGTTGGGCCCTGCCGGTCAGCTCACCCCGGCGGCCACCGAGGAGGGGCAGGCCGCCCCCGCGGACACACCCATGGTCCTGGACGCGTTGATACCTGGCCAGGCCAGGGGGGTGGTTGCCTGGCCGGATCAGCCCGAGCAGTGCGCTGGCATGGTCCTGTTGCTGGCCGACGCTTCCACCAGGTGGCTGCCCCATATCCTCGAGGCGGAGGCGGTGCTCATGGTGGGCGGACACCAGGCCCTGTCTCACCTTGCCCTGATGTTGTTCGAGTTGAACAAGCCGACCCTGGTGGGGCTCACCCCGGATGAGGCGGAGGGGATGGTGGGGCAAGAGGTCGCCATTGAGGGTGACACGCTCCGGATCGTGTCCACCTGACGGAGGCCGGGGCGCCGCGGCTGTCAGGCGCCGACCACCCCCCGGACCGCCCCGGCTATCTGCTCCGCCCCCGGCAACGCCGCCTGCTCCAGCTTCGTGTTGTACGGCAGGGGGATGTCCATGGCGGCCACCCGGCGCGGGGCCGCGCGCAGGCAGGACCAGGCCGCCTCGTTGACCCGGGCCAACAGCTCCGAGCCGAAGCCGTGGCCCAGGCACCCCTCCTCCACCGTGATCAGCCGGCCGGTCTTTTGCACCGAGCGGACCACGGTTTCCAGATCCAGGGGAACCAGGGTGCGCAGGTCGATGACCTCCACCTCCACGCCGGCGCGCTCCAGCTCCGCCGCCGCCTCCAGGGCGCCGCCCAGGGCCGCGCCAACGCTCACCACGGTCACGTCCCGCCCGGCGCGCGCCACATGAGCCTTACCGAGGGGTACGGTGTAGTCCTGCTCGGGCACCGGCCCCGTGGTGGCGTAGAGCAGCTTGTTCTCGAAGAAGAGCACCGGGTTGTTGGAGCGGATGGCCGCCTTGAGCAGCCCCTTGGCGTCGTAGGGCGTGCCCGGCGCCACCACCAGCAATCCCGGGATACCGGTGAGCCAGGCCTCCAGGCTCTGGGAGTGCTGGGCCGCCATACCCAGGCCCGCCCCACCCGGCATGCGCACCACCATGGGCACCGCGTACTGCCCGCCCGACATGTAGCGCAGCTTGGCCGCCTGGTTCACCAGCGGGTCCATGCAGGTGGTGATGAAGTCAGAGAACAGGATCTCCGCCACAGGACGGCAGCCGGTCATGGCCGCGCCAACGGCGGAGCCCACGATGGCGTACTCGCTGATGGGCGTATCGATGACCCGCCCGGGCGCCTCGTCGGCCAGGCCGGCGGTCACCGCGAAGTACCCGCCCAGGGTGACGTCCTCGCCCAGCAGGTAGACCCGCTCGTCCCGGGCCATCTCCTCGGCCAGCGCCTCGAACAGGGCCTGAGAGCAGCTGATCTCCCGCCCGGAGTCAGGCGCGGCCGAGGCCGTGAACAGGGCCCGGTCGTCCGGGGCGAACACATCGGTGGTCAGGGATGACATGGGGGGCTCCGGCGCGGCCAGGGCGCGGTCCCATGAATCCTGGATCCGTTGCCCGGCCTGGCCCACGGCCGCGTCCACGCCGCCGCTGTCCAGGCTCCCCTCCTCCACAACCCGCCGCCCCATGGCCTTGAGCGGGCACCGGTCCTTCCACGACTCCAGCTCGCCGTCGGGGCGGTAGCCGCAGTCCTCCCCCTCCATGTGGCCGTGCCAGCGGTAGGTGAGGCACTCCAGCAGGGTGGGCCCCTCCCCGGCCCGCGCCCTGTCCACCGCCCGCCGCGTGGCCTCGTACACCGCCCAGGCGTCGTTGCCGTCCACGGTCTCCCCCGGGATGCCGTACGCCGCCGCGCGCTCCGCCAGCCGCCCCACGCGCACGTGATCGGCCATGGCGGTGAACTCGCCATACAGGTTGTTCTCAATGACGAAGACGCAGGGCAGGTCGAGCACCGCGGCGAAGTTAACCGCCTCGTGGAACATGCCCTGGTTGGTGGCCCCGTCGCCCATGAAGGCCACGGCCACCTGGTCCGTGCCGCGCAGCCGCGCCGAGTGCCCCGCCCCGGCCGCTGCCAGGGGGGACGCGCCCACGATGCCGTTGGCCCCGATGGCTCCCACGGCCGCCTCGGTCACATGCATGGAGCCGCCCTTGCCGCCGCACAGGCCGCTCTCCTTGGCCAGCATCTCGGCCATCATGCCGTCCAGATCCGCCCCCTTGGCCAGCATGTGCCCGTGCCCCCGGTGGGTGGTGGCGATGGTGTCGTCGGCCCGCAGGGCGAAGCAGGCCCCCACGGCCACGGCCTCCTGCCCGATGGAGAGATGGATCGCCTCGGTGGGCACCTCCCCCCGGGCGTTGGCCGTGGAGAGCTTCTCCTCGAAGGCCCGGATCAGGGCCATGCGCTCCAGCATGGCCACGCGCAGCCCCGCTGGATTGTCGGTGGGGAGCTCCTGCTCGCGGTAGGCGACCTCCTGATCGGGCGGCGCGTCCACCAGGGGGATCAGGTGCCGGTTGAGCGCCTCCAGGTCCACAGCGGCGGCGCCGCGCCCGGATCCTCGCAGGGCGCGCGTCACCCGGGCCATGAAGCGGGACCAGGTCGAAGCTTTCTGCTCCTCGTCGGGCAGCAGGGCCTCCTCCCCGATCTCGGCCAGCACCTGCGCGTACAGCGGGTAGGCCGGCTTGAGCGCGGGCAACAGCTTGAGCGCCTTGGACACCGGCCCCCGCGCCACGACCTTCCGGGTGGCGATGGCGCCGGTGATGTTGAGCCGGCCCAGCCAGAACTGGTGCGCCACGTCCCCCGACTGGATCAGCTCCAGCTCCGGCGACAGATCGCTCTCGCCGAAGGTCCAGGAGAGCGGCCCCTCCCGCAGGTCAATGGTCACCTGCCCCTCGGGGTCCTTGTAGCGCAGGCGCAGCACGAAGGCCCCGGCCAGCAGCGCGTCGGCAACGTCCGGCCTGGCGGCCACCCGCTCGAAGAAGGCGCCCAGTACGCGGTACATGTGATCGGTGTCACGAAAAGTCGGCATCTCTTTGTTCCCCTTGTCTGCGGCTTCTACTGCCAGAGGTTCGTGACCCAGGCCAGCAGCGGCTCCAGGTTGCCCTCGCACGCCTCGCTGACCTCCACCCGGTGCAGGGAGACGCACTTGTGGCATGCCTCCCCCTCCTTCCCGGCCAGGGCGCGCAGGCGCGGATGCTCCAGAACCTGGGCCAGGGGCGTGCGGCGGATGTTGTCCACCGGCTTGCGCCCCCAGTTCATGCAGTCCACCACGTCGCCGTTGGCCTCGATGGGCAGCAGGAACTTGGGCCAGTGGCAGCGGTACTTGGGCGGCCCCTCCTGCATCATGTCGATGTGGGTGAAGGAGTTCAGGATCGGGTAGCCCTCCCGCTTGAGCTCGCGCACCGTGGCGAAGGCCAGGGCCTGCTCCTCGAAGGTCGCCTCGTGCGCCTTGAGCTTGTCTGCCTGCTCCGGATCGTCGGTGGCGACCTCCAGGCGCATGGCGTTGAATACCCCCACCACCCCAAGCTCCCGCAGGGTCTCGGCCATGCGGCGGATGGTCTCCGGCGCGGTGTTCCCCTTCTGGAAGGTGTAGACATAGATCACCTTCTTGTTGGGGGCGCGGCGGCGCATCTCGCGGGTGGCGTCGATGATCTTGCCGTACAGCCCGGGGATGGCGCGCATCTCGCCGTGCCGCTCCGAGGGGTGGTCCACCGAGAAGCAGATCCGGTCCAGGTAGGGCAGCACCCTGTCCATCTTCTTGTGCAGCAGGGCGCCGTTGGTGACCATGTGCGTGCGCAGGCCCAGCCCATGGGCGTGCTCCAGGATCTCGCCGATGTCCCGGTGGATCAGCGGCTCGCCCCCCCAGAGGGAGACGCCCATGAACCCGGCGGCCCTGGCGTCGGCGTGCAGCTTCTTGATCTCCGGCGTGGTCAGCTCGTCCTTGTGATCGTAGAAGCGCCAGGCGCAGAAGCCGCACTGGGCGTTGCACCGGTTGGTCAACGAGTGGATCAGGTAGAGCTGCCGCCTGGTGCCCATGCGCGCCCCGAGCAGCTTGCGCCCCAGGGTCAAGACGCTGTCTTGAGGGTTCTTGTGTCCATTAAGTCCCACCATCGTCACGCTCCTTTGCCCTTCTCGTCAGACAGGTCCCGGGCCAGGGCCACCACGTGGCGGCGCCGGCGCGCCAGGGCTGCCTTGTCAAATGGATCCTCCCCGGTGAGCTCTGCCAGCACCGGGGCATAGAGGAAATAACCGGCCACTGCGCCGAACAGGGTCACCGCCGCCTGGAAGGTGCGCTGCCCTCTGCCGAAGCGCCCCTGCAGCAGGGCACGCAGGGGGAGCAGGTGGCGCTGCACGATCTCGGGCAGCACGCCCCCGCCGGCCAGCACCTCGTGCACCATGAGCCGCTGCAGCTCCCGCTCCTCGCAGAGGAAGTCGAAGTAGGCGCCGGCCAGCTTGGGCGCCAGCCCCCCCCGCTTGCCCGGCATCAGGGCGCCGCCCAGGTGGGCCATCAGCCCCTCCATGGCCCGCTCCACCACCTCGTTGTACAGGCCCAGCTTGCCGCCGAAGTGGTAGTTGATCATGGCCGGCGTCACCCCAGCGCCGGCGGCGATGCCGCGCACCGAGGCCCCCCGCAGCCCCAGCCTGGCGAACTCTGCCTTGGCCGCGGCGAGGATCTGCTCACGCACCCCGTTGCCCGCCTCGTCCTTCTGACTCTTCGCTCTCGCCATGCGCCGCCTTGTTAAACACTTGTTTTAAACACTCGTTTAACAGGGCGGGTTGAGCTTGTCAACCCACAGATCGTTCTCGCCAGGTTCCCGGCGAAAAACGCCGGTTGTTTTGTTCGATAAATCCTCAGACAGCCAGAGTGCCGGGCGGGAAGAATCGGAGTTATTGCTGCAAATACAGTTGGTTAAAAAAATAGGAACATTCTTGATGGACATTTCCCCAATGTAGTCTTATTTTCACATGCACATATTGCTATTTC
>CAZCFB010000057.1:0-28847 GCA_964497805.1 uncultured Kofleriaceae bacterium
GTCTCTTTGACCGCACTACACACGATGAACGACTTGCGATCTATCATGAGCCGCAGGAGTACCCGCCCAGGTGGTAGGGCCCCTCGGGGAACCTGGAGAGGATGGCCTGAACATACTCGGCCGCCATCTCCTGCACTGTCTCGAACGGCGCCTCTCCGCGCTCCTGACCTCGGGCCTGGAGCCCGTAGAGGGGCTGATCCTCGGCCATGTAATCGGCCATTTTTTGGTAGGGGAAGATGGATCCGAAGCCGCCATGAACCATGAAGAAGGGCGGCCTCGAGCCGGTGCCCTTCATGGCCACCAGCGGGTTGTACTCCCGGCCATTGGACTGCTGCTGGCCGTACGCCTCGGCGCCTTGTGGGGCCGCGCCGGGCATCATTCCGGGGAAGAGCATCTGGGCCCAGCGCGACATGCCGCCCCCCATGGGGTTCTGCTGAGACTGTGCGTATCCCGCCCAGGCCGCCCGGGCCGCTTCCATGTTTTGGGGGAAGCCCTGCCCCTGCCCGAAGCCCTGGCCGAATCCCGGCATGTACCCCTGGCCATACCCCTGACCGTACCCGGTGCCCGGACTCTGGTTCACACCGCCCTGATTGGCCGATTGACCGTTGGCTCCCTGGCGAAGGCGCTCGAATACTTCTCGTTCAGAATCGCTGGATTCGTTGCTCAACTTTGCACCATATTGTTAAGGTTCGGCATACGGTACCCCATCTGGTAGTGGATCCCAAGCATCATGCGAGCCACGCAGGGCTACGTATATACGAACCGGTAAAGCATGTATTTCCGCACGCCAAGCCTCATGGCTTCGAACGAGGGAGAGTCGGCGGCGCCCAGGAAGCTGCCCATGAGCTCCGTGTCATTTTTTGCCGAGAAGGCCCGCGCCTTGCCCGCGGCGGTTTCGGAACATGAGAGCAGGACGTTGCTCGTGATGTCCCGCCGGTGCTCCATGTGAAAGCCCAGGTCCGAGAGCTGGCCCTCGTACTCTTCCAGGCGCTTGGTTTCAAGCAGATCCGTGTAGAGGAAGTGCCCGCCAGGCTTCAGCACCCGGCGCACCTCCCTGTAGAAGGATTCAATGTTGGGGTAGCAGTGTGATGATTCCACGTTGGTGACCACATCGAAGCGGTCCGCCGCAAAGGGGAGGGACTCCGCGTCCGAGGCCAGGAAGTGGGTGTCGGGCCAGGGGCACCGGCTGCTGTTGGAGGCCACCGCAGCGGGGGAGAGGTCCACCGCCCTGACCGGGCCCACCTTGAGCAGCTCGCGGAAGACCCACACCGTGCCGCCGCGGCCGCACCCAACATCGAGCACGGCGGCGTCCGGCCGGAGGGGCAGGTCGCCCACCAGCTCGAGCACCAGCCGGATGGATCCGCGGTTGAGCTGCTCGGCCGGGAGGGGCACCGGCGCGAAGCTCGGCTCCTCGTTGGGCACGTACCCATAGTTGAGGAAGATCGAGTGCTCGCTGAATGGCCCGGCGTCCAGCTGGCGGCTCACCGCGTCGTAGAAGGTGGCGATCTGCTCCTTGGATTCGGGGATCACCGGGGTGGCGCCCGCGCCGGGGCCGGCCGGGCTGGGGAGCGATTGCTGCTCACTGGGGGCGGGGGTCGCCGCGGCCGGGGACTTGCCGGCCAACCGCTTGAGCAGCTCCAGCTTGCGGGCGCTCAGCTTCGCCTTGCGCTCTTCCAGGTCCTCGCTCCTCTTCGACCCGCTCATTCCGATCCCTCCGTCTCGGCCAGCATGCGCTCCACCTCCTCGTCCGAGAGGTTCTCCACCATCTCCAGGGTCTCCTTGTACGCGTCCTGCTGCCCGCGCGCTGACTCCACCTTCCGCGCCAGGCCAGCGGCGGTGGGCTCCTCGAACAGCTCGTCCACCGGTAGCTCCACGGAGAAGGTGTCCCAGATGCGGGCCTTGAGCTGGATCGCCATGATGGAGTCGCCGCCGAGCTGGAAGAAGTTGTCCTCCACGCCCACCTTCTCCAGGCCGAAGATCTCCTGCCAGATGGTCGCGATCTTCTCCTCGAGCTCGTTGCGGGGCTCGATGTACTCCACGTCGAGCTCCGGCCGCGGGTGGATCTCGCCGTCGCCGCGCCCCTGCTGGTGGCGCTGCATGAAGTGCGCGGCCTCGGCGGCCCGAAGCTTCAGGTCCATGGTGGAGACCAGGGCCCGCCGCAGCCCGGGGACGCCCAGGGCCCGGGCGAAGATCAGGCGGCCCTCGTCGGCGTGGATGGCCGGCACCCCGCCGAAGCTCGGCGCCTGCTCGCCCGGCGGGAGCCACCCATCCCAGTCGATGCTCAGCCAGCCGCTGCGCGCGGCCACGGCGTCGAGCACATGGTTGGACGCGGCGTAGGAGTAGAGCCCCACGCCGCCCAGCTCGGTGGAGAGGGAGCTCACCAGCACCCGGAAGTCCTGCTCGGCCGGCGCCAGCTCATCCAGCACCACCAGGCCGATTCCCTTGACCCGCTGGTGAGCCTCGAAGTCCTGCAGGGAGGTGTCGTTCACCGGGAGGAAGGCCCCGCGGCCGGAGACGCCGGCGGCGTGGATGATGCCTTGCACCGGGCCGAACCGCTGCTCTGCCTGCTCGAACACCCAGGCCATGCGCTCCCGGTCCGCCACGTCGGCGCTGAGGGCCAGCACCTCCGCCCCCTTCTCTTCCATGGCCTGGATCCTGCGGATCCGCTGGCTCATGGGATCCTGTGGCGCGTGGGTCTCCAGCCACACGTCCCACTCCTCCCGCGCCACGATGCCGGATCGTCCGGTGAGCACCAGCCGCGCCTGGCAAGCCTCGGCCAGGTGCTCGGCCAGGGACATGCCCACATGGCCCAGACCTCCGGCCACCAGGCACACCCCCCGGGGGCGCAGCGGCGCCGGGCTCCCCTCGGCTCGGATCGGTTCGGTGGTGGGCAGCCAGCGCTGCCCACCTCTGTAGGCCACCCGCTGATCCTGCCCCTCCAGGTCGGCCAGCACCATGTCCGCCAGCTCACCGGCGTCGGCCGGCGCGTCCACCAGGCGGACCTCCAGCCCGGGGCGCTCCTGACCGAACACCTGGCAGGCCGCCAGGGGGGCGCGGGCCACGTCGAGAGGCTCGTCGCCCACGACGTCGAAGAGCCGGTCAGCCACCACCCCCAGGCGCAGGGGGAGCTCGCCGAGCGCCTGGACCAGGTGGAGCAGGCTGTACGGCCCCACCTCCTGGGCTGTCACGAAGTCGGACACCGGCCCCGTGCTCCAGGTGTGGATGGCTGCCCTGGGCGGCCCCTCGGTGAAGACCTCGGCCACCAGCGCGGCGAAGTCCCGCGGCGAGCGGGGGTTGACCATGAAGTTGTCCCCCATGCGGCGGTAGCCGTCCCCCGGGGCGACCCTGTAGACCCTCCCCTCCAGGCGCTCCGAGATCGCCTGCGCCAGCGGGGTGTCGCTGGCAAAGAGCAGCCAGGGACCGGCACCGCGGGCGGGGGCCTGGGGCGGCGGCAGGGCCCGGCGCCAGGTGGGCAGGCGGAGCCACTCGGTGTCCGGGAGCCGACCGGGCCCCTGACCCACGGGTGACAGGCCAGGCCCGGCCTTCACCTCGGCCAGGTATTTCTCGCGCTGGAACGGGTAGGTGGGCAGCGGGACCCTGCGCAGGGTCTTGCCGTCATGGACAGCGGCCCAGTCCGGATCGATGCCAGCGGTCCAGAGCCCGGCCATCGCCCCGAGCAGGCGCTCCTGATCGGGGCGCTCCTCCTGGTTCGCCGCGCGGGTGGTGGCGAAGACCGGCGCCTTGCGGTCGTGGCGCCGGATCAGGGTGGTCATGGTCTTGCCAGGGCCCACCTCGACGCACACCGTGCCGGGGTCCTTGAGCAGCTCGGTGATGCAGTCGGACGCGCGCACGGTGCGGCGCAATTGCTGCACCCATGTCTCCGGGTCCGTGGCCTCCTCGGGGGTGACCCAGGTGCCGGTGAGGTTGGACAGGTAGGGGAGCTTCGGGGGCTTGAGCTCGAACCGCCCCAGGAGCTGGCGGAACTTGTCCAGCACGGGATCCAGCATGGCCGAGTGGAAGGCGTGGGAGGTGTGGAGCAGCCTGTGCGCCACCTTGTCCTCGGCGAGCCTGGCTGCCGCCGCCTCCACGGCCTCGTCCGGGCCCGAGAGGATGGTGATCTCGGGACCGTTCACCGCGGCCACGTCCAGCCCCTCCGCGTAACGGCGGGCCTCCTCCTCGGGGCGGATCACCGCCAACATGGAGCCCCGCTCTGCCTCCTGCACCAGCCGCCCTCGCTCAGTGACCAGCTCCAGCGCCTCCTCCAGGGTGAAGACCCCGGCCAGGCAGGCGGCCACGTACTCGCCGATGCTGTGGCCGAGCATGGCCCGGGGCTCCAGCCCCCAGCTCATGAGCAGCCGGGCCAGGGAGTACTCTACCGTGAACAGGGCCGGCTGGGTGAACACGGTCTCGTGGATCCGGTCGTCACCCTCGAACATGAGCTGCCGGATGTCGGTGTCGAGCATGGGCGCGAGGATCTCGGCGCACTGGTCCACAACCTCGCGGTAGGCGGGCTCGTCCTTGTACAGCCCGCGCGTCATGCCGGGGTACTGAGCCTCCTGGCCCGGGAAGAGGAAGGCCAGGGTGGGGGTCTCCGTGTCCAGGCCCACCACCGGGGCCTTTGCCTCCAGGGCATCGCGGAGCCCGGCGCGATCATTGACCACCGAGACTCGGCGGTGCTTGAAGCGGCGCCGCCCGGCCAGGGTGGTCCAGCCGATGTCAGCCAGGGAGAGCTCGGGGTGCGCGTCCGCGTGGTCCAGCAGGCTCGCGGTGGCCGCCTCCAGGGCCTCGCTCGTGCGGCCCGAGACCGCCACCAGGGTAGGGCCGCCACCATCAGAGTGGGCGGGCGGAGGGGGTATTGGCGGCGGCTCCTCCAGCACGGCGTGGGCGTTGGTTCCCCCGGCGCCGAAGGAGCTCACGCCCGCGCGCCGGAGCTGGCCGTCACGCGGTTCCCAGGGCTGGAGCTCGGTGTTCACGCGGAAGCATGAGCCGGCGAAGTCGATCTGCGGGTTCGGCTCCTGGAAGTGCAAGCTCGGGGGGAGCTGCTTCTCCTGAAGCGCCTTCACCGTCTTGATCAGGCCGCCGATGCCCGAGGCGGAGTTCATGTGCCCCATGTTGGACTTCACCGAGCCGATGGCGCAGAAGCCCCGCCTGTCGGTGCCGGACTTGTACACCTCGTCCAGGGCCGCCATCTCGATGGGGTCGCCCAGCTCGGTGGCCGTGCCGTGGGCCTCAAGGTAGGTGATGTCGTCCGGGGTCAGGCCCGCCACGGCCAGGGCCGAGGCGATGACCTCCGCCTGCCCGTCGATGCTCGGCGCGGTGAAGCCCACCTTGTCGGCCCCGTCGTTGTTGATGGCAGAGCCGCGGATCACGGCCCTGATGGTGTCGCCGTCCTCCAGGGCGTCCTCCAGGCGCTTGAGCAGGACAATGCCGCAGCCGTCCCCGCCCACGGTGCCCCTCCCCCTGGCGTCGAAGGTGCGGGTGGTGCCGTCGGGGGACATCACGCCGCCCTCCTGATAGAGGTAGCCCACACGCTGGGGGAAGCTGACCCCCACGCCCCCGGCCAGCGCCATGTCGCACTGCCACGAGAGCAGGGCCTGGCACGCCACATGGACCACCACCAGCGAGGTGGAGCAGGCGGTCTGCACGGTGTAAGCGGGACCCTTCAGGTCGAGCTTGTGGGCCACCCGGGTGGTGAGGTAGTCGCGGTTGTTGCCCAGCAGGCTGGTCATGTTCTGGGCGCCGGTGACCAGCTGGGCCGCCGCGTAGAGGGTGGCGTCGGCGCCGCCATACACGCCGATGAGCCCCTCGTACCGGCCCGGGTCGTAGCCGGCGTCCTCCAGGGCAGTCCAGGCAGTCTCAAGGAAGAGCCGCTGCTGCGGATCGATGCACCTGGCCTCGGTTGGCGAGTAGCCGAAGAAGGGTGCGTCGAAGTGGTCGGCGTCCTCTATGATCGCCTTGGCCGGGACATAGCCGGGGTGCTCGCGCAGCTCCCGGGGCACGCCGGCCTCCTCCATCTCCTCGTCGCTGAAGCGGCTGACGCAGTCGCGCCCCTGGGCGATGTTGCGCCAGAACGTCTCCACATCGTCGGCCCTGGGGAAGCGGCCTGCCACCCCGATGATTGCGATGTCCTGGGGATCTTCCGAGGTCTCATCGATATCGCTCATCAACGTCTCCTGCGGGGCCGGGGGGGGCGCCGCCTTGCTTTCCGCTGTTTCGCCGCCCGCTCCGCTGCCTTGTTGAAGCGGGGTTCGCGTTGCTTCGCCTCGCTCAGGTGCCGGGCCAGCTGCCGCACCGTGGGGTACCGGAACAGCTCCACCACCGGTATCCGCCGGTCAGCCACGGCCTCGAGCCGCGTGATGACCTGGATCAGCAGCACCGACTGGCCGCCCTGCTCGAAGAAGGTTCGATCGATGTCGATCTCATCCACCTTGAGCACCTTCTTCCAGATCCCGGCGATGGTCCGCTCCAGCCCGGTGCGGGGGAGCACCGGCTCTCGGGTGGCGCCGGAGGAGGACGCCGCGTCCTGCAGGCGGCTCATGTCCAGCCGCCCGTCCGGGCCAATGGGCAAGGCGTCTACCTGCACGGTGTCGCACGGCGCCGGCCGCCCGAGGCGGTCCTTGAGGGCGCTGCCCATGGGTCCGGATCCCGCGGTGTGGTAGGCCACCAGCCGCTCCACCAGCTCGGGTTTTCCGTCGAGGAACCGCCGCACATGGGCCCGCGCGGGGTCCAGGCCGATGACAAGGTCGCGGCCCGGGCCGGACATGGCCGCGAACAGCGAGGCCAGCCCGCGGCGCGCGGTGATCATCCGGAAGCCCCGCTCCACGGATTGCTCCCTGAAGGCGAAGTCCCGGCTCAGGCCGATGTCATCCCAGTTGCTCCAGGAGAGGCACGCAGCGCGGGCACGGCCGTTGGTCCGGCGCCAGGCCATGAAGGCCTCCAGCGAGGCGCAGGCCGCCGCGTATGCGCCACCGGCGTAGCCGCCAAAGACGCCGTACACCGAGCCGAACCCCAGGAGGAACGCGTCCGGCGGGAGCAGGTCATGGAGCGCCCTCGCGCCCTGGAGCTTCGGCGCCATCACCGCCTCGATGGTCTGCCCGTCTTCCTCGGCCAGGAGCCGCGAGGGGAAGGCCCCCGCCAGGTGGATGGCGCCGTCCAGGGCGCCCCACCGCGTCGTGGCCTCGGCGATGACCTCCTCCATGCGCGCCGCGTCCGTGACGTCGGCGGCTCGGTAGAGCACCTCCCCGGGCAGGGCCTCAAGCTGGCTCAGGGCGTAGCGCCGCTCCACGGTGCCGGCCACGCGGCCCAGCTGATCTCCCTGCTCCTCACCGTCGGTCTCCAGGTCTCGCCGCCCCACCAGCAGCACGCGGGCCTCGAGCCTCGTGAGCAGCTCCCGGGCCAGCAGGGTTCCCACGCCGCCGAGCCCCCCGGTGATGAGCACCGCTACACCCGGGTGGAGCCACTCCTCGCCGCGGTCCAGGGGCGCCTCCTCCAGGCGCGGGACCAGCCGCTGGCCATCCACCCACCGCACCTCTGGCTCCCGGGTCCGGGCGCGCAGCTCGTCCTGCACCCGCGCCCGGGCCGCGGCTTCATCCGTGACGTCCAGCTCCACAAATCTGGTGTCGAGCCCTGGCCACTCCTGGGGCGCGCTGAGCAGCAGGGCTCGCGCGGGGGCCTGGGCCACCCGGTCGCCGCCGCCGGCAACAACCAGCAGGCGCCCGCCCCGGGGACCGATCTCCTTGAGCAACTCCAGGATGTCGACCGCCGCCGGCACCCCGGCCCAAACAACGGCCTCACCCGGGGGCAGCCCCTGGCGGAGCGCATGGGCCATATCACCGTCGCCCAGCACGGTGCCGCCCACCTCCGGCCCCGGCTCCAGGTCGCGGCTGACCCACCGCCGCTGGAAGCTCCACCGGGGGACTGTGCGTTCGTTGGCCAGGGCCAGATCCACCTGGCGCCGTAGCTCGTCCAAGCGCCCCGAGCTCAGGCCACGGCGGAGCTTGCCGCGCTGGATCTTGCCGCTGGTGGTCTTGGGGAACTCGTCCCTTGGGAGGGGGAGGACGATGCGGGGAGCCAGCCCGAAGTCGCCGCTGACCCGATCCCTCACCGCGCGCAAGAGCGGGGGATCGATGCCCGGTTTGCGGGGCACGAAGAAGAGGGCCAGCTGCTCCTCTTCACCGCTCTGGACCACGCTCACCGCCACGAAGGTGGGCTCCACGCCCGGGATGCTGGAGACCGCCTCCTCGATCTCGTAGCAGTAGTAGTTGACCCCCCTGACTATGATGGTCTCCTTGGCCCTCCCCGTGATGTACAGGCGGCCGCCGCGCAGGAAGCCGAGGTCGCCAGTGTCGTACCAACCGTCGCCCACGAACGACTCCCTGTTGGCATCGTCATTGTCCAGGTAGCCAGGGAACACGACGTCGCCCCGCAGCTGGAGGTGGCCGATGACGAACTCCGGCAGGAGGGCGTTCTTGTCGTCGACGACGCGGAGCTCGATGCCCGGGACCGCGGGGCCCAGGTCCATGAAGAAGACGCTCTCCTCCCCGGGCTCCGCCTGGCGGAGGGTTCCGACCAGGGAGCTCTTGGCCACCCTCACCCCCGCCCTGTCCGGGGTGAAGCTCCTGGCGTATGTCACGCCGGTGCACGACTCCGCCGTGCCGAAGGCCGGCTGCATGGCCCGCGGCCGCACGCCGAAGGGGGCGGTGCGTTCCAGGAACTCCTTGACCACCGGGAGGGTGCACTGTTCGCCGCCGTTGAGGAAGAGCCGGACGCTGCTCAGGTCCCAGGTCCGCCCCGTGGCCCCGGCCAGGGCCTCGTTTGCCAGCTTGTACATGAAGTTGGGGCCGCCGGTCTGGTTGATGTGAAACTCCTCGACGAGGTCAAACCAGCGCAGCGGATCACCGAGCATGTACTCGGGGGATACCTGAACCTGCACGGCCCCCAGGTAAGAGTCCCTCAGGTGCGCCGTCAGCAGGGACATCACATGGTCCAGGGGCACCCAGTTCAGGGTAACGTTGTCCGGGCCGTACCCGTTGTGCTGGCACAGGCTGTGGATGTGGGTCACCACGCCTCGGTTGGTGAGCTGCACGCACTTGGGCGCGCCCGTGCTGCCGGAGGAGAGCTGAAAGAAGAGGACGTCGTCGGGCGACGCCTGGTGCACCTGGCCGGGTGAGCCGGCCTCCAGTTCGGCGATCCGGAGCAGCTCCAGCGGACCCTCGCCGTAGAGGCGGCGGGCTTCACGGAGCGGCGCCTGCAGCGAATCCGTGCTGATGATGGCGGGCCTCCCCAGCACCTCCCACGCGCTCCACAGCTTGTCGAGCCCGCCGTTGCGTTGCTCGTAGGAGGGCGCGGCCGACACCACCGCCGGCACGACGCCGCCGAGGATGCATCCCCAGAAGGCGCCGAAGAACGGGTCGAGGGCGTCCGTGTGGATGATCACCCGGTCGCCTGCCTTGAGGCCGGCCCGGGCGAGCCCCCCGGCGACGCGCCTGGCGCGGGACCAGAGCCGCGCGTACGAAAGGTGGGACCGGACCCCGTCCGCCTCGATGAGGGTCAGGCCCTGCTCCGCCTCGGCGTGGCGGCGGAGCGCCCCGGCCAGGGTGAGCGCAGCGTCGCCGGGGAGCTCGAGGTCCTCGCCCCGGACATACGCCAGGTCGCCCTCATCCGCGGGGGCCACGCCCACCACCGGCGAGGTCGCCTCCTCCTTGAACCCGGGGCTGGACCACCAGGCGGGGCGCAGCGCGTCCACATGGACCCGGCCGCTGTGCCGGGGGGCTGGGCGGATGGCCACCCGCGCCTCCTCTCCCAGCTGTCTCTCCCAGGCCGAGGCCAGCTCAGCGTCGAGGATGGGGAGCCGCTTCAAGGCCCGCTCATCCGCCGGCGGCCTGTCCACCAGGACGACCTCTACCTCGGGGACCTGGCGTTGGATCTCCTCCCTGGTGACACCCTCGGAGGACGGCGTCACGCCCGCCACCAGCCAGGGGCCCCGCTGGATCACCCGCGCGGCGTGAACCCCCCGCGCTGCCTGGATCCTGGCTTCCAACTCTCCCAGCTCCACGCGGGCTCCCCTCCGCCAGCCGATCCCCGGAGAGAGGCCGACGATCTCCAGGCTCCCGTCTGCGCGCCACCGCCCCCGGTCCGAGGTGGGGCGCCCGTCCACATGCAAGGTCCCCACCACCCCCACCGGGACCCGGCGCTCGCCCTCATCGTCTCTGATACAGACCCCCCAGGTGCGCAGCCGGGGCGCCTCGCCAGGCCGGTACTGGGCCACGCCGTGGACGCCGTCAGCCTCGGGGGGGGCGTACAGGTACCAGGCTGGCGAGCGCAGCGTGGGCCCGGCCGCAGGGGGACCGCCGCTCACCACCACGGCGCCGTGCTCGCCCATGTTCGGCAAGGCCTCCAGCTGGTGGGGCGCGCAGTGGAGCACGGCCTCCCCCTGGCCGGCGTTGTTGGACTGGGGAGGCTGGTCGAAACAAATTGCGCATTCGGGCGCCGATCCATCCACGCCAGCGGTGTTGCTCATCGGTTGCGTACCACCAGTATGCGTCCTCTTCGCGCCTACCTGGCGCGGCGCCT
Source organism: uncultured Kofleriaceae bacterium (assembly GCA_964497805.1). GTDB lineage: Bacteria > Myxococcota_A > Polyangia > CAZCFB01 > CAZCFB01. Next base: position 10,573 of record CAZCFB010000057.1, read on the forward strand.
CGACGCCCTCGATGCTGAACAACTTCTTCCGACCAGCCTCCCAGGGCAGGGGGCCGCCGATGTTTTGCACCCTCGGCTCGACGCCAAGGGGGAGCGGCTCCTCCGGGCGGCTCTCCCATGCCTCGATCTCAGGCTCCGGCCGCAGGGGCAGGGCATGCACGCGCTCGTCGGGGTGAGCCACCGCGGCCCGCAGCAGGGCCTCGAGCTGCTGGAGCATGCCCTCCACGGTGCCCGCGTCGAACAGCTCGCGGTTGAAGCAGCAGTACCCCTCCAGCCCGTTCTCACGGCGCCACAGGTGCAGGCCGAGATCAAAGTGTGTGGTCTCGTTGGAGACGCCGGCGGATTCAAGCCGGAGGCCGGGCAGATCCATGTCGGCCGCCACGTCGGAGTGGAGGGCGAGCATCACCTGGAACATCGGATTTCGGCCCGGGGTCCGCTCGTCGCCGAGGTGCTCCACGATGAGCTCGTAGGGCACGTCCTGGCGCGCGAAGGCCTCCCTGGTGATCTCCACGGCGCGCCCCAGCAGCTCCCGGAAGGTGGGGGCCCCGGCCAGGTCCACCGGCAGCACCAGGATGTTGGCCAGCGGCCCGATCACCCCCCCGAGGTCGCCGTGCACGCGGTTGGCCATGGGGGTCCCCACGGCGAAGCGGCGCTGGTCAGAGAGGCGCCCGAGGAGCGCGGCGAAGGCCGTGAACAGGGTGGCGAACAGGGTGGCGCTGGAGGCGAGCCTGAGCTTGTCCAGGGCCTCCACCAGCTCCAGGGGGAAGGAAACCGGAACGGTTGCGCCGGGGAAGCTCGGAACGGCGGGGTGGGGCCGGTCCAGGGGGAGCTCCAGATCCTCGATGCCGGCCAGGCTCTCCCGCCACCAGGCCAGGCGCGCCTGCAGGTCATCCCCGGCCAGCCAGTCGCGCTCCCACACCGCGAAGTCTCCAAACTGGAGGCTCGGCGCGGGCAGCGGCGAGGGCAGGCCCTGCTGGAAGGCGTCGTAGAGCGCGGCCAGCTCTCCGGTGAACACTCCCACCGACCAGCCGTCCCATAAAATATGGTGAAAGATGAGGCTCAGGAGGTGGTCCTCCGGGCCCAGGCGGCAGATTGAGATCCTCCAGGCGGGCCCCGCTCCAAGGTCGAAGGGCACCCGGGTCCTCCCGGCGGCCACGGCCGTGGCCTGATCCAGGCGATCCTCCTCGGGAAACTCGGAGCAGTCGTCCTGGTGCAGCTCCACAGTCAGGTCTGGCAGCACGCGCTGGACGGGCTGGCCGGCCCGGGCCGGGAACACGGTGCGCAGGATCTCGTGGCGCTGCATGAGCTCATCGAGACAGCGCCGGAGCAGGTCAAGGTCCAGGGGCCCGTGGATGCGCACCGCCGAGGGGAGGTTGAGCCCTCCGCTATCCGGCGAGAGGTGCTCCATGAACCACACCGCCTCCTGGGAGCGCGAGAGCGGGAGATCAAGCAGCTGCGGATCCCGGGGCTGGACCGGTGCAGCTTGCTCGACGATCTGGCTCTTTCTCAGGACACGACGCAGGAGGGAGCGACGCTCCTCTCCTGTACCTTTCGACCGAAGGTCATGCTGGGACAACGGGTGCTCCTTTCCTAAAGACAGGGCAATACAACAGCCCAAGGGCACGGTGTCAACAGTGCAGGATGTTTGCTTAAATAGGTGGATTTGCTTGATTTACTGCGATCGGAACAAAGTCAAGAATACCGCAACTCTGGACATGGTGCTGTAGAACCGAGCCTACAAAGCGTTACCCGGTATCACAAAAACGCGACCTTTTCGTCGCAGAAAACAATTCTGGGTGTGCGGAACCCGACCGCCTACACGTACTGCAGCTCGTGGAGCTGCTTGTACAGCCCCCCCGCCTCCAGCAGCTGCTCGTGGGTGCCCTCCTCGGTGACCTTCCCCCTGTTCAGCACCAGGATCCGGTCTGCCTCCTGGATGGTGGAGAGCCGGTGGGCGATGACAATGGATGTGCGGCCAGCCAGCAGGCGGGCCACCCCGCGCTGCACCACGCGCTCCGTCTCCGGGTCCACCGAGGCGGTGGCCTCGTCCAGCACAAGCACCTCCGGGTCCCGGGCCAGGGCCCGCGCGAAGGCGATGAGCTGCCGCTCCCCCGCGCTCAGGTTGGCGCCCCGCTCCAGGACCTCGTGGTCCAGGGTGAGCAGCCGGTCCAGGCCCACCTCCCGGGCCGCCTCCTCCACCCGGGCCGGATCCATGTCCGGGTCGTCGAGGCTGATGTTTTGGGCCACGGTGCCGGCGAACATGAACACGTCCTGGCTCACCACCACCAGGCGTCGCCGCAGCTCCTCGGGCGCGATGCCGCGCAGGTCCTTTCCGTTGAGCAGGATGCGGCCGCCGTCCACCTCATAGAGCCGGGTGAGCAGCCGGATCAGGGTGGACTTGCCCGACCCGGTGGGCCCCACCACGGCCAGGCGTTGCCCATCCTCCACCGAGAGGCTCACCCCGTGTAGAACCGGCTGTCCTTTGGTGTAGGCGAAGCGCACATCATCGAAGCGGATATGGGCGCTTTCGTGGTCATGGGAAGCCTTGGTCTGCAGGGCAGGACTGCCGCCTTCCTCGCCTCGCTTCGCAAGGCTCTGGGGTGAAGCGGCGGCAACCTCCGGCTCATCCGTATCCAGCAGCTCGAACACCCGCTCCGATGCTGCCATGGCCTGCTGCATCACCGTGTACTTGGCCGACAGGTCGCGGATGGGGATGAAGAACCGCTGCACGTACTCGACGAACGCCACCAGCAGGCCGAAGGTCACGGCCCCGTCCACCACGCGCACGCCGCCGTACCAGAGCAGCAGCGCCACGGTGACGCTGCCCAGCATCTCCACCAGCGAGAAGAGGGAAGCGTCGTAGCGGATGGCGTTGTGGTAGGCGTCCCGGTGGGCCCGGTTCGCCTCGTCGAAGGCGCCCATGGCCCGTCGCTGCTGGCCGAAGATCTGCACCACGTTCATGCCGGTGATGTGCTCCTCCAGCGCGCCGTTGATCTGCGCGATGCGCTGCCGGATCACGCGGTGGGTGACCCGCAGCAGCCGCCGGAACACCTCGGTGACCAGCAGCAGCACCGGCACCACCGACAGCGCTACCAGGGCCATGCGCGGAGAGAGCCAGAACATGACGCCGATGATGCCGACCAGGGTGATGATGTCCCCCACCACCGAGACCAGGCCCATGGCGAAGGCCTCGTTGATGCTCTGCACATCGTTGGTCACCCGCGTCATCAGCCGCCCCACCGGGGTGCGGTCGAAGTAGGCCGAGCGAAGGGAGAGCAGGTGCCGGTGGGCCGTGATCCGCAGGTCGTGCATGGCCCGCTGGCCGCACAGCTGCATGAGCAGGGTCTCGCTGAACTGGGCCATCCGCTCCAGCAGGATGGCCAGCACCAACCCGCCGGCCAGCATGGGCAGCAGCCCCAGGTCCCGCGGCACGATGGCCAGGTCGATGGCCTGCTTCATGATGAAGGGCTGGGCCAGGTTGAAGGCCGCGGACAGGGGGAGCAGCACCAGCGCTGTGAAGAGCAGCCGACGGTGGGGACGGACGAAGGTCCAGATGCGACGCACGAGCCGCCCGTCGTAGGCCGGGGTCGCCTTGTCCCCCTTGCCCCCGGTGAGCTTGCCCATGTGGATGTGCCCCGCCTTCACGCCGCGCCCCCCTGGATGTCCTCGGCTGGAGCAATACGCCGGTCTGGACGGCCCCTGACGCCGATCTCGGCGTTGCTCCGCCTCAACGTGACCCGGCCACGCCCTCGTTGTCGCGCCTTGACCTCGGCGCCAGTTGCTCGCCCATACCGGTACATTGTCTGCGCCGAGGACATCTCTAGCCGAGCTCGCTCAGCAGCTGCCGCCGGTAGAGGTCGGCGTACAGGCCCCCGCGCTCCAGCAGCTCCTCGTGCCCGCCCACCTCGGCCACGCGCCCCTCCTCGAGCACCACCACCTGGTCAGCGTGGCGCAGGGCGGAGAGCCGGTGAGAGATCAGCACGCCGGTCCTGCCCTGGAGCACGCCGTCGAGCCCTTCGAGGATCACCTTCTCTGTCTCCGCGTCCACGGCGGACAGGCCATCGTCCAGGATGATCACGGGCCGGTGCGCGGCCAGGGCGCGGGCCAGGGCGATGCGCTGGCGCTGCCCCCCGGAGATGGAGAGCCCCCGCTCGCCCACCACCGTCTCCATCCCGTCGGGGAGGGCCTCCAGGTCCGGTTCCAGCCCGGCCAGACGCACCGCCTCCACGATGCGCGCCGCGCCCTCGCCGCGCTCCGGGGCCAGGCCTCGGCTCAGGCCCATGGCCACGTTCTCCCACACCGAACGCGAGAAGAGGAAGGCGCTCTGGGGCGCGTACGCCACCCGGTCACGCAGGGCGCCGACTTCCAGGGCCGTCACGTCGTCGCCGCCGACAAAGATGGTCCCCTCCGGCACGACCAGCAGCCGCGCGAGAGCCTCGGCCAGGGTCGACTTGCCCGAGCCCACGCGGCCGACGACAGCGCAGACGGTGCCAGAGGGGATGGTGAAGGAGACGTCCTTCAGGACGTCCTTGTCGCCGAGGGTGACGGTGAGGTTGCGGAACTCAATTTCGGGCGCGGGAGCGGGCGCGGGAGCGGGCGCGGGCGCGGGAGCGGGAGCGGGATCCAGCGCCACCTCAAGCTCCGACTCCTCCTCGATGATCTCCACCAGCCGGTGCCAGGCCGCGATGCCGCGCTGCCAGAGCGACAGCATCCAGCCGATGGCCATGGTGGGCCAGGCCAGCAGCGCCAGGTACAGGTTGAACGCCACAAGGTCACCCAGGCTGAGCTGCCCGGCGATGACCCGGCTACCCCCCAGGTAGAGCGCCACCACCAGGCTCGCTCCGGCCCCGATCCCCATGAACGGGATCAGCCCCGCCCGCCAGCCGGCCAGGCGCATGGCCCGGTCCAGGTAAAGCGCCGACGTGTCGCCGAAGACCTTGGCCCGCTGCTCCTCGAGCCGATGGGACTTGAGCTCGCGGATGCCAGCCAGGTTCTCCTGCACCGTGGCGGTCATGGAGGCCAGAGCGGTCTGCATCTCCTGGCTCCGCTTGTAGATTCCCCGGGCGAAGAAGCGCGTGCCCAGCAGCAACACCGTGTACGGAGAGAGCGCCCAAAGAGTGAGCCACGGATCAATGCTCAGCATCAAGGGCAGGCCCACCCCGTAGGCGAACGCGGTGTTGACGATGTGCAGCACGCCCGGCCCGTACAGGGCCCGCACCGAGCCGAGGTCGTTGGTGAGCCGGGACATCAGATCCCCCACCCGGTATCGGCGGTAGAACTGGCCGTCCAGCTGGCAGAAACGGGCGAACAGCGTGGCGCGCAGGTCGTACTCTGCCTCACGCCCGGCGTTGAAGATGAACACCCTCGAGAGGATCCGGATTCCCCCCTGGGTGACGGCCATGCCGAGGAGCAACGCCACCAGCCACCCGGGGCGGGACCCGGCGGTGAGCCCCTCGATGATCCACTTCACCACCCAGGGGGTGGCCTGGGCCAAACCGTTGGTGATCACCAGACAGAACACCCCCAGCAGCACCTGTAGCCTGTAGCGGGCCAGGTAGCCCAGAGGGCGGAGCGGAAAGCCAGTGGAGCGGAGGGGCCGGGGGTGGGAGTCTGGACGGGGGAGTGGGGGCACGGGAGTCAACTGCTCTCTAGCATGAAAAATACCCGTGCGCTGTCAAGGGGTTATGGCGACAAAATGGAGGCTCTTTCCTGGTTGAACCCAACGCCTCTCGCCTGCTACCATCCGTCCGTTCGTGAACCACTCTTTTCGATACCACGGCCACTGGGTTAGGGGGCGGCGTGCGTCCGTACGCCCCTGATCCCGAGAGAAGAACAGGAAAACGATGACCGCTGACATCAAGAGCTCGCTGGAAAACCTGCTGAACCGCCCCTCGGATCCGGAGGCCCTCGCCTCGGTGCAGTCCCTGCTCGCTGGAGAGGATCCATCGGAGGACAACCTGTACCTGCTCATTGAGCAAGTCGGGCTACATCAGGAAGCCGGAAACTGGGACAACGCGGTGGCGTTGCTCGACCTGGCCTTGCCCCTGGTGGAGGACGAGGACGAGCGCGCAGAGCTCCTGCTGAACAAGGGCCGCATCCTGGAGGATGAGCTGCTGGAGGAAGAGCAGGCCCTGGCCTGCTTCAAGGAGGTCCTCGAGATCCGTCCGCATGATGAGGGCACAGAGGAGACCGTGGAGGAGATCGAGCTCTTCCGGGAGAACTGGGAGAAGGTCGCCAACAAGTACATCGAGGAGGCCGAGGCGGCGACCGACCGCAAGGTGGCCACCGGCCTGTTCCTCTCGGCCGCGGAGACGGCTGCCCGCGCCGAGCCGCTCTCAGGCATGGTGGAGGACAACCTGCGCCGGGCCCTGAAGGTGGAGCCGCGCAACGCCAAGGCCAGCTTTCACCTGGAGCGGATGCTGCGCCGGGACGGGCGCCTGGATGATCTGGCAGACGCCATGTACCAGCGCGCGGACGTGGCCGCCACCAAGGAGGAGCGCCTGGAGGTCTTCACCACCCTGGGTGAGCTGTACGCCACCGAGCTGGAGAAGCCCAATGACGCCGCCGCAGCCTTCAAGCGGGTGCTCGCGGTGGACCCGTCCAACAATCGGGCCCTCTCTTTCCTGGTTGAGACCCTCACCGAGCAGGCCAACTGGGCGGAGCTGGCCGATGTCTACGCCGACCTGCTGAGCACCAAGCCCCCCGCCGAGCTGGAGCAAGAGATCCTGGTCAAGGTGGGCGAGCTGTACGAGAAGGAGCTGGAGAACCCGGACAAGGCGGAGCAGTACTTCCGCCGCCTGCGCAAGCATGACGCCACCCACCCCGCGCTGCTCGCCTTCTACCGGCGCTTTTTCCGTGACAAGGGCGAGGCGGCCAAGCTGCTCACCCTGCTCGACGGGGCCCAGCGGGTGGAGAAGGACCAGGACAAGCGCCTGGTGCTGGCCCGGGAGATGGCCGAGGTGGCCGCCAACGAGGTGGGCAACCTGGAGAAGGCCATCGACATCTGGAAGGGGATCCAGCGCATGGCCCCCGAGGACGGCGACGCCGCGGCGGCCCTCAAGGACCTGTACCGCGCCAGCACCCCGCCCAAGTGGAACGCCCTGCGCGAGCTGCTCAAGGCCGAGCTGGACGCCCTGCCCGACGGAGAGCTGGATGCCAAGATCGCCCTGCACATGGAGGTGGTGGCGATCTACCGCGATCACCTGAAGCTGGACGTCATGGTGATCAACACCTACAACTCCATCCTCGACCTGCAGCCCGATCACCAGGAGGCCCTGGACTCCCTCACCGAGAAGTACGAGGCCATGGGGCGCTGGAACGACCTGATCGGCCTGCTGCTAAAGCGCAAGGCTGTGCAGACCGACCCGGAGGAGCAGGTGGTGACCCTGCACCGGGTGGCGGACCTCTGGATTGAGAAGTTCGGCAACCAGAGCCAGGCCATCAAGCCGCTGGAGGAGATCCTGGAGCTGGCCCCCACGGATGAGCAGGCCATGGGGCGCCTGCGGGAGATCCACGAGAAGCGCCGCAACTGGCGCGAGCTGATCAAGCTCTCCCGCCGGGAGGCCGAGCACGCCACCGGTCCGCGCAAGCGGGAGCTGGTGCGCGAGGTGGCCGAGCTGGCCACCAAGAAGCTGGGCGATCCGGGTGAGGGGATCCAGATCTGGAACCAGGTGCTGGAGGAGGCCCCCAACGACGAGGAGGCCCTGGACGCCCTGGTGGAGCTGTACCGCAAGGTGCAGCGCTGGGAGGCCCTGGCCGAGATCCTCCACCGGCAGGTGGAAAACGCCAGCTCCGCGGACCGCACCCTCGCCCTGCTCCAGGAGCTGGGCGGCCTCTACCTGGACAAGCTCTCTGCCCCGGACAACGCCGTGGGCGTCTGGCAGCGCGTGCTGGAGCTGGAGCCTGACAGCGGCAAAGCGCTGGACACCTTGCGCGACCTCTTCGTGCAGGGGAAGCGGTGGGAGGACCTGGAGCAGATGTACACGCGCCAGGATGACTTCGGCCGCCTGGCCGAGACCCTCTACATGGCCGCTGACCGGGAGAAGGACGAGGCGGTCAAGATCGCCCTCTACCGGCGGGTGGGTGAGATCCACCTGGATAACCTGGATAACCCCGAGAACGCCACCAAGGCGTACGAGCGGGTCATGTCCCTGGACAAGACCAACGTGGCGGTGGCCCGGGCCCTGGTGCCCCTCTACCGCGACGCCGAGAAGTGGCCCCGCCTGCTTGAGATCCACGAGGTGCTGCTGGGGCAGGCCGAGCAGGACGAGGACCGCCTCTCCCTGCTGGCGGAGCTGCGCCAGATCTGCGAGCAGAACCTGGGCAACCGGGGCAAGGCCTTCGCCTGGTGCGCCAGGGCCTTTGAGCTGAGCCCGGCGGACGCAGCCCTGCGCGCCGAGCTGGAGCGCCTGGCCGAGGACGCCAACGAGTGGGACCGCCTGGTTGAGCTGTACACCGACCAGGTGGCCGACCTGGACGACGACGAGCTCAAGACCACCCTCCTGCGCAAGCTGGCCACCCTGAGCGAGGAGAAGCTCTCCCGGCCCGAGGACGCGGAGGTGTTCTACAGCGAGCTGCTGGAGATCCACTCCGAGGACCTGGAGGCCCTCACCGCCCTGGAGCGCATCTACGAGGCGAACCACCGCTGGCTGGCGCTGGTGGAGGTGTACGACAAGCGCGTGGCCCTGGAGCTGGACTTGACCACCAAGGTTGAGCTGCTGGCCAAGGTCGCCTCCATCCAGGAGGAGTACATCGGCGATGCCGCCGCGGCCGTGACGGCCCTGCGCGCTTTGCTGGAGCTGGACCCCACCAACCTGGACGCGGTGGACTTCCTGTCCAGCCTGCACCAGGCCGGGGAGCAGTGGGAGGATCTTGTGGAGGTGCTCACCCGCAAGCTCGACCTTGTGGATGACGCCGAGGAGCGCGTTGAGGTGCTGCACATGCTGGGCCTCACCCTGCAGCTCCAGATTGAGGACCACGGCCGGGCCATCGACTACCTGGCCCAGGTGCTCTCCGTTGATGAGGATCACGGCGGGGCCGTGGAGGCCCTGCAGCTCTACCTGCTCGAGGACGGCGACGAGCGCCGGCGGGTGGCCGAGCTGCTTCAGCCCTACTACCTGCGCAATGAGAACTGGCCGCGCCTGGTGCAGGTGCAGGAGATCCTGCTTGAGGGCGAGGAGGAGCAGGGGATCCGCATCGACCTGCTGCGCCAGCTCATGAACCTGCACGACGAGCGGCTGGAGCAGCCGAGCGAAGCCTTCGACGCCGGCGCCGAGCTCATGCGCCTGGACCCGGTGGACGTGACCACGCGGAAGGAGGTCTCCCGCCTGGCCAACGCCCTGGATCGTGAGGAGGAGCTGGCCGGCCTGTACGCCGAGGCCCTGGAGGCGGTGGAGGACACCGATCCCGCCCTGGAGCTGGACCTGAACTGGGAGATGGCCCAGGTGCTGGACGACCGCCTGGGGCAGGCCGAGGAGGCCGAGATTCACCTGCGCCGGGTGGTGGAGCTGAACCCGGGCAAGCGCGACGCCTTCGACAACCTGGAACGGATCCTGCGCGACCAGGGCAAGTGGGTGGACATGCGCGACCTGCTGGAGCAGCGCAAGGAGCTGGAGAACGAGGCGGACGCCCGCCGCGACATCCTGCTACAGATCTGCTCCCTCAACGAGGACTTCCTCGACGACTCCGCGGCCGCCATCAAGGCGTACGAGGAGGTGCTTGAGCTGGAGCCGGATCACGGGGTCGCCCTGCGCGCCCTGGAGCGGCACTACACCGACGCGGAGTTGTGGCGCGAGCTGCTCGACCTGCTGCGCCGTGAGATGAGCTACGCCGAGGACGAGGACCAGCGCAGCGAGCTGAAGCTGCGTCAGGCCGACCTGATGGCCCGCCACCTGAACGATCCGTACGGCGCGGTGGACCTGCTGGAAGAGGTCGTGAGCGTGGACCCGTCCCTGGATCGGGCGGTGGAGCTGCTGGAGGAGCTGCTGGGCCACGAGGAGCTGGCCCGCCGCGTGAGCGAGATCCTGGAGTCGGTGTACGAGCGGCGTGAGGAGTGGGCGGACCTGGTGCGCGTGCTGTTGGGCCGCCGCCAGATGGCGGAGGACAAGTTCGAGGCGGTGGAGCTGCTCTGCCGCTCCGCCTCCCTGCAGGAGGAGAAGCTGGCCGACCCGGAGAGCGCCTTCGCGAGCTACCGTGAAGCCCTCACCCTGGAGCCGGGCACCCTCAAGATCCACGAGGCGGTGGACCGCCTGGTCAACGACCTGGCCCTGTGGGAGGAAGCCGCCGAGGCCTGGAGCGACGCCTTCGAGGCGGCCGACGTCTCTGACCTTCACCTGCGCGCGCGGCTGCAGGCCCGGCTGGCCCGGGTGCTGGACGAGCAGCTGGGCGACCCGGAGCGGGCGCGGCAGGCGTACGAGCTGCTGCTGGAGCTGGACCCGTCTGACCTGGAGACCGCCCGCCCGGCCACCGAGGCCCTGGCGCGCATCTACGAGATCGACGGCAGCTGGGAGGCCCTCATCGGCGAGCTGCGCCGTCAGCTGAGCTGGGAGGGGGAGCCGGACAATCGCGAGGCGCTGCTGGTGAAGATCAGCCGCATCCAGGAGGAGGTGCTGGGTGAGGTGGGCGCCGCCGTGGAGACCTACCAGGAGCTGCTCCAGGAGAACCCGGAGAGCAACGAGGCCCTGGACTCCCTGGAGCGCCTGTACCTGCAGACCGAGCGGTGGCGCGACCTGGTGGAGATCTACCGCCGGCGCATCGACCTGGCGCCTGACCAGGAGGAGCGCCGCGACCTGTGGCTGCGGGTGGCGAGCCTCTACGAGGAGCAGCTTGAGAACATCGACCAGTCCGTCGTGGCTTACCTCACCGTGCTCGACGAGGTCCCCGACGACATTGAGAGCGTGCACGCCCTGGCCCGCATCTACCGCAGCGAAGAGCGCTGGTCCGACCTGCTCGAGATGCTGGAGCGGGAGCTGAGCCTGGGCACGGCTGATGAGATGGAGCAGGTGGACCTGCACTTCCGCGTGGCCACCTTGCACCACCGGAACCTGGACAGCGTCGGCGTCGCCATCGATCGTTACAGCCAGGTGCTGCAGGCGGATCCTTCCCACGCCGGCACCAAGGACGCCCTGGAGGAGCTGCTCGGCGACTACGACCACAAGCTGGCCGCCGCGGACCTGCTGGCGCCAATCTACCAGGACGAGTCCAACTGGGATCGCCTCATCGGGGTGCACGAGCTGCAGGCGGAGGACGCCGAGCCGCGCGCCCGGGTGGAGCTGCTGGTCCAGGTGGCCCGCCTCTACGAGGACGGCCTGGACGATCTGCAGCGCGCCTTCGACGCCTACCGGCGCGTGCTCAAGTCCGCAACCTCTGAGATCGACTTCCTCGATCACCAGGAGCAGTTCCTGCGCATCTCCCGCACGGTGGGGCGCTGGGACGACTACGTGCAGGTGCTTGAGGAGGTGGTCCTCGACGTCATGGACAGCGAGGCGCAGAAGGTGCTCTACCTGTCCGCCGCCGAGGTGAGCCGAGATCAACTGGACGACCTCTCCCGCGCCCGGGGGCACTACCGCTCCGTGCTGGAGGCCGACCCGGTCCACGCCAACGCCCTGGAGTCCCTGGACGCCCTGTTGGAGGTCCAGGAAGAGTGGCGGCCGCTGCTGGAAGTGGTTCAGCGGCGGGCGGAGCTGGCCGACGAGCCGGAGGAGCGGCGGGAGCTGCTCACCCGCTGCGCCGTGCTCTGCCGCGACATGCTCGAGGACCTGGACGACGCGATCTTGAACTTCGAGCAGGTGCTGGTGCTGGAGCCCCGCGACCTGGACGCCATCGAGGCCCTGGACGACCTCTATGTACGCACAGAGCGTTGGCCCGATCTCTCCCAGCTGCTTGAGCGGCAGCTGGAGGACGACGAGGGCGAGGCCGACCGCGTGCTGCTCTACATACGCCTCGGCCAGATCCGGGCCGAGCACCTCATGGAACCGTCCATGTCCCTGGCCGCCTACCACGAGGTGATCAAGCTGGCCCCGGACAACTTCGAGGCCCTCGAGGCGCTGGAGTTGTACCTGGACGATGAAGACCTGCGGGGGGAGGCGGCGGAGATCCTGGAGCCGCTCTACAGCGACGACGCCCAGTGGGGTAAGTTGAGCCGCGTCTACCAGATCCGCCTCATCGCTGGCGACGATCCGGAGATGCGGGTGTCCTACATGACCCGCCTGGCCCGGCTGTATGAGGAGCAGCTGGACGACCTGGACGAGGCCTTCGCCTGGTACGGCAGGGTCTTCCTGGAGCGCCCTGCGGACCTGCAGATACGGGAGCAGCTGCTGCGCCTGGCCGGCATCCTGGAGAACTGGGTGAACATCACCCGCGTGTTCTCCACCTACCTGGAGGAGAACCTCACCGAGGACGAGACCTCTCGCGACGTGGCCATCCTGCTGGGCGGCCTGTACGACGAGCGCCTGGACATGGTGAGCGAGGCTGCGGGCTGCTTCGGCAGGGCCCTGGAGGCCAACCGTGAGGATGAGGAGGCGTTCCGCCTGCTGGAGGCGCTGCTCACCCGCAACGAGCGGTGGGAGGACCTGCTCGCCCTGTACCACGAGATGGCCGACGCCGCGCTGGACGCGGACGCGCGCCGCTCCCTGCTGCTCAAGATCTGCCGGGTGCAGGAGGAGGCGCTGTTCAACCTGCCCGAGGCCATCGAGGCCTTCCGCGCGGTGCTGGAGCTGGACGAGCAGGACGAGGAGGCGGTGCTGGCCCTGGACCGCCTGTTCACCGAAACCGAGCGGTGGCAGGACCTGTGCGAGCTGCTCAACCGCCGCTGCGATTTCGCCGAGGGCGAGGACGAGGTGGTGGCCTTCAAGTTCCGCGTGGGCGCCATCCACGAGCTGGAGATGAACGAGAAGGAAGCGGCGGTGGACTACTACGAAGAGGTCCTCAGCCGAGACCCGGCGCACGACGACACCATCTCCTCTCTGGAGCGGCTGGTGGATGAGCCGGATCAGCGCTTCCGCGTGGCCCAGCTCCTGGAGGGGATCTACGAGGCCACGGGCGACTGGAACAAGCTGGTCCAGATTTACGACGTGGAGCTGGAGTTCATCGACGACAAGGACCGGCGGCTCTTCCTGCTGCGCGAGATCGCGCGGCTCAACGAGACAATGGGCGGCTCCCTGGAGACCGCCTTTGACGCCCTGGTGAGGGCGCTCAAGGAGGAGTTCGGCGACCCGGAGCTGCTGGAGAACCTGGAGCGCCTGGCCGACCCGCTGGACCGGTGGGGCGAGGTTGTGCACGCCCTGGAGGGTGGGGTCGAGGAGAGCTACGATCCTGAGCTCCAGGCGCGCATGCAGGCCAAGATCGCCACCATTCAGGAGGCCCAGCTCGGGGAGCCCGAGGCGGCGGTGGAGGCGTGGCGCAAGGTGCTCGAGGCGCGTGAGGACGACGAGGACGCGGTGGCGGCGCTGGTGCGGCTGCTGGAGCAGCTGGAGCAGCACGAGGCGCTCATCGAGGTGTTGGAGCGCAAGGCGAGCCACGCCATGGATCCGGAGGTGCAGAAGTACACCTACCTGCGTGTGGCCGAGATTTACGAGCTGCAACTTGAGCGGCCGGAGAAGGCCACGGAGACGTACCGCCAGATGTTGATGGTGGACGAGATGGACCCCATGGCCATCGCTGCCCTGGAGCGCCTCTACCTGGACAGCCGGGAGTGGACCGAGCTTATCTGGGTCTGCCAGCACAAGCTGGAGCGGGAGGAGGACGACTCGGAGCGCAGGGACCTGCGGCTCGCCATCGCGCAGATCTACGAGGAGCACCTGCAGGACAACTTCGAGGCCATCAGCGCCTACAAGGTGCTGCAGCAGACCCAGCCTGACGACCCGGAGATCCTGGACGCCCTGGACCGGCTGTACACCAACGAGCAGATGTCTTCGGACCTGCTGGAGGTGCTGGAGTCCAAGATCGGCCTGGAGCAGGACATGGACACCCGCGCGGAGCTGTTGGGCCGCGCGGCCTCGATCCAGGAGGGTGACATCGGTGACCTCGACGGGGCGATCAACCGCTACCGCCAGGTCATCGAGATCGAGCCCACAAACGCCGGCGCGAGGGACGCCCTTGAGCGGCTGGTGCGTGGCGACAGCCACCGGGAGATGATCGCGTCCATCCTGGAGCAGGTGTACGAGGTGACGGGCGAGGTGGAGCCCCTGGTTGAGGTGCTGGAGCTGCGGCTGGAGGGTATGGCCGATCCGCCATCACGGCGGGGGCTGCTCATGCGCGTGTGCCAGCTACGGGAGGAGGGGCTCGACGACCTGGAGGGCGCCTTCGAGGCGTGCGCCAGGGCCCTGAAGGAGGACCCGGCGGACAGGGAGGTCCAGGTGGAGCTGGATCGCCTGGCGGCTGTGCTGGAGGACATGCCGCGGCTGGTGGCGGTCTACGAGGAGCGGCTGCACGACATCTTTGACGCCACCCTGAGCCGGGCCATCCACATGAAGGTGGCAGGGCTGTTGGAGGAGGTGCTCGGGGATGACGACCGGGCAGAGGGCCACTACCGCGCGGCCCTGGACTTCGAGGGCGACGAGCGGGAGCCCCTGCGCGCGCTGGACCGCATCCTGCTGCGGCAGGAGAAGTGGAGCGATCTGCTGGAGGTGCTGGACAGAGAGCTCGCCGCGGTGGCCGACCCCATGGAGCAGGCGGAGATTTACGCCCGCCTGGGCGAGATCAGGCTGGACATCAACGGGGATCAGGACGGCGCCTTCGAGGCGTTCCGCGGCGCCCTGGAGCGGGAGTCGTCAATGGAGCGCGCCCTGGCAGCCATGGAGCGCCTGCTTCAGGAGGAGGCGTTCAAGGTCCCGGTGCTCGAGGTGCTGGAGCCGATCTACGAGGCGGACGCGGACCACGCCAAGCTTGTTGAGCTGCTGGAGATCCGGCTGACGACCCTGTCGGATCCGCTGGACCAGACCGCCCTGCTGGAGCGGGTCGCCGTCCTGTACGAGTCCGAGCTGGGCGAGCCGATCCTGGCATTTGACGCCCTGGGCAGGGCCCTGGCAGAGGATCCAGGCAGCGAGCCTGTGCTGGAGCAGCTGGAGCGGCTGGCCGAGGAGGGCGGGCGGTACGAGGAGCTTGTAGCCCTGGCCGACGGCGTCCTCCTGGGCGGCGACCTTACCCGGGACGCGATCCGCACCCTGGGGCTGAGAGCCGCCAAGTGGAATGGGGAAAACCTGAACGATATCGAGCGCGCGCAGGGATGTCTTAAGAGAGTGCTTGAGGTTGACCCGGATTGTCGGCGAGCCCTCGAGGAGCTTGAGAAGATTTACCGCGCAAGCTTCGAGATGAAGGAACTTTGTGATGTCCTCATGCTCCAGGCTGACAAGGAGCTGGACCTCGACCGCAAGCATGAGCTGTTGCGGGAGGTGGCGAGCATCAACCAGGAACAGCTCGGGGATCTGGAACAGGCCATCGCGGCCTGGAACGCCATCCAGGAGCTGGCCGGGGATGACCGTGAGGCGGTGGAGAACCTGGTTGAGCTGTACGAGCTGCTCGGCCGCTGGGAGGACTACCTGGACGCCCAGCAGCGCATGGTCCACCTCTCGGCCGTTCCCCTGGAGCAGGTGGCGCTCAAGCTGGCCATGGGTGATGTGCTCGCCTCACGCCTGGAGGACTTCGCCCGGGCCATAGAGGTGTACCGCGACATCCTGGAGCTGGATCCACAGAACGAGGATGCCCTGGATCACCTGGAGGCCATGTACACCGCGGAGGAGGACTGGTCCGCGGTGCAGGACATCCTGCTGCGCCGGCTGGAGGTGAGCGAGCCGGGCGAGCAGATTTCCATCTACTTCCAGCTTGCGGACCTGGCTGGCCTGAAGATGGAGTCGCCCGATGATGCCGTGAGCTACTACCACCAGATCCTGGAGCTGGAGGCGAGCAACCTGGAGGCGGTGGACAAGCTGGAAGAGATCCTCACCGCCGGGGAGAAGTGGTACGAGCTGGTGGAGGTGCTGCGGCGCCACGCGGAGATCTGCGCGGCTGGCGGCGACCTGGACGGCGAGGTGAGGCAGCTGGTGCGGGCGGCGGGGATCTGGAACGACTCCCTGGAGAACGCGGAGGCCGCGGCCGAGCTGCTGGAGGAGATCCTCCATCGGGACGACCAGAACGTTCAGGCCCTGGGCGGGCTGGCAGGCATCTACGAGAGCACGGAGCAGTGGGGCCGGTGCCAGGAGGTGCTCGAGAAGGCCCTGGCCCTGGGGCCCGAGCCGGAGGAGGCGGCGGAGCTGGAGTTCCGCATGGGGAGCATGATGCTGAAGCAGGGGCAGGACCCCGACGAGGCAGCCATGCACTATGTCAACGCCCTGGAGCAGAACCCGTTCCATACCGGAGCTCTTGATGCCCTGGAGAACCACGCCAGGGATATGGGCGACTGGGAGCAGGTTGCTGAGCTGGTGCAGGTGAAGGTGGGGCAGGTGGAGCCGGCGGAGCAGCTGGCCCTGTTCAAGGAGCTGGGGCAGATCTTCGGCGACAAGCTGGCGCGGCCGGATGACAGCGTGGCCGCGCTGGAGGCTGCCAGGGATCTGGCGCCGGACGACGTGGAGATCCTCTCCCCGCTGGCCGACGCATACTACGGGGCCGGGCGCTACGACGACGCCGAGCCGCTGTTGGAGCAGCTCCTGTCCAGCTCCGGTCGGGGCAAGCGCAAGGACAAGGCGCGCTTCACCTTCCGCCTGGGCACAATCTCCGAGGCGCGGGACGACATGGACGGCGCCCGGGAGCACTTCGACAAGGCGTACCGGTTGGACAGCACCTACGGGCCCACCCTGGTGGCGCTGGGGCGCATTCACATGGCGCAGGAGGACTGGAGCAACGTGCGGCGCATTTACCGCTCGATGTTGCTGCAGAACATCGACGAGAGCGCAGGCATCGCCAAGGAGGAGATCTTCTACCACCTCGGCCTGGCTCACCTGGAGTTGGACGAGAAGTCAAAGGCCCTGAGCATGTTCGAGCGCGGTCTCGAGGTCGCCCCGGAACATGACGGAATCCTGGCCGCCCTGGAGCGCGCGAAGGCTTGAGGCTGAAAGCCATTAAGGGATAAGATCGATTCATGGTGACTTGTCGAAGCCAGTTAAGGTTCCTGCTTGTACTCCTCGTGGGGTTATTGCCCATGGACGCCGACGCCCGGAAGAAGAAGGGCTTCGGCAAGCTGGAGATCAGCTCCTTGAACAAGGGCGCCTTGGTCCGCATTGACGGCAAGGAGGTGGGCACCCTGCCGCTGGAGCGCGCCCTGCGCCTGCGGGTGGGCAAGCACACCATCAAGGTGACCCAGCGGGGCTACACCGAGTACCTGGATGTGTTCCGCATCAAGCGCCGCGACACCACCGTGCTGGATGTGGATCTGTTCCCCGTCGCCGGGGTGTTCATCATCACCTGCAACGAGCCGGACGCGCGGGTCTTCATTGACGGCAAGTTTGTAGGCATCGCCCCGGTTGAAACCGAGGGGCTTCCCGGCGAGCGAAAGGTGAAGGTGACCAAGCCCGCATTCTACGACTACTTCCAGACCATAAACTCCGTGGCGGGCAAGACCCTCAACGTCGAGGTGGAGCTCAAGGAGATGCCGGTGGGGACCACGCCATACAGGCCGCCGCCCCCGCCGCCGCCCAAGTGGTATGAGAAGTGGTACGTATGGGTGGGCGCAGCTGGTGGCCTGGCCGCCATCACCGCGGCCATCGTGGTGCCAGTGGTGCTCACAAGCGGGGACCCCATCGAGGACTTCAACCCCGACTTCCACCACAAGCAGTAGGGGACGGATGTTAGGGAAGCAATAGCGACCCTCATCGGTCGGATCTTGAGCCAGTTCCCCCATCACAAGCAGACGCTCAATTGATTGGGATTTGAGGTGTATAACCCGGCACAGGAGGGCCCCATTCCTCCGGGCCGGACGCGTCAGCTTGCATGGTGGCCGGTAGAACCTGGACCTCAGATTATTTGCTCTGATTCAATCAGAGCGGAGCCCACACCGTGTGAGCCCCGCCGAGAGGTTCACGGGGCCCGTCTTGGACGGTGCACCAGGGTCCAGAGGATGGCCGCGATCTGATCCAAATCGGCATCAACAGCCTGCCAGGAGGCTTCGTTGACATAACCCCAGGCCAGCGCCAGGTGTAGGGCCGCGCGGGTTTCACGGCATTCGCCCAGCGCTATGTGAAACCGGGCCAGCCCATTCTGGCCCCGGGCATCCTGCCCTTCTGCAACATTGAGCAAGATGCTCTGGGCAGCGCGCTGCATCTGGTCGGCCAGGGGCCGGTCCTGGC
>CAZCFB010000058.1:0-28762 GCA_964497805.1 uncultured Kofleriaceae bacterium
CCTCCGCCTCCACATCCGCCCCAAAGTTATCCTCAACCCACCCCGCCACCTTGGGCACCCACACCTTGCGCGCCTTCTCCATCAGGGCCGGGGTTTCCTGTAGTACCCGCTTCATGTCGTTGCTCAGCCGCGGCACGAATGAGGTGAAGAACAGCCCGATGAGCCCGAGCAGCACAGCATAGACCAGGATGATCCAGACGAAGCGCGGCACCTTGTACCCGCCAGGCCGCACCCGCTCCAGCTGCCGCACCCCCGGCGCCAGGATATAGGCCACCAGCAGCGCCAGCACGAAGGGCAGGATCACTTCGCGGAAGGCATACAGGATGGCGACGACGAACGCCCCAAACCCCCAGGCGCGGGCGTTGTGGCGCAGCCAAAGCCAGGGAGTCTCCTGGTGGGGCGGCGGCGGTGGTTCCACTTTGTCAGTCATCTCTCACCACTTCTCCGTCCCCACGCGGGCCCCACAGTATCCCACTCCAGGCACCTGGGGCACCGCCAAAACAGGGTTTCTTCAGCGTGACCGCAGGCGCCGCAGCGGTAGCCCCGGTCGGCCGTATCGAGCAGCTCCACCAGCTCGGCCAGAGCCTCCTTCATCCTGTCCGGGTCGCCCTCCTTGAGGATCAGCCGCGCCGCGTCGCGCCGGGCAGGCAACAGCCGGGGCTGTTCGGTCACCAGCTCCTCCAGGGAGCGCAGGGCTCGCCCGGGTCCGTGGCGGCGCTCCAGGCGAGCGCGGGCCAGGCGAAGCTGCACGTTGCCCGGCTCCTTGTCGAGGAGCTCATCCAGCAGCTTGTCTGCCTTGGCCAATTTCTTGCGCAGAGCCAGCACCGTCTCCAGGCGCGGCAGCAGGAACCCCACCAGATCGGGGGAGCCTCGCAGGGCCTTGGACCATGCCCTGGCCGCCGCGTCCAGGTTGCCCCGCTCCTCCTGGTAGCAGGCAAGCACGTGTAGGGCATGAGCCGAAGTGCGGTGAGCCGAGAGGGCCTGCTTCAGGTTGCGCCGCGCCCTGGTCGGCTCTCCCCGGATCAACTCCTCACCCGCCAGTTGCGCCCAGATGTGCGCCTCCACCGGGCCGGTGTCCCTGCCGGAGAGCTTGCCAACCCGGCGGTGGCCCAGGGCCGCCCGCTCCCACTGCCCCTGCGCCTGGTACAGCTCCACCAGCTGCTCCCACGCCTTGAGGTGCTTCTTGTCTCTGGAAACCAGCCACTCCAGGGCCTTGATGGCCCGCCGGTTGAAGCCCGCCGCGCGGAAGTCGAGAGCCAACTGAAAGTGCGCCTTGTGTTGGACTGCCTTGGGCTGGCGCCGGCGCATCAGTATTGCTTGATGCACCCGCACCGCACGCTCGTACTCCTTGCGCTCACGGAACAGCGCGCCCAGGGCGAAGTACGCCTCCACCACCCCGCCGCTGCTCTTGAGGGCAAGGGCCAGCTCCTTGATGGCCAGGTCGTTGTCCCCCTCCAGCACCCCAACCAGGCCGCGCACGTATGAGCGCCCCTCCTGGGCCGCGCGCTTGAGCGGGCGCCTGTCCGGCATATAGAACCGCCCCAGGAGGGTGCCGGCCACCAGAAGCAGCAGCCCAATCCCCACCAGGAGCAAGAGGTTCACTTGCCCTCCCCCTTCTCGTGTTCATCCCTCTGCAAGGACTCCATGAACAGGGCGGCCTCATCCGAACCCCCGTCGCCCTCGCCGTCGTTGTCGCCAAACAGCTCCGGATCTTCCATGGGCGCCGGACTATCAACCGGCAGGCTGCGCAGATCGCTCAGCTCCTCCTCGAGGTCGGTCATGAAGCGCCGCTCGCGCCGCCGCTCCACCGCCCGCCTCAGGGCGAACGGGAGCTGGGCCATGGTGGCCAGGACGCCCCCCACAAGGCACGCCGCCATCATCACGGCAGCCAGCGGAGTTTCGTACTCCGCCACAGCCAAGGGCTCGGACAGGGAGGTCCCGAGCAGGGGCACCCGGATCACCACCCACTGCGCGTTGCGCAGCATGAAAAGGGTGAGCACGGAGCCGAGGCAGACCAGCAGCGTGATCACGATGAACCAGAGCGTCCCTTTGAGCAGGCGTCTCACGTTGTCACCCCAGCTCTTCCTCCAGCCCGGTGGCCAGGTCCTTGAACTCCTCGAAGAACCGGTCGTACGTGGCGTGCAGCCCCTCGCTGATCACCTTGATGTTGGCAACCACCGGCATGAAGTTGTTGTCGCCGTCCCAGCGCGGCACCAGGTGGTAATGGCAGTGTTCGTGGATCCCGGCGCCCGCCGTGCGGCCCAGATTCATACCCAGGTTGACGGCGTGGGGGCCGGTGGCCCGGTACAGCGCCTGGGTAGCCCGGCGCAGCAGCTCGGCCAGCAGGTGGTAGTCGTCGTGGGAGAGAATGCTCGGATCCGACACATGCTGCCGCGGCACCACCATCAGGTGGCCGTTGTTGTACGGGTAGCGGTTGAGGATGATGAACGCGCGCTCGCCGCAGGAGAGGATCAGGTTCTCCCGATAATTTTCAGGCCCCTCGCCCGGCAGGTCGCAGAAAATGCATCCCCCCGCGTGCTTGCGCTTCTCGGCCTCGAGCTTCTCCTTCTCCACCTCGGAGAGGATGTAAGGCATGCGCCAGGGTGCGTAGAGACGATCCAAGACAACACTCCTTTCACGGGCGGATCCGTGCACTGCCCGTTCAGGGAGCAATTATAGGGATGTTGGGGGGATGAAGCGAAAAAATGGATCCGAAGGCTCAGCTCGGGCAGCGCCCCTCCGGGGGAGCGGGCCGTCCGCCGGCCTTCGGCCGTTACGGGGTAAAGCGCCCCGCTTTATTGCTCGTCTTCGTCAATACTCAGGTCGCCCAGCTTGTCCTTGAGCAGGTCGCCCAGGGTGGAGCGGGAGCCGCCCGGCTTGTAGCCCTGGGCGTCTGCAACCTCGGCCTGGCGCGCGGCGGAGCGCATGGAGAGCGCGATCTTGCGCTCGGCGGTGTCCACCGTGATGACCTCGGCGTGAACCTCGTCGCCCGGGGTGAGCACCTGGCGCGGGTCGTTGATGCGCTCGTCGGCGATCTCCGACACATGGATCAGGCCCTCGACGCCCTTCTCCAGCTCCACGAAGGCGCCGAAGTCCAGGACCTTGATGACCTGCACCTTGAACACCTGACCCACCGGGTACTCCATGGGGATGCGATCCCAGGGATCCTCGATGAGCTGCTTGATGCCCAGGGAGATCTTGGGCTTCTCGCCCTCCATCTCGATGTTCAGGATGACAGCCTCCACCTCGTCGCCCTTCTGGTAAAGCTCGGAGGGGTGCTTGATGCGCTGGGTCCAGGAGAGGTCCGAGATGTGCACCAGGCCGTCGATGCCCTCCTCGATCTCCACGAAGATGCCGAAGTCCGCGATGTTGCGCACGCGGCCGCCCACGATGGTCCCCAGCGGGTACTTCTCGGTGAGGGTCTCGTACGGGTTCGGCTCCAGCTGCTTCATGCCAAGGCTGATGCGGTTGTTGCGGGCGTCGATGTCGAGCACGACGGCGTTCACAACGTCCTTGACCGCCACCACCTTGGAGGGGTGCTTGATGCGCCGGGTCCAGCTCATCTCGGACACATGGATCAGGCCCTCGATGCCCTCTTCCAGCTCGATGAAGGCGCCGTAGTCCTTGAGGCTGACAACCTTGCCCTCCACCTGAGTACCCACCGGGTAACGCTCCTCGGCGTGGGTCCAGGGATCCTCGGTGATCTGCTTCAGGCCCAGGGACACGCGCTCGGTCTCCGGGTTGTACTTGAGGACCTTGACCTTGACCTTGTCGCCCACCTGGAACATCTCGGACGGGTGATTCACCCGGCCCCAGCTCATGTCGGTGATATGGAGCAGGCCGTCGATGCCGCCCAGGTCGATGAAGGCGCCGTACTCGGTGAGGTTCTTGACGATCCCCTCAACCACGGCCCCTTCCTTGAGCTTCTCAAGGGTCTTGGCCTTGAGCTCGTCGCGCTCCTTCTCCAGCAGCGCGCGCCTGCTAAGCACGATGTTTCCGCGCTTCTTGTTGAACTTGATGACCTTGAACTCAAAGGTCTTGCCGATAAAGAAGTCGAGGTTGCGCACGGGGCGCAGATCGACCTGAGAACCAGGCAGGAACGCCTTGACGCCGCCACGGATGGTGACGCTGAGGCCGCCCTTGACCCGCTGGGTGATGGTGCCCTCGATGAGCTCGTCACGCTCGCACGCGGCGCTGATCTCGTCCCATACCTTCAGCTTGTCGGCCTTCTCCTTGGACAGGACGATGAGGCCATCCTCATCTTCCCGGCTCTCGAGCAGGACGTCGATGGTGTCTCCCTGGACGACGCTTACTTCACCGTCGGTGGCTCGGAACTCGTCGATGGGAATCTGGCCTTCGGACTTGAAGCCGATATCCACCACGACGTAGTCCTTGGACACATGAATTACGCGGCCATTGACGATGTCGCCTTCCTTGAAGTTCTCGTCCTTGTGGGTTGCTTCGAAGAGCTCGGCAAAGCTCTCCTCATTAGTGGTTGTGTTGTTGGTTAGATCGGACATGCGATTAGGTGTTTCTCCCTTTAATTGAATTCGCTCTGCGCCTCGCCCCAGTGAAAGGGCACCATGCCCTTAGATTGCGGGGGTTTGCCGTTGAGCCGGCGCAATATAGCCTAGAGTGCTGGGATGTCAACCCATGATTGAGGTAGAGTACGCGGCTTAAAGGAGAAGCCAATGCCACTCGATAAAGACCTCATCGCCATCCTCTGCTGCCCCAGGTGTAAGGGCTCGCTGGATCTTGACGAGGCTGAGACAGCCTTCGCCTGCGCCGCGTGCCAGCTGCAATACGAGGTTGTGGACGGCGTGCCCAACTTTCTGCCGGATGACGCCCGACCATTGGAGGATCCGGCGACCTGATCTGAAGGATCCTCTTTCGCTCGTGTTTTAATTCGCAGCAGGTAGCACATCATGCTACCTTATCCTACATCAACTTACACGAGCGACCACTCTCAATGAACAGCACCGAAGTAAGCCCCTCCAACCGAAGGCAACACCGCCGGGCCAGGCTTGCCGTGGCGGTAATGGAGAAGTACCAGGAAGGCATATTCCTGAGCCAGGCCAGCGACATCAGCGCCGAGGGGATCTTCCTGGCCACCGCCGCTGATGATGTTGCCGGCGCTTCATCCCGGAGCCTTGCTGGGCAAGGCGAGGACGCCGGCAGTCCTTCCGCTAACCTTCGGGTGCCAGGGGCCAAGTGTTGGCTCGAGTTCAGCCTGCCCAACTCCCCTGTGCCCATCAAGGCCCGGGGCAAGGTGATCCGGCAGACCCAGTACCACTGCTACCAGCTCACGGCCATCCAGTTCGCGACCATCGCCCCCTCCCACAAGCGGCTGATCCAGGACTACGTGAGCGATCCCACCACGCCGCCATCGCCTACTTTCCTGCCTCCCCCTGCCTGACCCCTCCGGACACCAAAATAGGTATACAACCAGCGTAGTTTGTCGCAATAATGCGCTGTGTCATTTTGGAATAAACAACCTGGGAGGC
The DNA here is from genome assembly GCA_964497805.1 of uncultured Kofleriaceae bacterium. GTDB lineage: Bacteria > Myxococcota_A > Polyangia > CAZCFB01 > CAZCFB01. Next base: position 5,505 of record CAZCFB010000058.1, read on the forward strand.
CTTTATGAGTCCCGTGGGCAACATCATCTTCGGCGTTTTGATGCTGGTGGCATTCTCCGTGTTCGGCTGGACCCTCAACCGCTTCGTCCGCTTCATCGGCAAGGGGCGGGCCATTGAAGGAAAGATAGAGGAAACCGGCGCCAGGTTCGGGGATGTACTCACGTTCTTTCTGGCCCAGAAGTCGGTGGCCCGCGAGAAGGCCAGCATCCACCACCTCTTGATCTTCTGGGGCTTCCTGATCATCTGCGTGGGCACGGGCGAGCTGATGATCCGCGGCCTGTACAGCCAGTTCTCCTACGCCATGATCATCGGCTCCACCCTGGACGCGCTGTTCAAGTCGGTGCTCGACGTCACCAACTTCGTGGTGCTCTGCGTCATGGGCTACTCCTTCTTCAGGCGCATCGTGCTCAAGCCGAACCTGATCCCACTCTCAGGCGACGCCACCCTGATCCTGAGCATGATCTCGCTGCTCTGCATCACGCACTTCCTGATGCACGGCTACGAGCACTCGGCCAACCCGGCGAGCATCAGCCACATGCCAGTGAGCTTCGCCATGGCCAGCATCCTGGCGGGGAGCGAGAGCGCCCACACCGGCGCCCTGGTCAATTTCTGGATCCACATGATCATCGTGCTCTTCTTCCTCAACTACATCCCCTACTCCAAGCATGTGCACCTGCTGGGGGCCCTGCCCAACATCGCCCTGCGCAACCGGGGCGCCCAGGGGGTGCTGCCCAAGCGAGACCTCACCGACGAGGCCCAGTGGGGCGTGCAGTACTACGAGCGGTTCGACTGGAAGTCGATCCTGGACACCTACGCCTGCACCGAGTGCGCACGCTGCTCCAACAACTGCCCGGCGTACAACACCGACAAGCCCCTGTCGCCCATGCACCTGGTCCACGACATTCGCGACGAGTCGCAGTGCCGCGGGGACAAGCTGATTCAGCTCTCCCCGGGTGTGGCCGGCTACCCCGTGGAGGAGCTCGACGAGGACGAGCTGGAGATGGCCAACGGGATCCGCAAGATCCTGGACGGGTACAAGCCCTCCGGCGACGCCGCGGAAGACCTGAACACCTTGATGGAGGCCTTCGATGAGGCCGACCTGCCCTACCCCGACCGCTTCGAGGAGGCGTTGGGTGAGATGGATGAGCCGGGTGTGGACGTGAAGGTGGAGCTGGCCGAGTCCCTGGTCGGCCTGGAGCGCGCCACCATCATCCCCGTCAAGCCCAGCGACCAGGACGAGAAGATCATCGAGGCCCTGGAGGAGATGGACCCGATGGTGGGCGGGCGCATCAAGGAAGAGACCCTCTGGTCATGCGTCACCTGCGGCGCCTGCCAGGCCGTGTGCCCGGTGTTCATCGAGCACCCGCAGAAGATCGTGGAGATGCGCTCGCACCTGGTGCTCACCGAGGGGAGCATGCCGTCGGAGGCGGCCCGGTTCTTCAAGGGGATGGAGAACAACATGAACCCCTGGGGCATCGGCATGGACCAGCGCATGGACTGGGCCGAGGGCCTGGATGTGCCGGTGATGGAGGAGGTGTTCGAGGAGAAGGGCGAGGCGCCGGAGTACCTGGTCTGGATCGGCTGCGCCGGCTCCTTCGACGACCGGGCCAAGAAGATCTCCATCGCCTGGGTCAACCTGCTCAAGGAGGCCGGGGTGGACTTCGCCGTGCTCGGCCTGGAGGAGACCTGCACCGGCGACGCCGCGCGCCGGGCGGGCAACGAGTTCCTGTTCCAGACCATCGCCAAGGAGAACGTCAAGGTCTTCGCCAACTACGGCATCAAGAAGATCCTGGTCACCTGCCCCCACTGCCTCCACTCGTTCAAGAATGAGTACAAAGCCTTCGGCGGCGACTACGAGGTGATCCATCACACCGACTTTCTCAAGGACCTCATGGCCAAGGGCAAGCTCAAGGTCAGCGAGAAGACCGGCAAGAAGGCCACCTACCACGACTCCTGCTACCTGGGCCGCTGGAACGAGATCTACGACTCACCGCGGGACGTGCTCGGCGCCTGTGCCGGGGGCCAGACCGTGGAGATGGGCCGCACCGGGTACAAGAGCTTCTGCTGCGGCGCGGGCGGCGGCAGGATGTGGATGGAGGAGGAGGCGCCCCGCATCAACCAGGACCGCACCGACGAGGCCCTGGCCACCGGCGCCGACACCATCGCCACCGCATGCCCCTTCTGCAACGTGATGATCACCGACGGGGTCAAGGCGGCGGACAAGGAAGAGGAAGTTCAGGTGTTGGACCTGGCCGAGATGGTGTGGCAGGGCATGGGGAAGCCCATGGGGCTGAAGGTTGAGGAGGAGTAGGAACGCTGAGGACGTGCGGCGGGCTATTCCCGCTTCAAAGTCCCCTCAACCTTGATCCTCCCCTCCTTGCAGCGGAACACCTTCTCCCACAGCTTGTAGCCGTTCTTCCGCATCTCCAGCTGCACCTGCTCGTTCTCGCGGCAGGTGAGGTTAGCGCCCACAGGGGTCTTTCCGCGGGGCTGACCGTCGAGGATCACCTCGGCCTTGTCCGGCTTGGAAAAGATCATGAAGGCGAGCTCGCGATCCGGCCCGAGGGGGCCGGCGATGGGCAGCTTCGGGATCATGCTGCCGAGCCCCTTCCTCTGGGAAGGGCCTCCCCCGGCCCCGGCCCCGGACTCGCCCCCCCCTTTCCCCTCCCCCTTGCTCCACTTCCCCCCCGGCTCCTGGCCCTGGGCCATGGTGGTGTCACCGGGGGTATAGACCACCAGCTTGCCCCCGGGCTTGCTCTTGGTCTCCGGCGCGGGCAGGCCCTTTACCACGCCCACGAAGAGCGGCCAGAAGAAGACCACCAACGCCGCGCAGAGGCAGACCAGGGAGCAGGTCCAGCTCACCGTGGCCAGCTTGAGCAGAGAGGAGGCGCCGGTGAGGGCGGCCGCCGGACCGGTCTTCTTGCTGGCGGCGGCCTTGCGTTCCGCTGAAGTCTGCCTGACCTTCGCCTTGAAATCGGAGGCCTGGTTCTGGATCTCCATGGCCTCCTGGGAGCGGGTGAGCTGATCCGGGATGTTGCCGCCCTCCCGGCCGGGGCCCGTCTGGAGGTCCGCCGCTTTGCGCCGCGGGGCCATGGGGGCGCGCGGGGGCCGTTGCCCGGCCGCCCCCGGTTTCTCCGCGGTGGTCGCCTTGAGCGCCTCCGGATCGGACTTTCTGTTCCCTTGATCGCTCATCTCTTCACCTCGAGCATCATGAGCCGGCCACCCGGATGACCTCCGACAGGGTGGTTACCGCGGAGCTTGCCTTGGTGATGCCGTCTTGCAGCAACACCACCATGCCCTCGTTTACCGCCTTGTCATGGATCTGAGGCGTGGGCACCGATGCGTGGATCAGGTCCCGCACATCCGGGCTCACGGCGAGCAGCTCGAACAGGGGGATCCGGCCAGAGAAGCCGCGGTTGTCGCACTTCGCACACCCCACCGGCGCATAGAACATCTGGCCCTTGACGTCCACGCCGAGCCGGCGCAGCTTGGCCACCTCATCGGGGGTGGGCGGTACCTGGGCCGTGCACTCCTTGCACAGCCGCCGCACCAGCCGCTGGGAAACCACCCCCAGGGAGGCAGAGGCCAGCAGGAACGGCTCCACCCCGGTCTCGATGAGGCGGTTGAATACCCCGGCCGCCGAGTTGGTGTGCACGGTGGTCAGGATCAGGTGGCCGGTGAGCCCGGCCTGCACCGCGGTGCGCGAGGTCTCGGAGTCGCGGATCTCGCCCACCATGATCACATCGGGGTCCTGGCGCAGGATGGAGCGCAGCCCCTTGGCGAAGGTGAGCCCCACCTTCTCGTTGACCTGGGTCTGGGTGAGGAAGGGCAGCATCACCTCGATGGGATCCTCGATGGTGACGATATTGGTGATGTCCCCGCGCTTGCGCTGGATGTGGTTCAGCCCGGAGTAGATAGTGGTGGTCTTGCCGCTGCCCGTGGGGCCGGTGAGGAAGATCATGCCCTGGGGGCTCTCCACCATCTCCAGGAACTGCTTGAGCACCGGGCCGCTCATGCCGAGATCGTCCATGGAGCGCGCCTCGTTGGAGGAGCGCACCACCCGGAGCACCACCTTGGGGCCATGGCTGGTGGGCAGGATGGAGACGCGGAACTCGGCCACCACGCCGGTCTTGTTGATCTCCAGGCGGCCGTCCTGGGGCACGTCATGGATGGTGGTGTCCAGCTTGGAGGCCACCCGCACGCGGGAGACGAGCATGGAGGCGTGCTGTTTCGGGATCTTGCAGACCTTCTCCAGGCCGCCGTCGATGCGGAAGGAGAGGTCCAGGCTCTTGGGAGTGGAGGTGAGGTGTACGTCGCTGGCGTCGAGCATCACCGCGCCGCGCAGGATCTCGTCCACCAGCATGATCATGTCGGCCTCGGACTCGCCGCTCAGGTGCTGCACCCGGCTGCGGATCTTCTCGAACAGGCTCTGCATGGCCGCCGCGGTCTTGATCTTGCCGCCGGTGCCCAGATCTGCGCCTTTTTTCGCTCGTGAACCGCTGAAGAGCCTCCCCATAAAGGAGCCTGCCCGGTCGGAAGCGACCAGGAAGCGCCCGCCGAACCAGAGCGCCAGGGCCAGCCCCGCCGCACACAGCCCGAGGGCGAGGATCGGAGCCAGATACGCGCTCCGGTCCAACATGAGGGCCGAGTATGACTTGAGCTGGGCCCAGGCCGCGCCCATGCCCGAGGGCTTGTAGGTGTAGAAGAAGGCGCCCGCGCCCGCGAGGGCGACGAGGGCCGTGAGCATACCGGTGTTCCGCGCGAATCGTCTGACCATGGCGTGAAAACGAGGGTATCGGAGATTTGCCGTTTATTCCACTTCTCGGGCCACGTACCTGGCCGCCCGGGTGGCCAGGGCCATGATGGTCACCTGCGGGTTCACCCCCGGCGATGAGGGGAGCGAGGAGCCGTCCGTGATGAACAGCCCGGGCAGGTGGTGCGCCTGGTGGTCCGGCCCCACCACTGATGAGCGCGGGTCGCGGCCCATGCGGCAGGTGCAGAGGGGGTGATGGGCGGTGAGCTCAAAGTCGCGCGCGCTCAGCTTCGCCTGGCGGAAACGCTCCACGTCGCGCTGATCGTTGATGGTCTCGAAGCCAGGGACCATGGGGTAGATGGCCCTGGCGTCGCTTGCCAGGTAGAGCTTGAACAGTAGCTCCATGCCGCGCTTGATGCGGGCCTGGTCCGTACGGTTGAGCCAGTAAGTCATGTACGGGATGCCGCCCATGCCCAGGCGCACCCGGCCGCGGCTGGTGTCCTCCACCAGAAAGCCGAAGAAGGCCATGTGGCGGTAGTTCTCCATGATACGGGTGAACTCCGGCCCCACGAGGGTGACCCCGCCGGCGCCGAAGTCCAGGGGCAGGAAGGCCCCCTCGAAGAGCAGCCCCTCCTGGTGGAACTGCTCCAGGCCGTACCCCTGAGGGATGGAGCGGGCGCCGTCGATGAGCTGGTCGAACAGGGCCATGACGCCCACCGCCGGGTGGATGGAGAGGTGGCGCCCCACCTGGCCATGTGGGTTCTGCAGCCCCTGGCGCAGCAGGAGCGCCGGGCTCATCAGGGTGCCGGCGGCCAGGACCACGGCGCGGGCCCGCACGATGAAGCGGCGGCCATCTGCGGTGCGGGCTGCGACACCGGCGGCCCGGCCGTCCTCCCGCAAGATGCGAGTGACCCGGGCGTTGTAGAGCAGGTTGGCGCCGTAGCGCAGGGCCAGGGGGACGTAGGAGACGTTGGTGCTGCGCTTGGCGTCGGTGGGGCAGCCGAAGGCGCACACGGACTGGCCGTCGCAGTCCGGGGCGTTGCGCGCCAGCGGGCCGTGGTGGATCCAGCCCAGCTCCTCGCACCCCTTGGCCAACACATCGCCCACGCCGCCCACCCACTTGGGCTCTGCCGGGGTGACCTGGATGATCTTCTCCACCTTGGAGAAGGCGGGATCCAGCTCCTGATCTGTGAGCTCGGTGAGGCCCATACTGCGCCGCCACTTGTCCAGCACGCGGTCCACAGGGCGGAAGCAGGTGCCAGAGTTCACGGTGGTGGTGCCGCCCACGCAGCGGCCCATGGGCACCGGGATGACGCAGTTGCCCACGGTGCCGGTGAAGCCCCGGTCCCGATAGAGGTCCAACATGACGTCCATGGCCCGGCCGGTGAAATCCTCGCGTCCCGGATAATCGCCCTCCTCCAGCATGATGGTGGCCACGCCCATCTCGGCCAGCTCGGCGGCCATGGCCGCGCCACCCGCCCCGCTGCCGATGATCACCACCTCGGCCTCGATCTCCTCATCCTCCTCTGTGATGGCCTCGCCGGCGTCCATCGCCAGCTCCATGTGACGCGGCTGCTCCTGCTGATTCACCGGGTCGGCGCGGTAGCGGCACTCCAGGCGTTCGTGCAGCGCCTCGTCGTCGAAGCGGGACACCTTGAGCGGGCTGAGCACCACCCGGAGCAGCTGCTTGGCCGGGTACGGGCCATTGAGCAGGTCGCGCAGATAGGCGAGCTTCTCCTGGCCGGAGAGCCCGGTGAACGGCCGCCCGTGCTTGAGCCTGGCCCCCTGCTCCAACAGCTGGATCAGCAGCGACATGCCGTGCCCCACCGCGGGGTGCTGGCTGCCATAGAAGGTCTCCAGCCTTGCCAGGGTCGGCTCCCCCGGCCCGCCAACTTGCTTCCCGGCGGGCATGGCGCTGTTGGCCAGGTGCTCGAGAACCGTCCGTGACCTTTCCGAGAAGCTGAACATCATCCCAACCTTACGGCAATTGGTCCAACCATTCAACCAATGTCTAATAAGAGAGGGTCTGACCCTCTCTTATTAGACTAATCTTCCTGGCAGAGGAGGCAGGTGAAGCGGGCTCCGAAGATCAGGGAGTGCCAGAAACCGCTGGTGCGTACCACATGCCCGGCGCAGAAGGTGTTCTCGCAGCGATCGCAACGGAACCCTCCTTTGCCGCTGATGGGGCCCCGGAAGCGGCGCTTGCGGGGTTCGGTCACCTTGAGGCCGCAGATGCGGCACTCGTGCCTCGCCATCTTCCTGAAGCGGGCGCGGGCCGGCTCCACCAACATGGTGGCGTGGGGGTCCGTATCGGGGGATCCAGCCGAGTGAGGCGAGATCACCTCGCTCCTGGGGACCTCCTCGGCCCCTTCGGCCTGGACCTTGAAATCCGGCACGCTCGGCTTCCGGCGCCGCGCGGCCTGAAGGATCTGCTCGGAGGGAGGCTCGTCCAGGGTGTCACGCAGGCTCTCCGGGTCGGTCTGGATGTCTTCTTCCGGGGGCTTGAGGGGTGGGGAGGTGCGAGCCTTGATCTCACCGGCCACGGCCACGGCTGGTGGTGTGGCGTCCGGGCGAGGATCGGGTTTCTTTGATTTCTTGCGGGGCCGCTTCTTCTTTACGGGGAAGACCTGCAGGGTGTCCCCTTCATCATCGTCATCAGGTTCGGTGGCCGCGGCCACTTCAAAGGGAGGCGGGCCGGGGTCAGTATCGTTGAGGTCCTCTTCTTCCCGGAGTGTGTCCCCCTCCTCCTCCGGACTGCCGGCGTCCTCGCCATCCTGCGGGGGTGCTACCTCGGACTCCTTCTTCTTGCTGAACTCGTCGGCGAACAGGGAACGGGCCACCGGGGACCACATCTCAGTGGGTACGTCCTCGGGATCATGCTTGCCGCTACCAGGTGGGGGCTTGGACATCTACATCAGAGTCGAGAGTCGAGAGTCGAGAGTCAAGAGCAACTGCCTATTTACGCAGCAGGACATACACCGCCCCTGCCCCGCCATCGGTTGGCTGGGCGGTGCAGAAGGCGAGCACCTTGCGGGCCAGGCTGCCCCGGGCCAGCCAGACCTTGAGCGCCTCCTTGAGCACAGGCACCTGGTCCTTGGAGTTGTGCCCCCGGCCATGGACCAACAGCACGCACCGACGCCCCTGAAGGCGGCTCTCCCTGAGGAACTGCGCAACCTCATCCTTGGCCTCTACCCGGGTCAGCCCGTGGAGATCCAGGTGGGCCTGCACCGAGAAGAAGCCCCGGCGCAGCTTGCGTAGCAGCCGCCGGTCCAGCCCATGGGCGATACCCTCCATGAACTCGTCGGAGTCAGAGATGTCAAAGAGCCCCTCTCCGCTGACCAGGTCCGCCAGCATCGCCATGGCCTCGGCGTCATCGTCGTACTCACGGGGCGGCTCCCCACGGTTCTCGGGCGCCACATAATCCGGGGCCTCCAGGGGCTGCACCCCGCTCATGTGCCGGCGAAAGATGGTGGCATCGTCCTCTTCCGGCAGTGGCATCTCGGCCCGCCGCCGCGCGGCCTCCTTTGCCTCCACCCGCGCCGCCTCCGCCTTCTCACGCTCTTCCTGTTCCAGGTCGCGCAGCTTGCCCTTTAGATCCTTGACCGCCGAGGCAAAGGGGTTGTTGCTGAATTCGTCATTCTTTTTGCTCACTCTCGACCCTCGACTCTCATCTCTCGACTGTGATAATTATGCACCATGAAGCCTGAAGAGATATGCCTCGACATCCTGGGGAAAGAGAAACTGGACGCCATCATCACCGAGCTCTCCTCGCCGCAGATCAAGGCGGTGCTCAAGGAGGGCGGCCTTCGGGCCAAGGTGCCCGGCTCCTACGTCAGCCGCTCCAAGCGGCTCAAGGTATGGTCCCAGCGCATCCACAAAGGGCTGGACGAGCTCAACGAGGACCTCGCCTCGGAGCTGCTGCAGCAGTGGCTGCTCTACCACCGCCGCCACATGCTCATCGCCCTGCTCGACCGCCTGGAGATTGATCACCAGATGGGCGAAACCGACGAGAGCTTCCTGGTCACTTGCCCCCGGGAGAAGACCCTGGAGGCCTCGGCCTGGCTGCTGGAAACCCACGACCGCCAGGAGACGCGGGCCTACCTGTATTACATCGCCTTCCAGCAACGGACCCAGGTCTACGACGACTGGCCCGAGCTGGACGCCTAGGACTTCAGCGGCCGCCGCCCGCGATGAAGCGGCGATACACCTCTTCGCCGATGACGCGGTAACCCCGCGGAGTGCAGTGCCCGTCGGGTAGTAAGTACTCCTTCGCCTTCCCTCCCCTCTTGAGCACCCCTCGTATCAGGGCATGGGTATCCAGGAACTCGGCCTTCTTGGCCCGGGCCACCTCGCGCATCATGGCCGTGTGGTCCGGGTCGTCGGGGTAGCTCAGGATGATTGGCCGGGCTCCTACCGAGCGGCACAGGGAGACGATGGCCGCCAGGTCGGCCTTGATCCAGTGCGCGACCTCTGTCTCCCACTTGTCATTGGACAGCGCCTTGCGGTGCCTGGCCATGGCCGGGTACCTGCGCAGCTCGGGCCGATCCTTGACCAGGTCGGCGAACATAATCTCCACCTCGTCGTACTCCTTGAGCCGGATCAGCAGGTTAAACAGCGCCTCGGCTGGCTCGTCGTACTTGGGATATTTCACGATGGCCTGGCGGAACCAGGTGAAGGAATCGGCGAACCTCTTCAAGTCGGAGATCATCCATCCCACCTCGACGGTCAGCTCCACCAGGTAGGCTTCGTTCTTGAACTTCTCGGGCGTCTCCAACACCTTCTTGTACAGCACCAACGACTGCTCGAGGTCGTCTTCCCTGGAGAGCTCCTCCCCCCGCTTGATCAGGGGGACCAGGTCCTCGGTCACCGCGTACCGCTCGAACATCGCATGGGGCAACGCCTTGTGGCGCAGGGGTGGTTTTGCTGCCTTCCCCGCTTGCTCGGCCTGATCCTTGAAGAAGCGGGTATCCGGCTTGCCCTTGACGGCGCCCCCGGTCGCGCGCCGCTTGCGTTCGGCGCCGATGGCGCGCACCAGCCGCACCGTACGCAGCCGCCCCACCGCTTCCTGGAACCAGGACTCGGCCCCGGCCGCCCCCTTGCTGGCGGCGAACTGATGGTAGCCAGAGTGGTTCCAGCTGTTGGTCCCGCCTGTGAGGATCACCACTATCTCGGGCTGCACTCGCGGCAAGAACCGGCGCAGGTGCCGTAGCACCTCCGCGGAGTTGAGCCCGGGCCGTCCCCCGTCCACCACTCGCCAATTCCCCTCCCTTTCCTCGTCCGCGACCACCTCCCGGAGATGCCCCGAATAGCCGTTTGTGTGGGAGTCCCCCATGAGCAGCACCACACGCTCCACATCGCCAAGGCGGGGCTTGGTGGCGACAACAACCTCGGGCTGACCAACAACTCCCCCCGCGACCCTGAGGAAGATCTCCATCAGGAGGAACAGGAGGAGCGCGCCCGCGAGGGTTGCGAGAAGTACCTTCCTCGTTCGATTCATTGGCTCCCCTACTGGACTGGGCCGAACTTTACCACCATCGCCACGAGTCGTGGGTGATGAGTTCAGGTCCAGGGCGGCTGACACCCGGCCCATGGGCTATTATCGGCGCAGCCCATCAGGCTGAGCGCCATGAACATTCTGCTAGTGCATACCGCCCACCGGCGGGGGGAGGGTCAAGGCGCGACCTTTGAGCTGATGGCCATGCCACAGGGGTTGCTCGCGCTGGGGGCGGTCTTGCAGGACGGAGGGCACCAGGTGGAGGTCCTGCACCTGGGCCTTGAGCTGGCGCTTGATCCGTCCTTCGAGCTGGAGCAGGAGGTGCGGCGCCGCCGTCCGGAGCTGGTGGGGATCAGCTTGCACTGGCACCACGGATCACTGGACGCCCTGGAGGCTGCCATGGCCTGCAGGCGGGGGGGGGCGGCGTTCGTTGTGCTGGGCGGCATCACCGCCTCCCTCTTCGCCAGGGAGATTCTGGAGCGCTGGCGCGACGAGGTGGACGCTGTAATCCGCGGCGACGGAGAAGCCCCCCTCCTGGCCCTGGTGGAGGCCCTGGAGCCTGGGCCCGCCAGGCTCCAGGATCGGCTGGCCACCGTACCCAACCTGTCGTGGCGCAGGGGTGGCGAGGTGGAGGAGAACCCGCTGACCTATTCGGCCAGCACTGGGGACCTGAACCGGCTCTGCTATACGCGCTTCTCGCTGCTGCGCAACGCCTCCTACTACAGCGGCCAGATGACCTTCGACCCGCGCGTGGGCTCCCTCTCAGCCCACGCCCTGCTTCGCCGCTTCAACCTCCCCATCTCCCGCGGGTGCGCCAGGGACTGCCCCCGCTGTGGCGGCGCCCGGACCGCGCTGGGTCCCGCCACCGGCCGGGCCGGGGCCACCTTCGCCAGCGAGGAGGCGGTCCTACGCACCATGGCCGAGGCGGTGACCATGGGCGTCGAGGCATTCTACGTTTCCTGCCATCCACCGGATGATGATCCGGGCTACTTCCTGCGGCTCTTCCGGCTGGTACGCCGCGCGGGGCTCCGCTGCGCCCTGGAGTTTGAGGCGTTCCCCTCATTGCCTGACGAGGCCTTCCTCGACGCCTTCGCGGCCACCTTCATCCCCTCGCGGAGCCGGATCATCATCTCGCCCCAGGGTGGGGAGGCCAGGCGCCGGCGGCTGGGTATCCGCTACACCGACGCGGACCTGGACCGCCTGCTGGGCATGGCCGACCATCGGGGCATCTCGGTACGCAGCCACGTGGGGTTGGGCCCCGGGGACAGCCGTGAGGATCAGCGCCTGGCCATTGAGTTGGCCGCCAGCCTCCGCGGCGGAGGCACCTGTACCCGAGACCTGGTGCCCTTGCTCGATGAGGTGGACCCTCGAGCCCCCTGGACACGGGACGCTCACAGGGCTGGCCTCTCCCGACCCACTGTTTCACTGGAGCACCTCCTTGGGGACAGCCGGCTTCGCCGAGAGAGGCCGCAGGCCATGGTCGTGACGGGGTACGATCCGGCTGTTCTACTCCCCGCCTGGCTGGCCCTGCGCGCCGCCGCCCTGCCCCCCCGGCGGATCCTCACCGCCCTGCGCGCCGGCGCCCCACACCCCTCGGGTCACCGTCTGGCCTGGGCGCCTCGCCAGTTCCTGCGCCCGGGTGGGCAGCTACGCCCGGAGGACTTGCCTCCCCGGGCGCGAGAAGGGACCTGGGTGGTGCTGGTGGGCGGCGAGATATCACCCCACAAATTGCTGGACGCGGCGGGCCTTGTCCTGGACCTGTTCCCCGGCGTGGTGGACCTCCGCCTGGGCCCCGAGGATCCCCCCTGCCCCGAGGCGCGCTCCGGACAGGTCTATCTCCAACCGCGGTGAACCGCCCTCGCCCGGATCAGAACATCATGTACAGGAACTGCATGGGCCAGTACTCGAGCAAGTAGATGATGAGGCCGATGAACAGAAACAGGACCACCAGGAGGACGGTGAAAATGTAGGAGCGCCCCTCACGGATGCGCTGCCACAAGGTGGCCTGCTGCTGCTCCTTTGGCCGCCGCGTGGCGTGCTCGGTTTCAGCCATCCTGCCCTTCTGTGCGCGCTCCTGACCCGGGGGCGATGCTGGCCCGCCCCGCCAGGAAGCTGTGGATGATGGTGGCGGCCAGCAGGGCCGTGCGCCCATCCTGGTCATGCGGAGGGGAAACTTCCATAAGGTCAAGGTAGCGCACCTGGCTAGCCGCTCCCGCCCGCCACGCCAGGGCCGCGAGGTCTCCGGGGGGCAGGCCCAGGGCTCCAGGCGCTCCTGTGCCGGGGGCGGCCGCCTGAGGGGCCACATCAATGTCCACGCTCACGGCCAGGTGTCGCCGCCTCTGCCCCAGCGCGCCCAGAGATGCCTCCCCCACCCGCCGGACCTGGCCCTCCATCTCGTCCAGCCACCGCACCGTTCCACCTCGGCGCTCAAGCTCGGCCAGGTAGTCTGGCGAGTTGGCCCAGGGCTGCGCGCCGAGCACCACGAAGTCCTCGCCGCGCAGGAACCCACCCTCCATCAGGGCGAAGAAGGGGCTGCCGTTGGTCAGCCCGAAGCGCAGGTCGCGGATATCCAGGTGGGCGTCGAGGAGCAACACCCCCACAGGTTCACCGACCGCTTGCGCCAGCCCGGCCACCCCCGGGCAGCTCAGGTCGTGGCTGCCGCCCAGGAGGACCACGGCGCCGGAGCTCGCCGCGAGTGTGCTCACCACCCGCGCCACCCGCTCATGGGTTCGGTCCTGGCTATGGGCCACGCGCACGTCGCCAGCGTCCACGAGCTTCAGCCCATCCACTCGGGGTGTGCACCCCACAGTGTGGCGGTAGAGCTCCCGCCGGATGGCGGCTGGGCCCTGGCTCGCTCCGGGGCGGCCGTGGTTCAGCAACAGGCCGGCCTCGTCCGGGCAGCCCAGAATTACGACGTCCGCATCGAGGGTGTCCCGGGTGAGTGGGCGCACCCGCTCGCCGAGGCGAGGATCGCGTTCGTCGCCCCGGCCAGGGAAAAACTCCGCTGGCGTCGGATCGAGCAGGGCGAGGGCGGCGTCCAGGCGCTCCCGGCTCATGGCCCAACCTCCCCCGAGCCGGTGAGGTAGCCGTCCCAGTGGAGGATCAACGAGCCGAGGGCGATATAGCTCACGGTGAGCACAACGAGCAGCGGCTGCAGCTCGCGCCGGCGCAGGAATCGGCGCAGCCCCGGGCGGCGGGCCTTGACCCGGTCGAACATGGCGCTCCCCACCACCCCGAGCCCCATGTAGAATCCGAGCCCCAGGAACACCGGCGAAATGCGATGCCACAGCATGAACACCACGAAGGTCAGCAGAAGGCCCACCTGCATCTTCACCTCCGACGCCCGCGTAGCGAAAAGGGGAAAGAAGAAATAGTCACGAATAAAGCTATAAACCGAAATGTGCCATGACCTCCAGAACTGTGGCAGGGATGGCTTGAGCAGCGGCCAATCGAAGTTCTCCATCACCTTGATTCCGAGCAGCAAGGAGGCGCCGATTGCGATGTCGCTGTAGGCGGAGAAGTCGAGGTACAGCACCCCAAGCAGGCCGTAAGATACCCCTGCGATGCTCAGCGGCCTGGCCAGGCTCAGGCCGGCGACCAGCGGGTGCACCAGGCGCCGGAGCTGGTCAGCCAGCAGCACCTTCTTGATGATGCCCACGCCCACCCGCAGGAGCCCGAAGTTCAGGTGGCGCAGGTCGAGGTCACCCTCGTTGACCTGGAAGCGCTGATAGCGTTCCACCGGCCCCGCCACGAAGGTGGGGAAGAAGAGGCTGTAGGTGGCGAGGTTGGTCAGGGACATGGGAGCCAGCCGGCCGAAGTAGACGTCGAGCACCACATGGATCAGGCGGAACGTCACATACGACAGCCCCACTGGCAGCGCCAGGCTGTGGCCGGCGGGGGCGAACTGGGAGAGGAGCTTGAAGACCACCAGGTTGCCCATGAGCAGGGCCAGGATCAGCCCCAGCACCGGCCGGCGCCGGCGGCTCGTCAGCCCCTTCAGGGTCCAGTGCGTCACACACACGGGGGCCGCCACGAGCGGAGCAATCCAGCGGCAACAGAACAGAACCCAGGCCGCGCTCAGCATCAGCACGAGGTGGCGCCTCATGGGCCGGGGGACCACCAGCCAGTGGAGGACAGCGGCCACGGCCACCACGGCGAGGAACAGGGGGTGCACGGGCTACCCTCCCGCCCGGGTGAACGCCTGGCTCAGGGCCCGGCGGTCCAGCTTACCTGTGGAGGTCCTGGGCAACGCGCCGAGCTTCTCCACGCGGGCGGGCACCATGTAGCCCGGGAGCAGGCGGGCGCAGTGCTGTTGAACCTCAAGCGGATCCAGGCCCGGATCGCCACAGACCCCCGCCCATAGTTCAACGGCTCCATCGCCGCCGGCGCAGGCCAGCGCGGCGGTGACCCCCGGCCCCGAGCTCAGGGCCTGGTCTACCTCGGTTAGGTTGACCCTGTAGCCCCTCACCTTGACCAGGTCGTCCCGCCGGCCGGCAAAGCAGAGGTTGCCGTCACCGTCCCGGCTGGCCCAGTCACCCGTGTGAAGCCAGCGGACACCGTCGATGACGGGCATCCGCCGAGCATCCAGGTCCGGCTGGTCCAGGTGCCCCAACGGGAGCAGGCTCCCCGAGGCCAGCACCTCGCCTGCCCCTCCGCCGAGCACCGGGCGGCCCTCCTCACCCTGGAGCATCAGGTCGACGCCCTCAATGGCCTGGCCCAGGGGCAGCGGGCCCGGCGGCGCGGGCCGGGGGACAGGGTAGAGGGTGGCCACGGGAACCTCCGTGGCGCCGTACAGGTTGAACAGCTCCGCCCGTGGAAGCGCCCGCTGTAGGCGCGTCACCCACGAGCCCTCCGACGGCTCACCCGTGAGGATCAGGCGCGAGATCCGGTCCGC
Organism: uncultured Kofleriaceae bacterium; assembly: GCA_964497805.1. GTDB lineage: Bacteria > Myxococcota_A > Polyangia > CAZCFB01 > CAZCFB01. The sequence continues at coordinate 20,646 of CAZCFB010000058.1, forward strand.
GTCACCCAGGGAGGGCTCCTCCGACCAGCCCCGGGCCGCGGACGCCACCATGTAGGCGAGCGTAATCCCGGAGCGCCCAAGGAAATCGGCCAACTCCCTGGGCACCGCGCCCGCCAGCGCCGGCGCGAGGCATGCGCAGCCGCCCACAGAGAGGGGCAGGAGCAGCTCAACCAGGGAGATATCGAAGTGCAGCGGGGCCAGGGCCAGGACCCTGTCAGAGGCGGTCACCGAGAATCTGTGGGCGAACCACCCGATCAGCCCGGTCAACGCGGCCCTGGAGAAGACCACCCCCTTGGGCGCTCCCGTGGACCCCGAGGTGAACATGGCGTGGGAGGCGCCGGGCGGGCCTGGACTGTGCGGGGCGTCCCCCCGGGCGAGGCAGGACAGCTGGACACCGGCGACCTCCGCGTCCTGCACGGTGAGACAGAGGGGCAGCGAAGCTCCCCGTGCCAAGAGCCCCTTGAGCCGCCGCGCCCCGTGGCCCTGCCCCACCACTGCCCGGGGTGCTGCCCGGCCAAGCAGGTCTCGCAGCCGGAGCGACGGCGCGTGGGTGTCCAGCGGGATGACGCAGCACCCCGCCTCCAACAGCCCGAGCAAGGCGGCCACCCCCTGCGCGGTTCGCTGGGCGAGCAGCACCACCCGGTCATCGGGCCCCACCCCCTCGCGCTCCAGGGCCGTACGCAGAGCAGCCACTTCCTGCGCGAGCTCACCGTGGCTGGTGGTCCGCTCCCCCTCCACCAGCGCGGGTGAGCTCGGGTCCAGGCTCGGGGGGAGCGTCCAGAGCGGAGATATGCTGGCCGGTGCGTTCACAACATCGAGGCGATGAGGTTGCGCAGCACCTCCGAGGTGCCGCCGTAGATGGTAGACGCCAGGGCGTCCCGCACCTGCCCCTCCACCCCGGCCTCGGTGGCATACCCCATGGCGCCATGGAGCTGCAGGGCGGCCAGGGAGGACCGCACATAGCTCTCGGAAGCGAACAGCTTGGCCAGGGCGGCCTCCAGCGGCGCGGAGCGTCCGCCGCGCTTGAGCCACGCCGCGTGGTAGGTCAGCAGCCGGCTGGCCTCGAGGTCTGCCCGCGCGTCAGCCAACCGCGCTCCCACCTGTTGGTGCTTGAGGATGGGCTGGCCCGACTGACGGCGCCGCCGCGCGTGCTGAACCGTCTCGGCCAGGACCCGGCCCATGGTGCCCACATGGCTGGCCACGAGCAGGACGCGCTCCCACTCCAGGATCGACTGGAGCATCATGAAGCCGGCGCCTTCCTTGCCCAGCAGGGTGTCCTGGCCCAGGCGGCAGTCGTCGAAGACCAGCTCGCCGATGGGCGTTGATGTGAGCCCCATGGTCGCGAGGGTTTGCCCCACCTCCACGCCAGGGGTCTGTCGAGGCACGAGGAAGTAGCTCAGGCGTGGGGCCGCATCTCGCGGCGCGTCACCGTCCCTGGCCAGCACCAGCAGGAGCCCGGCGCATGGGGCGCTCGTGATGAAGGTCTTGGTGCCGCGCAGAATGTACCCGTCATCAGCCCGGGTGAAGCGGGTCCCCATGGCAGAGAGGTCCGAACCAGCCTCTGCCTCGGTGGCGCACGACGACCCCACCAGCTCCCCGCTGCAGAGGGATCCAAGGTAGCGCTCCCGCTGGCCCTCGTCGCCGAAGGTGGACACCGGGTGCACTGAGCTGCAGATCTGGCTCACCAGGCAGAAGAGCAGCCCGTTGTCCCGCACCTCCGATGCCAGGGCCTCGATGCCCGCCGCTGCTGTGAGCAGGTCGGCCGGCGCGCCAGGATCTGTCCGCCCCAGGGCCAGCACACCCTGGTCCGCGCAGCGTAGCCAGCGGCGGCCACCCGGCGCGCTGATCTGGCTGGCTGCGGCCGCGTCGACGCGCTGCCCGAGCCCCTTGAGGCTCTGCCGCAGGAGGCGTTGCTCCTCACTCCACTGGAAGTCCATTGTTGCCCCCCTCAGCCTCCGGACGAGCTGCGGTCAACGGCCCCCACGATGCCCGCCACGGTGTCGAGAGAGTCCATGGAGACTTCCCCAGGGGACATGGTGATGTCCAGTTCGCGCTCCAACATGGAGACCAGCCGGATCATGGCCATGGAGTCGAGAAGTCCACCGCTGAAAAGGGGAGTGTCATCCTGGATCTCCTCGTCGAGGTCCTGCTCTTGCATCAGGATGTTGAGACTGGAAAGTACGACCCTCTTCGCGCGAATTGCATCCATACGCGGATGATACACTCTCGCGAGGATCCAGATGTCAAGCCAGCGGATGTGGAGACAGGGAGCGATGTTGGCCGCCCTTGGGTGCGCGGTGCTGCTCCCCCGGGCCGTTGCCCTTCGTGGCCTGGATCTCACCGCCCCCCTGGAATTCCCCGACGCCATCTGCCACCTGTACAACGTCGACCTGCTGCACAAGGTGAGCTCGGGCGCCGGCCAGGAAGATCCATTTCTCCTGGCCCACCCGGAACACGCGGTGCCGCAGAACCCGGCCGCCCTGGCGCCGGCGGTCTACGCCGTGGCCCGGCTGTGGGTGGGGTGGTCGGGCCCCCTTGGCCTGTGGACCACCCAGCTCACGAACCTGCTGTTTTTGGCGGTCATGCTAATCGGGGTCGCCGGACTTGGCCGCGCCCTCGGTTCAACGCGCGCGGGGCTGCTGGCCGCGCTCCTCACCGCCCTCTGCCCGGCGCTGGCGGCTGGATCCTGGTACTTCTCCTCTGACTTTCCCCTGGCTGCTTGCACCACGGTGGGGCTGTGGCTGCTCATGAAAACGGGCGGTTTGAGGCGCCCGGCCCCTGCCGCGGCCCTGGCCATCTGGTCGGTGGTGGGGTGCCTGGTCAAGATGACGTACGCGCTGTACCTCCTGTTCCCCACCCTGGCGGTGCTTGTGATGGGACTCACCAGGGGGATGGCGCCGCGGGCGGCCACGAGGGCGCGGTCAGGAAACTCGCCACCTCCCCCAGGCGGCGCGCGGTCCTCACGGGTTCTCGCGGTCACAAGCGGCGCGCTGCTCCTGTTTGGCGTGCTGCTGCTCCTGGCGGGGGGCGACGGGCTGGAGCGGGACCTGATCCTGTTGAAGATGCACCTGGGCCCAAGCGCGGTGGAGCCCCACTTTGGCGGCTTCCAGGCGATCCCGGCGCTGAGCGTTCGCGGTGTGCTGTCGGTGCCGGCCTTCCTGGCCATGCACATGCCGCTGCCGTTGCTGTTGCTGACCTTGCCCGGCCTGGCGGCCCTACACCGGCGGCCGCGCCATGGCAACGGTTGGGTCCTGGCAGCCTTTCTCTGGGGAGTCTACCTGTTCGCGACCCTCTTCCCCCACCGGCAAGCGCGCTACATCCTGCCCCTCTACCCGGTGCTCTGCCTTGCCGCGGCCTGGTGGGTGGAGGTGAAGCTGCCCGCCCGCTGGCGCCGCCTCGCCAGTTCCGGGCTGGTGATCGCCTTCGCTGCCACCCTGGTCCTTGCACACATTCACCCCACCCCATGGGGGCTGAACAGGGACACCTGGCCCACCACTGCGCTGATGAGCATGCCTGGCGCGGAGCGGCTCGCGGCGCTCCGAGCAGCCCCGGGCGAACCTGATCTGCGCTGCAAGTACAAGGACCTCGTACGCGCCGTGGAGGAGCTGGCCAGGGTGGAGGGGAGCACAAACATCGTGGGGATCGCCGGCAAGCTCCCCGCCCCGGGGGACATCGAGATCACCGCCCTCCTGGCGGGCCACCGCCTACGCCGCCGCCTGGTTAGCTTTTTCCACCTGGAGCACCACGACGCGCGGGACCTCCCTCGGGCGCTGGTTTTATTCCACGAACCTGGGCGGGATCCCCCGGCCCGCCTGGCCGGCCGGCGCGCACGCCGAACCGTGGCCGCACGCCTGATCTGCGGGGACCGGGTTTCTGAACTGGCCGGGAGCTTGATGCTGCCAGAGGAGTGAGCGTGGCCTACCCTTCTCTGCCGTGGATGCTGCCCATCGCCTTGCCCAGCTTGGCCCGGGCGATGTAGTAGCTGTAGAGGGCCGTGGTGTAGGTCAGCTCGGCCCTGGTGAGGGCGAGCTGGGCGTCGAGCACGTCGGTGGTGGTGTTGGACTGGGTCTCGAACCGCTTCTGCTCGATGCGGTAGTCCTCCTCGGCGCTCTTGATGGCCAGCCGCGCCACGGCCATGGACTCCTCGGCCTTGCGCAGCTCCAGGTACGCCTGCTGCACCTCCAACGCGATGGCCTCCTTGAGCAGCCGCCGCCCCAGCGCCACCTGGCGCACCTTGGCGCCCGCCGCCTTCATGGAGAACCACTTGGCGCCCCAGTCCCAGATATCCCACTGCAACACCGCGCCGCCAAAAAAGGCGTTCTCCGGCATGAAGGTGCCCTGGCCGTGGGTGTACTGGTAGGAGGCAATGGCCGAGATGGCGGGGAGGAAGCCCCACTTGATGCCGTCCTTGCCCGCCTCGGCCGCCTTGCCCATGGCATCCAGAGACTTGAGGTCCTTGCGCTGGCCCAGCGCGTCCTTGATGCAGCTCTGCATGGCGACGCTCATGGGGGGCGGCGGGTCCCTGGGCTCGTCGGTGAGCGTGATCTTCTCTGACTGGGGCACGCCCATGTACAGCTTCAACCCGGCGGTGGCCAGGGCGGCGCCGTGGCGAGCCTGGATAACCCGCTCCTTGGCCCGGGCCAGCTCCACCTGGGCCTTGAGCACCTCCTGCTTGCCGATGAGCCCGGCCTCCTGGTACTTGCGCGCCATGCCGAGGTGGGCCTCCACCTGCTGCACCCCGGTCTGGGCCAGCTTCTCGAATCGCTGGGCCTGCATGCGCCCCAGGTAGGTGCTGGCCACCTTGAAGGCGATCTCCGCCCGCCTGGCCTCCAGGGTGAGGGTGGCCGCCTGCTCCATGTGCTTGGTGGCAGCGTAGCCCTTGTAGATGGGGATGAGCGGGGTGAGGGGCTGGGCAAGGGTGGCCGAGAATGAGGCCGTGACCTGGTCGCGCACGGTCATGTCCATGGAGTCGAGCCCCATGATCTTGAACATGCCGGTGAGCAGGTCCATGTTGCTGATCAGCGCCGTGAGCTCTTTCTGGGTCAGCCCGTAGTCCTGGGGGTTGAAGCTGCTCAGATCGAGTCCTGACCCGAAGCCGAGGTCCATCTCCAGCGCCGAGTCCCAGACCATCACGTTCCCCTCCACAACCAGCTTGGGGCCGAAGTGGCCGCGCACGCTCTTGCGGTTCTGTCCCGCCTCGGTGACTTTCTCCTGCTCAACCTGGAGCTCCAGGTTCTGCTTGAGCGCAAGGTCCACCGCCTGCTTCAGGGTCAGCGACCGTTGGGCCTGGGCCGCCGCGGGGAACAGGAGCAACAGGGACAACAGGAAAACGCGGACGAGTGCAGCCATGGAACCTCCTTGGGGACCTGGTTAATACAGACCTGGGGATATGACAAGCTGCTACTGGATGGCCACCTTGCCGCTGCCCACCACCTGGATATGGAGGTACGCCTTGGTCGCTTCAAAGTGCCAGCAACCCCCTGCGCACCCCTTGACCGCGCTGACAGAGGCCGCCTTGTTCAGGGCTTTGCCGTCGAGCGTCACCTTGGCCGGGCTCTTTGGGAGCGCGGCGTACTCCTTCCAGTCGTAAACCAGGACTGGGTCCTTGAACTGGGAGCCGGCCTTGATCTGCAGGGTGATCCCGGCGGAGGCCGCCCCCTGGGTGAAGGTGCTGCCGTCGAACAGCGTCAGCGCCTTGCCCCCCTGCCCAGGCTGGATCTCGAGCTTGAGCTTGGTCTTGTTCGCCGCGTAGGTCTTGACCGTGCTGTCCGTGGCCGGGGCCAGGGTGTCCACCTTTTCGCCCAGCAGCGGCACCATGGCGCCCTGGCGGAAGAAGATCGGGATCCCGCCCACAGGAGCGGCGATGGTGATCTCGGCCGGGCCGGAGTAAGCCTTGCGCGACCAGAAATGGACCCAGCTCCCCTTGGGCAGGTACACCTTGCGGGTCTTGGCCCCGGCGGTGATCACCGGCGCCACCAGGAGGTGGTCGCCCAGCATGTACTCGAAGTCCCGGGTCCAGGCCTTCTGGTCGTCGGGGAAGGCCAGGCCCAGGGGCACCGTCACCGGGCTGCCGTCCTTGCTGGCCTGCACCGCGTAGCTGTAGATGTACGGGAACAGATCCATGTGCATGCGCGAGAAGACCTTGTAGTGAGGGAGCGCCTCCTTGCTGTACAGGGCGGTGTCCCATGGGTTGTGGCTCTTGCCCGCGCCGCCCAGCTGCATGATGGTGCCCAGCGCCGCGTACTCGGCCCAGCGCATGAGGGTTTCGCTGTCAGGCGCGCCCCCGCGGTAGCCGCCGATGTCCGATCCGTAAAAGGGGTAGCCCGACGCTGACAGCGAGAGCATGCCGCTGATGGCCGCCGGCAGTCCTCCAACGTTGCTGGCCGTGTGCTTGCTCATGTCGTTGTCCAGGTCGCCGGGCCAGATGCAGGTGTTGTGCTTCTGCTCCCCCAGGGCGCCGGCGCGGGTGATCAGGAAGCCATCACCCTTGGGCAGCGCGCCGAGGTACGCCTTGTGGTACAGGCCCGGGTACTCCCGGTGCATGGTCGAGGTGTCCCGCCCGCCGTGGAAGCGCATCAGGTGGCGGCCGGCGCCCAGAGCCACCAGGCCCTCCTCGCCGTAGTCCAGCTTGAAGCCGCTGACGCCGAGATCGATGACCTGCTTGATGTTCTTGCGCCACCAGGCCTCCGCGCCGGGGGCGGAGAAGTCCACCATGGACCCGTTCCCATTGGACCACTTGTGGGCCCACGCCTTGCCGCTCTGGTTCTTGGCCAGGTACCCCTTGGACGCGCCTTCGGCCCACATGGCGGTGAGGTTGGTGTTCACGAATGGGGTGGACCAGACCAGCACCTTGTAGCCCATGGCGTTGAGCTTGGCGATGGTCCCCTTGGCGTCGGGGAACTGCTTGGTGTCGAAGAGGTGGGTGTTGTAGCCGGTCTGCCACGGGTTATCGATCCAGACGGTGGAGCCGGGGATCCCCTCCGTCCTCATGCGCTTGGCGTCGTCGAGGATCTCGGTGTAGCTGTTGAGCTTGTTGCGCCACTGCTGGGGGGCGAAGGCCCATGCCGGCGGCAGGGCCGGCGGGGCGTTCTTGTACTTCACCGCGGCCCGCACCAGGTCCAGGGGATCGTCGGCGGTGGTGAACACGGTGCTGAACTTGTGGGTGGTGAAGGCCGCGCACATGCGGTCGGTCTTGCTCTTGGCCACGTCGAAGGCCCCCGCGTGGAAGCTGTCCACCAGCATGGACCAGCCCCTGGGGGAGATGGCCAGCGGGATGGGCGCGTGGTTCTCGTTGGTGCCGGACGGGCTCTTGGTGTCCAACAGCAGCTGCATGGGCCGGATCACCCCACGGCTGGACACGGTGTCGAACAGCTCGCCGAAGCCGAAGAAGACCTCCTTGTCCACCACGCCGGCGCAGAGGCGGACCATGGCGGTCTGGGGCGTGGTCTTCTTCTCCTCGGCCGCCACGCCCTCCAGGTCCACCCGCACGGCGTCCACGCCAGACGCGGGCGACGCGGTGAGCTTTACGCCGCCCTGCAGGACCAGCTCCACCTTGCCCGAGGCCTGCTTCACCGACAGGGCGTGCCCCGAGTCGGTCCAGGTGACCTGGTGGAAGGCAGGATCAGCAGGATCGTAGAAGCGGCTGGCGTTGTACTGCTTCACCGTGCCCACGCCCACCGGGGTGGTGACCGCGCTGAGCACCTTGCCGTCCCGCTCCAGGGTGAGGGTCAGGGGAGAGGTGAGGATCTTCAGGGTGGTCTTGCCGGAGGTCACCTTGAGGGTCTGCGCGGGGATGGCGTCCGGGGTGATGTCCGGCCCGCCGGGGCCGCTGTCCGACCCGGCGCCGGTACCATCGTCGGAACATGCCGGCGCCGCCAGCAGCACCAGGAGCATCGCCGTGGGAGAGAATCTGGTCATCGGGTCTTTCCTTATCCGTCGGAGAGCGGCCGCACGCCCACCAGCCTGACGTTGCTGCGCAGGACCTTCTTGAAGGGGTAGAAGCACTCGCCGGTGAGGTGAACCTCGTCAAACTGGCAGCCCACCACCGGCAGGGGCGGTACGCGGAAGAACTTGGCCGTGAACTGGTAGCAGGCCTCCACTGGGGCCTCCAGGCGGCG
>CAZCFB010000059.1:0-28244 GCA_964497805.1 uncultured Kofleriaceae bacterium
GTGAGGCCCTTCTGACAGGTGAGGGTGCACTTGCCCCCCGCGCACACCTTCCCCGCGTCGCACTTGGTGCCGCACGCGCCGCAGTCGGCGTTGTCGGTCTTCAGGTTGGCGCAGTAGTTGCCGCCGCTGGTCTTGTGCTTACATTTGCTCAGCGGGGGCGGGCAGCTGATCTCGCACTTGCCCGCGTTGCACACCTCGCCCACCTTGCACTTGGTGCCGCACGCGCCGCAGTTGGCGGGATCCTTCTTCGAGTCGACGCAGATCTCCTTGCCCGCCGCGTTCTTGCACACCGCCATGGTGTCAGCGCACTTGATCACGCACTTGCCCGCCGAGCACGCCTTGCCCGTGCCGCATGTCAGGTGGCACCCGCCGCAGTGCTTTGGATCCACCGTGGTGTCCACGCACTTGCCGGCACAGAAGGTCTGATCATCGGGGCAGTAGCCCGCGTCGTCATCACACCCTACCGCCAGGAGAACCCCAATAAGCCCCAAGAAGATTACGCTCCGCCAAATCATGCCCTTGCCTCCAAGCCTCGCCTTCATCATATCAGTCGGTGATGATCCTGAACTCGATCCTCCGGTTCTTGGCCCTCGCCGCGCCGTGTTTGCCTTCCGCCACCGGCTCGGCGGATCCGACTCCCTCCGTGCGCAGCCGCGCCACGGGGATCCCCTTGTCAACCAGGTAAGCCTTCACCTGCTCCGCGCGCCTCTGTGAGAGGTCGATGTTGTATTCGTCGGTGCCGGTCTCGTCGGCGTGGCCGCGGATGAGCAGGCGCAGATCCGAGTACTCACTGAGCACTGCCACGGCCGCGTCCAGGGTGCGGTAGGAGCTCTTCCGGATCTTGTCGCTGTCCAGCTCGAACCGGATCCCCTTGATGACGCCCTTGAACCGCTTGATCTTCTTGGGCAGCTCGTCGGGGCAGCCGTCGCCGTCCTGGTAGCCGTTCTTCGTCTCCAGCTCATCCGGGCACTTGTCGTCACGGTCCGGCACGCCGTCCTTGTCGCCGTCCGGAAGGCAGCCGTCCTCGGTCTTGGCTGGCACGTCCGGGCACTTGTCTCTGGCGTCAGGCACCCCGTCGCCGTCCTTGTCGGGCGGGCAACCTCCGGGGGCGGGGCCGGCGACCTTGGGGCACTTGTCCTTGATGTCCCAGATGCCGTCCCCGTCGCTGTCCTTGGGGCAGCCGTCCTTTGTCTTGGCCGCCACATCGGGGCACTTGTCCTCGTGGTCGAACACACCGTCGCCGTCCTGGTCCGGCGGGCAGCCGTTGGCCTCGGTGCCCTTCACCTCCGGGCAGCTGTCGTCCCTGTCGGGTACGCCGTCCCCGTCCGAGTCCCGGAGCGGCCGGTCGTCGTGATACCAGGGCTGGAAGGCGATGCCCGCCAACGCCTCGAAGTGGGGCGAGTAGCCGCCGTCCCCGCGCCTGCCGCCCACATCCACGCGCCCCTCCAGCCGCACCGTGAGGACGTCGAGGATGTAGTACTTCAAGCCGGCGCCGGCGTGGAAGGTGCCGTCCAGATCGTTGCCCACCGCATCGTCTCCGGAGGCCACCCCCATCATGCCGTACCCCGCCAGCAGGAAGGGCGTCAGGCGCCACGGGTACTGCCCCACAACGTGGCCGCGGAAGTGGTAGAGCAGGGCGCTCTCGTCCATGTCCCGCAAGGCGGTGGGCATGACCCCGCCCTCGATCTCCACGCCGATGAAGGTGATGGGGAAGTAGCCCAGGCGCGCTCCCCCAATAAAGGCGGCGCGCTTCAGAGGCTGGTGCCCCACCGACAGTTCGTAGAGCTCGTGGGCCTTGGGCGGGAAGTAGGCCCCCAGGTAGATGCCCACCTCAAGGGCGTGGGACCGCTGCCAGCCGGGCTTCTCTTCACCCTGGCGCTCGTCGTCGGCCAGGGCGGAGATGGGCAGTAAGAGTAGCGCCGCTGCCAGAGCGACTGCGTTTCGCGGTACGACCTGGGGGGAGCTCATCATGGGGCCTCTGTCAGAACGACTTGGGGGCGTCGTAGACGCCATTGCCATCCACGTCCAGGTAGATCGGGTTGGTCATGGCGAAGGGTGAGCCGCGGCTCACCGGGGCCAGGCTGCCGCTGCCCGTCACCGCCACATGTACGTAGGTGTCCTTGGCTGGCTTCAGCTCAATCTTGCCGTTGTAGCGCACGGCTGCGTTCTTGGGATCGGCGGTGCTGCTGTCCAGGGTGATGGGCTTGCCCTCCACGCCGCCCAGGTTGACGTAGAGCTTGGTGGCGCTGATCCAGGCCGGCGCCTGCACCTTCACCTGCAGCTCCACCTTCCCGCTGGAGGCGTCCACCACCTCGCCCATGCCCTTGCTGCCGATGGATACCGTGACGAAGATTCCGCCGCCGATGACCACCTTCTGATCTTTGATGGACTTGGTGAACTCCGTCAGGCTCAAGTTGGCCGGGATGTCGGTGCTCAGCTTGACGTAGTTGCGCGGCCAGCCAACCTCGGAGTTGAGGGCGTTGTGGGAGTCCGAGTTGCCGATGCCGGTGACCAGGAAGCCGCGGTCGAGGAAGGAGTACCAGTCGATGACCTCCTGCTTGGTGGCCTTGTAGGCGCCGGAGTTGAACACCTCGTAGGAGTCGAAGTTCTTGCTCCACTCCCCCTTCTTCTTGGTGCTGAAGGTGCCGGTCTTGGGGTCCCAGCCCACGTAGGTGAAGTAGCCGCCCATGGCCGCCGAGCGCGGGTGGTTCACCTGGGTCAGGGAGTTGGGCCAGGTCTTCTTCACCTCGGCGAACATCTTGGGCGCCGCCTGCTTGTACCAGACATGGGCGCCCATGTTGGACTTGGTGGGGTCCTGCTTGATGGGGTAGATGTTGAAGTGCCCGTAGATAAGCGTGGTTAGCTCCTCGCCCACGATGCCGTAGATCCATTTCTGCAGGCCGAGCTTGGCGATGTACGGGCCGTAGTCTGCGATGTACTCGTGGTCCGTGGTTACCGGGATCTCCAGGCCGGCGGCGGCCAGGGTCCGGACCTTGAAGTCGTACAGGTCGCTGGAGTCGGGGGACCACATGCCGTGCAGGTGGAAGTCGCCGCACATGTAGCCGGTGGTGTCCACGCTGCGCTTGATCTTCAGGCTGACGGTCTTGCTATCGCCCGAGGCGAGGGTGACCGAGGATTTGGCGACCTCGTACTCGTACCCGCGGCTCACATGCACCGTGTACGTATCGGGCGGCAGCTTGGCCGTGCTCTTGCCGTCGGCCGTGAAGTCGATGAACTTGGCCCCGTGGGGGAAGCTCTTCTCGCCGAAGGTCGACGCGTAAGAGCCGGGAGAGATCTTGCCCGTGTACACCACCTTGGCCGGGATGGCCACGCCGGTGTCGTCGGTGACCGTGACCTGGATGGTCCCTGTTGTCCCCACGGTGAGATCCTGGGTGACCGCCGCGCTGGCCACGGTGACGCTGGTGGCCGCGACCTTGGCCCGCCCGTCTGCCACCACGGTGAAGGTGTACTTGCCGGGGCTGAGCTCCATGGAGTACGCGCCCTTGGCGTCGCTGCGGGTCATGGTGATGTAGGTCTTCTGGCTGTCCGCCTTCTGCACATGGATCCGGGCGCCCTTCACCGCGGTCCCGGCGCTGTCCTTCACCGTGCCGCTCACCTTGGTCAGGCCGGTTTCCTTGGTCAGCACGCGCACCTCCCGCGCCACTGCCTCCGGCTCCCCGTCGGCCACAACAAGGTGGAAGCTGCGGGTCATCTCCCCGGCGGCCGGGAGCTGCTTCTTGAACTCGCTGGAGTGGACCCAGACCCCGGAGTAGCTCACCAGGGGCAGGAGCTTCTCCTCCAGGCTCACCAGGGCATAGCCGACGGTGGGGCCGATCATGCCCACGTAGTCCATCTTGGTCATGTCCTTGGGCGAGAAGCCCTGGTCCTTGGCATACCACTCGGCGCCGTCGCCGCCGGTGAGGGCCAGGATCATCAGGGGCAGGGTCTGCTTCATGTTGGTGGCGTTGAGCAGGCGGTGCTTGATCTGAAGGGCCGAGCTGCCCGGCTCCAGGATGTAGTCGATGGCCATGTGGATGGAGGGCTTACCGCCGAAGGTGTCGCCCATGACCGATGCCAGGTACGGCACGATGGCGGGCGAACCCATGGCGCGTATGATGGCCGCCTTTCCGTCGCTTCCGTCGTTGATCACGCCCACGGAGCTGGGCTTCATGATGTTGACGTACACCGCCATGACCATCTCGCCCAGCAGGCTGCTCCCCCCCACCCTGGACGCGTCGATGACCTCTCCGCCGTAGGGGTTCCAGCCGTCCGACACCCGCGCGTCCTGGATGATGAAGGCGACCTTTTCGTTATAGATCTTGTAGTCGCCCACGCGCCCCTCGACCTTTACCCCGGACAGGAGCTGGATCTTGTCCGTGACCTTCCCGGCGCGCACCTCGCCGGTCTTGAGGGTGTCGCCGACCTTGGTGTGCCCGGTGCCCCCCTTGGGCAGGGTGAGAGGGATACCGGAATCTGGGCCGGAGTCCACGGTGGCGCCGTCCAGGACGCCGCCGTCCTTCACCGCCCCGCCATGGTCCAGAAGGGGGGCTACATCGTCGCTACAGGCCAGTGAAAGGAGGGCTAGAAAGGGTAGAAATTTACGCATGCCGGGATTTTAGCATGGGCTTTCCAGGGCGTTACCGGAATGTGGCGGGGGTGGGAAGCGTCTACGTAGACGATCTACTTCTTCTTCGGCTTCTTCTTCTTTGCCTTCTTCTTTGCCTTCTTCTTTGCCTTCTTCTTCTTCGCCTTGGGCGGCTTGTAGTTGGAGCACTCCTCGGACAGGCCCTCCAGCTTGAGGTGCTGGGCCATGAAGCGGGTGGTGCGGCTGACGAACTCCAGCTTGTTGTGCCGCTGGCTCAGGGAGTGGCCCTCGTCGTCCGCCACCATGTACTCCACCGGTGTCCCGACCTTGCGCAGGGCGTGCACCAGCTGGTCCTGCTCGCTGCGCGGCACCCTCGGGTCGTTGGCTCCCTGGTAGATGAAGAGAGGCGCCTTGACCTTCTTGACCACCTTGATCGGGGAGATCTTGTCCAGGAACTTGCCATCCTTGGGCAGGCTTCCGAACTCATCCTTGAACACCATGCGGATTGCCCCGGTGGTGTTGCGCAGGAAGGTGCGAAGGTTCACAACGCCCACCAGTCCGATGCCCGCTCGCCACTTGTCGGGCTGGTGCCCCAGGCCCATGTAGACCATGTACCCGCCGTAGCTGCCGCCGAAGGCCACGAGCCGATCCGGGTCGGCCCACGGCTGCGTCCGCAGCCACTTGTTCACATTCTCCAGGTCCTTGACCGCGTCCATGCGCTTCTTCAGGTTGTCCGCCTTCTCATAGGCCTTGCCGAAGCCTGTGGAGCCGCGCACGTTGGGCTCCACCACCGCGAAGCCCCGGGAGATCCAGAAGCTGGTCATGGGCGACCAGCCGATGGAGGAGGCCGAAGCCGGCCCGCCGTGGATGTCCACGATCACCGGCAGCTTGGTGTCCTTCTTCAGTTTGGCCGGCAGGTAGACGTTCACCGGCACCTTGAACTTGTCGAAGGTGTCGATGCGCTCCACCGTGGTCTTGACCTTGGCCAGCTTGCGCAGCCCGGGCCGCTTGTCGCTGCGCAGAGGCTTGATCCTGCCCTTGCGGACATTGACCAGGAAGACGTCGGTGGGGGTGTCTGGCGCCGAGACCGTCACCACCACGCCCTTGCCGTCGGCGGAGTACTCGCCCATGCGCAGCCCGGCCTGGGGCAGCTTCACGGTCTTCCCCTCCTCCAGGGAGTCCGGGGCCAGGAACTTCATGGCCTGGTGGCTGCCGGCGTCCAGCAGCACCGCCACGGTGCCACCCTTGGGATCAACGCGCACGTCGGCGGCTTCGGCCAGGAAGTCGTTGAACATCGCCTTGACCTCACCGCTCTCCAGTTCGATGCGGTGCAGGCCGGCCACCTCGCCGTCCACGTCGGTGACCACGTACACGCTCTTCTCGTCGGCCGAGAAGGCGGACATGTGGGCGTGGGCCTTCTTGCCCTTGGCCGGTGCCAGCCGCTTTGCCTTGCCGGTCTTCAGGTCCACCAGCTTGAGCACGGACTCGGAGAGGCTCTTGAGGGAAAAGACCAGCGCCTTGCTGCCGTCCTTTGTGATGTCGGTGAGGAACTGGAAGCCCTTACCCTTGTAAAGGACCTTGGCCTTGCCGCCCTCGATGGACTGGCTCACCAGGTTGATGGTCCCCTTCTTGTGCTCACCACGGAAATAGATCAGCGTCTGGCCGTCCTCGGTGACATGGGGCAGGCGGTGGTACTTCTTGGGCGCCTCGGTGAGCGCCTTGACCTCCGCACCGTCAGGGGTGGCGCGGAAGATCTGGGTGTTCTCGTTTTTATCCTTGTCCCGGGTGAAGATGATGAACTTGCCGTCCGGCGTGAAGCGGGCGCCCCTCACCCCATCCTTGGCCTGGGCGATGATGGCGGGCGGCTTGCGGCCCTTCTTGGCCAGCGCCGTGAAGAGCTGGTAGCTGCCGCCGCCCCGGTTGGAGCGGAAGAGCAGGGTCTTGCCGTTGGGGGAGAGCTCGTGGCCCACGTTGGAGAACGCGTCCAGGTACGGGGCGAAGGCCTCGGCCAGCTCCTTGTCGTGGGGTGCGCAAACCTCGGCCACCACGTCGACCTTGGCCTTCTTGATCTTCTTCGGCTTCCTCTTTTTCTTCTTCTTTTTGATCTTCTTGGGCGGCGGCGGGCCTCCACAACCGGCCAGGGTCAGGCCGGAGCCGAGGAGCGCCACCAGCAAGGCGAGGGCGAGGCCGCGGAGACGGGCGGAAAACAGAGAACGGTGGATGGAGCAGCGTGGCATGGTCATTCCTTGGTCAGCTCTGTGATGATTTGCTGCATGGTAGCCTACTTCTTCTTCGGCATCACGCTCTGGGGCGGCTTGGGCTTTTTCGCCGCCTGAGCCTTGAGCCAGGCGGTTCGCCGGCTGAATATCAGCTTCTCGGCGTTGGTCTGGTACAGCTTGATCAGCACGTCCCGTGGCAAGTTGATGGCGTTGATCTTCCAGGGCCCCTGTGATGGCGTCGGGTGATCGATGTTCCGCTTGTCGGTTTCAAAGAAGCGCCGGTGGTCGGCGTAGAAGCGGAGGGCGTCCTTGTGGGTGGGGGGCTCCTCGCTCACCGAGCCGAGCTGCATGCCGCGCGGTGTGACGATGAAGTCCGATCCGAACAGGATCCGATCCTGGTGCTTGATGAAGAAGGCCCGAGCCTCATCCACGGGGTGCCGCCCAATCTCACCCAGGCGGGCGGACACGTCCACGTACAGGTTAGGGCACGCGTCGAGCAGCCGGTCCACGTACTTGAGATCCTCCGGGTGGTTGGCCAGGTGGATGCCCAGGAAGGTGGTCTTTGGGTGTGATTTCACCACCTTGTCACGCTGGGCCAACAGCTCGGCGTGGCTCGGGTAGTCCTTGCCGTGGAAGCTCCACTCCGGCGCCATGCTCAGCTCACCGATGCGTTCGTTCTTCTCGTCAACCGGCTCGAAGAAGGCAACCGGGTCGGCCACATGCCAGGCCACGATGGCCCCGACCTCGCCGGCCTTGCGCCAGATCGGCTCCAGCCTCTTGTCGTCCACGCGCAGCAGGGAGTCGTCCTTGAGCCGCACGCCCAGGCCGAGGGCCTTGAAGATCTTGATCCCCATGGCCCCTTCCTTGACCGCCTTCGCCATGCGCGCGGCCTCTCGCTTGCCCCAGCCCGGCTCGTCGATGCCCTCCCACTCCACGTTGGTGAACCAGGCCATGCGCTCACCCAGGATCTCGGCGATGCGGAGGGTCATGATGTAGCGCGGCTCTCCCGGGGAACCGGCGCTCTTCACGGCGAACTTTGCCACCCCCACCTCCTCGAACACCTGCAGGGCCTGGTTCATGGGGTTCACCATCGGGGTGATGTGGGTGTGGGAATCGAAGATGGCCAGGGGGCGGGTGTCGGCCTCCTTACTGGGAGCGGGCGTCGGAGCGGGAGCGGTACTCCCCGCGTCGGCCGTGGCGGTGGGGGTGGGCGTACAGCGGCGGCACCCGGAAAGGGCTACAATCATTACCAGGAGCAGAAACACCAGTGGCCGGATAGCTTGAGACATAATGAAAAGTGGACATGATATGTCTCCGCACTTCAAATATAAAAAGGCGTGCGCGTAATGCACGGGTGGAATTCATTAGCTTTGTTGGCGGGAGTCAGATGAAACGGATATCGAGCGGAGTCCTGGTGGCGCTCTTGGCCATGGCCATGGGTTGCACCACCGAGAACCCTACCTACATCGAAGACGACGCCGGGCAGCCACCCGCAGATACGGGGCTGGACCAGGCGCTGCCGGACGCCACCCCGGATGGCCCGACGGCCGACCAGCCGGTCAGCCCAGATGTGGGCCAGCCGGACGTCACACCGTGGCCCGACAAGGCGCTGCCAGACGTCACCCCGCCGGACATCAAGCCGACCCCGGACGTCACGCCGTGGCCAGATGTGAAGCCGTGGCCAGATCTGACGCCACCAGATCAGATGCTGCCAGACTACGTGGCCTGGCAGTGCAAGGTGAACAAGGACTGCAACGACAACCTCCACTGCACCACCGACATCTGCACCGCGGCCAAGAAGTGCAAGAACACCGTCAACACCGGTTGGTGCAACATCTCCAACAAGTGCTACAAGACGGGCGCCCTGAACTCGAGCAACACCTGCGAGGGGTGCGACCCCCTCACCTCCACCACCGCCTGGACCACCAAGAGCGACGGCGCCGCCTGCTTGAACGACGGCATCCACTGCACGCTGGACGTCTGCTCCAAGGGGAAGTGCGTCCACAACACCAAGACCAGCTGGTGCCTCATCTCCGGCTCCTGCCACACCAACGGCAAGCTCAAGCCAGGCAACGAGTGCCAGCGGTGCGACGTGTCCAAGTCACAGACCGCATGGTCCAACCAGCCCAACACCAAGCTGTGCGCCAACGACGGCCTCTGGTGCACCGCGGACAAGTGCACAAACGGGGCGTGCACCCACTCCGTCACCTCCGGTTGCATGATGAACAAGAAGTGCATCCCCGAGGGAGAGGTCAAGCCGGGCGACAACTGCATGGAGTGCGTGGGCAAGAACTCGCGCACGGCCTACTCCTTCGTCTCGGGCAAGCCTTGCCCCACCGCCGGGGCCCTGGGCGGCATGTGCCTGTCCGCCTCCTGCAAGGGGTGGAAGGAGAGCTACTTTCAGCCCAAGGGCGGGCTCGTCACGGAGCTCCACGCCGTGGAGTATGTGCCCAACGCCAAGCAGATGTGGGCCGCCGGGCAGTCCTACTCTGCCGGGAAGTACAAGGGGGTCCTGGTCCAGGTGGACAGCACCAGCTCGACCCTGCCCAGCGTGCAGGCCGCGAGTAAGCTCCTGGATATGAGCTACAACCTGGCCGTGGGAGGCAAGGGGCAGGTCCAGCGCCATGACGGCAAGAGCTGGAAGAAGCCCACCGTCTCGGTGATCCCTGCGGGGACCGGCCGGCTCAGCGTCTGGGGGACCAAGGACGCCACCTCGGAGCGGTACTACCTGGGCGGGCAAGCCTCAACCACCACGGCGGCCATCTATGGCTGCACTGTCTCGAGCGCCGGCACTGGCCTGACCTGCGCGGCCCAATCGGGGACCGGCTCCAAGGAGGCGGTGGGCGCCCTGTTCGGCTACTACAGCGCGGGCTCCACGGGCCTGCCCATCTGGGCCGCGGTGAGGGCGATCAAGGGCTACAACACCCTGGAGCACATCTACTACAACGCCACGGCCTCCTCCTGGAGCAAGAAGGCGCCCCTGGGCTGCACCGACGGCGGGTCCGGGGGCACCACCGCCTGCTCCAGCTCGGGGAGCATTACCACGCGCATGAGCGGCTCCGGCCCCAAGGATGTCTGGCTGGTTGGCAGCGCGGGCCTGATCATGCACTACGACGGGGCGAAGTGGTCCAGCATCACCGGCAAGATAAAGAACCAGACCACCTACTCATTCGACGCGGTCTACTCCTCGGCGGCGGCCAAGCTCACCACCGTGGTGGGGCACCAGGACACCCTCACTGGCAGGGCCATCGTGCTGTTCAACTACAACAGCCACCTCGATCGCTGGCTCGGGCCGGTGGTGATCCACTCGGCGGGCAAGGGCAACTTCAAGGACTACGCCCGGGACATCGACGGCACCGGCTACGCCAACCTCTGGATCGTGGGCAGCCGGATCCCCACCAACGTCACCCCGCCCAGCCCCTACACCAGCGGCTGGATCCTGGAGCTGCAGTAAGGGACGCGATTACGTCCCGGCCCATCTAATTACATTTCGGAGCCGTCAAGGGGGTGCCCCTGTCGCCCTTGCTGCCGGTCCAGGTGCTCGTCTCAACGCACCAGCTCGAGGACTGGGATGGATCAGCGGTGTTGGAGCTGAGGGAGAGGCTGGAGCCGGCGACGATCTTCCAGCCGCTGCTGACGTTGTAGGCGATGGAGGTCACCACCTTTAACTTTTCGTCGAGCAAGATCAGGTCGTCAGAGGAGTTATCCAGGGTGACCTTGTCGTAGGCGTACGCAACCGGGGTGCCGCCGTTGTCGTTGGTGTTGGTGGTGCGGCCGAGGACCAGGTACCCCGTGGCCGGGACCCAGAGCGGGCCGGGGTTCTTGAGCTTGTGCTCCTCGCCGCCGGTGTCCTTGATGGTCCAGCCGTTGATGTTGATGTTCTGCGAGCCCGGATTGTACACCTCGATCCACTCGCCCTTGTCGTCGCTCGAGGCGTCCGGGTCGGCCATGATCTCGGTGATGATCAGCTTCACCGTGGAGACGCCATAGTCTGGCGGGGTTCCGCCCTCCGCGTCGGTCATGTTCATGTCGCCCGGGGTGATCCCGTCCCAGTCCCCTGTCAGGGCGTCGGCCGGGCCGTCTCCGCCGGCGTCCTTGCCGTAGGATGAGCCCTCCTTCACGCAGATCTTGCCACTGCACTCGTATCCCAGGGGACACTCGGGATCCCCGTTGTTACAGAGGAAGGGTGCCTCGCCCAGGTCCATGGGGGGACAACCTGAAAGGAGGATGGTGCAACAGATCAGCAGGGACAGACGGTTCAGCATCTCGGGGGTATTTTCTTCCAAGTGGGCCTCAGGCTCAAGTTCCTCGCAGGATGGCGGGCTGGCCCGTGGTTTCAACCACGCTGCGCCAGAGGGTGCCGTCCAGGGAGATCAGCTTGCGTCCGGAGGTTACGGCGGCCAGGGGCACATGGGTGAAGCGACCCAGCCAGAGCCCCACCACCAGGCCGGTGCGCCCGGCCATGGCCGCGTGCACGGCGTCCTCGGCGAGCTGGCCGCAGAAAATGGCGTCGGCCGGGTTGGCCGGCGCGGCCCGAATAATGTAGCTCGGATCGATGTACTTGAGGTTGATGCCCTGGTCCTTTAGCTCCCGCTTGAAGGTGTCGCGCAGGAAGGTGCCCACATCGGCCAGCTTCTTGTTGCCCCCGGCGTCCTGCTCGTCGGTGCCATCCAGGTGGCGCTGGCCCGCGCCCTCAGCCACAACCACCAGCGCGTGCCCTCGCTGCTCGATGCGTTGCCGGAGCCAGCTGAGCACCCCGTGCTCGCCGTGCAGATCAAAGGGCAGCTCCGGCACAAGGGTCAGGTTCACCTCCCGGGCCGCCAGGGTGGCCGACGCGGTGATGAAGCCTGAGTGGCGGCCCATGAGCCGCACGAGCCCCACTCCGTTGGGCGCCCCCCGCGCCTCGGTGTGCGCCGCCTGGAGGGCCTGGCTGGCGATGGACACGGCGGTGTCGTAGCCGAAGGTGCGCTCGATGTAGAGCAGGTCGTTGTCGATGGTCTTGGGTACGCCCACCACGGCGATCTCCGCCCCGCGGCGCTGGACCTCCTCATGGATGGCGCCGGCCCCGCGCATGGTGCCGTCGCCGCCGATGATAAAGATGACGTCCAGCTTGAGCCGCTGGAGGGTGTCCACCATCTCGGCGGTGGGCGGGTTCCCCCTGGATGATCCGAGCACCGTGCCGCCCATCAGGTGGATGTCACGCACGCCCTCCGGGGTCAGGACATCGGGCCGCACCTTCGGCTCCTGGGCCATCCCCTGGTAGCCGAAGCGGAACCCGATGATTTCCCGGCAACCGTAGGCATACCAGAGCTGCATCACGATGCCGCGGATCACGTTGTTCATGCCGGGGCAGAGCCCGCCGCAAGTGACCACGCCGGCCCGCACCTTGTTGCCCTTGAAGTAGATCTGCTGGCGCGGCCCCGCGGCCTCGAAGGCGGTGTCGGTGTCGGTGCCCCCATGGTCAAAGACCACCTTGGCGTCGTCCTGGGTGAAGTCGGCGATGCAATCGTCCGGCACGGTGGAGAGCCCCAGGGGGGAAGGCTCGCGGCACGGGCCGAGGGTCGGGATGGTGAGGTCGGGGATTTCGGGTTGCATGCCCCCTTTTACCATCAATCGGTGGCCACGCCTCCATCCTTGGCGCCCATGATGGGGCCGGAGGCGGTCTTGTCCAGGCAGTAGCCGCTGGCGTGCTGCGGGTTGGAGAGCTTGTTCCCCTTCAGGTCCCGGCAGTGCATGGCCGTGGAGTTGGTCTTGTCGCCGAACACCTCGCACTTCTTGATGGTGCCGGTGGCGGAGGTGGAGGAGCAGGGCATGAGCGGGCCGAGGTCGCACACCGGCCCGGTGGACGCCTTGCCGTGGCTGTAGGTGACCTGGCTCCAGTCCCGGCACTCGTAGTCGCCGTAAAGGTCCTTGGTCTGGCCCCGGCAGTCGCTGGCCTTGTTCAGGGAGCAGGTGGGCTGGCACAGGCCGGTGCGATAGGCCCGGTTGCACAGCGTCCCCGACGGGCACGCCGCGTTTGTGAGGGTCTTGGAGAAAATGCAGTTTGAGATGGCGCAGTAGCCGTTGCGCCAGAGCAGGTCGCAGTTGCCGCCGACGCAGCTCTTGTTGGTGCAGGTGCCGGAGCAGCACTCGGTGCCGTAGGTGCAGCTGTAGCCGCCGGGCTTGCGCAGCGTCTTCTCGTTGAACTCCTGCAGGCAGGTCTGCCCCGCCGCGCACTCGTTGTCGCCGGCGCACGGATCGCCCACCTCGGCGGACGACGTGCCCGTGGACTTCGGCTTGCACAGGCCGCTCACCGTGTCGCAGACGCCGTCCTTGACGCAGGTGCCCGCCGAACTCCAGGTGGTGTCCTGGGCCAGGGCCTGGCAGGTCTGACCCGACGGGCAGCCGCCCGACTTGGTGTTGCAAGATTTTCCGGTGGTGACGGCGCAGTCGCTGTTCTTGGCGCAGCCGTTGGTGGACTTGTAGAGCAGGCAAACCCCCTTGCCAGGTAGCCCGATGAGGGAGCCGGACTGCGGGTGGCAGAGCAGCGAGCTCTCGCACTCGTTGCAGCCGATGTAGGGGCTGCACTTGCGTACGCAGAAGTAGGAGGTCTTGCCGCTGCTCAGGGGGATAGGGGCGCACTCGTTGGCCGGCTTGTTGGGGCAGGTGTCTTCGTTGATGGAGGTGGCTGGGTTGTCCGCGGTGCAGTACTGGGTGCAGACACCGCCGTTGGTCTGGGTCAGCAGGCAGAGGCCGCTGGTGCCGCACTTGGTGGCCTGGTTGGCCGTTGTGCAGGCCGCGCCGATGGTGCCCTTGAACGGCAGGCACTTGCCGCACGCCCCGCCCAGGCCGGTCCAGCCGGTCTTGCTCTTGGCCGGGTCGCACTTGTGACATCCGCCCGGGTGCTTGGTGCCGGATGCGACGCACTTGTTATCGATGAGGCAGTGGGTGGCGCCGATCACGGTCCAGGTCGTGCCGCTCTTGGCCGGATCGCACTCGGCGCAGCCCCCCGCATGCTTGGTCTTGGCGATGTGGCACTTGCCGGCGATGAGGCAGGTGTTCTTCACCGGCGACCAGGCAGAGGTGCTCTGGCTCGGGTCACAGATGCCGCAGCCGTTGGTGTTCTTCTGCCCCTTGGAGTAGCACTTGCCGTTGATCAGGCAGGCGTTGGAGATGGTGGTCCAGGTGGAGGTGCTCTTGCTGGTGTCGCAGGTGCCGCAGGCGCCGGACGGGTTATTGGTGCCGTCCTTGTAGCAGGTGGCGTTGATCAGGCAAAAGCCAGACATGAGGGTGTTGCCCAGGCACCCGCCCTTTCCGTCGCAGATGTCCTTGGTGCAGCCGTAGCCGTCAGAACAGAGGGAGGCGAAGCTGATCCCCTTGCAGGTGCCGCCCTGGCAGGCGTCGCTCTTGGTGCACTGATTGCCGTCGTCGCAGGACCCGCCGGACGCGCCGCTCCATCGGGTGTTGTTGCTGGAAACCCCGGCGTCGTCGGTGGTGGGCTGGCAGGCCATGCACGGATCGCCCGGCTTCTTGTCTCCCTTGCTGAAGCAGCAAAAGATGGTCTCCATGGCCACGCCGCTGGCGTCGGCGCCGGCCTCGGTGGGCGTGCCCGCGTCCATCTTGACCCCGGAGCATTTGGTCCCCTTGGGCACCCGCACGCCGATCTTGCAGGAGCCCGGCTTGGGGTTGTTCTTACACACCCCCGCGCTGGCGCAGATGTCGGTGGTGCAGGCGAGCCCGTCGTCGCAGTTCATCATTCTCTCGGGCCGGCAGATGAGGTCCTTGCCGCAGATCGGGTTGATGGCGCACGGGTCGTGGGCGTTACAGGCCTTGCCCGGCTTCGTGCACTTGTAACGGGGCCACCCCTCGGGCAACGGCTTGTAGTCCTGGGGGGCTGTAACATCCTGGCTGGCGCCGGAATCTCCGCCATCCTGGGCCTTGTCATCAGAGCAGGCTGCACTGGTCAGGAGCGCCACCAAGGCCAGCCTGGCCAGGTTTCCGTGACTATTCGGGCGGTTCATGTCCCCTCCATGGTTGATCTGGCCACTAGTATAGGTGAAACCGCACAAGGCCTGCTGAAGTCGCGTCCGCTTGACAAGGGCGTTATAATCGCGCCGTATTGCGGGGGATTATTATGACTCGAGGTGTGATCGTGAGATCTCTCATCCTATTTTGTGTGGCTCTATCGGTCCTGGCCGGTGGCTGCTTTGGCCAGACGACCCAGTGCCTGGAGACGCCCGTCAGCGAGGACGTGGGCCAGGTGGCCACTGACCGGTGCAACCGCGCCATGGGCTCAAACCTGGACAATCAGGAGCTATTCGAGCACTACATGGCGATCCTGCGCGTCCAGGGGCGATTCGTGGACATCATCGCCTGGAGCCAGCGAGTGCTGGAGAACGACGCCCAGCGATGGGACGCCCTGTACCACCTGGCCGTGGGGTTGAGAAAGGACGGCCAGTGCGAGGCGGCCATCGCCCGCTACCGCCAGTTCGCTTTGAACAAGCCCGATGAGGCAGATCCCTACTTTGGCATGGGCCTCTGCTTTGAGGAGATCGGCGACCGCCTGGCTGCGGTGCAGGCGTACAGCTCCTACATCAAGAAGGAAAACCGGTCTGGCCAGGAGGTGTGGGTGGAGAAGGCCAGGGCGCGCGTGGCGGCGCTGGACGGAGGCGAGGCGCCCAAGGGCAAGGACCCGGACGTGCCGGTGGAGCCCCCCGCTCCCGTGGACAAGCCAGAGCCAGAGCCCACCGAGCTGGAACCCGCTGACGCCGAGCCTGGCGCCCCTGTGCTCGCCACCCCGACGCCGGCGCCCGATCCCGCGCCCGAGCCGGCTCCGGCCAAGGATCCCGAACCGGCGCCCGAGCCCGCCCCTGAACCTGAGCCCGCGCCCGATCCCGCGCCCCGACCCGCTCCCACCCCCGGCCCCGTGCCGGCCAACTGCGACAAGGACCTGGCCAGCATCAAAAAAGACCCGTTTGACCTCAGCGCCTACGAAGGCTATGCCCGCTGCGCCCTGGCGCGGAAGGAGTACAAGCCCCTGCTCCTCAAGCTGAAGGTTGGCCTCCGGGACAACCCCTCCTTCGACAAGGGCTGGTACTACATGGGCGAGGCCCACGCCGGCCTGGGGGACGCGGCTCAAGCCGGCTTCGCCTACGCCAAGGCCTGCAAGAAGGGCGTCAACGAGGCCTGCAGCAAGTTCTGAGGGACGCTTCGCGTTCAGTCGAGAGTCGAGAGTCGAGAGTCGAGAGCTGAGGTCCTCTCAGCTTCATCCATTCAGCAAATTCTCTTCGATGTAATCCAGGTACACCGCCGGCTCCTGGTGGGGCTGGAGCTTGCCCTCGTCGATGGCGTGCTCCAGGGCGCGCTTTATGTCCCCGATGCGTCGCCCTGGCTCCAACTTGAAGCGCTGCATGATCTCGTTGCCCAGCCCGGTGGGGAGGGGAGGGACCTGGCTGTCGAGCTCGCGGATGGCTTGAATCCGCTGCCATAGCTCGTCTAGCTGGGCCCTGGCCCGCTTCACCTTGTGGGGCCGGGCCGAGGTGATGTCCGCGCGGGAGAGGAGGAGCAGGTGGTCCAGGTGCTCGCCCATCTCGCGGTCGAAGCGGCGCACCGCCGAGTCGGTCCAGGTGCCGTCATACTGGTTTGCCCGGAGGTGCTGCTGGATCAGGAAGCGGATCTCCGCCCGGCTGGAGCCTGTGATTTGCAGCCGCCTGGCCACACGGTCAAACATCCTGGCGCCCACCTCTGCGTGCCCGTGGAAGGTCACCTTCCCCTCGTCGGTGAAGGCGCGGGTCGGCACCTTGCCGATGTCGTGGAACAGGGCTGCCCAGCGCACCTCGGGGATCTGCGGGGCCTGGGCGATGACCTGCTTGGTGTGCTTCCACACGTCCTTGTGACGCCGCCCGACCTCCTGGGTGAACTCGACGGTGGCCTCCAGATCCGGGAGCACCAGGGCCAGAATGCCAGCGTCGTGCAGCCACTGCAGCGCGGCGCCCACCTCGGAGGCCATCAGTATCTTCTCCAGCCCACGACGCTGCGTCTCTGGTGGGAGCTTGGCCACATCCTCGGCGATGAGGCGGACCTGATCGGTGGCCGCGGCGTCAGGGAGGGGCTCACCTGAGGCGATAGAGACGGCGATGTCGAGGGCGATGGAGGCTGGTGAGGTCATCCTGGCTACCGTTGTCCGCTACAGGTCCGCCTGCTCGGGCGGTGGGACATCTTCGCCCATGAACCGCTCGGCCACCTCGCCGAAGCGGCAGACGTCAGTGAAGAAGAGGCGCACATTGCCCCGGGCGGCGCTGTCCCCGTCGGCCTCGGCCCTCAACAACCCGCGCCTGGCCAGGTCCTCTGCCACGGCTCCGGAGACCGCCTCGGCGGAGTCCACCAGCGCCACCGGGTGGCCGAACACCCGCTCCGCCTGCCTCGCGAGCAGGGGCTTGAGCAGCGGGTAGTGGGTGCACCCCAGCACGATGGTGTCCAGGTCGCCGGATGAAGTGCGCAGCTCGGTGAGGTAGTGGCTGGCCACCTGCTCGGTGACCGGGTGCTCCAACCACCCCTCCTCGGCAAGCGGCACCAGCAGGCCGCACGCCTGGCCGAACACCGAGATGGATCCGGCGCGGCCGTGGATGGCGTTGTGGTAGGCCCCGGACTCGATGGTCCCCTGGGTACCGATGACGCCGACCTGACCTGTGCGGGTGGTTTCGGCCGCCACCTGGGCGCCGGGCTCAACCACCCCCATGACCGGCACCGGCACCTCCTGCCGCAGGGCTTCCAGGGCGTGGGCCGACGCGGTATTGCAGGCAACCAGGAGGTACTTGATGCCCTTGTCCAGCAGGAAGCTGGCGATCTGGAGCGAGTACCGCACCACCGTGTCCCCGGACTTGGTGCCGTACGGGACCCGGGCGGTGTCCCCGAGGTAGACGAGGTGCTCACCGGGCAAGGCCTCCCTGAGGGCCCGGACAACGGTCAAGCCGCCAAGCCCGGAATCGAAGACTCCGATGGCCTGCTCTGTGGCTGGATTTGTCACCTGGAGAGAGAGGGTAGCGGATCAGGTGGGGAGGCGCTTGTCCTCCACCTCCTTGCGCTGGCGAAAGACCTCAACCACCGCCGCGCCGCTCACCAGCTTGGCCGCCTCCTCCTCGTCGATCTCGTAGTCGGTGGTGAAGGCCAGGCCCTCCGAGTAGAGGAACTCCTGGGCCTCATCGTCTTCGAGATACTCCTGGGTGGTCTTGCCCTTGTAGCGGTTGTTGGGCAGGCGCTCCCGGACGCGCTTCTCGAGCCACTCCATGTTCTCGCCCAGGTAGCCACGGATCAGGGCCAGGTCTTCCTCGAGGCCGTCGAACTGCTCGGTGAAGCGACGGGGGTACTCGGTGGCGTCCTCGCCACCCAGCTCGATGAGCCGGCTCAGGGCGATCTTGACCACGGTCACGTCGTCGACGAATCCGAGGATTCCCGCGGAATCGGGGATCGGATCCGAGGGGTGAAGGCAGTAAATAATGGCGCCGGCCGCGACCTTGCGAGCCTCCATGGGGAGGTTCTCATCGGTGATGGCCTCGAAGAAAACTTTGAGATCGTAGGGGAGGTTGACGAGCAACTCCCTGACGCGCTGGATGAATTCCTTTTCGCTGATTTCGCTTGTCATGGCTCCTTGATCCGCTGAAACGTGGGTGCCTTGGAAGGACGCATTGTCCCACCCCTTTGTTCGGTTGTCATCCCTGAGGAGTACTGTTCTCTGGCAGAGATCCTCCCCCGGCATCGTGGCGACGAATCAGTAAGAGTGTTATTATATGTAAGGAAGAAAACAAAAACAGGGAGGTGAATAAAGCGAAGGAGTTGGAAGAGAGCAGAAAATTAGCTAATGCTCTTGTAGACGTTAAGTCTTAGACTGATCACGGAATCCGCTCGGTTTTGGTGTGAGCGGCCGCGCTGTACGTGTACGCGCAGCCCCCTGCCATACCCGGTCGGGGGACAGCCCAAAAGGTGCTCGTCAGGAAATGAGTTCTCGGCCGCCACTTGCTGGCTACAACCACAACGTGAACTACCGACACCGTCGGTACCACGTACAGACCGAGGATTCGGGTACCGACAACCCGCGCGTGGACACTCACCTTTTCCACGGCGGCATGATCATCGAGTCGGCCAAGACCGACTACGGCGATCTCCTGGAGGAGCCCGACCACAGAAAGACCGTCAAGGCGATGATGCAGGACCAGCACAAGTCCTTGATGAAGGCGCTCATCCACGGAGACCTGGACGACAAGATCGTTACATACCTCGGCTCGCTGGATCCGGAGGAGGAGCTGTCGGCGCCGGTGATGATCGTCCAGCCCGAGGAAGCGGAGGCTCCGGAGGAGGCTGAAGCCGAAGCCGAGGCCGAAGCCGAGGCCGCCGAAGCCGAAGCCGAAGCCGAGGCCGAAGAAGCTGAAGCCGAAGCCGAAGCAGCCGCAGCCGAAGACGAAGACGACGCAGAAGCAGCAGCAGCCGAGGCGGCGCACGCGGCCGCGGACGCCGACCCGGCGGCGGCCGACGCCGAAGCCGACGCGGAGGCTGCTGCTGCCGCTGAAGCCGAAGCCGAGGCTGCCGAAGCCGAAGCCGAAGCCGCCGAAGCCGAAGCCGAGGTCGCTGAAGCCGAAGCCGAAGCCGAAGCCGAAGCCGAAGCCGCTGCTGCCGCCGAAGCTGAAGCTGAAGCTGAAGCCGCTGCTGCCGCCGAAGCTGAAGCTGAAGCTGAAGCCGTTGAAGCCGCTGAAGCCGAGGCCGCTGCCGTACCCGCCTTCGACGAGGAGATCGACAAGGAAGTCCTCGACGAGAATGTCCTGGACCAGGTGTACGCGGACGCCGAGGCAGTCAATGTAGACGACGACGTCTACACCTCCATGGATGGCCTGGACCAGATGGTCGAGGACCTGGATGAGGCAGACGCCGAGGAGCGCGCCGCTGATCCTGACTTCCAGACGGAGGAGAGCTCCGACGATGAGGAGTCCTTTGACTTCGAGATGAGCGGAGGCACCGCCGACGTGCCGTCGGTGGACGATGTAATCAAGAAGGAACGCCAGGAAGCTCTCGGCGCTGCTGAATGGTCATCACCCGAAGCGCGCGAGGAGGAGACATTCGAGGCCTTCGAGGTCACCCTCGACGGCAACAAGGACCTCAGCCTGGATGAGGTCAGAGAGGACACCGAGAGCGCCTTCGGTGAGGTGTCCATGGAGGTCACCGGCCAGACTCCCGTGCCGCATCGCGACCGTCCCGTGGAGCAGTCCGAAGAGGAGCCCGAGGTGGCGGCAGGGTCCGCCGCTGACTGGCTGGAGCTGGACTACCCCGAGGACGCCATCGGCGGGCGATATGACCTGGAGAACGCCAGCGACGAAGAGCTGTTTGACGCCCGCGGAGTGGAAGAGGGCTACACCGTCTCTGGCGACCACGAGGCGGTTGAGCAAGATATGCTCGGTTACCCGCCTTCCGGGGACATGTCCGTGGACGATCCGGAAGCCCCCACCATCCAGTACGATGTGTTCCAGGACGACACCGGGGAGCCTGAAGAGAAGGGCGAGGACGAGTCGGGTGCGCCCAGCTATGTCAGCGAGAGCGACATTTTCGCCGAGGCCGGTGAAGACACCCCCGCCACCCTGGAAACGGACCCCGGTGGCGAGGATCCGGAGCCGGACGCGTTCCAGCAAAACGAGGACACCGGCCAGAAGGAGCCCAGCTTTGCCGACTCCTTTACAGATCTCACCGAGGCTGAGGGCTCCAGGGAGCTGAGGGCCGCTCCCAAGAAGGAGGAAGCACCCGCGGAGAGCCCGCCCCGCGTGGCGGTGGCCTCCCCGCCGCCAAAGCCCGCGCCCCGTCCAACGCCCGCGCCCCGTTCAGCGCCCGCGCCCCGTCCAACTCCCGCGCACCAGCCAACGTCCGCGCCCGGAGCCCACCCAACCCATAGCAGCAGCCGGGTGATCCGCACGCGCGGCGGCTCCGGCTACTACCAGCGGGTGGAGTCCGCCGAGGAGCAGGGTGGCGGGCGTATGCCCCGGGATACCATCCCGGTGGCGACCATGCCCTTCGACCCCACCGAGGCTTCCTTTGAGCAGCCCGAAGCGCCGGTACAGCGGGATGTCCGCCCCACCGTGCCTGAGACTCAGGTGCCCATCCCGGCCAAGCCCCGCCAGGGCAGCCCCGGAACCCCCGCCCCTCACACACCGCCGCCCCAGCCCGGGCCCGGGCGCGCATCAGGCCCCACGGCGCAGATGGGAACCCGCTCCCTGCTCGAACAGGAGGCGCGGGAGCGCGCGAGCCGCGGCGGGCAGCCCAGGAGCCCCAGCGCCATCTCCTACCCCATCGTGGGGGGAGGACAGCAGGGCCAGCCCCGTCAACAGGCCACCCTGGACCTGAAGGCGCCGCATGGAAACCCGGGCGGCGTGGGGCAGCCCGGGACCGCGGATATCCCCCGAACCCCCTCGGGCCAGTACCCCATCGCGCCAGCGCGCGGCCGCCCTGTGGTGCCTCCTCAAGGTACGGGCCAGCCGCCGCCTCCCCAGCCGGGTGGGCCCGGCCGCTACCCCTCGGTTTCCTCGCCCCAGCGTTACTCGGCGCCGCGCAGGCGCTCGTCTGCCACCACCCCGGCCGTGAGCGTACCCAGCCAGCAGCCCCGGGCTCAGGGGACCTCCCGTCAGGGCGGAGGGGCCCGCGCCACCGGCACCTGGCGCCAGCAGAATGGCGGCGGCCCACAGCCCACCATGCGCAGGGTTTCCACTGTCGAGCAGAACTCGCGCCGCGCACCCACCACCCCCCCCAGGCCGGGCGCGCCTGCGAGCAAGCCGGGCGTCAAGGTGAGCAAGAATGTGGTCCTCGGTCAGGGACGCCCCAAGGGGCCGCCGCCTCGCCGCGGGCAGCCGCAGCAGGCCGGCCGACGTCCAGCGACCCAGCCCCGTGGTGAGCAGCGGCCAGGCCCGCAGGCCGGCTCAATCCAGGCCAGGCCAGGTCAGCGCCGCCCCGCCCCCGGGGGCGCGCCACCGCAGCAAGCGCAAGTCGGCGCCGGCGGAGAACGGACCCTCGACGAAGTGATCCTGGAGTACCTGAACGATCAGGAGAAGGGGAAGGAGTAGGCCGTCGCTTCATCCGCGCGAGCCAAGCCTGGCTACGCGTCCACCACCCGCCAGGTGGTTCCGGCCGGCCCGTCCATGAGCTCAACACCCATGTCCGTCAGCTCCTGGCGCAGCTGATCCGCCATCTGGAAGTCCTTGGCCTTTCGCGCCTCATTGCGCTTGACGATGGCCTCCTCCACCCGGGCAGGATCGATGTCCCGGGCGCGGCACAGCTCGGCGCGGCGCCGCTCCAGGAAGGCCGCGGGGTCCTGACCGAAGATCCCCAGCGCGTCGCTCACTTGCTCGAACGCCTCGAGGGTCAGGCGCAGGGTGCGCCGGCGCTGATCCTTGGGCGCGCTCTTGGGCGAATCCAGCAGCTTGTTGGCCAGGGTGAGTAGCTCCGAGGTGAGCCCCACCGCGGCCGCGGTGTTGAAGTCGTCGTCCAGGGCTTGCTCGAACCGCTCAAGGAAGGTGTCCGACGGCTCCACGACGGGGCCGGGGCCATACTCCTTGCCCACCGAGAGGGCCTCACGGAGGCGGGCCAGGGTGCCGTAGGCGTAGGTGAGGCGCTGCTCCGCGTCCTCGAGGCTGGCGAAGCGCACGTCGCCGCCGGTGCGGTCCAGCTCAAAGGAGAGCGGCTTGCGATAGTGAGTGCCGAGCAGGAAGAGGCGCAGGGCCTCGGGCTCGTGGCGCGTGAGCACCTCCCGGATGGTGAAGAAGTTGCCCAGGGACTTGGACATCTTCTCCTCTTCATTGGTGGTCGTGCGCACGTTGATGAAGCCGTTGTGCATCCAGTGCTGGGCGTAGGTCCCCGGGCCGCTCACCGCCCGGGACTGGGCGATCTCGTTCTCGTGGTGCGGGAAGATCAGGTCCATGCCGCCGCCATGGATGTCGAAGCTCTCCCCCAGGTAGCGGGAGCTCATGGCAGAGCACTCGATGTGCCACCCGGGGCGGCCGGGCCCCCAGGGGCTCTCCCATGATGGCTCGCCGGGCTTGGCCGCCTTCCAGAGGGCGAAGTCCAGGGGGCCGCGCTTGCGCTGGTCCACCTCCACCCGGGCGCCGGCGCGCAGATCGTCCAGGTTGCGCCGGGAGAGGACCCCGTACTCGGGGAAACTCTCCACCGAGAAGTAGACGTCCCCCTCGGCCTCGTAGGCGTGCCCGGCGGCGATGATCTCCTCGATGAGCTTCACGATGTCCGGCACATGATCGCTCACCTTGGGCTCGTGGTCCGGGGTGCGGTTGCCCAGCGCGTCCATGTCCTTACGGAACTCGTCGGTGAAGCGGGCGGACAGGGCGATGGGATCGTCGGGAGGATCCGCCTCGCCGGCGCGTTTGATAATCTTGTCGTCCACGTCGGTGACGTTGCGCACGTAGGTGACGTCCAGCCCCCGCCGCCGCATGTGGCGAACCACCACGTCAAAGGCGACATAGACCCTTGCGTGGCCCACGTGGCACATGTCGTAGACGGTGGGTCCGCAGACATAGATGCCCACCTTCCCCTCCTGGCGCTGGGTGAGGGGGGTCTTCTCTCGTTTCACTGTGTCGTAGAGCCGGATCATGGCTTTGCTCCTGTCAGCGAATGTCCCGGGACATTCGCTGCGGACCTTCGGTCCGCCTTGTTTCTTCGCTCGGCTTTGCCTCGCTGTGGCCGGGCGCCGAACGCCCGGCGGCTTGAATTTCAAGGATGACACACGGTCAGGTCAGGCGGGCTTTTTCTGGCTCCGCTCCCGCAGGCGAATGAACAGGATGGCGCCGTTGGCCACGGCGAAGATGAGCAGCATCAGCCCGAGCAGCGCGTAGTGCCAGCTGTCCCCGGGCGCGCGATCGGTGATCACCACCAGGGCGTCGTCCGCCACCTCAAAGGGG
This sequence comes from uncultured Kofleriaceae bacterium, assembly GCA_964497805.1. Classification (GTDB taxonomy): domain Bacteria; phylum Myxococcota_A; class Polyangia; family CAZCFB01; genus CAZCFB01. The sequence continues at coordinate 23,721 of CAZCFB010000059.1, forward strand.
GAGCTCGTGGTGATGTACAGCACGCCGGTGGCGGGGACCTTCACGACCTTGTCCTTCACGGCCTTCAGCTTGTCGCCCTCCAGCACGAAGCGGCTGGGGAAGGTGGGGTCCCGGGAGTCGATGATCAGCGTGTCACCCTCCACCCGGAGCTGCTCCCAGTTGGCCGAGTAACTGAGCTGCCGCCGGACGACGCCGGCGTGCAGGGAGCGGTCCTTGAAGTTGTTGATCAGCTTCCGGGCCTGGTCCGGGTCGGCGTACACCACGAAGCGGTGGAACATGCGGGACTTTTCGGTGTCCTCGGCGAAGGGGAGCTCGATGTGCTCCAGGGCCTTCTTCGGCTCGTCGGCGGTGGCGTAGGCGCGCTTGCTGAACTGCACCACCCACTCCCCGGGGAAGGCCACGTTGATCCAGACCATGCTGTCCGGGGCGAGCACGGCCGGGAGGCCCTTGCGGTCGGTGAGGGTGGTGGCGGTTCCGCCCTTGCTTCCGGAGAGGGGGACCTTGATGGCGGCGTAGTCCAGGTCGTGGGGCGTGGACATGGTGGCCTTGAAGTTGGCCTGCAGCGCCTTGTGGTAGGGGAGGTCGGTGAACCGGACGAGCTGCCCCGTGTGGGTGGAGGTGACCTCCTTGTCCGTGGAGCGGCTCTCACGGTGGCTCTGCACGAACAGGCGGTTGCCGCCGCGGCGCAGGCGCACGAAGCTCTCGAACCCTCCGAAGCGCGCCTCCAGGAGCAGGGCGTGCTTGCGGTCCGGGGCGCCCGTAAGCCGGACGTAGGTGTTCGGCTCCAGCGTGCCCTTGGCCAGGGCCTCTTGCACGTTGCCCTTGTCCGCCGGCGTACGGGACTGCGCGAAGAAGAGCAGGTCCGTGCGGATGAACCAGATCAGGTAGAGGCTGAGCAGGAGCACCGCCAAGGAAACCAGGGGGTGACGACGGCGGCGGCGGCGGCGGGGCAGGGCAACCAGCTCTGGATCGACGTAGTCGTCATCCAGTTCAGGGGCCTCGGGAGCGTTGAAGAACGCCTCCTCCGCATCGCCACCCTGATCCTCGGGGGCGTCTGCCGCCGGGGCCTCTTCCGGCGAATTCAGGTCGGTTTCTGGTTCCTTGCTCATCTCTTACTTCCGGTCAATAGGGCGCGCGAGGCGCCCGGCGAGTCGAACTTGCATACCACAGCCACAGGAACTAGGACAACTCACCGATCCAAAAGGTTCCAAGGGCTTGGCTGCGGCTACCAGGTTGACTCGGCTGGCCCGGCGGCTGATCTTGTTGGGAATGTTTCGCGTCATCATGGCGGCGCTGCTGGTCATGCCGGCGGTCGCCTGCCGCAAACCATCGCAATCGGTTGAGCCGGAGTGGCCGCCAGCCTCACCCGCGGCGTGCCACCAGCGCATGGTCAAAGCGGCGCAGGGAAAGGCCTGGGCCGAGGTCTTTGACCTGATCCACAGGGACTCCCGCTGGTCCCTGATCTCCTGGCACACTGCGCTCAAGGAGGTGTGCCGCCTGGTGCGAGCCCACTACCCGGAGTCACGCCGGGCCCGGGCGCTCCAGCGGTGCAAGGAGGCGGCGAGGTACAAGGAAGCACGGGATTATTTCGCTGCCGGGGGCGGTCGGCTGGCCCCCCTGGATCAGCTGGCCAGAGCAGGTAAGATCACCTCAAAGGAGGGGGGCGACGGCAAGGTCACCCTGGCGGCGGGTGGGGCGGCGTATGTCTACTGCCCGGGAAAGGATGGTTGGGGGTACTGTGGTCTGGCGGAGGCGTTTCGGCAGCTCAAGATCAAGTCGGCCAGGGATCTGGCCAGCGTCCAGGAGAACGTCGAGGCATACGCCCGGCAGCGTTGAGGAGGTGGGCCACGCCCAGGAAGAAGAAAGAGCAGGAGCCTCTCCTGCAGCTCAGCTTTGATGACCTGGCCGGTAAACCGGAACCTGTAAGGGAGGGGCTCGCCCCCTCCCGCAATCCGGCGCCCAAACCAGCCTCAGCCTCAGAACCAGCCTCAGCCTCAGAGCCAGCTTCAGCCTCAGCCCCAGAACCAGCCAAAGGCTCAGCCCCTGCCCCCGAGCCCCCCACACCCACTGTCCACACGGTGTCTCAGCTGGTCCACGCCGCGGCCAAAACCCTGGAGGGGCGCTTCAGCGATATCTGGGTGGAGGGCGAGGTCTCCGGCCTGAGCAGGCCCGCCTCCGGGCACCTCTACTTCAACCTGAAGGACGACAAGTGCTCCTTGCCGGTAGTCATGTGGAAGGGGAGCGCGCGGCGGCTGCGTTTCCGGATGGAGCAGGGGTTGCAGCTCCGCTGCCGCGGTCACCTGGGCATCTATGAGCGGTCTGGCAAGTTCCAGTTCTACGCCCGCACCGCGGAGCCGGCTGGGCTCGGCGAGTTGCAGCTCGCCTTCGAGCAGCTCAAGGCGAAGCTCGGCGCCGAGGGGCTCTTCGACGAGGCGCGCAAGAAGCCCCTGCCGCGCCTGCCGCGCACCGTGGCCGTGGTCACTTCGGCCAGCGGCGCCGCCCTGCAGGACATCCTCAGGGTGCTGCGCGCCCGCTTCCCGCTGCGGGTGGTGGTCTCGCCCACGAGGGTTCAAGGCGAAGGGGCGGCCGGAGAGATCGCCGGCGCCCTGGAGAGGGCGGACAGCCTGGGCGCGGACCTGATCATCGTCGGGCGGGGGGGCGGCAGCCTGGAGGACCTGTGGGCCTTCAACGAGGAGGTGGTGGCCAGGGCCATCGCTGCCTGCCAGACCCCGGTGATCTCCGCCGTGGGCCACGAGGTGGACGTCACCATCGCCGACTTCGTGGCCGACCGGCGCGCGGCGACCCCGTCAAACGCGGCCGAGATGGCCGTACCCGAGAAGGCCGAGCTACAGCAGAAGCTGGAGGTGGCCAGGCGGCGCCTGGACCGGGCGGCGCGCAACCGGATCCACCGGGCCAGCCTGCAACTCTCCCGCCTGCGCGAGCGCCTGGAGCGGCCGGACCGGCTCATCGGCCTCGGGCGCCAGCGCCTGGATGAGCAGACGGCGCGTCTGCAGGCGGCTCTGACCAGGGCCCTGACAACACGGCGACGAGAGCTCGCGGGCCTCTCGGAGCGCCTCACACGCCAGGAGCCGCGGATCCGCCTGGGCCGGCTGGCCGCGGAGCTCTCCATCATGCGTACCCGCGCCGCGCAGGCCATGCGCCGCAAGCTGGATGAGGAGCAACGCCGGCTCGCCGAGCGGGCCGCCCAGCTCCACGCGCTGAGCCCCCTGGCAGTCCTCGCTCGGGGCTACTCCCTGGTTTTCGATGGCGAGGGCGGGCTGCTAAAGGAGGCCGCCGCCGTTAGCCCCGGTGACCCCATCCGCGTGCGCCTGCACAAGGGCGAGCTCGAGGCCACCACAACCGGGGTGCATGAGGACGAGGGCGAGGAGCGGTGAGTCGGCTCGCGGCGCCTGTGCTGCTCTTGTCCTTCCTGGGTGGGTGCCACCTGGTCTACCGCTACGAGGACCGTGAGGCTGACTCGGCCGTTGTTGACGCGGCGCCAGTGGACCTGAAGGCGGATCGCAAGAAGCCGCCACCCGACGCTGCCAAGCCCAAGGCGGACACCAAGCCCAAAGCGGACGCCAAGCCCAAGGTGGACGCCAAGGTCAATGTGGACGCCAAGGTCAAGGTGGACGTCAAGGTCAAGGTGGACGCCAAGGTCATCACGGACAAGGCGTTTGTCCTGGACGCAGGCTGCGGTGCGGCCACCACCGTCAACCCGGCCGCCAAAACCTGTAAGAAACAGTGCCTGAGCACAAAGCACGACCTGGACTGCGACGGTCTGCCCAACAACTCGACTTCAACGGCCAAAGTGGACCGCGACCCCTGGTCCACCTCCTGCAACCGCCTGCTGCTCAACGAGGACTTCGCCGCCGCGCCCATTGGATCCGGCGCGGTCTGGTCCACCTCCGGCTTCAACCCCGCCAACTGGGCTTGCGGAAAGCTCACCATTGACGACGCCACCCTGACCCTGAAGAAGACCGCGGCGCTGACCACGCCCAAGTTCCTGGTGGAGGCCAAGGTGACCCTTGGGGTGTTCTCCAGTAGCTCCAAGTGGTCAGTCCTGATCAGGACCACCAGAGACAAGGGCGCCTCGCGTTACGACTGCGGCATCTGGAAGGACCCCTCCCCGGCCAAGGCCCCGGGGCTACGGCTGGTGTCCAAGTGTCAGGGGTTCTCCATCCCTGAGACGAAAATCCCAGGCAAGGCAGGCGAAACCTACTTCATCCAGAGCTACTGGACCGGAACCAATCAAGTGTGCAGGATCCTGGACAAAAACGGCAAGCAGATCATCCAGCGGACCACCGCGGCTTGCACCAAGGATCCTCAACTCGCCAGGGCGCTGGCCATCTCCGCCGTGGACCGGGCCCTGACCCTGCACCATGTGCGCGTCTTCAAGGTGCCCTGAGCCAAAAAAATCCCGCCTCCACGGCATTGACAGCCCGTAACGATCCTGATACCTATCTCTCCGCTCGTGGGGCTGTAGCTCAGCTGGGAGAGCGCATGACTGGCAGTCATGAGGTC
>CAZCFB010000060.1:0-27512 GCA_964497805.1 uncultured Kofleriaceae bacterium
CCGTCGAGGCTGCTATTGCAGTCCTGGTCATTGAGGCAGTCGACGCACAGGCCTGATAATGCGCTGCACTGCTTGGTGCTCCCACAATCTGTCGACGTCAAACAGTCCACGCACCTGGCCAGGGTTACGCTGCAGGACGGCTTGTTGTAGGGGCACTCGTTATCACCTTTGCAGGCTCCGCACTTTCCGCCGGCAAGGCACTGGATGGTTTCATCGCAATCCTTGTGCTTGGTGCACGGCTTCTGGCAGTGGTTGTACTCGGCGGTGCTGTAAGGGGGTGAGCATTTGCTATACGGCGCCTTGCCGCACTCACTGTCCTTGGCACAGGTGCACTTCTGGAGCTTGGTATTGCACGTGGGGCCGTTGCTGTTGCTGGCGCACGCCTTGTCTGTGGAGCAACCACAGCGCTTCATGTTCTTGTTGCAGGTGGGGCCCCAGGCCAGGGAGCCCTTACAGTCTGCGTCGCTGGCGCAGGTGCAGAATCCACCGCTGCAGACCGATCCGTCCTGGTTGGCCGCGCAATCCGCGTCCTTGGTGCAAGCAGCACACTCCCCCGTCGGGTTGTAGCAGAAGGGGTGTTTCAGCTTGTCGCAGTCAGCCGAGGTCAGGCACCTCACGCACCGCCCCGTTGTCTTCTCGCAAATGAGGGACTTGTCGGAGGTGCAATCCGCGTCCGCCTTGCACGGCTTCTGGCAGATCTTGAACTTGGCGCCCCTGGCGGCGTCATTGCATGTTGTGTACGGAGAGACCGTACACTCCGCGGCCGATTTACAGGAGCACCGGCCCGTCGATGTGTGGCAGGTGGGGCCGTTGGGGTTGCCCACACAGTCCGCGTTGGTGGCGCAGCGGCAGACCCCGCCGAGGCTGCTGGAGGTGCACCTGTTGCCCCAGACATATCCGGTGCAATGGGAGTCCTTGGCACACTGGGAGCACAGGCCCCTGGTGCCATCACAGTACGGCGCGGAGGAACCGGTGCAGTCGGCGTCAGACCTGCACTGGATGCACACGCCCAGGGAGGTGGAGCAGTACCGGGAACCGCCGGTCTGACAGTCGCTGTCTTTCTTGCAGGCGACGCACCTGCCTGTGGCCGTGTTGCACTCGCTCAAAGAGGTGTTGGCGCAGTCGGCGTCCATTGTGCACGGCTTGGCACAGACCGGGGCGCCCAGGACCTGGCCGAGACACTTCCAGGGGGCCTGGCAGTGGGCGTCGCTGCCGCAAGAACACATCTTGTACGTGCTGTCGCACCTGGAGCCGTGTGTCTTGCCTGCGCAATCGGTGTCCTTGTCACAGGTGCAGTAGTTGCTGGCCGTATCACACTTCGTACCCAGGGCGCCCGGGTTGCTGATGCAATGCTCATCTGTGAGGCACTCCACGCACATGCTTGTGCCCGACAGGGTGGTGGTCACGCAGAGGTAGGGGCTCTTTGCGCGGCACCTGGCCTCGCAACTGGGAGGATTGACAACCCCAACGTCCTGGCCGGGGCCGCTGTCGTTACCAGCGCTTCCTGTGCCGTCGCCGCTGCATGCCCCGAGGCAGAGCCCTGTGGCCAGGGCTATTGTCAGCAGCCCAGATCTTACGGTCTTATAAGCTCTCCTGGAGCCTCCCCCCCTCATTTGCGCCACCCCTATAGCCGCTCCACAAACGGCTCGAAGGTCATGAAGTCGGCGTGGTGCACGATCTGGGACTCCACCGTGCGCTTGCCCAGGCTCCCCTCCTTGGCGTGGGTGCCCACCATGTGGGAGACCGCGTCGGGCAGGCCGAACTCCATGGTCAGGTACACGCCGGAGAAGGGGTGGCGGATGTAGGCGCCGCGCTTGCTCTGCTTGGCCTTGCCGTCCACCAGCTCGTACTCCAGCAACTTGCCCACGTCGATGAGGATGGCGCCGGCGATGAGGGTGTCCATGTCGATGGGCAGGGCGTCGCCGTAGAACTCCTTGATCTTGAGGGCGGCGTCGCGGCTGATGTGCACCACGCTGCGCTTGTGGGCCATGAAGGAGACCGTGGCCGCGTCCTCGGTGAGCAGGGTGAAGGGGATGGTCTCCAGGTCGTCGGCGGTGAGGGGGCTTTGCTCCAGGGCTGCCATCCACACCCGGGTCGTCTTCTCCCTCAGGTCATCGTCCTTGATCCAGGCGATCTCGGGCCAGATCCGGTTCACATCCGCGCGCAGGGTATCGTCGCTCATCGCTATTCCTCCAGTTATTGGTGTGTCGATCCTTGAATGCCGGCCCGCTCGTAGACCCAGACCAGGGGCGCCCCGGCGGCGCGCACCACATAGATCAGGCGGTGCTGGGGCATCTTGGGCCGGCTGTTGAACAGGTCGTTGAAGATGATGTACTCGGCCTGCCCCGGGCCGTTGACTCGCCGCAGGTCCTCGCGCAGGGCGATGACATGGGTCGGGTGCACGTAACCCCAGACCCGCGATCCCAGAGGCGCCACGCGGCCGATGTAGTCGCACGCCTCCTTGATCCCCTCGCCCCACCAGCCGATCTCGAAGGTGTGGTTCTTGGCCACCTTGGCCGGGCCGCCGGTGAGCTCGTTGTAGTAGTCCAGGTAGTACGGGTGCACGGTGGAGCCGCACCAGAGGCTGTAGAAGCAGAGGGCCGCCCCGCCGAAGGCGGAAACCGGGGTGGCCAGGCGGGCGCGGCGGACCACGCGGGCGGCGCCCACTGCCAACCACTCCAAACCCGCCGCGGCCATGAGGCAGGCGGCCAGCAGCGACGGCACCAGGTAGCGCACACCGTCCCGGGCCAGGGGCGAGAGCATCACCACGTAGGGGGCGAGGAACCAGAGCAGCAGGGTGATGTGCCCCAGGTCCCGGCGCCATGCCACCCGCGCCAGGCCCACGGCCCAGGCGCCGAGCACGGCCACCGGCATGGTCATGGAGAAGTAGAGCGGGAAGTAGAACCAGGGCGGCTTCTGCTTCTTGCCGAAGAACCACTCCAGGTACTTGTCCGTGTCCCAGTGCACCAGCATGTCGCCCAGGTGCTTCATGGGGTTTTCCCACAGGTAGGGCCAGACCAGGAAGAAGGTGAACAGGGCCAGCACCGGGGCCATCCCCAGCGTTACCGGCACCGGGAAGCGCCCCTCGCGCCGGATGGTGCGCCAGTTGAGCGCCAGGTAGAGCACGCCTATTACCACCATCACCGACAGGTTGCTTACCCGGGTGGAGATCAACAGCCCCGCGCAAAGTCCTGCCGCCAGGTGGTAGCCGTTGTTCCCCTCCTTCCGGAGGGTGCGGAAGAAGAACCAGATGGTGAGCAAATAGAACAGGCCGCTGGGCGCCTCCAGCCCGAGGATCTTGTGGTGGGCCAGCAGGTGGGGCGTCACCATGGCCAGGCCCGCGCCGAGCAGGCCCACGCGCCGGTTGAGCAGGTCGCGGCCCACCAGGAAGAGCAGCGCGCAGGTGAGGGCGCCGATGATGGCGGCCGTGGCCCGGGACGCGTGGAAGCGATCCATGAGCAGCGTGCCCGGCCCGTAGAGCCACTTGCCCAGGCCGGGGTGCTCGTTGTTCCAGGCCCACGACTCGGCGCGGAAGTCGCCGGCGAGCAGGTTCTGCACGTAGTTGCGGCCGGCCGCCCAGTACACGTCCTCGTCCCAGGTGCGGCCGGCGGCGTCCAGCTCGTACATGCGCACCGACAGGGCCGCGGCGAAGAGCGCCAGGAAGACCACGGTGTCAATGCGCCCCTGGCGAGAGCCGAGCACGGCGCGCACGCCCCGCCCCACGGGCCCCCGCAAGAACCCGAGCACGGCGGCCAGGGCGAGCAGCGCCAGCATCACCACCGAGGGCCAGTCCCGCGGAGGCACGTCGTAAGTGGTGTGAGGGTCCACCTGATCCGGCGTCACCGGACGCAGCAGCGTGGGGGAGATGTACTCCAATCCCCCGCGGCGGCCGGCCGGGCTCCAGAAGACGCGCATCTTGGCCCCGACGCCGGCCTGGAAGTAGCGCACCTTGAAGGAGTGCACCCCCGCCTTGAGCATGTGGGCCTGCTCCTTGCGCTTGGCCCCGTGGGTGCCCCCGTTGTCCAGCACCACCTTGTCGCCCAGCATGATCCAGGAGCCGTCGTCCGACTCGGTGGCGAAGGAGTAGCGCCCGGAGCGGCGCAGCACGATGCTGCCGGTCCACTCCACGGAGAAGACATGGCGGTTGAACAGCTCGTGGCGCTTGTCGTCGAAGTCGATGAACGCGTCCACCGAGCGGTGGAACACCTTCCCCTTCCAGTCGCGGCCCTCGTAGTAAGTGCCGGCCAGGCCGTACCCCTCGAACTGGGCCGCCCGCCAGCGCAGCACCCCCGCTACCCCGGCGCAGAAAAGCCCCACGATGACCAGGTTGATCACCCAGCCCGGGATACCGGTTCTTTTGCCGCCCTCCCTCACTTGATCTCCAGCCTCAGCTCGTCGAAGAGCAGGTGGCCCCACGGGCCGGTGGCGCGGTCGATGAGCTCCAGCCGGGCCTCCTTGCCCAGGTGTGCGCTCAGGTCGACCCTGCGCTGCTGCATGATATCCGAGTTGGTGCCGCTGTCGCGATGGATAACCTCATCACCCACCACCAGTACCATGTCCAGGGTGCCGCGCTGGTCGCCGCCGCCGATGCGGTAGCTGGCCCACGGCTTGTCGATGGTGAAGGGGGGCGAGACCAGGCGGCCGGTGCTGCCGTCGCCGCCGTGGTAGGAGTTGGCGAAGAAGCTGCCCTCGTACGGGCCCACCGGCCCCTGCCCCCACACCGAGCCCTGGGCCGGCTGCTCGGCGAAGGCGTCGCCCTCCACGGTCCAGCCCTTGTAGTCGCCCGTCTCGAAGTCGAACACCCGCCGGGTGCCCGCGGGCGCTGCCTCCTTGCCCCGCGGCACGAACAGGTAGGTGGGCTTGACCTTGTAGCCCGAGATGGGCCGCGGCACCGACTTCCAGGGGAAGTAGTGCCCCAGCTTGTACTGGCTGAAGATGAAGTCGTAGCGCCCCTGCGGCGGGTTATCCAGGATGATGGCCGCGTAGTAGCGGTCCTCAGCCCGCTGGATGATGTCATCGGGGAAGTTGTACCCCGCGCGGGTCACATCGTTGATGCCCATCTGGGGATAGGATGGCTGCTTGCCCGCCATGTAGGGGTAGAACGGGTGGTACGGCATCAGCACCTGGCCAGGGATGGCCGCGATGCGGCGCATGAGCTCGCTGCCGGTCTTGCGGTCCCGCTCGTCGGGCAGGTGGGCCGCGGTGTCGTAGCGCTGGGTGTAGAGCTGGTATGAGAGGGCCCCGGCCAGCACGAGCCCCGTGAGGCAGGCGGCCACGGAGCGCCAGGTCTTGCCCTCCCCGCCAGCCACCTTGCGGGTCAGGTCTCCGGCGGCCAGGGCGGCGAAGGCGCCGGGGTAGATCAGGCCAGGGATGAAGGCGTTCATGGAGGCCCACTGGGTGGCGTAGCCCACCGCGCTGATGGCCACGCCGCACAGGGCCACCAGGAACCAGTAGAAGGTGAAGCCGTCGAAGCGGCGGCGCAGGATCCAGGCCACGGGGGCGGCCACCACCCAGACGCCCAGCACGTAGGCCACGAAGGGGAAGAACTCGTACAGCTTCTTCTCGGACACCGGCCAGATGCGGTCCCAGTAGAAGTCGTGGCCCTGGTGCATCTCGTAGATGTACTTCCAGAACCAGCCGTCGGAGGCGTGGTTCCAGGCCAGCACAGTGCCCCCGGCCACGATGCCCACGATGGCCACGTACAGGGGGAGCCGGCGCCAGCAGATGATAAGGAAGGCGGCGCCGGAGAAGATGATGAACATGGAGGCGGTCTGCTTGGTCAAGAAGGCCACGCCCGCCATGACGCCGGCCGCGATCAGGGCCTTGTAGCTGCGCCTGGCGTGGAAGATCAGCAGGTAGAGGAAGGCGGTGACCAGCAGCAGGTAGAGGGAGTCGCTGCGCACCAGGTCGAACCAGCCGTAGGTGTGGTTGAAGGAGGAGGCGGCGATGCCCGCGCCGCACAGGCCCCACAGGGCGCCGGGCCAGCCGCCGCCGGTCTGGCGCTGCACAGCGCGGAAGAGCAGGGCCAGGCAGCCGGTGAAGGCGAGCACCGATACGGCGCGGCCCAGGGTGTATGAGAGGCCGAACACCTTGCCCAGGCCAGCCAGCAGCGCCGGGTAGAAGGGCGTGTACAGGTAGGAGATGAAGTCCGCCGAGGGCGGGGCGTACAGGGGCTTGCCCTCCATGAGGCGCAGGGCGTGGCACAGCATGCCGCCCTCCATCCACTCCACGTCCAGGGGGTAGCCCACGCGGCCGAAGAAGACGTAGTAGAGCAGGCCCAGGTGGTAAAGGCCCGCCACGGCGCCCAGGGCCGCCCCGATGTAGATCCAGGACGGCGGACCCTTGCGCGGGGGCGCGTCGGCGGAGGAAACCGAGGCCTTCACAAGCTCACCGCCGGGAAGGGGCCCAGGGCCTTGTCCATGCGCTTGAGGCAGCAGTAGTGCGACGGCCGCATGGTGTAGCCACTTGGCAGCTCGGGGGGCATCAGGTCAGGGTCAAGGCGGTTGGGGGTGATGCAGACCCAGTGGTAGCCGCGGTCGCGCCAGAAGGGGTCGCCGTCCGCGGGCTTGTGGGGCCAGTCCTGTTGCTTGGCCTGGTGGCACATCAGGTCCGGCTTCTGCTCCAGCAGGTAGTGGTCCGGGGCGGTCTTGCCGTGGCCCGGGCGGTCCCCCACCTTTGGGGTGTTGTGGGCGATCCAGGCGTCGTTGAGGCCGAAGGTATCCAGGGCCTTGAGCCGGCTGGCGTAGACGATGGCCCCCGCGCCGCCCACGGCCAGGTAAGTGTCCTTGGGCAGGTGGTGGCGCATCCAGGTGCCGATGAGTACGCGATCGTCGGCGAACTTGCGCAGGTAGGCCACCGTGTCCAGGCCCCACCTGTAGTAGCCCTGCTTCTTTGCCTCGGTGTGGAGCAGCTTGCTGTTGTAGGCGGTGAGCCCCACCAGGACCACGCCCACGATGACCATGGGGATCGGCCGCCACTGGTCGGGCAGGCGGCCGGCTCGGGGGCGCTCCAGGGCCTCGCGCAACCCCTCCTGGGTGAAGATGGCCACGAAGGGGAGGATGGGCAGGAAGAAGCGGCCCATGGTCATGAAGTCGCCGCCCACCGACGTGACATAGGCGCCGTAGGTGATGGTGACCAGGCCGAGGTAGGACCAGAAGAACCATGGGCGTAAGCCGGCGCGGCCAGTTTGGCAGGAGGCGCCGCAAGAGCGGGGCCAGAAGAGCGGGATCAGCGCGGGCAGCACATAGAGCCGGTTGTCCTTGATGAAGTCCCACAGGTAGGGCAGGCCCCACTTGGAGATGGAGGCCGAGGCGCCCTCCCCCGCCTTGATGTAGTAGGTGTTGGGGAAGGGGTAGCCGTAGTAGCTGTAGCGCCAGGCGAAGAAGAGGCCGAACGGGATCAAAAACCCCAGCACCCAGGCCACCTCCGACGCGCGGGGCAGCAGGCGGCGCTGGCCCAGCAGGTTGACGCCCAGGCGGTGCAGGCCGGTGAGGCCCATGAGCAGCAGCCCCTCCGGGCGGGTCATGGCGGCCAGGGCGAAGACAACCCCGGAGAGGGGTACCTTCGCCAGCCCCTGGTGCTCGCGCATGTAGAGGTACGCCCCGAGCACGGTCCAGAAGGCGAACATCTGGGTCTCCAGCCCGCTGGAGCACCACACGGCGTAGGTGCCGGACGCCGCCAACAGGCCCGGGGCCAGGAAGGACCACCCGGTGGGCCGGCCGCCCCGGTAGAGGCGGGTGAGCAGGTGTACAAGCAGCAGGGTGCCCATGGCGAACAGCGCGCCCATGATGCGGCTGGAGGCGTCGGGCCGCACGCCGAGCTTGAGGAAGCCGGCCAGCATCACCGTCCAGAGGAAGTTGGTGTACCCCTCCACCCGCTCGCCCGGGTTGAAGGTGAGCCCGTCGCCGTGGGCCAGGTTGTAGGCGTAGCGGAAGGAGATGTAGCCGTCGTCGCTGATGAAGGGGTACTGCAGGGCGTGGTACGCCAGACCACCGGCGCACAGCGCCAGCACCAGCCCGGCTACCAACCTGTAGTACCGCTCCATGGGGGGTAATCTACTGGGGGTGGGGGGTACGGGACAAGGAACAAGAAACCAGAAATCAAAAACCAGAAACCAGAAATCAAAAACCAAATAGACTCATCATTGGATGGCAGATCCCGTAAAGCGCGAACTTGAGAGCTTGGGGCGGTTTTTGTTTCGGCCTCTGTTGGAGCCCGCTCGGCCGCCGCGGTCGTGGCGGTTGATCAGCTGGGATGTGGAGCAGGGGCTGAGCCTGGTGCTGGGCAGGGGGGTGCATCACCTGCTGCTGGAGTTTGAGGCGCGGGACGCGGCCCTGCCCTGCTACGCGGCCACCGAGCGGTTCAACGTTTGTGTGCGCCGCATGTTCAGCGCGGCCGGAGAGCTGGACGCCGGGGACCGCCGGCTGGTGGACCGGGTGGTGGAGATCGTGGGCAAGCGGGAGCAGCGGCTGCCCGGTTTTGAGCGGCCGACCAGCAGCAGCCGCAAGGTGGGCCTGCGCGAGATCGAGGTGGAGCAGGTGCTGATCCCCGAGGGGCGGGGGCACTACTACCTGAACCCTTACGTGGGGTGCCTCATCGGTTGCGAGTTCTGCTACGTGGCGGCGCGGGCCGACTTCTCGCGGTCGCTGGAGGGATTGCCGGCCATGCCCTGGGGGCGCTGGGTTGACGTGAAGGTCAACGCGGCGGAGGTGCTCGCCCGCGAGGTGCGGGACCTGCCGCCAGGCATCGTGCGTATGTCCCCCATCATCACCGACCCGTACCAGCCTGTGGAGAAGCGCTACCAGATCACACGGCAATGCCTGGAGGTGCTGCTGCAGGGCGGCTTCACCCCGGTGATCCTCACCCGGGCGGCCCTGGTCTTGCGTGACCTGGACCTGCTGCGGCGCTTCCCTCTGGCCTCGGTGGGGGTGTCGCTGCCCAGCGACGACGACCGCATGCGCGAGAAGTTCGAGCCCGGGGCCGATCCGCTGGAGCAGCGGTTTGAAGTGTTGGAGGCGTGCAAGGAGGCAGGCCTGCACACCACGGCGGTGATCCAGCCGGTGCTGCCCCTGGACCCGGAAGCCCTGGCCAGCCGCCTGGCCCCGCTGGTGGACGCCGTGCGCGTGGACCGCATGCACCATGTGGTGCGCTACCAACACATGTACCGCCGGCACGGCCTGGAGCACGCGGCCGAGGACGCCTTCTTCGCCGACATCATCCCGCGCCTGGAGGCGGCGTTCAGCGCCCGCGGTGTGCCCCTGGACGAGATGGACCACCTGGCCAGCATGCTGCGGCGCGCAGGGGGGTAGTCACCGCCCCACTTTCTTGTCCCCTTTCTGTAATTTTCCACCACTACTGTACAGAACGTAGTAAGCAGGTCACCGGCTCATTTGCTGAAAGTGCGGCCAACCCGGGGGAATGGAAAGGGAACATGATGCGAACTGCCCCACTGATCTTCGCCCTCGTCATGCTGGCTTCATGCGGAAGCACAGATCTCCAGTCAGTGGGCGCTGGTCACGGAAGTCCTGACCTCTCAATTACCCCGGGCAACGACCTGGGCGTCCTCCCCATGGAGGATGGAGCAGTTGGCTGCGGCACGGTTTCTCCCGGGCCCGGGGCGCCGATCCTGCAATTGACCGCGGCCCCGGCCGCCAAGTTCCCCACGGTCATCAACCTGAGCTGGAAGACGGCGTCTCCCACCCGCGGCACGGTGCGGTTCGGACTGACCCCCGGCCTGGAGATGCCCACGCTGAGTTCCAGCGGCCTCTCCACCACCCACTCGGTGGTGCTCAAGGGGCTGCCCGCGGCCAGCAAGGTGAGCTATCGGCTGGAGGTGAAGTCGGCGAGCGGCGCCTGTCACCGGGCGGCGGCATCCGTGACCACCGGCCCCCTGCCCGCGGACCTGCCCCAGCTCATCCTCGATACAAGTATCCCGGCCGAGGCAGCGGGCGGCTTCACCGTGGTCCCCGTGATCGGCGCCCAGGAGAGCTGGGTGGTCATCCTGGACAGCAAGGGCCAGGTGGTCTGGTCCTACAAGTCGTATGGCCATTTCTCCAGAGCCAGGCTCTCCCTGGACAGGAAGGCGATCCTGGTCAGCCACTCGGGGTCGGGGGAGAAGGTGCCAGGACAAATAATCCGGGTGCCGCTGGATGGCTCGCCCGAAACCGAAACCTCGATCAATGGCATCCACACCGACTTCCTGGAGGTGGAGAAGGGTACCTACGCGGCCCTCAGCAAGGAGGTGCGCACCTACAATGGCGGCACCCGCAAGCTGCTGGGCGAAACCATCGTGGAGGTGTCCGCGGAGGGAGGGCCGGCCAAGGTCGTCTGGAGAGCGTTCGATAACTTCGTGCCCGATCTGACCCGGAACTACCCCAAGGGTCAGTACATACCTGATCCCCAGGTGGAGAGCTGGTCCCATGTGAACAGCCTCTCCTACGCAGCCAAGGAGCGGGCCTACTTCACCACGGCGCGGGAGCTCAACGCGGTGATCAAGGTCTCGCGGGACACCGGCAAAACCCTCTGGACCCTGGGCAACGGCAACGTGAGCAGCATCAACACCGGCAACGACAAGACCATGGTCGACGGACCCCACTCGGCGGTGCACCTCGAGGACGGGGTCCTGGTGTTCAACAATGGCGACGCCATGGCGAGCAAGTGCTCCAGCGTGACCGAGATGGAGATCAAAAACGGGGCGGCCAAGAAGACCTGGTCCTACATCCCCACGCCCTGCCACAAGGTGCTCTTCCTCGGCAACGCCGAGCGGCTGGCCAACGGCAACACCCTGGTCAACTGGACCACCTCAGGCCGCATTGAAGAGGTGACCCGGGCCAAGAAGTTGGTATGGGGCGTTCACACCGCCATCGGGGCCGGCTTCGGGTTCGCCACCCGCGTGAAGAGCCTCTACGAATAAGAGCTCCAATCCCGAGGGTGTAGAATCCCTCCATGCGGTCCATCACCCGCCGCCTGTTGCCGCTGCTGGAGCACCCCCGGTTGCCCTGGTTGGGGGCCGGTCTGGCCCTGCTCATCGCCCTGCCCTCCCTGGCCGGGGGCATCGCCCTTGACGACTACTTCCATGTCCTGGCCCTGCAGGGGCGCGGCGTGGAGATCCTGCGGGGCAACCTGCTGCTCGACCTGTTCAACTTCCTGCCCCCCGACGGAGAGGGCCGGGCGGCGCTGGAGGCCACGGGGATCCTGCCCTGGTGGGCGCCCCCTGATCTGAGGGGCTCCTTCCTGCGGCCGGTCACCGCGGCCACCCATGTCCTTGACTACTGGCTCTGGCCGTCGGTGCTGCCCCTGCACCACGCGCACAACCTGCTCTGGTTCGTGCTGGGGCTGCTGGCCGTGGCGCGCCTGTTCCGGGAGGCCGCGGTCAAGGCCGCGCCGGCGGTGGTGGGGCTGGCCGGCCTGCTCTTCTGCATCGAGGACGCCCATGTGCTGCCCGCGGTGTGGCTGGCCAACCGCAACGCGATGATCGCCCTGACCTTCGGCGTCTGGGGCGTGATCATGCACCTGCGCTGGCGCCGGCTGGGCGGCGTGCACCGGCTCGGTCTTTCCTTGCTCCTGACCCTGCTCGGCCTGCTCTCCGCCGAGGCCGCCCTGGGCGCTGTGGGGTACATCGCCGCGTATGAGCTCACCCGGAAGCATCGCGGGCCGTGGGTACGGAGGCTCCTGCCCCTTGCTCCGGTGAGCGCGCTGGTGCTGGGCTGGCGGGCGGTCTACAGCGCCCTCGGGTACGGCGCGGCGGGCATGTCGCTCTACCTCGATCCCCTGGGGGAGCCCCTCGCCTTCATGCTTGGCCTGCTGGAGCGCGGCCCGATCCTGCTCTTTCACCAGTGGACGCAGGTGAACATCGACGGCTGGGTGGCCCTGCCCCGGGCGGCGCAGCTGGCCCTGGCCGCGGCGGGGTGGCTCACGGCGGCCGGCGTCTACCTGTTGCTGCGCCCTCTGCTGAGGCGCAACCGCTCGGCACGCTTCTGGGCTCTGGGCATGGTCCTGGCCCTGCTGCCTGCTTCGGGCGCCTTCCCCATGGCACGGCTCACCCTCTTCGCCGGCATCGGCGCCGCCGCCCTGCTGGCCGCCCTGGCCGGGGACCTGGGATTGCTCGGTGCCAGAGAGGGCCCGCCGGAGAATGGCGCTCGTGTCCGGGCAACCCGGGTCCTGCTCTGGATGCACGGCCCCATCGCCGCAGGCCTGCTGCTGTTCGCGGTGCTGATCTTCCCTGCTGTCACCGCCAACATCCCGCGCGAGGCCCGAGCCGCCGCGCCCGCCAGTGACGCCGTCAAGGGCCAGGACCTGGTCCTGATCAACAGCTACGACATGTACACCATGTACATCCCGGCCATGCGCATGGTTCACGGCCTGCCCCCTGCCCGCTCCACCACCCAGCTGGCCTCCATCTGGTCAGACCTGGTGGTGTCCCGCTCCAGCGTGGACGCCCTGACCATCACCCCGGAGCACGGCTTCCTGGCCGCCTCCATCGACAGCCTCTTCTGGAGCCCGCGTGGCACCTTTGCCGAAGGTGAGGTGCGCGAAACCGTGGCCTTCAGCGCCACCGTGGACAAAGTCACCAGCGACGGGCGCCCCCGGACAGTGACCTTCAAATTCAAGGTCCCGCTGGACGACCCAAACCTGCTGCTGCGGGCCATGATCAAGGGAAAGATCGTGCCCTTCGAGCTCCCCGCCGTGGGCGAAAAAGTGATCCTCCCCTGGACCATGCCCGCGCTGTAGAAAGGAACAACGCCAAGCAGATTAGGGTACGGCGCTGGTATTTTGCGTCGGGCCACGGCGCCCAAACCAGCATCCATCGGCAAAATAGCAGCACCGCCCAAAAAATAGCAACAAAGCAACACCGTCCCTCTTTTTACTGAACACTTGTTCTCTACTCCTCCCCCTGGCATGCTCAATCATCTGAACCATGTCCAACGCCTCCCTCGACATCTTCAGCCCCGCTGTGCGCGCCTGGTTCAGCCAGGTTTTTGACGCCCCCTCTCCGCCGCAAACCGCTGGCTGGCCGGCCATCGCTGACGGGCAGAGCACCCTGATCACGGCGCCCACGGGGAGCGGCAAGACGCTGGCCGCCTTCCTCTGGTGCCTGGATCGGCTGCTCAAGGACCTGCAGCAGCAGACCTGCCCCGAGGGGATCCACACCCTCTACATCTCGCCGCTCAAGGCGCTGGGGTATGACGTGGAGCGCAACCTGCAGGCGCCCCTGGCCGGCATCATCGACTGCGCACAGGAGCTTGGGCAGCCCTGCCCCGAAGTGCGGGTGGCCGTGCGCACCGGCGATACGCCGCAGAGGGAGCGGGCGGCCATGTTGCGGCGCCCGCCCCATGTGCTGATCACCACGCCGGAGTCGCTGTTCATCCTGCTCGCCTCGGAGAAGGCCCGCGCCATGCTGGCAACCACCCGCTTCGTCATCGTGGACGAGGTGCACGCCCTGCTGAGCAACAAGCGCGGCGCCAGCCTGGCCCTGAGCCTGGAGCGCCTGCGCGCCATCTGCCCGGAGCCCCCGGCGCGGGTGGGCCTCTCCGCCACGGTGCGCCCCATGGACCTGGCGGGCCGCTACCTGTGCGGCGTGGACAGCCACGGCAAGGCCCGGCCCGTGACCCTCATCGACGCCGGCGCGCGCAAGGAGATGGATGTCCAGGTGCTGTCGCCGGTGCCTGATTTCGCCAACCTGCCGGGCGAGTCGGCATGGACCGAGGTGTACCCGCAGCTCACCGAGCTGATCCGGGCCCACAACACCACCCTCATCTTCGTGCGCATGCGTGCCCAGGCCGAGCGCGTCACCCGCGCGGTAAACGAGCTGGCCGGCGAGGAGCTGTGCTGCCCCCACCACTCCAGCCTCTCGGCCGACGTACGCCGCGACCTGGAGCTCAAGCTCAAGGCCGGCGCCCTGCCCGCCCTGATCTCCACCGGCACCATGGAGCTGGGCATCGACGTGGGCGCCATCGACCTGGTGGTGCAGCTGGGCTCGCCGGGCCAGGTCTCGGCCGGGCTGCAGCGCGTGGGCCGGGCCGGGCACCTGCTGGACGCGCGCTCCGAGGGCCGCCTGGTGGCTCTGTACCGGGAGGACCTGGTGGAGTGCGCCGTGGTGGGGCGCCGCATGCTGGATCGGGAGATCGAGCCTGCCCGGCCGGTGGAGTGCGCCCTGGATGTGGTGGCCCAGCATGTGTTGGCCGAGGTGGCCATGGCTCCCCGCCGGGGCGCCGAGCTGCTTGCCCTCTTCCGCCGCGCCGCGCCCTACGAGCAGCTCACGGAGCAGAGCTTCCACGCGGTGCTCGAGCTCATGGCCGGACGCTACCCGGCCGAGGTCTCCCGGGGCCTGTCCGCCAAGCTCACCTGGGAGCGCACCAGCGATCTGGTGACCCCGCACAGGGGCGCTCGCCTGCTGGTGGTCACCACCGGCGGCACCATCCCGGACCGGGGCTACTACAAGCTCAGCCTGCAGGACGGCACCCGCCTGGGCGAGCTTGAGGAGGAGTTCGTCTATGAGCGCACGGTGGGCGATGTGGTGGCCTTTGCCAGCTCCAGCTGGCGCATCCTGGACATCGATCGCGAGAAGGTGACCGTGGCTCCAGCGCCGGGCCGGCAGGCCGTGGTCCCCTTCTGGAAGGGTGGCCACTTCGGCCGCGACCTGGAGCTGAGCCGGGCCATCGGCGCCTTTCGGGAGGAGCTTTACAGCCGGGCGGAGCGGCCCGATGACGCCCGCGCCTGGCTGCAGAAATCGTACCCGGTGGACGAGGTCTCGGCCGACAACCTGGTGAGCTACTTCGGCCGCCAGCGCGCGGGGAGCCACCCGGTGGGCACCCACCGCCAGCTGGTGCTGGAGGCCTGCCTGGATGATCTCGGCGACCACCAACTGGTGGTGCACAGCGTGTTCGGCAACCGGATCAACGCGCCCCTGGCCATGGCCCTGCGCGCTGCCCTGCGCCGGCGCCTGGGCGTGGATCCACAGGTGATGAGCGATGATAACGCCCTGCTCATCCGGCTCCCCACCGGCGAGGAGCCGCCTCCGCTGGACCTGCTCCAGCGGCTGGATCCGGACCAGATTGAGGACCTGGTGCTGCAGGAGCTGCCAGGCTCGCCCCTGTACGGGGCCCTGTTCCGCCAGAACGCTGTGCGCTTCCTGGTGCTCGGCACCCGCGGGGTGAAGGCGCGCAACCCCCTGTGGCTCCAGCGCCTGAGGGCCAAGGACCTGCAGGAGACCACCGCGGACCATCCGGACTTCCCGGTGCGGCTGGAAACCTTCAGGGAGTGCCTCAAAGACACACTGGACATGGAAGGTTTAATTAACCTTTCCAGGAGCATCGCCAAGGGAGAAACAAAGGTCATCACCTGCCAGGCCGACGCCCCCTCCCCGGTTGCATCCGGCGTACTCAACCGCTTCATGGAAGTGTACATGTACGAGTACGACGAGCCCCGGGCCGAGCGCCGCATGCGCCGCCTGGGCGCCAGCCGCGACCTGCTGGACCAGGTCCTCGGCAAGGGAGGGTTGGACGGGCTGCTCTCCCCCGAGACCGCGATGGATCTTCAGACTCGCTGGCAAGGGCGCCACCCATGGACCCGCGCCACGAGCGCGGACGAGCTGCTCGGCTTGATCCTGCGCCAGGCCACGATCCAGGAGGCCGACGCGGCAGACCGGTGCGCCGCCGAAAGTGCCGCCTCATGGATCGATGAGCTGCACCAGGACGGCCGCCTGGCCCGGTACACCCTGGACGGGATCCCCTGGCTCTGCGCCATGGAGGACCTGCCCCTGATCCGCCTGGCCCACGCGCCGCGTCAGGTGCCGGCCGGAGACCCCGATCCTGCCGGGGCTGCCCCTGACATCACCCCCCGCCAGGCGCGCCAGCTGCTGCTCATGCGGGCCGCTGACAGCCTGGGCCCTGTGAGCGCTGAGGACCTGGCCGGGAGCGTGGGCCTGGACCCGGCGGCAGCGGCCCCGGCTGTTGACGCCCTGGGCCAGCAGGGGCGGCTGATCAGCGGCGCCTTCCTGGAAGGGGAGCCCGGGAAGCTGGTGTGCACCCGCGCCAACCTGGAGCAGATCCGTCGGGGCACCATGCGCAGAGCCAGGGCCGCGGTGGAGCCTGTGGGCCCCGAGCGCCTTCAGGCGATGGTGCTGGAGCGCCAACGGATCACCCGGCCGGTGGGGAAGGCCGAGCTGCCAGAGGTGTTGCGGAGCCTGGGCCTGGTCCCCTTGCCCGCCCAGGTCCTGGAGCAGGACCTGCTCCCGGCCCGGCTGGACGGCTACCAGCCCGGGTGGCTGGATGATCTCATCGCATCTGGCGAGCTGCTCTGGACCGGCGCGGGCCAGGGCAAGGTCGTCCTGCTCACCCGGCCGCAACTGCCGCGCCACCAGCCGCCCGAAACGGATCTCACCGAGGACGCCCGCCAGGTGCTGGATGCCCTGGGTCAGGCCGGCGCCAGCTTCCTCACCGACCTACACGCCGCCACCGCGTTGACCCTCGCCGCGCTTCAGGCGGCCCTGTGGGAGCTGGTGTGGGCGGGCCTGGTCACCAACGACCGGTACGAGAGCCTGCGCCGTGGCCTCTCCGGGGGGTTCCAGAGCGCAACGGCTCATGTGCCCGTTGAGCGCATCAACCCCCTCACCGGCCGCCCGTCTGTGTACTCCAGGCGACGCACCCGCCGCGCCAACCGCAGGCCGCCTTCATCAGGCGCCCCTGGCCCCTGGTCCGGCCGCTGGTCCTTGGTCCCTGGCCCTGGCCCCGCCAGCGCCGCCGACGGCGACGAGGACGAGATGGAGCTACGCGCGGCCGTGGACCGCCAGCTCCGGCGCCACGGAATCCTGGCCCGGGAGCTGGTCAACGCCGACCCCGCCGTGACCTGGACCGAGCTGTACCCGCTGCTCTGCCAGCAGGAGCTGTGCGGCGACCTGCGCCGCGGCGTGTTCGTCTCTGGCCTGGGAGCGGCCCAGTTCGCCCCGGCCGACGCCGTGGACCGCCTGCGGGAGGGGTCCGCCGCGGGCCGCCCCGTGCTGCTCAACGCCTGCGATCCCGCCCTGGTGTCCGGGGCCCTGGGCCTGCCCTGGCCAGGGGGCGTCACCCTGCCCCGCCGCCCGGGGAACCACGCCGTGATCCAGGGGGGGCGCGTGGTGCTCACCTCCGAGTCCCTGGGCCGACGCCTGCGCCTGTCAGCCGACGCCGTCGAGGAGGATGTGGAGACCTGGGTAGCGGCCATGCTTGGCATGCTGAGCAGGGACCGCCCCGCCCTGCGGGTGGAGAAGGTGGACGACACCCCCGCCCTGGAGAGCCTCCTGCGCCCGCTCCTGGAGTCGCACGGCTTCACCCCTGACGGCCCCGCCCTGGAGCGCCGCCGGTTGTAGTAGGATATTCGCTCACTACCAGGCGAACTAACGACCTTAAAAGGAATGGAATATGGCTCCTGATTCCCGTGGATTTCCTCAGCTCATCCTGTGCGCCGGCCTCTGCCTGCTCCTGGCTTCATGTTCAGACGACGACAACGCCGACGCCCACGACGGCGCTGTGGCCAAGGATGGCCCGGCCAAGGACCTGGGCTCCAAGAAGGACAAGGGCCCCGCGCCTGACAAGACCGTGGCCAAGCCCGACAAGACCGTGGTCAAGCCGGACAAGACCGTGACCAAGCCAGACAAGACCGTGGTCAAGCCAGACAAGACCGTGACCAAGCCAGACAAGGCGGTGGTCAAGCCGGACGCCGGCGGCACCCCCGCGTGC
Organism: uncultured Kofleriaceae bacterium; assembly: GCA_964497805.1. Taxonomy (GTDB): domain Bacteria; phylum Myxococcota_A; class Polyangia; family CAZCFB01; genus CAZCFB01. The sequence continues at coordinate 17,715 of CAZCFB010000060.1, forward strand.
AAGCCGTTTTGCGACAAGATCAAAACCAAGAGCGAGGGCTGGTACGACGGCTGCACCAAGGCGCTGATCAAGTGGGCTCAGTGCGCCAAGTGCACCGCCCTGTGCAAGGACTGCGGCAAGGGCTGCAAGAGCAACGGCTGGTACAACAGCTGCTCGGGCTCGGTGATCAAGTACGCCACCTGCCAGGAGTGCAAGCCCCTGTGCAAGTTCGCCGGGAGCTACAGCGAGGGCTGGTACAACAGCTGCACCGGCAAGCTGCTCAACAACCCGAGCACGGGCAAGCCCTTCTACGCCCAGTGCGCCAAGTGCTCGGTGGTGTGCAAGGACTTCGGCCTCTCCACCAACGGCTACTACAGCCCCACCTGCGGCAAGGGGATGATCATGGCGGGGCCCTGCAAGCCCTGACGCTCTACTTCACTCGGCCCACCAGGGGAGCGGCACATCTCTGGGGAAGTCCCGGGGCAAGGTGACCGGCTCATGCGCGCCGAACAGCCGGCGACGCAGGGCCGCGGCCCGACGGTAGAGCCCCCGGGGCGGCCCGTTTTCGCAGGCGTCGTCCAGGGAGCGGGAGGCGAAGGTCACCGCCCTGCCGTGGGAGTGGTGCGGCGCCCGCTGGGCGGTGATGCAGGCCTGGTACAGGTGCAGGTACCCGGACCCCGGCAGGGAGAAGCTGGCCAGGAAGGCGGACAGTTCGGCCCGCGCCAGAGGCCCCAGGTCATCGGGACACCCCTGGCAAGAGGGGCCTCCCAGGCCCGCGCCTGAGCCCAGCTCGTCGGCCATGTGGCGGGACTCGTGGGCCGAGATCCCCCGGGCGAACCAGGCCGTCAGGGCGCGCACGGCCGGGGCCAGGCCGTCCCGTTGGCGTAGCCGCTGTGAGGCCAGGGTCAGGTCCACGAACTCGGCCGCGGTGACCGCCGGGCAGGGATCCGACGCTCCCTGGATGGCCAGGTTATAAAAGCGCCGCTGCCAGCTGCGTGAGAAGCCGTTGAAGGGCACGAAGCTGAGCCCCATGTCGCTGCCGCAGCGGTGGCGGTCGTTGATGGCCCGCACCGCGGCCACCAGGGTGGATCGGGCCGGAGCCTCCTGACGCAGCGTGGCGTGGTGCGTCGAATCCAGCTGTGTCCTGGCCTCTCGCCGCAGGTCCGGGGCGAAGCGTCGCTGCAGCTCGTCCCGGGCCACGAAGTCGGGGCCGCTGGCCAGCAGGGGCCAGACATGATCGCTGACAAAGGAGTGGATGTTGTCCAGCACCACGAAGCTGCCCTGGTCCCCCTGCTCGGTGAAGCCGAAGTAGTTGTCCACGATGTTGGTCTGGTCCACGCGCTGCAGCAGACGGCTTCGGTGATCGCGGCTCCCCACCGTCACCCGCAGGTCATGCACGACGCGGTAGCTCCGCATCAACAGCATCCGCCGGGGGTGGGCGCGGATGCTGGCGTCCAGCCGCCAGGGGAGGTCGTGGCTGTCGAGGTAGCTGTTCCAGGCCCAGACCAGGTAGAAGATGCGCCGGGCGTTGGCCACCATGTCCTGCCGCACCAGCCGCTGTAGCCGCCGCAGCAGGTGGCGCATGTTGGGATCTTTCAGCCGGGCCAGGGTCCGGTCCATGTGGTGGCCGGCCGCCTCGGGCGACTGGTTCAGCGCGATGATCCAGGTGGGCAGAGACTGGACATGCAGCCAGCGCATGGCCCCGGTGTCCGGCCTTGGCGCGCTCGGGTGGGGCGGCGTGAAGACCCGCTGCCCCCGGATGTCCAGCTCCCCCCTGGCCCAGCCCTTGACCCTCTCCTCGTGCCGGTCCCAGGCGATGGCTCCTGTCAAAAGCAGCGTGGGCACCGCGAAGAGCAGGATCAGGTTCCGGCGCCGCCGGCGCTCCATCCGGGCGAAGAATTCCTCCACCTCCGGCAGGTCGGTTTGCCCTGTTCCAATCGGTTCCACCTCCGATTGGACCCCGGCCGAGGCGAAAAGTTCCGAGCTCGCCAAGATCGTGGAGAGCGCCGCCTGTGGGCCCTCTTACTCCAGCGCCAGGAACCTGCCGCCGCACCCGCCCACTCTCAGGACGTCCCGCACCCCCGGCGACGCCACGCCCCCGCTGAAGAAGGCGTCCGCCAGGCCCTTGCCGTACTTGCACCCTGTGTCGGCCAGGCAGTGCAGCCCATGGAACACGGCCAGGTGGCCCGCGGGCAGGCGCTCGCGGATCTTGCGCGTCTCACTCACCGGCACCACATGGTCGCTGCTGCCGCCGTAGAGCAGCACCTCGGTGGTTATCTGCTCCAGGCCGGACAGGTCCCAGCGCCGCGGCTTGATCACGCCGGCCCGGGCGGCGCGGTTCAGGGGCGCTCCCATTGCGAGCACCGGCCGGTTGATGTCCAGGTGGCCGGGCCTGCCGGTGGGCACGTTGCTCTCGTACATGAAGACCGCGGCCTGCGGCCACTTGCGGTGCACCGAGCGGATCACCCGGTGCGCGTCCCGGTCCGGGTCCTTGAGCGCCTCCTTGAACCGCCCAAGGTCGCCGGCCGCCACCTCCTCGATCAACCCCGCCGCCCTCTCCGGATCGGCATACAGCAGCTGCTGGACCAGGTGGAGCAGCTGGAGCTGGTCCACCCGCCCCTCCCTGGCGATGCGCTCCCACGCAGCCTCCAGGCTCCTGTCGCGCAGGAACCCAACGAAGTAGTCCACCGTCTCCTCGCTGGCCCCGACCGGGTCGAGGTAGAAGCTGCCCAGCAGCGCGCGCGGCACATGCCGGTGGTAGCGCTTGAGGTACTGGATCGCGGTGGTGGCCACCCCGGAGCAGCCCCAGAGCAGCAGCTTGCCCTCCTGGCCCAGCAGGTGCCGCCGGATCAGCTCCATGTCCTCCACCACGTTATCGATTCGGAAGATGCGGTAGGCCCGAGCCCAGTCCTGGTCAGTGACGGTGCGGACCCCCTCTATTCGCGAGCAGAAATGTCCCCGGTGCTGAAAGGCCACCGTGTTCAGGCTTGTGCCCAGCAGCTTCTTCATCTTGTCGGCGTACCCCACCCAGCTGGTGGTCTGCTGGGCGTCAGCCGGGATCATGATGGTGGGCATCTTCGGGTCGAAGCCCGTGCACAGCTCGTAGTACAGCTTGAACGTGCCCGCGGCAGGGTCCCCATGGATCATCGGGGCCTGGATATACCGGTGGAGGGAGTCGGGCTCGGGGCACGCAGCCTGCTTGTGAGGCGCTGGCGCCAATGCGGGTTGCTTCTGGTTCTGCGCGCACGCGCACATCATGGAGAAGATCGGGACCGCCACAAGGAGGGCCGCTGGTGAAGTTCGCTGCATGGCCCAGGATATGTCCAGTTGGTGATATAATCGCCGCTAAATTCCCACATGTTAGTTGGCACAGGAGGCGGGCCCCGTGTATCGCTCCATTTCGCTCTCAGCTCTTGTTCTATTCTCAGCGGTCCTTCTACTCACCACCCCAGCCCTGGCTCAGGACAAGGCCAAGCCAGCCCCTGCCAAGGCCAGCGAAGCCAAGCCTGCCCCTGCCAAGGCCAGCGAAGCCAAGCCTGCTGAAGAGGCCAAGCCTGCCACACCGGCAGCCGAGGCGCCGGCGGTGTCCAAGCCCACGCCCAAGAAGCAGGCCTCTGCGCTGTACAGGGCGGGGAACCAGCAGGCCAAGGAGGGGGTCCGCATGACCTTCGAGGGGGGCCAGCTGTTGGAGAAGGCCCTGGCCAACTTCAAGAAGGCCAGCGAGCTCTTCTCCAGCTTCAAGATCGACCTGAACATCGGCGGGGTCATGGCGGCCATGGGCCGACGGGCCGAGTCGGCGGCCTACCACGAGGAGTTCCTGCTCAAGGTGCCCAAGACCGTACCGGCTGAGATCGTCACCGCGGCCAAGCAGAAGCTCGGCGAGCTGCGGGCGCAGCTGGGCAGCTTGATGGTGGAGTCGCCTCTTGAGGGGATGGCCATCCAGATCAACGGCGATGATGTGGCCGTCACTCCGCAGAAGAAGGCGCACTACCTGGAGCCGGGCAAGTACGTGCTGATCCTGTCCCGGGAAGGGTTCGTCACCGACACCCGCAAGCTCGTGCTCAAGAAGGGCGACCACCAGGTGATCAAGGTCCAGCTCACATCTCTGGCCGAGGCCGAGCGCCAGCAGCGGGCGGCGCAGGAGCTCCTGCGCAAGAAGGATCGCAAGAAGATCATCGGCTACTCCGCCCTGGCGGCGGGGGCGGCCCTGGCCGTGGGCGCCGCGGTGCTCTATGGCGTGGGCGCTGCCAGGGGGAACGAGGCCTTCGACGGCTACACCAGCACCACCAGCATCCAGGATCAGCAGAAGTACGTGGAGCAGGTGGACACCGCCGAGGGGATGGTCCTGGGCGGGCATGTGCTCATCGGCGTGGCCGCGGTGGCCTTCGGGGTTTCGGCCTGGCAGCTGATCACCGCCGCGAGCATGGATGAGGAGGCCCTGCCGCCAGCCGAGGACACCTCGGTCAAGGCAGCGCTGGCTCCCACAGTGGGAGGGGCCGCGTTCTCGCTATCCGGGCGGTTCTAGCCCAGGGAATCCAGGGCGAGGGGCCAGGTTAAAGATCCGCCCTGCGTCAGGAGTCGTCCGGCGCCGCCAGGAGCCGGAGCACGAAGCAGGTGCCGTCGCCGTCCTCCTCCAGCTCAAGGCGTCCACCCATGCGTGCGACGATGTCCCGGGACAGGGCCAGCCCGAGCCCGGTCCCCGCCTCGTGGGGCTTGGTGGTGAAGAACGGTTCAAAGATCTTCGGCCGGACCTCGTCGGGGATGCCCGGGCCGCTGTCCCTGACCCGATAGCACACCGTGCCCCTCTCCTCCTTGATCTCCACCTCGATGCGCTTGGGCGATCCCGGGGAAAGGAGCTGGAGCGCGTCCCGGGCGTTGGCCAGCAGGTTGATGAAGACCTGTTGGCACATGGATGGGTCCATGTGAGCTCTGGGTAAGGATCCCCACATGCTCACCTTGTGTTGGATGCCGGCCTTGGAGAGCTGGTACTTCAACAGGTCCAACGCCGCGCGCAGCGGCTCCTCTGCGTCCACGGCCCTGTTGGCGGCGGCGTCGTCTCGGCTGAACCGGGTCAGGTTCTGGATGATCTCCCTCATCTGCGCGGCGCTGGTGGAGATCTGCCGGACATCTTGCTGGCGGTGCTCCGGGAGCGGATCCGGATCGGGCGTGAGCAGGAGCGAGGCGTACCCAATGATGGCGGAGAGCGGCTGGTTCAGCTCATGGGCGAGCATGGCGCTGATCTCTCCCAGGGCAGCCAGCTTCCCCACATGGCGCAGGCGGTCCTGGGCCTTGATCAGCTTCTCGTTGGCGTCCTTGAGCTCCTGCTGCTGGGCGGAGAGCTGCTCGGCCCGTGAGTTCAGCGCCGCGATGTGCTTCTCCGATTCATCCACCCGGGCGGCGAGCTCATCGATGGTGAGGTTGACCACGAAGGCGAGCTTTTCAACGATGGCGTGCCTGGACTCGGCCGGAACCCTGGCCTCCAGATCGCCCCCGCCAAAGCGTACAAGGACCTCCGCGATCTGTGCTATCTCACTGGCAATGGAGTCTCGCTCGTTCATTTCAAGTACACATGAAATGCCTAATACTGCATACTTGTCAAAGTAAACAATACGCACAAGGAGCGCAAAGTGCATTTGGACACCAGGGGCTGGGATGTTGCGGTGGAGTTGCCCCACGGTTTCATCTACCGGATCGCGCCCGGCATCGTGGCTGGCTTGCCCAACGAGGGCGTGGTGGAGACTCCTGAGCTGTCCAGGCTTGTCTACGAGGGCTACACCCGCTGCGCCGAGGAGCAGGGACACCCCGTGGCCGTTGTCGTTCTCGTGGATCGGCTGGGCAGCCAGACGCCGGAGGTCCGGAAGTACTGGGCGAAGGTGATGAAGCCGGATGTGCTCAACTGTTGCGCCCTGGTGAGCAGCTCATTCTTCGCCCGCGCCATCAGCTCCTTCTTCATCGGCCTGCGTAAGCCGGTGGTGCCGACCCGGATCTTCGCGGACATGGACAAGGCCATCGGCTGGTGTAACGAACAGATCGGACAGTACAAGGCCTGAGAGGATACGCCCGGTGCTCGCGCCGGTGATGCTGTTGCCAGCGGAGGTCAGGGCGCGCAGACGCTCTTCTTTTCCAGGACCAACTTCTGCTCCGCGGAGGGGCTGCCGCCGGCGGGGCGGGTCACGCGTAGAGAGATGCCGTCCATGGTGATGGTGCCTGCGATGTCGCAACTTCCGCCAGCGCCGGTGCAGTGCAGCTCCACCTGGTAGGGCAAGGCGTAGGGCAGGTTGTAGTCCTTGGTCAGGACGATGCCGCTCACCGCGGCGGGCGCCGTGAACGGCCCGCCCTCCACCGTGCCCTTGACCAGGGCCATTGAGTCCCACTGGCAGTCCTTGCAGTTGTTGCCGCCGCGCACGGGCGACTCCTCCTTGCCGCGCCCTCCCCCCTTGATGATGTGCTGCACGGAGCACCCCTCCGGCTCGGTCTTGTCCGCCAGAGCCCGGTCCTCACACAGGGTGAGCCTCAGGCCAGTGGAGGTGTCGACCCAGCTGTTCTCGATGTTGGCCATGGCGCCGTCGTCGCCGTCCGGGGTGAAGGACACTGCGATGGAGCAGGCAGCCGGCACGATTATCAGGAGCGTGAGCAGTATAAAGATGTTTCGCTTCATCTCGACCTCGGTGGTTGTCAGCCGGCCAATCATACTCCCCTTCTGGCGCCAGCACCTGATAGGCTGTGCCCCATGTCGGCCCTCGACGACCTGCTCGTGCCCCTCCCCGCGCCGGGCCTGTTCATGCTGCCCGGGCACCCGAACGCGCGCTTCCCCCACAGCCACGCCTTCGTGGTGCGGGGGGAGGTGGAGACCCTCATCGACGCCGGCTGCGGCCAGGACCGCCTGGCCGAGCTGCTGAGGCACTGGCGCCCGGACCAGGTGATCATCAGCCACGCCCACCCTGATCACATGGGGGGCCTGTGGCAGGTGGAGGGGGCCAGGGTGTGGAGCCCGGCCCAGCGCGCGGAGGCCTTCTGGCGCTTCGCCCCCCAGTCCGTGCGCTTTGTAGGGGAGGCCCTGGCCTCCACCTGGATCCGCTACATCAAGGGCTTCACCGGCGTACGCGAGGCCTCGGCTGACGCCCACTTCGACCACGGCCACCGCTTCGACATGGGCCGCCTGTGCCTCGAGGCGGTCCACACCCCCGGGCACCTGGACGACCACTACGTGTTGTGGGACCCGCGCTCCGGGATCGTGCTCACCTTTGACATCGACCTGACCGCGTTCGGCCCCTGGTACGGCCACGCGGAGAGCGACATCAGCCGCACCCTGGCCTCCATCCAGCGGGTGGCCGCCCTGGAGCCGGCGGCCCTGGCCTCCAGCCACAAGGGGCTAATATCCGAAGAGATTCAGGCCCGGCTGGCGGCCTACGCCCGGGTGGTGGAGCGCCGGGATCAGGCCATCCTGGAGCTGATCCGGCGGCCGGCCACCATGGACGAGCTGGTCCAGGCCTCGCCCCTCTACCACGGCCACCCGTACGCCCCAGAGATCCTGAGACACTGGGAGGGCAGCATGATCCGCAAACACCTGGAACGCCTGGCAGAGAGGGGCGCGGCGCGGGAACTGGATGGGCGCTGGGAAGCGTCAAATTGATGGTCGCTGGAGATCCATGGCAACAGGTGGTATGCAGCGGTTATAATCGGGTCGCTCGCGCGCGCGCGCGGCCCCCTATTTTGGATGAACCGGCACCCCAGGTCTGACCCCTGGCAACGATTGGAGGCCCATGGCTCCTGAAGAAACAACCGCTACCAGCGAGAGCCCAGAACAGGATCAGAGCGCGACTCTGGCTCCCGGGACGGTGCTCCACGACCGCTTTGAGGTGGTGGAGGAGATCGGCAGCGGCAGCCTCGGCGCCGTGTACAAGGCCAAGGACCAGACCACTGGCAAGGAGGTGGCCCTGCGCCAGCTCCCCGGCGATCTCACAAGTGACGCGGACCTGTGCGCCGCCCTGGAGAAGAGGTTACAGGCGGCCATGGTGTTGCAGCACAAGAACATCGTGCAGCCGCGGGAGCTGTTCAAGGACCAGGGCCGGCTCTATCTGACCATGGAGTTCATCGAGGGGCAGACCCTGCGCGAACTCATCGCCAAGAAGACCGCGGCAGGCAGCCCCTTCTCTCTCAAGGGCACCTACAACGTGGTGGCCCACCTGTGCAACGCGCTGGAGGTGGCCCACCAGCAAGAGGTGCCGCTGATCCACGGCCTGCCCGGCCCCGGCACGGTGATGGTGAACAACGCCGGCCGGATCAAGCTCACCGACTTCGGCCTGCTCGGCGCGATCATGCAGCGGTCCCAGGACGGCGCGGTCATGACTGACGGCGACTGCCTGGCCCCGGAGCTGCGCGACTGGAGTGGCGAGGTGGGTACGCCCTCGGACATCTACGCTCTGGGCGGCGTGCTGCACATGCTGCTCACCGGCAAACCGCCGGCAGGCCCCGGGGCGCTCCCCTCTACCTGCTCGCCGGACCTTTCCCAGGAGGTAGATCGGGTGGTGGCCCGCTGCCTGGACGCCAACCCGGCGGCGCGTTTCAAGCAAACGGCCGAGGTGAAGGCTGCCTTCTATGCCTCCATCGGCGAGGCGTCCAAGCCCGCTGTCAGCGCAGGCGGCTCTGCCCCGGCGGAGGAAGCCCCCCCCCTGAACCACACCCCGCCGCCCATCCCCGAGGATGTGCTCCAGGAGGCAGAGGTGAAACGGCCCCCCGCTCCATCCGGCCCTGTACCGGCGCCCCCGGCTCCGGTGGCCGCTCCCCTTCCCCCCTCGCCCGTGGCGCCCGCCGCCCCGGCCGCGCCCGCCATGCTCCCGGCCACCGCGCCCCGGCCGGGCGGCAGCACCATCGAGGACATGCTGGCCATCGACGGCGAGGACGACCACGAGCAGTGGCTGGTGCAGAAGGACCGCCTGGACTTCGGCCCGTTCTCACTGGCCGAGCTCAAGCGGCAGCTCCACCAGGGGCAGTTCAACGGCGACGATACGGTCAAGGACCAGGAGACGGGCAAGTCCAGCCGCATCCGCAACCTTCCCCCGCTGCGCGAGTTCATCGTGCTGCTGGAGCGGGACAAGGCCGCCAAGGAAGTTGAACAGAATGAGATGAAGAAGTGGGAGTCGGAGAAGCGGCGCCGCACCATGACGGTGACCTTCGTGGCGCTCTCCCTGCTGGTGCTCGGCATCGGGGGCGCCGTGGCGGCCTACTTCCTGACCCGCGAGCCCGAGACCCGCGAGAAGATCATCTACCGCGACCGCACCGACGAGGCGCTCGCGAAGCTCATCGCCAGCATGGAGATCACCTTCAAGACGCAGGAACGGAAGAAGCCCAAGAAAAAGAGAAAGCGCCGCCGCAAGCGCCCGCGCAAAACCGGCGATCCCGCTGCCAAGGCCGGGTACAACGCTGAAGGCCAGGAGGTCACTTACCTGGGCGACGCCACCGAGGAGGGCGGCGACGCCAGGTTGAGCGAGGACGTGGTCCAGCGGGTGATGCAGCAGAACTTCCGCAAGCTGGTGCCCTGCGTCTATGGCGAGCTAAAGCGCAGCGGCAACGTCAAGCGGGTGGACATCGACTTCGGCATCAGGGGCACCGGCCGCGTGTCCGCGGCGAAGGTCAACGGCAAGACCTCCGGTCCGTTCCACGCCTGCATCGTGGGCAAGATGAAGCTGATCAAGTTCCCCGAGTTCGCCGGCAGCCTGACCCCCGCCAGCTTCTACCTGACGGGCAAATAGCCCCGGCCCCGGCCCCCCCCCCGGCCCCCGGCCCCCCGCCCCCGCCCCCCCCGCGCCCCCCGCCCCC
>CAZCFB010000061.1:0-2472 GCA_964497805.1 uncultured Kofleriaceae bacterium
GTTTGTCCTCGATGATCCATGACGCCAAATACTCTACACTCTGAGCGGGAGGGCAGTCCACGGCCCCGTTCCCCCCTTGACGTGGACCGCTTCTTTCCTTCAAATTTCAATAAGTAGGAATGTCCTTGGCCCTTGACCTAACCCACCGTTCCATCCCCCCCCGCTCCTGGCGCCCCCCGGTACGGGTCCGTCACCCCGGGTGGGGGCTCGTGGCGGCCTCCCTGCTCCTGCTGGCCCTCCACTGTCCGACCCAGGCGTGGGGTGCGCCTCCGGCGCCCGGTCCGGGTAAGAAGCAGGTGTCCAGGTCCAAGCCCGGGCGGGCGGTGGTGGCCGAGGCCAAGCGGCGCTTCACCCGGGCCAACCAGCTCTACCGCCTGGGCAACTACAAGGAGGCGCTGCTGATCTACCAGGCCGCCCTCGACCTGTATGAGGATCCGGTGATCCTCTACAACATGGCCCAGACCTACGAGAAGCTCCGCGACCCGGGCAAGGCCGCGCACTTCTTTGAGCGGTACCTCGGGCTGCGCCCCAAATCCCGCGACCGGGCCAAGGTCACGGCCCGCATCGAGGCGCTGAAGAAGCGCGCGCGCATCCCGGTGTCGGTGTCCAGCTATCCTCCGGGAGCGGCCATCTACCTGGGCAACAAGGAGACCGGTGTGAAGGGACGCACGCCCTTCACCCTCAAGGTGCCCCTGGGCCCCATCAAGATCCTGGTGGAGCTCGCCGGCTTCCTGCCCGAGGAGCGCCTGATAACGGTGACCCTCGGACAACAGAACCTGGTGGATGTGCAGCTCCGGCGGCGCACCAGCATCCGCGTGGACGCCAGCGTTCCGGGGGGCCGCGCGCGCCTGGGCCCCGGGGACGGCAACGCGTTCTCCCGCCTGCCTCACTCGTTCGAGGTCAGCCCGGGTAAGCACATCATCCGTGTCGAGCGCGACGGGCACCATCCCGTCACCCAGGAGGTGGAGGTGGAGGCGGGGCAGCAGCTCTCCCTGCTGGTGGACCTCAAGGCCCTGCCCAAGTACGGCAAGCTGCAGGTGGAGGGGGTCAAGGGGGCCACGGTGATCCTCGAGGGGAAGACCCTGGGGCACCTGCCCATGAAGCCGAGCCAGGTGGAGGAAGGCACCTACGGCCTGCAGGTGGAGCGCGAGGGCTACCGCACCTGGGAGGCCCGGGTGAGCGTGACCCACCAGCGCCTCACCGTGGCGCGCGTGAACCTGACCCCCTACCGCTCCACCCTGACCAACGCCACCATCTACAGCACCGCCGGGCTGGCCGCCGCCTCCCTGGTGGCCGGCACGGTCATGGGCTTCCTCGCTTTCCGCAGCGAGCAGGACTACAACAGCGCCCCCACCGTCGACGCCCAGGAGGCGGGCAAGAAGCAAGCCCTGGCCGCTGACCTGCTCATCAGCGGCGCCGCCGCAAGCGCCCTGGTGGCGGTCATCACCTACTTCGCCACCGCCCGCGGGCCGTCCAGCGCCGACGTCCGGGTGGTGGAGGCGTCCCCGTGATCCGCCCGGCGGCGGCCGCCACCCTCGCCGCGCTCCTGCTCGCCGGCGGGTGCTCCATGCTCACCTCCTTTGACGACGCGCGGCAGACCGAGGACTCCTTCCAGCACTGCCGCGACGGCTCGGACAACGACGACGACGGGCTGGTGGATTGCGACGACCAGGGGTGCGTCACCTTCTCCTTCTGCAAGGAGCTCACCCTCAGCGCGTGCTCAAACGGCTCGGACGACGACGGCGACGGCTTCATCGACTGCCAGGACAAGGGATGCAAGGTGCACGAGAGCATCTGCTCGGAGAAGACCCTCACCGCCTGCACCAACGGTGAGGACGACGACGACGACGGCCTCATCGACTGCAAAGACTCGGACTGCCGGTCCCTGAAGGTGTGCCAGGAGGCCACTGACAGCGCCTGCGCGGACAAGCAGGACAACGACAGCGACGGGCTGGTGGATTGCCTGGACTACGACTGCTACAGCAGCCGGGTGAGCTGCTGCAAGATCGGCCGCCCCCCCTTCACCGGAGACGACTTCACCTACAAGGCGAGCTGCGCCAACAGCGTGTGCGTGGGTGGTGCAGGCTGCTGCTCGGGATCCGCGTCAAGCTGCTGCACCGGCCAGTACGAGTGCGCGGCCTTCGACCCCAGCCGGTGGGTCATGTTCGGCTGGCCGCGCCCGCGCCTGGAGAAGAAGGCGTTCGTGGTCAACGAGCCGTGCGGCTGTGACGTCTCGGGGCTGGTTTCGGTGGAGTATGTAAACCTGCAGCCCCCCCTCCCTGCGGTGAAGGTGATCCCCAAGGGCACGCCGGTGCTGAGCGTCTCCTTCAACCTGAAGGTGCCTGGCAAGGCGGCAGGCGCCGAGAAGATCTGCGCCGGGCTGACCCGCACCGAGAACTTCCCCGATCAGACCTTACAGTGCGCGGGGTCTTCCCCGCCGCGTCTGCTCGCGGGGGTGTGCCTCATCGGGGC
>CAZCFB010000061.1:2572-5964 GCA_964497805.1 uncultured Kofleriaceae bacterium
CGCGGGAACCAAAGACGCCGGCGCGGGGGCCGCCCTCATGAACATCCTCATCGACGGCCAGGTCATGGTGAGCCGCAACCTGAGCTCCGCCGGCCCCCTCTCCGCCAGCCTCAAGGTGGCCCAGGACGGGCACATCACCGTGAGCGTGGGGAGCGTCACCTACAAGAGCCAGACAGGCATAGATCCCTCGCTGACCCACGCCAACGTCACCGTGTTTGGCCACGGCGTCGGGGCCAGCCTGGACAAGCTGGTGGTCAAGGACGAGGCCGCGCCGTCCACCCGCTGCCGCAACCCCTCCGCCTGGCTCCGTCACCTGGCCAAGGGGAGCCCGGTGCTGCGCACCTACGCCAAGGGAGGAACCACCCCCGCGCTGGTGTCAGCCCAAAAGCCGAGCATCATTTACAACAGCCTGAGCGGGCTGCTGCTCATGGCATTCGACGGCACCGCCGAGGTGCAAGGCTCGGCCGCCACGGACGCCGGCGTCGGGCTGGTCAAGACGGTGGGCGGGATCTTCTGGGCCAAGAGCCAGAGCGGCCTCACCTGGGAGGTCCACGGCTACAACCTCCCTGCGGCGGCCCCCACCCCGGTGTTGAAGGGCAGCAGCGCGGACCTCCTGGTGACCTCGCCGGACATCCTCCGGTACGGCAACTCGCTGCACATGTGGTACGCGGAGCAGATCGCGGGCGCCAGCGGGGGCTGGACCATCCGCCACGCCACAAGCAAGGACGGGATCACCTGGAAGCTGGACACCCGGTCGGGCGCGGGCCTGGCTCCTGCCTCGGGATCCGCCTGGGACTCCCTGGCCGTCACCGACCCGACGGTGGTAAAGCGGCCCGACGCCAGCGGGTTCTTCATGTGGTACACCGGCACCGCCAGCCTCACCGGGGCCCAGCCCGCCATAGGCCTGGCGATCTCCCCCGACGGCAGCGCATGGACCCGGGTGGGCAAGTCCGCCCTCATATCCCCCCAGTCGGGCGCCGGCGGCCTGGCCTGCGAGGAACCAGAGGCGGTATGGGACTCCAAGCTCCACCTCTACCGCATGTGGTACACGCACCGCTCCTTCGGGCAGAGCCCCATCATCAGGTACGCGGTGAGCACCGACGGCAAGAGCTGGATCCGGTGGACCAAGGGCGCGGCCCTGTCCGCCGGCACGCCCGGCTCATTTGATGAGCGCGGGGTGCGCGCCCCCGCGGCGCTGGTGGCCGAATCCCGGACCCGCCTGTGGTACACGGGCATGGACCTGAACTCACAGCTCCAGCTCGGCTACGTGGAGAACCGGGGGAGCAAGTGATGGGGCGGCGCATTGCCCTGCTCGGCCTGGCGGCGCTGCTCGCCTCGTGCAGCCTGATCACCGACTTCAACGCAGACAAGTACAAGGAAAACACCGAGGAGAACTGCTCGGACGGGCTGGACAACGACGGCAACGGCAAGATCGACTGCTCCGACGGGACATGCGACCACTTCGATTTCTGCAGCGAGAACTCCGACGCGCGCTGCGCCGACGGGCTGGACAACGACATGGACAAGCTCGTGGACTGCAAGGACCCGGGCTGTTGCACCCACGCCCGTTGCTACCTGGAGCCGTCGTGCGGCGAGTCGACCCAGGTGGCGTGCGGCGACGGCGTTGACAATGACAAGAACGGGCTCACCGACTGCGCTGACTTCGCCTGCTCCCTCCCCTCCTGCTGCGAGCAGCTCCGCCCCGTGCTGGTGGAGACCTTCAGCAGCTCCGCCCAGGGCTGCACGGTGGGGCAGTGTCCAGCCGAGAGCAAGGCGTGCTGCCAGGATCAGATCGTCCCGTGCAACGCCTTCGATTCCCAGCGGTGGATGGCCTGGGGGCTGCCTCGCCCCCTCATAAGCAAGGGGCGGTTCGTGCCGAACCAGCCGTGCAGCAAGTGCCCCGCCTCGGGCATCATCTCCACCCGGGACTTCACCCTCTCGCCTGGCCTGCACCTTGAGTTCCGCTACGACCTGAAGGCCGACTCCGCCGCCAACCTTTCCGTGGGCCTGGTGGAGAAGGCGGTGGTGCCCCAGACCGACGGGACATGCGGCGACATCACCGCCCGGTTCAAGCTGCTCATCGGCGTGCGCATCTCGGCGGGCAAGGTGTGGGCCATGCTCGGCGGCGTGGACGCGGCCTCCGTATCCGCTGCTACCTCCGGCCTGAGCTCGGTGAGCCTGGATGTGAACGCCAAGGGGAAGATCCAGTTCAACCACCAGGGCACGGCGTTCTACGCCACCCAGCTCAAGGCCACGACCCCGTACCCGCTCACCCGGCTTGTGCTCCAGGGGCACTCGGGCGTGGCCGCCCTCGACGACGTGGTGACCGGCTACCGCAACGGGTGCGCCGCGCCCAAGCTCTGGCTCACCGGGCCCGCTGGACCGGCGCCGGTGCTGGCGCCCAGCCAGGAAACGGGCCTGTTCGATTTCTCCTCGGTGAAGAGCCCGTCGGTGGTGTATGACGGCGTGAGTTACCGGATCTACTACGTGGGCGCCAGCACCGCCTCGCCGGCGGTGCGCATCGGCCTGGCCACCTCCAGCGACGGCCTGGTCTGGACCCGCCAGCAGAAGCCCCTGGAGATCACCGGCGAGACCGCCAGGGTGCAAGCCTCGCCTCATGTGCTTCGCCTGGCGTCCAACAATTGGATCATGACCTACCAGACGTTGGACGCGACGGGCCGCTCCATCATCGCGCTGGCCAGCTCCAGCGACGGCGTGGCGTGGACAAGAAAGGTCACGGCCGTGCAGCGGGGCGCCGCCGACACATGGGACGAGGTGGAGGTGGGCGAGCCGGCCCTGACCGCCTTCCAGGGCCCGAGCGACACGGTGCCGGGGCTCTACCTCTGGTACCGGGGCAAGGGCAAGCTCACCACCGCTGGAAAGAACCACCTGCTGCCCGCCCTGGGCCTGGCCCGGGCTGCCATGGTGAGCGACCTGAGCGCGGCCGTCTTCACCAAGCACACAGGCAACCCCGTGCTGGCCCCCAGGACCGGGGGCAGCGACGACCGTGGCCTGGGAGATCCGTGGGTGATGCTTGATGGCAAGATCCTGCACATGTACTACGTGGGCCTCACCTGGGGCGGCCAGACCCAGCTAAACCTCGCTGCCTCACAGGACGGCATCCGCTGGGTTCGCTACCCCAAGAACCCGCTGATCCGCGCCGGCGGCACCTCCTTCTTCGGCTCCAAGGTCAGGGGCGGCCCCGCGGTGCTGGACCAGTGGGGCACCCTCAACCTCTGGTACGGCGGACAAAACACCACCGGCACCATGTCCATCGGCCACGTAGTGAACCGCGGAAAGTGAGCCGCTTTATCGCTTAACGACCCGAAGGGTCGGCGCACGGCGAACCCGCTTTATCGCGTAACGACCCGAAGGGTCGGCGCACGGCGAAC
>CAZCFB010000061.1:6064-21585 GCA_964497805.1 uncultured Kofleriaceae bacterium
GCACGGCGAACCCGCTTTATCGCGTAACGACCCGAAGGGTCGGCGCACGGCGAACCCGCTTTATCGCGTAACGACCCGAAGGGTCGGCGCACGGCGAACAACTCTGGAATGATCAGCTCCCGTGCGGATCCACGTCGTCAGCGCCGTCCTCGTCCACGGCCTCCCCACGCCAGCCCTCCAGCCGCGCCTTGATGGCCTCCTCCTCCCCGTTGTCCGACGGGGTGTAGTACACGCGGCCCGAGATCTCGTCGGGCAGGTACCGCTCGGCCACATAGTTCCCCTCGAAGTCGTGGGGGTAGCGGTACGCCTTGCCGTAGCCCATGCCCTTCATCATGGAGGTTGGGGCGTTGCGCAGCTTCATGGGCACCGGCAGGGCCCCATGCTCCCGCACGTCCTTGCGGGCCCTGACGTAGGTGGTGAGGGCGGTGTTGGACTTGGGCGCGCACGCCAGGTAGGTGGCGGCCTGCGTCATGGGCAGCACCCCCTCGGGCAGGCCCACAAGACGCACGGCGTCCAGGGCGGACACGGCCACCTGCAGGGCCCGGGGATCCGCGTTGCCCACGTCCTCGGCGGCGAAGATCACAAGCCGCCGCAAGATGAAGATTGGGTCCTCGCCAGCCTCCAGCATGCGAACCATGTAGTAGACCGCCGCGTCCGGATCCGAACCGCGCAGGCTCTTGATCAGGGCGGAGACCACGTTGTAGTGCTGCTCGCCGGCCTTGTCGTAGGTCAGGGCCTTGCGCTGGCCCGCCTCCTCCACCAGCGGCCGCGTCAGCTCCCCGCCCTCCCCGGCAAGGTCGGCCGCCACCTCCAGAGTGGTGAGCGCCCGCCGAGCGTCTCCGTCAGACCAGCTCGCGATGAGCTCCAGCATCTCGTCGGGCGCCTCCAGCTGGAGGGCGGCGATCTTGCGGTCCTCGGCCAGGGCCCGGCGCAAGATGGCGAGCAGGTGCGGCTCCTCAAGGGCCTCGAGGGTCACCACCCGTGTACGGGAGAGCAGGGCCGAGATGACCTCGAAGGAGGGGTTCTCGGTGGTGGCGCCGATGAGCACCACGGTGCCGCCCTCCACGTGGGGCAGCAGGGCGTCCTGCTGGGCCTTGTTGAAGCGGTGGATCTCGTCGATGAACAGGATGGTGCGGCGGCCGTACTGATATCGCTGAACCCGGGCCTCCTCCATTACCCGTCGCAGATCCTTCACCCCCGAACCCACCGCGGAGAGGGTGTGGAACTGGGCGCCGGTGGAGTGGGCAACGATCTTTGCCAGGGTGGTCTTGCCGGTTCCGGGGGGGCCCCACAGCACCATGGATGGCAGGCGGTCGTCAGCGATGGCCCGGGCCAGCAGCTTGCCCTCGCCCACAAGGTGCTCCTGCCCGAAGAAGTGCTCCAGAGTGGTGGGGCGCATGCGCTCGGCCAGGGGCTGGCCGATCCGGGTGGCGCGGGCCTGGTGTTCGAACAGGTCCATGCCTGGAAGCTATCTCAAGATCCCGGACCGAGCCAGGCCTGCCTTCTGGGCGTCGAGGGCAAGGCGCGAGGAGGGCGCATACCTGTTGGTACGCAACCGACGAGCAACGCGGTCATCGACGCCCAGGGGCGGCCTGGCGACGCGGAGGGATCGCGGAGTAGCTTCTACCGCTCCAGGTAGGTCACGATGGCCGCGGCCACCTCGTCGAGCAGGGTCCGCCCGTCGCGCACCTTACCCTCGGGCAGGCCGTTGATGATGGCCGCGAAGACCAGGGGGCGTCTAGCGCTGGCCCCGGCCAGGCCGGCCAGGGAGACCACGCCGGTGAGGGTGCCGGTCTTGGCCCGCACGTACCGCTCCGAGGCGGTGCCCCGCTGGCGCCGCCGCAGGGTCCCCTCCACCCCCGCGATGGCCAGGGACGCGGCCAGGTCCGGGCCGGTCTTGAAGTCGCGCAGGGCGTGGCGCAGCACCCCCACCACCTGCTCCGGGGTGAGGGAGGACGCCTCGTACAGGCCGGACCCGTTCTTCAGCTCATAAGACCCGGGCTTGAGCCCCACCGAGGCCAGGTAGCGCGACACCAGCTTCAACCCGCCGGCGGAGGAGCCCGGCTTTCCCGTCGCCTCTGCCGCCATGGACTTGAGCAGGTTCTCGGCCATGAAGTTGTCGCTCTTCTTGTTCATCACATGGAGCAGCCGGGAGAGGGGCGCCGAGCGCCACCAGGCCAGCACCTCCGGCTTGGCCGGGCACTTGCCCCGGGTCACCCCGGCCTTGCCCAGGGTGATGCCTCGCCGGGCCAGGGCTTGCATAAAGGCGCGGGCCGCGGCCAGCCCCGGGTCCGCCACCCGCAGCCGGGCCACCTGGCGCAGCGCGCGCGGGCGCACCTTGCCAGTGACCTTGACCTCCACCGCGCCGGCAGGCTCCTGCACGATCCTGCTCTTGACGCGCAGGCGGTTGCGCCCCCTCCTGGAGGTGGTCTTGACCCTGGACACCGCCTGGAAGTGGGGCGAGCGTGGCTCCAGGATCACCCGCGCCGGATCACCCTTCCTGGCGCCGCCGCGCACCATCACGTAGAGCACGTTGCGGTCCAGGGCCAGGGGGCCGGTGGTGGGGCGGTAGTACATGTCCGTGTCCCGGGTGGCGAAGAGCGGCGGATCCCGCTCCCCGTCGAAGTAGCTCTCGTCGATGACCAACCCCCCGGCGACGGAGGAGACACCCCGCTCGTGCAGCTGCTGCGCCATCTGCCACAGCGCCCCCTCGGTGAGGGCCGGATCCCCGAACCCCTTGAGGCAGAGGTCCCCCCGCACCTTGCCCTCCTTCACCTTCCTGGCCGAGTAGGCCACGGTCTTGAAGCGATACTCTGGCCCCAGCGCGCGCAGGGCCGCGGCCGAGGTGAGCAGCTTGACCACCGAGGCCACGTTGAACTTCTCTCCCGGCCGCATGCGGACCATGTCCTTGCCACTGTCCAGGTCCCGCGCCACCAGCCCGAGCCGCCCCGTCTCACCCAGGCGCGGATCCTTTGCCAGCTCCTTGAGGGTCGCCTTGAGTTCGGCCAGGCCCGGGTCCCCCTTGGCCGCGGCCGAGAGGGGGAGAAGCAAGGTGCAAAGAATGGCGATGGCTCTGATCATCGACTGCACATAATACCCACGGTCACGGTCACGGTCACGGTCACGGTCACGGTCACGCCCCACGGCCCACGGCCACGGTCACGGTCCACGGACCAGCGCCGCGAGCCTCCTCAACGCCAGCTCCGTCTTCCCATCCTGTATCTCCCCCCGCCCGCACATCTCCAGGGCTTCGCCCAGACCATACAGCTCAGGGGTGGATCCCTCCTCCAGGGGCGTTCCGTCGCCGGGCGGAGGCTCCAGCCGATCAAGGTCCGCCTCCACGGCGCAGAAGTAGATGCGCTCGGCCATGATGCCCAGGGAGTTGTACACCGGCGGCCCGAGCACGGTGACCTCGCCAGGCTCCACGCGCAGTCCGGCCTCCTCCAGCAGCTCCTCCGCCGCGCGCCGACGCAGCCCCTGCTCGCCCTGGTCGTGGGCCTCCAGCACGCCGGCGACCACCTCCAGGTGGGTGAGCGGCGGGATCTCCCCCTCCCGGGTGGGCTCGCCCGCGCGGCCAAGGCGAGGCACCGGCCTCAGGCCCCGGCGCAGCAGCACCCGGTGTCCGCCCTCCTCCGCCGCCTGGTAGGCCAGCGCCAGCACCGCGTCAGCTCCCACCGGGCGCTCCAGCATGTCCAGCCGGTACTCGGCCGAGCGGCTGCCGTCCTCGCGCACGTTGCGCACGCGGCAGCGCCGCAGCCGGACAAACCCGCCGTCAGCGTGCAGTTCACAGTGGAGCACCTCCAGGTCCGTGACCTTCACCGTTGGCCCCTCGTCGTGATAGCGTTCACAGTTAATTCCATCTCGTTTTCAAACCTCGCAACGCGACAGGGGACAACATCCCATGAGCAGCGAAAAAGACAACCGCATGGTCTGGGACCGGCAGCGCGCCGGCCACTACGAGGTCTGGTACAGCACGTTCAACCACCGGCCCACCCAGACCGGCTTCTGGATCCGCTACACCCTCGAGTCGCCCCAGGAGGGCCACGGAGATCAGTACTGTCAGCTCTGGTTCGGGTTCTTTGACGCCCGCGATCCGTCGCGGAACTTCGGCATCAACCGCAAGTTCCCCATCCACGAGCTGATAACCAACGACGACCCCTTCAGCCTCGAGCTGGGCGGGGCCATCATGCGCCACGGCGAGCTCAAGGGGCAGCTGGAGGGCGACACCCACCAGGTGACATGGGACCTGGCCTTCAAGGCGTGTAACTACACCCACCACCACCTGCCCGAGGCGGTGTACCGGGGCAAGTGGGCGGACAGCAAGGTGCTCTCCCCGAACCTGATGATCTTCATCAACGGCGAGGTCACCGTTGACGGCGAGCTGTACGAGCTGGACGGGGAGCCGGGCTGCCAGACGCACGTGTGGGGGCGCAAGCACGCTCACGCCTGGGCATGGAGCCACTGCAACACCTTCCGGGAGGACCCCACCGCCTGCCTGGAGACCACCTCGGTGCGCCTCAAGCGCCTGGGCCTGGTCACGCCCACCATGACCTTCATCTCCCTCTACCTGGGCAGCGAGGTGTACCACTTCAACCGCTTCTCAACCCTGCCCCTCACCCGCGGCTCGTGGGAGACCGGCATCTACCGCCTGCGCGCCACCGGGCCGAGGATCAAGATCGAGGGGGAGCTGCGCAGCCGGCCCGAGGACCTGCTCATGACCCCTTACGAGGACCCGGACGGCGAGGCGTGCTTCTGCCACAACTCCGAGGTGGCCGACGCCTCCTTCACCGTCTGGTCCCGCCGCTCCCCCCGCTCCCCCTTCCGCCAGCTCTGCCGCCTCACCTCCCACAGGGGGGCCCACTTCGAGTACGCCTCGCGCTCACCAGACGGCTACGTCATCCGCAGACATGTGACCGTGCCCGGCTAGCGCCCCCTACCTGGCCAGGAACGCGGCCGAGATGGCGCCCATGCAGCGGTCCGTGGCCTTGCCCCCCTCGTAGAAGATGTTCAGCAGGCGGTTGATGCCGTCCGGGATGTAGAACGATCCCAGGGCGCTCTTGTCGGCGGGCATGCACTGGAGCTTCCAGGGTTGCCAGGCCGAAGGATCGCAAAGGGACGGCTGGATCAGCTCCTGGCTGTTGATGAAGGGAGGGAGGACCTTCAGCGCCAGGGCCACCAGGGCGTCCGCGGCCATGGGAGTCTTCATCTGGTCCAGGACCTTCTGGGCCTCGGCGGGCAGCGGCGTCGGCGCCACAGGCTCCAGCACCAGGGCGTGCAGCCAGCCGCCGGCGGCCCCGGGCTTCCAGGTGAAGGTCGCCGTGACATCGTCGGCAGGCAGGTTCGCCCTGTGCACCACCCTGGGCTCGGCCGACACCTTCCCGTTCGTCGGCACCTTGAGCGCCCCCGCCACCAGGCGCAGGATCCCGCCCCTGGCCCGGCTCACCCGCGCGGTTATCTTCCACGGGCCCGGTCCCTTGAGGCTGGCGCCCATGGGCCTGGCCGCGCCGTCGGGCCCCGTTGCGGTCAGCTCCACCTGGGGGCCGTGGGGCGAGCGGCTGACAAAGGTCGCCCCGGCCTTGATGCCAGCCGTGATCTGTTGCCATGTGGGCCTCGCCTTCTTGCCCCCGCCCGGCAGCTTCACGTAGGTGGTGGGGATCCCCATTGGCGCCACCATGTGACGATCGCTGCCCCCCACCGGCGGCACATGCACCCCGGCGGTTAGCATGTTCTGCCAGTAGCGCAGCCCCTTGTCGTTGCCACCCACGCCACCGTTGACCACGGCGTCGCGGATATAGGCGTTCTCCACCCCGCCGGACTTCACATCGCTCTCCAGCTTGGCCAGGGTGGATCCGGCCAGGAAGCTGGTCCAGGGCCCGTTGAAGACCTCCACCGCGTCCACCGCCGGCGTGTCCCAGATCCAGTTGATGCCGATGGCCGGATGGTTCACGGAGAAGATGGCCCCCTGGCCGTGAGCCGCCTTCACCGCGGCCCGCTGGTGATCGTTCTTGCTCACGCCGGCAGGGGGCTTCTCGGAGATGTGTTTGCTCAGGCCGAAGATGTTGGCGTGCCCGCTGCCGCCGTACTCCTCGGCCGGGATCAACACCAGGTGGTCATGCTTGAACGCCGGATCCTTGAGGGAGGCGTCCGTGCGGTGGTCGGTGATGGCAACGAAGTCCAGCCCATCTCCGGCGCGGCCCGGGTAGGCCTTGAGGTACTCCGGGGCCCGGTAGGCGTCGGCGATGGCCAGGCACCCTGCCAGGCTGTCCCCTCCCTGCTTCTTGGCGTCCGCGCTGTAGGTGGAGTGGGTGTGCAGATCCCCACGGTACCAGCCGGCCGAGGCCACCGCGAAGTTGGGATCCTTGGCAGGCTGGGCCTGGTCGGAGGGCTCCTCGCCGCAGGCTGATGCCAGGAGGAGGAGGGAGAGAAAGACGGAGCAAGAGCGCCGAATTGCCATCATAAATGTCTCCGTTAATTACAGGCGGTTACTCTAGCATACTTCAAGTTGTCACATAAGCGCTCATGGCCGTACCGCCTCCCCCATCCGCCGCGAGGAGGCCGCGCCAGAGTGCTGCTCCTCTCCGTACCCCTTGACCCCCTCCCCACCTGATCTACACTCCCACCCGGACCCGCACTCCGAGGTAGTCATGGGCAGTCCCGAGAGCGTAAAGAGCACCCCACTCCTCCCAATCCACCGCGACCTGGGCGCGCGAGTGGTGGAGTTCGCCGGCTACTTGATGCCCCTGCAGTACAGCGGGCTCAAGGACGAGCACAACACCGTGCGCACGGCCGTGGGGCTGTTCGACGTGAGCCACATGGGGGAGGTGGAGTTCAAGGGCGAGGGGGCGCTGGAGGCCGCGCACAGGCTCGTCACCAACAACGTGCGGGGATTGGCCGACGGGCAGGTCCTCTACTCGCCGATCTGTTACGAGGACGGCGGCATCGTTGACGACTGCCTGGTCTACAGGCTGAGCCAGGACCATGTGCTCATCGTGGTCAACGCCTCCAACATCGACAAGGACTTCGCCTGGTTCGTGGAGCAGACCGGGGACCGCTGCCTGGTGGAGAACAACTCTGACGCCTACGCGCTGCTGGCGCTGCAGGGCCGCCACGCGGTGGGGATCCTGTCCGGGCTCTGCGGCGAGGACCTGGGGGAGATCAAGCCGTTCTGGCTCCGGGACGTCACCGTGGGCGGGGTCAAGTGCACCGCCTCCCGCACCGGCTACACCGGCGAGGACGGCTTCGAGATCCTGTGCGCTGCGGCCGACGGCCCTGCCCTGTGGCAGGCGCTCATGCAGGCCGGCGAACCCCACGGGATCAAGCCGTGCGGCCTGGGCGCCCGGGACACCCTGCGCCTGGAGGCGAAGCTCCCCCTTTACGGCAACGACATCGACAAGACCACCAACCCCATCGAGGCTGGGCTGCGCTGGACCGTCAAGATCAAGCAGGGCGAGTTCATCGGCTTCGCCGCGGTGAAGGCGGCCCGCAAGAAGGGCGGCATCTCGCGCAAGCTCGTCTGCATGGAGATGCGCTCTCGGGGCATCGCACGCCAGGGCTACCCGATCCATCTGCCAGACGGCGACGGCGGGCTTGGCCAGGAGGTCGGGGTCATTACAAGCGGCACCAAGTCCCCCACCCTGGGCAAGGCCATCGCCATGGGGTACGTGCCCGTGGCCCAGGGCGCGGAGGGCACCGCCCTGACCGTGGCCGTGCGCGGCAAGCCCGTGCAGGCCGAGGTGGTCAAGGGCCCTTTCTACAAGCGCGACTATTAATAACCAACGAACACCCTGTTACGAGCAAGGAGCACGCACATGGACTTCCCCAAGGACCTCCGATACACCAAAGACCACGAGTGGGCGCGCAACGACGACGGCGTCATCGTCATCGGCATCACCGCCTTCGCCGTCGAGCAGCTCGGTGACATCACCCTGGTCGACCTCCCCGAGGAGGGCGACGAGGTCACCGCCGGCGAGGCGTTCGGCACCATCGAGTCGGTGAAGTCGGTGTCCGACCTGTACGCCCCCCTGGACGGCAAGGTGGTCAAGATCAACGAGGCGCTGGAGGACGAGCCCGAGCTGATCAACGAGGCCCCGTACGGCAACGGTTGGCTGGTGCATATCGAGGCGGCGGCGGGGGCGTACGAGGCGCTGATGGACTGCGACGCCTACACCGCCCTGGCGGCTGAGCAGGAGTAACCCGCTGGCGGCGGCTCCGCCTCTGGATGTCGCCGCCTCCCCAGGAAACAGGCTTCTCGGGCGCCGCCAGGCAACGGCCCGGGGAGCCCAGGAATAGATTTCGAGAGGCCCCGAAGCCCCAATGCGATACATCCCACACACTGAAGAGGACATCGCGCGCATGCTGCGCGTCATCGGCGTCTCCTCCGTTGAGGAGCTGTTCTCGGTAATACCCGAAGACCAGCGCTTCACCGGGGACCTGCCCCTGCCCGCCCCCTTGAGCGAGGGTGAGCTCATGCGGCACCTGCAGGAACTGGGGGCCAACAACCGGCCCGCCGGCCCGGGCAACCTGGTGTTCGCCGGGGCCGGGGTGCACCCCCACGCCGTGCCGGTGACCGTTGACCACCTCTCCCTGCGCAGCGAGTTCTATACCGCCTACACGCCGTACCAACCGGAGGTGTCTCAGGGCACCCTGTTGGCCATCTTTGAGTACCAGACCATGGTATGCGAGCTATTCGGCATGGAGTTCTCCAACGCCTCCATGTACGACGGCGCCACGGCCACCATCGAGGCCATCCTGATGGCTCGGCGGCTAACCAAGAAGCGCCGGCGCGCCGTGCTGTGCGGAGGCCTCCACCCGGAGCACGCGGCCACCTGCCGCACCTACCTGGCAGGCCTCGGCCCGCTGGATGAGCAGCTCACCACCGTGCCCCTCACCGAGCTGGGCGGCACTGATCTCGACGCCCTTGAAGCGGCCCTGGACAGCGACGTCGCGGCCGTGGTGGTGCAGTCGCCCAACTTCCTGGGGCAGCTGCAAGACCTGGGGCCAGTGTGCGAACTGGCCCACGCAGCCGGCGCCCTGGTGGTGGCCGTATGCACAGAGCCGCTGGCCATGGCCCTCACCCGCTCCCCGGGCGAGGCAGGGGCTGACATCGCCGTGGGCGAGGGGATCGGCCTGGCCGGGCCGCCGAGCCTGGGCGGCCCGGGCCTGGGAATGCTGGCTGCCAGAGGCAAGAAGGCCATGCGCGCCATGCCCGGCCGCCTGGTTGGGCAGACCGTGGACAGCGAGGGGCGCCCTGGCTTCGTGCTCACCCTCTCCACCCGGGAGCAGCACATCCGCCGGGAGAAGGCCACGAGCAACATATGCACCAACCACGGGCTCATGGCCCTGCGCTTTGCCATCCACCTCTCCTTGCTGGGCAAGGGCGGCTTCCAGCGCCTGGCGCGTATCAACCTCGCCAAGGCGCGCTACACCAGGGAGCGGCTCTCCAGCCTGGCCGCCTACTCTGTGCGCCACGACGGGCCGGCCTTCAACGAGATCTGTCTGCGCGTGCGCGGGGGCAACGCCACCGCCATCGTGCGGGCGGCCGCGGCCAAGGGGGTGGTGCCCGGTGTATCCCTTGGACGCTTCTCCACCGAGCTGGCTGATACGCTGCTCGTATCGGTGAACGAGAGCCACACGAAGCAGGACATCGAGACGCTGGCCCTGACGCTGGCGAAGGTCGGGCAGGAGTAAGACATGGCCGACGGAAACAAGATCCCAGAATCCCGTGCCCTGCTCACAGCCGAGGCGCCCATCTTCATCCAGAGCGTGCCCGGACGCAGCGGCGCGAGCCTTCCCGCCCTTGATGTACCCGAGGTGGACGAGGCCGAGGTGTGGCCCGCCGAGCTGGTTAGAGGAGCGGCGCCGGGCCTGCCCGAGGTGAGCGAGCCGGAGGTCGTGCGCCACTATACCCGCGCCTCCCTCTGGAACCACCACATCGACAAGGGCATGTACCCCCTCGGCTCATGCACCATGAAGTACAACCCCAAGAGCGCCGACGCGGCGGCGGGCATGGACAGCCTCACTGGCCTGCACCCGTACCAGCCCAAGGAGCAGCTCCAGGGCGCGCTGGAGTTGATGCACCGGCTTGAGCGGCTGCTCTGCGGGGTCTCCGGCTTTCACCGCGTGACCCTACAGCCCGCGGCCGGCGCCCACGGCGAGCTTTGCGGCCTGATGCTGATCCGCGCGTACCACGCGCATCGGGGTGAAGCGGAGGCGCGCACCAAGGTGCTGATCCCGGACACGGCCCACGGCACCAACCCCGCCTCGTGCAGCCTCAACGGCTTCTCCACCGTGCAGCTGGAGACCGGCGAGGACGGCACCCTGGCCGCGGACACGGTGCGCGCCGCGCTGGACGATCAGGTGGCCGGCATCATGCTCACCAACCCGAGCACCCTCGGCCTGTTCGAGAGCAACCTGGCCGAGATCGTGGAGCTGGTGCACGAGGCGGGCGGCCTGGTCTACATGGACGGGGCCAACCTGAACGCGCTGATGGGCAAGTTCCGCCCCGGGGACTGCGGCGTGGATGTGATGCACTTCAACCTGCACAAGACCTTCGCCACTCCCCACGGTGGCGGAGGCCCCGGCTCTGGCCCGGTGGGCGTGTGTGAGGCCCTGGAACCCTTCCTCCCCCGGCCCACCGTGGAGTCGCACAAGGACGGCACCTACACCCTGGACTACAACCGCCCGCAGTCAGTGGGGCGCATGCGCTCCTTCTTCGGCAACTACGGCATGCTCGTGCGGGCCTACGCCTACATGCGCGAGCTGGGAGGCCAGGGGCTCACCGAGGCCACCGAGATGGCCGTGCTCAACGCCAACTACATTCGCGTGCTGATCAAGGACCTGTTGCACATCCCCTACCCCGGCGTCTGCATGCACGAGGTGGTGGCCAGCGACAAGGGGCTCAAGGAGACGGGCGTCACCACCCTCGACATCTCCAAGCGGCTGATGGACTACGGCTTCCACCCGCCCACCATGTACTTCCCGCTGGTGGTGCCCGGGGCCCTGATGATCGAGCCCACGGAGACGGAGTCGCCCCAGACCCTGGAGTGCTTCGTTGCCGCCCTGGAGGAGATCGTCTCTGACGCCCGCGAGCGGCCGGACCTGGTCAAGGGCGCCCCGCACCTCACAGGCGTGGGCCGCATGGATGAAGCCACCGCTGCGCGCAAGCCAGTGTTACGCTGGACACCACCATCAACCAGATGAACCGTTCTGCTCACCCCCTCAGGAGGTCGAGATGAGAAGTGCCATCATCCTGCTAGCTGTGGTTGCCCTGGCGCTGCCGGCTTGTAGCAAAAAGAAGCGCGCCAAGGCTTCAGACCCTGGCGCTCCGCCCCACACCAAGTCGAGCATCAAGCGAGTTCAGCCCACCCCGGAAACCGATCCCTCCGGGCCGCGGAAGATCGAAGCGGACAAGAAGTATTTAAAGGGCAAGGTCAAGGCGGTCACCCTTTTGCTGCGTACCATCATGCGCCCCGCCACCGAGGAGGGTCATGCCCCGAAGGAGAAGACGGGGGACAAGGCCATGGACCAAGCCCTGGCCGTCTCGCCGCTTACGCAGACGATGATTATCAGCGCGGAGCGGGGCAAGCTGATCTTCAACAGCGACAAGTGGTTCATCCCCAAGGGCACAGAGGTGCGCTACCGGCCGGACAAGAAGAGCTATCTGCTCGTCAGCCAGGAGAAGGAGTTGTACTGGGCCATGTCCGGCGGTGAGCTGGCCAACTTTTTGGAAGGCGGGCCGCCGGTGAAGCGGGGCATGTACAAACTCGACCTGGAGAAGGCGGCGCCCTTGCCCCATGATATCCACGGCTACAAGGTGTCAATCACCGAGGGTGAGATCAGCTTCAGCTGGGAGGCGCGGCTCAAGGGCGGCTCCCGCCAGGGGCGGATCAAGGCCCAGCTCACAATCCAACACACCGACGACAAGCGGCTCTCCAAGGCGTGGAAGAACACCTTCATCGACTTCCTCACCCTCCCCTTCCAGGACAAGGAAGGGCGCAAGGTGGTCGACCAGCTCAAGGAGAAGATCGGCTTCCCCCTGCTCTGGTCCATGCAGATTGTCACCGGGGGAAAGAAGAAGGACGGCGAGCGGCCGGTGCTCCTGTTGACCCAGGTTGAGGAGATCAACTACGGCGAGGCGCTCAAGGAGGACCTGGCCGCACCGCCGCCCATCCTGAGGCCGGCCCCTGAGCCGTTCCCGCTGGGCAAGGGCGGTCAGACCGTTAGCGAGGAACTGCTGGGCAAGCTGCCCGCGCGCAAGGGGAAGCCGCCGGCAAACGTTGAGGTGCCCAAGGAGACGCCGCCGGCGAAGACGGACAAGCCGGCTCCGGCCAAGACTGACAAGACGGCTCCTGCTCCGGCCCCGGCCAAGACCGACAAGACGGCACCTGCTCCGGCCCCGGCCCCGGCCCCGGCCAAGACCGACAAGCCGGCTCCTGCCCCTGCGCCAGCTCCGGTGAAGAAGGAGGGCGCAAAATGAGACGACGCACTCACATATTCGCCCTCCTCACCTTCCTGAGCCTGGCCCTGGTGGCCGCCCCGCTCTCCAGCGCGCCCGCCCCGGTGGCGTTGCCCCGCGGAGAGGCGCCCATCACCGTCGAGGAGATCGTCCGCGACGGGGACCGGGCCTTGCTGCGGGTCCGCAACCGAACCCCCTTCATGGTGATCATGCACATCGCCGGCGTGCGCGTGGGGTGGATGCGCCCCTACCGCACCGGGCTGATCCGCGGTCTCGTGCCTGGCTACCACAAGCTGTACGCCCACAGCCGCTTCGGCTCCATGTCGTGGGGCCCCCGCGAGATCTGGGTGCCCGGCACCTGGAACCTAGTGTACTGATCAGATCCTCTTGAAGGCGCGTACCCTCTTCTGCGTGGCGCTCCTCCTGGCGGGGGGGCTCGCCGAGGCGGCGCCCTCCTCCTCCGCTGACCGATCCCTCACCGTCACCCGCTGCAAGGGGGCGTGCCCGCTCATCGACGGGCGCCTGGATGAACCTGCCTGGGCGTCGGCCACGCCGGTGCGGACATTTGTCCAACGAACCCCTGACGAGGGGGCGGCGCCCAGGGAGGCCTCCGAGCTGAGGGTGCTCTACGCTGCGGACGCCATCTACGTGGGCCTCCGCCTGAGCGACCGCGAGCCGGAGAAGATCCGGCGAGGCCTGGGCCGAAGGGACGCCCCGCCCGACTCGGACCGGATAACCATCTTCCTCGACCCGGTGCTCAGCGGCGACCGCGGTTACTGGTTTCAGGTGAACGCCTCGGGGGTGCTCGCCGACGGCGTGATCTACCGCGAGATCATCATGGACGGCTCCTGGGATGGGGTGTGGCAGGCGGAGACCAGCGTCGACGAGGGCGGCTGGACCGCCGAGGTACGGATCCCACTGTCCGGCATCACCTACCAGGACCTCGACGTGCAACGTTGGGGCGTGTACGTCCAGCGATATGTCCAGCGCACCAAGGAGAAGAGCGGCTGGCCGGCCATGCCCCGCAGCTCGGTGACCTTCGTCTCCCGCTTCGGCAAGCTGGAGGGGTTGCAGAAGCTCGCCAGGGGGTCGGTCATTCGCGTGCTGCCCTTTGTGGCCGCCGAGTTCAGCCTCCAGCGCCCCGAGGATTCCACCAGGCCCGACGGGATCTTCCGGCCCAACGCGGGCCTCGACCTTCGCCTCAGCTTCAGCGGCGGCGCGGCGCTGAGCGCGGCCATCAACCCCGACTTCGGCCAGGTGGAGGTGGACCCGGCGGTGGTGAACCTCTCCCCCAACGAGGTCGTCTTTGGGGAGAAGCGGCCCTTCTTCGTGGAGGGGGCCACCCTGTTCACCACGCCGATCAAGCTGCTGCACACCAGGCGAATCGGCGCCAAACCCGCAGCCCCGAGCGCCCGCAGCACAGGGACCATCACCGAGGTGGATCCAGAGGCGCGCATCATCGGCGCGGCCAAGCTGCTCGGGCATCATCGGCGGGTTTCCTACGGCCTGCTCGACGCGGTGGTGCTGCCCTCGGCCGCGGTGGAGCGGGCGGCGGACGGCTCCAAGGAGGACCGGGTGGCCATGCGGGGCGGCAACTTCGCCGCGGCGAGGGTGGTGGGCCGGCCGGCGAGCTGGGCCAAGGTGGGGGTCCTGGCCACGGCGCTCAACCGCTTCGGCGCGGGGGACTGGGCCACAGACGATACCGACGCCTACAGCGGGGGCCTTGACTGGGACCTGAGGAGCGACTCGGGCTGGCAGACCCGTGGCCAGATAAGCGCCGCCGGCACCGACGATGGCGAGGGGTACGGGCTCTGGGTTACCGCCGGCCAGCGGGGTGCGCCGCGCTGGCGCTACTGGATCGACGCGGAGTCATTCAGCGAGGACTTCGAGATCAACCATGTGGGGCACCAGTGGCGCAACAACATGGCCCGCATGAACGCCTACCTCCAGCACCGGCTGCCGAATCCGTGGGGGGCGTTGCGTGAGCTGTACGTCACCCTGTGGGGCCGCTACGGCCTGCGCCACGAGGACCCCACCGTCGCCTTTGACCGGCGGGTGGAGCTCTCGTCCTGGATCCAGTTCCAGAACCACTGGGAGATGTGGGCGGGCGCTGGCTACCGGTTCGCCACCCTGGACGACCGGGAGACCCGGGGCGGCGCCTTCTACAGCAGACCGCCTGAGGCGTACGGGTGGCTGGGCGGAAAGACCGACACCTCGCGGCGGATCTTCGCCGAGAGCACCGTTCTGCTCTGGATGGAGGCCGACACCCCCTCCATGTGGGCTGACCTCCTGCTCACATCGGTCCTGTTCGACCGGCTGAGCCTGAACCTGTTCCTGCGTTACCAGTGGCGCCGTGACCGCCCGCGCTGGGTCAAGGAGTGGGACAGCCCGGCGGGCTCGCGCCAGATCTTCGGCGACCTGGACAGCGACGAGGTGGAGTTCAAGCTGAGCGGCGTCCTCGGCGTCACGCGGGCCCTCACCTTCCAGGTGTTCGGCCAGCTCCTGTACAGCGTGGGCACGTACAACCGCTACCGCCAGCTGCTCCCCCTGGACGACGGGGCTACCCTGCTCGGCCCAACCTCGTACGACCCGGACGCTAACTTTTCGCGGCTCTCCCTGCTGCTCAACGCCATCCTGCGCTGGGACCTGGGAGGGGGCGCGGCGGCGTACCTGGTCTACAAGCTGTCCGCCTCGCTCAAGCGCGACGGGGCCAGCCAGGTGGCCTTCGACCCCGGGCAGGATCTCGGTGCCCTGTTCGACGAGGACCAGGGGCACCTGCTGTTGACCAAGCTCTCCTACGGGTGGGATTTGTGAGGGGCTTGGGTAGAATGCTCACGGGAGGTTGATACATGAAGAGGACGGTCCTGATGATCACCGCCGTGGCCCTGTTCGCCGCGGGCCTGGCCGGGTGCAAGTGCGCCGCAGACGAAACCGAAGAATCCGCAGACGAGACAGCCACCGAGCCGGCGGCCAAGGCGCCGCCCCCCCCCCCCCCCCCCCCCCCCCCAGAGGGCGCCGCCCCCCCCCCACCCCCCCCCCCCCGCGGCGGCCGGGGGCCCGGGTTTGG
>CAZCFB010000061.1:21595-27424 GCA_964497805.1 uncultured Kofleriaceae bacterium
ACGGCCGCCCCACACCAACCCCACCAACCCGCACCCGACCCAGCCCCGGCCCCGGCGCCCACGGCGCCGCCACCGCCGCCCCCTCCACCCCCCGATGAGGTCAAGGCGCCCCCCAAGCCGCCACCGCCCGGCGGCGGCCTGCGCCAGGTATTGCTCGACGGGCGCAAGGCGTACAACGCCGGTGCCCTGGAGCGGGCGGTGACCCTGTTCAAGCAGGCCGTGGAGCAAGCCCCCGGCTCGGCCGAGCCGCTGGTGGACCTGGGCCGGGCCCTGGCCAGGAATGGTGAGAAGGAGCAGGCCGTGGAGGTCCTGAACCGGGCCGTGGAGGCGAACCCCGAGGACGCCTTCGCCCTGCTGAACCTGGGGCATGTGCTCTCCCTCACCGGGAATGCGGAGAAGGGGCTGGAGCAGGTGGTGCGCGCCGCCGAGCTCAAGCCCAAGCATCCAGCCGTGCTGTGCGGGCTGGTGTTGTCAATGATCAACGCCCGCAAGACGGATGAGCTGGAGGAGGCCCGGGCCAAGGCCGCTGCCGCAGGCGCGGAATGCCCCGACGGCAAGGATCCGCTGGCCACCTACGGTGATGTGAAGCCGCCCGAGTAGCGGCCGCCCAGCCTCAGCCTCAGGGCCAGAGCCAGCCTCAGTAGAGACCGCGGCGAGCCCGGGGTTCAGAACCAAAAGGGGACACCCCTTAAGTAGTCACCACAGCCATTGTCGTGAGGAAATCCCATGGAAAAGAAAGAGGTCAAGCTCTCCGCGGTCTACCGGATTATCAATCCCGGGTGCGTCACGCTGGTGTCGGTTGGGGACGGCGAACAGGACAATATCTTTTCGCTCACCTGGAACACGCCCGTGCGCAAGGATCCGCCCCTGTTGGCCATGGTCTCGGGTAAGGGTCACTTCTCGTATCCGTTTATAGAGCGTACCGGCGAGTTTGGGCTCAACATCCCCGACGACTCCATCGCCGACGCCGTGCTTGGCTGCGGCACCACGACCGGACGCAAGGTGCCCGACAAGTTCGCCCGCTTCGGTCTGCACCGAGAGGCGGCGAGGGAGATCCAGCCGCCCCTGGTTGCGGAGGCCGTGGCCAGCCTCGAGTGTCGGGTTCAGGAGGTGGTGGACCTTGGCAAGTCGGCGATCATCGTGGCCCAGGTCCTCCGCGCCGTGGCATCGGCCGAGCACTTCCGGGACGGCCAGTGGGCATTCGACAGGGGCTTGCGCCTCCTCCACCACCTGAGCGGCTCTCGTTTCTGCGTCAGCGACAAGCAGATCACCGCGAAGCGCGCCGGAGCGGATCAGGACAAGTAGCGAGGAGAGGGGGAAGGATTTGTTTTCCATAAAGGGGAGACTCGGCCGTTCACAACAGAGGCGACGCCTTGCGGCGAGGTTGTTCATCCTCGCCGCGCTGGCCCTGGCGCCTCAGGGCTGCCGCGATGATGCGGGCAGCGGCGGCCCAGCGGATGGCGGAGCCGACACCCAGGGCAAGGCGCCCAACGCGGCGGGCTACCTCTTCTTCGTGACAGGCATTAAGGCCACGGTCACGCCCATGAGCGTGCTGACGGACATGGAGGGTAAGGTCGTCAAGCAGTGGCCCATGTTCGGGCTCCCCGCGCGCCTCATCCCGGGCGGGACCGTGGTGGGCGCCAGCGGCAAGCACCTGGCCAGCAGTCAGAATTACCTCTCCTATCAGGAGATTGTGCAGCTGGTGCAGCTGAGCTGGGCTGGTAAGCAAGCGTGGGCCTTCAGCAGCTGGGAAAAGGACGCCAACGGCACCATGTCATCACGCCAGCACCACGACTTTCAGCAGGAAGGAAACCCTGTGGGCTACTACGCTCCCGGGCAGGATCCCAAGCCGAACGGCAAGACCCTGGTCCTGGCCTACGGCACCTCCTCGGCCCCGCACCTGAACCCCAAAGCCTTGCAGATGGATGATGTGATCTATGAGCTGAGCCCCGCCGGGAAGATGCTCGGCTTCAGGTGGAAGGCTTCCGACCATGTCGATGAGCTGGGCTTCGACACCCAGGCCCGCTCTAACATCAAGAAGTGGCTGAATACCGCCAGCGGCTCCGATCAGGCCTGGATCCACCTGAACAGCATGTCCACCATGGGACGCAACAGGTGGTACGAGGACAAGGGAGACCAGCGGTTTCATCCTGACAACATCATCGTCAGCTCCCGGCGGGCCAACCTCATCGCCATTATCAGCCGCAAGACCGGCAAGATCGTCTGGCGGGTGGGACCCGACTTCTCCAAGGGGAAGCCGGAGGCAGGCCTCGGCCAGCTCGTCGGCCAGCATCACGCGCACATGATCCCCCACGGCCTCCCGGGCGCCGGCAATATCCTGGTGTTCGATAACGGCGGCCTTTCCGGGTTCGGGGGAGCGGGCGGATACCCCCAAAACGCGCGCAACTACTCACGCATCCTCGAGTTCGATCCGGTGAGCCTCAAGCTCGTCTGGCAATATGGCGGCCCCATGGGGAGCTCGGAGTATTTCTTCTGTGCCTACGTGGGCGCGGTCCAACGGCTGCCCAACGGCAACACCCAGATCACCCATGGCCTGGAGGCGCGCATTTTTGAGGTTTCGCCAGACAAGAAGAAGGCGTGGAGCCTGGACCTTGAAGCCAAAAAGCGAGGGTGGGTGGAGCGGATTTACCGAACTATCCGGATCCCACCCGAGTGGCTCCCCGGCGGCTTCAACCCGGCTGGATATTCGTCGTGGAAGACGCTCTTCCCCGGATTATGAGTCGTACCAGGATGGCTTCCAGAGCGCGGTGATGGCCCCGAAGCCCTCGAACTTCTTCTTGCCGGCCAGGGCGTAGAGCGTGTCCCGGACGAGAACCCGGTTAATGGCGAAGAAGAACCACCAGTGGATCCGGCGCCGGAACCAGTGCTTGGAGGTCATGCCCTTGAGGTAGCGGATCGGCTGCTTGCCCACGAAGTCCCGGTGCAGCTCGGACTGGATCTTGGAGACCTCCTCCCGGGAGATATGGGGCGAGCCCACCACCGGGTGGAACAGGTCAAACTTTTTGAAGTCCACCTCGTCGACCCCTTCGAGCCAGCCGTTCTTCTGGGCATCCTCCCACATCTTGGTGCCCGGATAAGGCGTGAAGGAGTGATAGGCCGCGAAGTCCAGGTGAGCGTCCCTGGAGTACTTGCCCAGCGCCTCCAGGGACTCCTTGGTTTCGTTGGGCAGGCCGACGATCATGGTGGCCTGGCGGAAGACCTCGGGGTAGTGCTCCTCCATGAGGTGCACCGCCTGCTGGAAGTAGTCCTGGGAGTACTCCTTCTTGTCGATGATGGACAGGTCTTCGTTGCTGCACCGCTCCCCGCCGATGAGCGCGTGGGTGAAGCCGGCCCGCACCATCTTGCGCAGGATGCCGTTGCTATGCTGCTTAACCAGCAGGTCTGGCCGCACGAAGGCCCACCAGTGCAGGCCGTAGTCCCGCCGAATGATTCCGTCACAAAACTCGCTGAGCCACTCGTCGTCGTAGTTGAAGGTGCCGTCCACCCAGTACAGGTAGTTGGCGTCGTACTTCTTGTAGACGTAATCCACCTCGGCCAGGGCCCGGTCCACGCTCTTCTGACGGTATGCGGGCGTCGTGCGAATCACGCCGTCGTCGCCCACGGTGTGCTCGTTCTCCATGGCGGACCAGCAGCAGAAGCCGCAGTCATAGGGGCAGCCGCGGCTCTTCTGGATGGTGATGGCCTTGGGGTTGAGCCAGCCGAAGGGGGAGTACTTGTCCACCGGCAGCGCGTCATAGTCCGGGAAGGGCAGCGAGTCCAGGTCCATGATCACCGGCCGCGGCGGCGTCAGGGTCACATCGCCGCCGTCCCGGTAGGCGATGGACTTCACCTCGGACAGGTCCTTGCCGTCGCGCAGGGAGCACAGCAGCTCCCGCATGGTCTCCTCCCCCTCGTAGCGCACCACGTAGTCCAGGTCGGGGTAGGTGTTCAGGGAGTGCTCGGCCGAGTGGGAGTGGAAGTGCCCGCCGGCGATGGTCACCACGTTGGGGTTGAGCTCCTTGGCCAGGGACACGGCCTTCATCCCCTCGTGCACATAGACGACCTTGTCCCCCACCGCCAGCACATCGGGCCGCTCAGCCTCGATGTACTTGCGCAGGGAGGCCCACCCCTTGCGAAGCGGGAGGCAGTCCAGCACCTTGACCTCGACACCTGACATGTTGGCCTTGAGGTAGCCGCTCATGCAGGGGTAGGCCAGGGGCAGCAGGAACTGATCAGACTCGTTGAGGATGGGCCAGACATGGTAGGGCGGCCTGACAAAGAGGACCTTGATCCGTTCCTTGCCGGCGAGCGCCGTTGGGTTCGTTGTCATGGTGTCCAGACTCCTTGAAGGATGATCGTAGAGGTTTG
Organism: uncultured Kofleriaceae bacterium; assembly: GCA_964497805.1. Classification (GTDB taxonomy): domain Bacteria; phylum Myxococcota_A; class Polyangia; family CAZCFB01; genus CAZCFB01. The sequence goes on from CAZCFB010000061.1 coordinate 25,964, forward strand.
AGCTTCGGTCAGATTTTCAGCGCGCGCTGCAGGCTGAACTTCCCGCCGCGTAGCTTCTTCATCCTGGCCCGCATCTTCATCTCCAGCTCGGTGGCCGCGCACAGCTTCCGGGCCAGGAAGGGGGGCAGGTAGCGCCGCTGATTAGGGTGTATATAGCAGAAATGTTTACATTTCTGCTCCTGGAGGCGCTTCTGGAATTCTTCGGCGGTGTCAGGGGCCCCGGGGAAGTAGCCCGGGATGTGGTAGCCCAGCGTGTGGTAGCAGCCGGTGCCGCGGTCGGCGTGGTGGTTGTGGTAGTCCTTGAACCGCTTGAAGTGGGAAACCACGCCGTACTTTTCCGGGTCCCGGCCCCACGGGGCCATGGGCTCCATCTCGATGGACATGGTGCGCATGCCCTGGACGCTCTTGAAGCGGCTGGCGATCTCCGTGCGCAGCTTCACCGACTCCTGCAGGTCGGGGGCCGTCTCGAAGGGGATGCCGTAGGTGAAGAAGATCTCCATATTCACCCCCTTGTTGTCGATGTACTCCAGCATCTCCATGAGCTCGGCGTTGGAGTAGTAGGGGCCCTTGTTGGCCTTGCGGATGGCCTCCGAGCCGGTTTCGGGGTTGATGGAGATCACAGAGCGGTCGCCGGGGAAGCTTTCAGCGAAGGCGTCCACGAACTCGCGGGTGGGCAGGGCGAAGCACTCGAAGAACCACTCGCACTTGATCCCTGCCCGCCGGAGCTTGCGGAACAGCTCGATGTAGTAGTCCTTCCTGGGCTGCGGATCGAAGCAGGTGTGCATGGTCTCGTAGCCGTAGCTCACCGCCTCGCGGATGTCTTCGATGACCGTGTCTTGGTCGCGGAAGATGGGCCGGGCCCGGCCGTTGATTGCCTTCTGTGCGCTGCTGGAGCCGCCGCACCAGGAGCAGTTGAAGCTGCAGCCGCGCCCCACCATGGGGTGGTGCAGCGGGGACTGGATGGTGAAGCGGTTGAAGTTGTCCTGCGGGGTGGTGTTCTTGAGGTAGATGAAGGGCAGGCCCATGTAGCTGATGTAGGTCTTGTGGTTGCGCATCAGCGAGAAGTTGGCCGCGCGCAGGCCCTCCAGGTCGGCGCCGGTGGCCACGTAGTCCTGGGGGTTGACGCTCAGCTCGCCGTCCTGCCTGTAGCTGAGGTTGGGCACCTCCTCCAGCGCGGGCGTGTCGGTCTTGAGCTGCTCCATCAGCGCACCAAAGGGGACCTCCCCGTCACCCCGCACCACGGCGTCGATGAAGGGGTACTCGGTGAGGATCTCGTCGTGGAAGACGGAGGCGGTGAAGCCGCCCAGCACGATGAACACGTCAGGGTAGCGCTGCTTGATCAGCCGGGCAGTCTGGATGGTGTCGAAGGACTGGTGGTGCCAGTGCAGGGGCATGGCCACCACGCGCACCAGAGTTCCGACCAGGGCCTGCCATTACATCTGACATCGGAAGCGTAGGCGG
>CAZCFB010000062.1:0-5259 GCA_964497805.1 uncultured Kofleriaceae bacterium
TCATCGCCATCCTCGGCATGGACGAGCTCTCCGAGGAGGACAAGCTGGTGGTGGCCCGCGCCCGCCGCATCCAGAAGTTCCTGAGCCAGCCCTTCTTCGTTGCCCAGCAGTTCACCGGGCGCGAGGGCCGCTTCGTCAAGATCGAGGACACCGTGGCCGGCTTCGCCGAGCTGGTTGACGGCAAGGTGGACGACCTGCCCGAGCAGGCCTTCTACATGGCCGGCAGCATGGATGAGGTTCGCGAGAACGCCGAGAAGATGAAGGCTGAGGAGTAGACCGTGTCTTTGCACCTCTCAATCGTCACGCCGCAGGGATCGGTAGCAGTTACCGACGCCCAGCAGGTCATCATGCCAGGCAAGCTGGGTGAGTTCGGCGTCCTGGAGGGGCACATCCCCTTCCTCTCCGCCCTGCGCCCCGGCATCATCCGCTTCACCGACGAGGCCGGCCAGGTGCAGCGTATGGCCATCGGCACCGGCTTCGCCGAGGTGGGCGCCTCCGAGAAGGTGCTGGTGCTCACCGACCTTCACGCCCTGCCCGAGGATATCGACGCGGACGAGGTGCGCAGCGAGCTGGAAGAGGTTGAGGCCATGCTCAAGGAGTGGGACGGCGCAATCAACGCCGAGCACACCGAGCTGATGGACAAGGCGGCCTGGGCCCAGGCCCGCCTGGACGTCCTGGCCGACTAGCGTCGGCAGTCAAGAGTCGACAGTCGACAGTCGACAGTTTCTGGTTCCCTTCCGATTTTTGCTCTCCGAAAACTGAAGACTCCCCCCGGAAGCGAGTCCGCCCCTCAGCACGCCCTTACCTCTAACATGTCGTAATCAAGTCGAATTTCACTTTTATCCATTCAAGCAAGAGATGTGGCACGGCCGATGCTTTTCATCGAAACAACTCAGGTCTAGGTTCCTGAGTCAGAGATAGCCTCTCAAAACACCCTCTTCACAACCAGTAAGCAGCACCCTTTAACCCTGCGTCCGGGCTCGTCTTCCGGAGCAGGCGCTCCGTTAATTCGGAGGTGAGTCATGACAACAATCTTTGCAATGCTCCTTGGACTCTCTGTCATGGGCGGATGCGCCCACGGCGGTGAGTTGACCCTGATGCCTTCAACCTTCATCACCATCGGAGAAAGTAGGACCGTAGAAATCCTTGAATCAGACGCAGAAATCACCGACGTCTACCCGGACGTCATCAAGGACCCCCGCCGCCGCGCCCGTGCTCCAATGAAGCGCGCGCAGGCGAAGAAGCGAGAGTGGGTGCCCGAGCGGCTCCCTGCCTCCACTTACTTGAACGTGCGACCCAGCGCCCCCATGGCAGGCGCTGGTTTGAGATAACCGCCGCCGCGCGCTGTTCAAGGCAGGCGGCGGAAGAAGTGAAGCCCCCAGGGGCTCCCCACGATCCCTGAAACCTCCCCCGGCTCCAGCCCTACAACCACATCATAGAGCGCCCGGAACGGCCGCACCGCCTCCAGCGGCGCCCTGCCCCCCTGCGCGGCGAAGGGACCATCCGAGGCTGAGCGGGCGATCTGATCAAATGCCTGAGGGTGGTTCAACACCGCCCGGCGCAGGCTCTCTGCGCGGCGGTTGACCGCGCGCCGATGTACCCGTACGTCGCCCACCTGGTGCCAGCGCTCGTGCTGGCGGGCCACCATGATGTGCTGCACCTCCGTTTCGGTGGGCGCGCCCACGCGGCGGAGGATGTGGTGGCCGAACGGGGTGGAGACCACGCCCGATACCTGGCCCTCTTTCAGGGCGAACGCTGCCCGGTGCAGGAGATCCGACCTGGGGCCGGGCACCCGGCGGTAGACCAGGCGCGCGGGCAACGGGGGACCGCCCAGGCGCCTGGCCGCGGCGCGCAGAAATTTGAAATCCGCCCGCTCCACGCGGGCGATCCTCGCCACATCCACGGCCTGTTTGGTCGCCTGCTCCGGCGCCATGTTGGGCTGCGTTTTGGGCATCACCACCTGCTGGCAGACCACCGGCTCGCGCAGGCGGGTGGGCTCGGCCGCCACCCGGGAGGTGTGCGTGAGCCAGGCCGTTGTAATCAACACCAGGCCGTAGGTGGCCCAAACATGCTTGCGCTGGCCCTTCGCCCGGTATGAACGCACGAAGAAGGGGTAGGTGATCAGGAGCGGGGCGACGAATGTCAGCGAGTAGACATCCATCAAGTTCGCCTCCCGCTCCCAGAGCCAGATGGCGGCGGAGAAGGAGAGGCGGAAGCTCACCACATAGGTCCAGCCGAACATTGTGGCGAAACCTGCCAATAGAGCGAGCAGCACCCGGGACCAGGAGCGATCCGGATATACCCGCCGGATGAGGGGTGGGAGCAGCGCCCCGATGGCGAGGAAGCCGAGCACCGATCCCATGGGCAGATAGATGTTCGGCAGCAAATAGATGGGAATCCTCGGGCCCTGGTAGTTGAGGGCCAGGTTCACCAGGGGCACAAAGATGAACAGGGGGACCATGAAGGCCACGGACAGGGCGATGAGGCGGCGGAGCTGACGGGGAGTGCCCCCGAGCGCCAGGTGGACCAGGTAGATACCGCCGAAGATGAGCAGCAGCTCGTAGGTGAATGTGTTCAGGAAGGAGGCGCGGTCCGGCGAGAAGCAGCAATAGTTGGGGCTGCGGGTGAGGATGCCGAGCATCTCGAGGGAGTTGCGCACCATGGTGAGGGCGGCCAGGGCGAGCCAGACCACAGACGGGTTCTCGGAGAAGCGGCGGACCAGGGCGCCGAGCCTGGCGTCGTCAGCCGGCTGGGGTGTGCTCAACCCGCGATCCCGGCGCGCTGCAGGGCGAAGATGGCGACGCCGCTGACGATGACCACCCTGATGATCGTGCGATAGATGCGATCAGGCGGGAGCTTGAATGCCATGAACACAACCAGCGTGGCCAGGGCGCCGCCGGCGAATGCCCAAAGGTAGAGTTTCTGGGCCATGGCGATGGGCATCAACGTGACATAGACCAGGTCAGCCACCATCACCACCGAGGCGTAGCCCAGCAGCTTGCGGGGGCCCAGGCGGGCGAGCCAGTTGCCCAGGCCCGCGGCCACATCCCCCTCCTCGTCCTCGATGTCCTTGAGGGGAATCGCGCCCAGGCAGAACCCGAAGAGCCCGCCGAAGAAGGGCATGATGGAGCTGTCGTTGCTGTGCATCGCGTAGCCGAGCATCATGGGCGTGACCAGGATCAGGCTCGTGGTGATGGCCGCCGTGATGGGGTTGCGCTTGAGCCGGGGGCCGGCGGAGTAGAGCACGCCGAGCAAGGGGAGCAGGTAGAACAGGACCAGGGTCGCCGGCGTGTGCCAGAAGGAGAGCGGGTACACCACCGAGAGGACCAACAGCACCATGGTGTAGCGGAACGCGCCCCCCTCGGAGAGCTCGCCCGAGGGGATGGGGCGGTGCGGCTTGTTGATGGCGTCTTCCTGCCGGTCGGCCCAGCTGTTGAACGAGTAGATGAAGTTCATGGAGACGCCGCTCACCAGGGCGGCAAGGAGGAGGTCCAGGACCGGGTCAAAGACGCCTGAGAGCTGGGCCCCGGCCAGGTATGCGAAGAAGGCGATGAGGGCCGCGTCCGCGCGGTAGAGGCGGGCGAGGGCCCAGGCGGATTTAAGGAGGGGCATTGGGGGAGAGTAAACCAGGAACAACGAACAGGGAACAGGGAACGGGGAACGGGGAACGGGGAACGGGGAATGAGGCTCAGAGCATGCTTAGCGGATCGATGTCGAAGTGGACGCGGACCTTGCCAAGATCCTTCTCCGCGACGAGGGCCTTCAAGCCGAGCACAAGCTGGCGAAGTGGCTTGCGCTCGTTGGCCTTCAGCAACATCAGCCAGCGGGTCTTTCCCTTGAGCTTCTGCAGCGGGGCCTCGGTGGGGCCGAGGATGCTCACGTCATCGGAGCTCAGGCGGCGGGCTTCCCTGGCCAGGTCCCGGGCGGCGCGGGCGACCTCGTCGGGTTTGGGGCCGTTGAGGTGCACAGAGGTCAGGTGGCCCTCGGGTGGGTAGCCCAGCTCTCCGCGCTGGCGCACCTCCTGGTCGAAGAAGGCCTCGTAGTCATGCTCGCGCGCGCAGCGCAGGCTTGCGTGTTGGGGGCTGTAGGTCTGTACCAGGACCCGGCCGGGGCGTTCCCCGCGGCCAGCGCGGCCGGCCACCTGGGTAAGTAGCTGGAAGGTGCGCTCCCCGGCGCGGAAGTCAGGGAAGTGGAGCCCAAGATCAGCGCAGATCACGCCCACAAGGGTGACGTCCGGGAAGTCGTGCCCCTTGGTGACCATCTGGGTGCCCACCAGGATGTCCACCTCCCGCTTTCGCACCGCGGCGAGGATGGCGCGCAGCCCCTTGCCCTGGGCCGTGTCGCGGTCCAGGCGGGCGACCCGGGCGCCCGGGAAGCGCGCGCTGATCACCTCCTCCACCCGCTCGGTGCCAAGGCCCATGAGCCCCAGCTTGTCTGCCGCGCAGGCCGGGCAGCGCGTGGGCAGCCCCTCAGCGTAGCCGCAGTAGTGGCAGATGATGCGCTCGCGCCCCTTGCGGTGGTAGGTCATGGAAACCGAGCAATTGCGGCAGCGGATGATGTGACCGCAGCTCTTGCACAGAACGAAGCTGGAGAATCCCCGCCGGTTGAGGAAGAGGATCGCCTGCTCCTTGTTGGCCAGGGCCTCCTCAAGGGCGGCGGCGAGGGGAGCGCTCAGGATGCCCTCCTTGCCGGTCTTGTATGTGCGCAGGTCAACCACCTCCACCCGAGGGAGGGGACGGGGGGTGGCGCGATTTCGCATTGTGAGCAGGGAGAGGCGGCCTTGCCCGGCGCCACGGAAGCTCTCCATGGAGGGGGTGGCGGAGCCGAGCACGGCCACGGCGTTGCATGAACGTGCGCGCATGAGGGCCAGGTCGCGGGCGTTGTATCGCACGCCCGTCTCCTGCTTGAAGGAGGGGTCGTGCTCCTCATCCACGATGATCACCCCCAGATTTCCCAGGGGGGCGAAGACCGCGGACCGGGCCCCCACGACGATTCGGAGCTGCCCCTTGCGAATGAGCCGCCACTGCCCAAACCGCTCCGCCTCGGAGAGGCCGCTGTGCAAGACAGCCACCTGGTCTCCGAACCGCGCGCGGAAACGGGCCGCGAGCTGGGGCGTGAGTGAGATCTCCGGCACCAGCACCAGGGCGTTCTTCCCCTCCTTGAGCTCCCGTGCGATGAACTGTAGGTACACCTCGGTCTTGCCTGACGAAGTGACCCCGAACAGAAGGAATGGAGCGAACCGGCATTGCCTGGCCGCGG
>CAZCFB010000062.1:5359-27230 GCA_964497805.1 uncultured Kofleriaceae bacterium
GACGAAGTGACCCCGAACAGAAGGAATGGAGCGAACCGGCATTGCCTGGCCGCGGCGATGAGCCGATCCAGGGCCACCTGTTGCTCGTCGGTGAGCCGGGCGGGCGGGCGGTCCACTTCCACGGGCTCGCCGCTGAAGGGATCCCGCGGCACCTCCACCTCGCTCAGGCGGAGCATGCCCTTTTTGGCCAGGAGGCGCGCCAGGTGGCGGGCGTTGGCGGGCTTGGCGCCGAGCTGGCCCAGGCGCGCCTTGCCACCGGCTTGCATGACCAGCTCCATGAGCCACCGCTGGCTCTTGGCCCGGTTGAGGGCTTCAAGGTCCACCGGCTCCACCGCCTCGAGCAGGAGGTCCGTGCGGACCTTGGCCGGACGCCGATCGCGCACATGACGGGAGAGCAGGCCACGGTCCATCAGGCGGCGAATCTTCGCCGGGCCCAGATCCTTTTCCAGGCGGGCAAGGCTCATACGGCCGCCGCGCCGCGAGGCGAGCAGCTCGAGTGCCTCCCGTTCCGGTGTGCTCAGGTCGTCATCAGCGGAGCGCAGGAGCGCGTCCTGGGCCTCCAACACCCGCCGCCCTTCCCTGCTGATCTGTACCACCGGAGCGGGCCGCCGGTGCAGGGCCGGGGGGAGCGCGGTGCGCAGGGTTTCACCGGGCGTGGCCAGATAATAGGAGGCTGCCCAGAGGCACAGGTCCAGCAGCCGAGGACCGAGGAGCGGTTCGTCGCTGAGGACCTCGATGATGGCTCGCACCTTGTCCCCCACCAGCTCGCCCCGGCCAACCCCAACCTGAATGACCACCCCCACCTCCCGCTTGCGCCCCAGCGGGACGAGCACATGGGAGCCACGCTGGACCTGGCCGGCGAGTTCGACCGGAACCGAGTAGGTCAGGGGCGGCACCGCCGGAATCAGCAGCGCAACTTCGACATTGCTGGGGATGGGATCGGACATTTGCGAGGCTAGAGTCTAGCCGGATTGACCTCGAAAAGTCCGCAACAAATTCGGCGAAGAAATGCTATCAGCTGGACGCTGGCGGGTTCCTCCTACCGCCCCCTCCACATCTCAAACAGCTGAGCCAGTAGCACCTTCTCCTCCCCCCTGAGTTTCCGACTATTCCCACAAAGATCGCACCGAACATCGCCTGCGCGAGAAATGCGCAACAGTTCGTCAATGGAGAGCTCCACAGTGACCCCCTCCACCACCTTTCGGGTCCCCATCGCCTGATGGTACTTCACCTGCTTCTTCGGCAGCAAGGCGCCATCCACCTGGATCTCCAGCTCTTCACATTCGCGATATTGCACCTTTTTTGACGCAATCTGGAAGCCGAAGAGCGACTGCACGAGGCCAGCTGAATTTTCAGACTTGGATGGAGATAAGATCACCCCGAGCATGGAAAGCCGCCCCGCGTGAGATTCACGCAGGTCCGGGAGGATGCTGAACCTGCACAGCTGCAGCGAGTCGTCGCATTTGGTGGTCATCCTGGCCAGGTCAGCCTTGATCATCATCGACGTCTTGGCCGCCTTGGGCTGCGCTTCGCGCACGGCACCACACCCGGACAGGCACCCGAATGAAACCAACGCCGCAACTATCAGCACTCTGTTTTTATGTATCATAACTTGCATAATCTACATTGTTCGCTATTCGCGGTAAACAATCAAGGGTCAAAGCGCCCCTCTGGCCATTTTACCCTACCCAGCTGGAAGGTGCTGAACATGGATGGAATACACGAATATCGATGGTACTATGGCGTCGCTGTAGGTCATCAGTTTCTTTGTTGCTGCCTCCCCTGAATGGGGGCTTCGACCGGCGGCGGGGGAATATCTCTGTCTGTACCCAAATCGTGGAGGCTTTACTCGCAAATGTCAGATACAGCACCCGGAGGTTCGTCCAAAGAATCCGCCTGGCCCTGGCCTGCGACTGTTTTCCTGGATTGCACACCAGAGCGAGATGAAAAGGGTCGCCTGAAGTCCGTCAAATTCTCTGTTTCGCTCGATAGAACCGGCGACGATCTCGACGCTGGACAGATGGATCTGGAGACTATCCGCGAAGGCGTGGAACTCACGCAGCGGATGCTCCAGGAATCGGACGACGACAGCAACCTCTACGCCACGACCAACTGGCTCTGGGAATCTCTGGGCGATCTGCCGAGCGCCATCGAGCAGCTCCAGGAGAGCACCGGGCCCTGGCAGGGATTTGAAGACTTCACCCTCTCCGTGATGGCCCCCGACGAGGTCGCGCTGCTTCCCTGGGAGCAGCTCCAGCCTCCGGTGATCCGGCGAACCCTCTACTCACCTCCCAGAGTCCCGGAATGCGCTGCCCGCCTGGACAAGGTGGGCAGCGCCTACACTCACGGTCTCGGCGTACCCTTCTTCGTACCTCTGGATCACTTGCAGCTGGAGGGTCGCCTGCTTGCCCGCAAGGACGGGAGCCCTGCCGAGTTGGCTGCGGAACCCGAGGACAAGACCTACGACCTGGTGATCCTGAACTACGGCGACCAGCAGCTGGACGAAGGGCAGCTGCACCAGGCCTTGGCGGGCCGCGGTGTCGGTGTTCTGGCTGCCCTCCACCCTGGCATGGAGAATTCCCTCCCGGAGATGGACGGGCTACTCCGACTGCAAAGAGCAGCAGTGGTGGGCGCTGGTGTCCCGGTGGTCTTCGGCAACCGGCTCCCGGTGGATCCCGCCGAGGGAGAGGCAGCGCTTGAAGGCTTCATCGAGCAGCTTCTCAAGGGGATTCCTCTGGGCCTGTGCGCCAAGAATATACGCGAGGAGCATGGTCCTGGTTGGGTGATTTGGAGCAACCTGTGGGACCAGCCTTTCCTCTCCGAGACGATTGAAGATGGCTGGCGCGTTGCCCCCACCGAGCCTGGCTGTGACCTGAGCAGGGGGCACGCGGGCGCCCCGGTCCGAGCACTCCAGGCCCGCCTCGAACGGCTTGGCCTCTCAGTGGGGCCCTGCCGGTACGACGGCTGCTTCGGTCTGGACACTGAACGCGCCGTTACGGTGTTGCAGCGGGTCATGGGGCTGGATCCCAGCGGCGTAATGAACCAGTCGGCCTGGGAAGCCATGGATCGCCTGGAGGATGAATCTGATCACCCCACACGCTCGGGCGTGATTCCTCGAGGGTACCGGCCCTACCGGGATCGTGAGCTCATGGGCGCGGGCTGTTCAGGCCCCAACATCGAGATCTTGGGCCAGGAGGCCGAGGCCTTCTTTGCGAGCGACGGCATACACGCAGGCCTGTTGGACCAGGCTGCCGCCAGCAGCTGGGCCGAGGCGCAACAGGCACTTGGTGAGTTCCCAGCAAAGACGTTCTGCGAGAACGCCCTGCCCATGGATTTGACCTTCCACCAGGAAAACGAAGGAGAGCTGCGCTGGCTCCCTCGCTGGATCAGCCTCGGTATTCTGGGTGGCCTGGCCAAGACGGCCGGGGGCCCCACTCCGGTGATTATCCACCGGGGCCTGATGGAGCGCCTCCTCGAGGGCGGGCTCACTGCCCCATCCTCCAACCCAAAGGAGCCCGCTTCGGTGACCACTCGGGCAGCGCTTGAGCTCTTGCTCCAGCGCGCCTCCGACCTCGCATGGGACCCGCTCGCCACTCCCGAGCCGGCGGCCGAGCCCCCTGAACCCGAGGTTGCCGAGGAAGAAGAGGCGGCCACCGAGGTTGCCGGGGAAGAAGAGGCGGCCACCGAGGTTGCCGAGGAAGAAGAGGCGGCCACCGAGGTGGAAGAGGAGACGGCGGAAGTAGAGGCGGCCGAGGTTGCCGGCGCTTCATCCCGGAGCCTGGAAGGCGAGGACGCCGGCAGTGAAGAGCCGGAAGAGGTCGTCGAAGAAATCGAGGCTGCTGAAGAAGATATCGTCGAAGAAGAAGCGGCTGAGCAAGAGTTCGCGGAAGAAGAAGAGACGGCCGAAGAAGAGGTCGTGCAAGAAGAAGACGCGGCCGAGCAAGAGGTCGCTGACGAAGAAGAAGACGCCGAGCAAGAGGTCGCTGACGAAGAAGAGGCCGCCAAGCAAGAGGTCGAGATAGAAGAGGAAGACGCCGGCAGTGATGAATCTGACCAACCTCCCCTGCTGGACGAAGACCCCCTCCTGCCCGTTGAGATAGAGCTCGAAGGCGAGATGGAGGAACTGAGCCTGGATGATACGCCTCCGCCGCTGGCGTCACAGGAAAACGGCGACCGGGAGGCTGTGCTGGCCCGGATGAGGCTGGAGAAGAAGTCCCCGCCAGGCGCGCTCGCCAACCGGGACGAGGGCCTGAACTGGGATTCACGCCTCGAGGAGGACACCCACAGCGGTAAAGACCGCTGGGCCAAGGGAATCAAGGGCGGGGAGGAGACGCCCTCTGAGCTGAAGCTCCCCACCTCCACGCGGGAGGTCGAGGCCCTCATCGCCGCCGAGATGTCGGAGGGCGGCCAACCCGATAACGGAAACGGCACAGGCGAAAGGGCGGCCCTGGGCGAGATGTCCCGGGACTGGGCTACCTTGTTCACCTGGTCGGGCCAGGTGGGCACACCGCGTATTTCCACCCGCCCTGTGGTGAAGGTGGATGAGGACAAGCCTCTCGAGGTACCCACCTCCGGCGAAGAGCTGGAGAAGGTGCTCTCCTTTATCCATGACCGCTTCGCGTTCCCCAGGGACCTCACCGCCAGAATCCTGGCCGAGCTCAAGGCAGGCCGCCATGTGATCCTCACCGGGGCCTCAGGCACGGGTAAGACCTGCCTGGCAAAGGCGATCTCACGGGCCCTCGGATACTACCCCGTCGTCACCACCCCCTCGGCGGACTGGACGACCTTCGAGACGGTGGGGGGCTTGCTTCGGACCCAGAGGCGGGCCGGCGAAGGCCAGGACGGGCTGTCGGATCCCGGAGAGTATGCCTTCCGTCCGGGCATCGTGCTGGAGGCGGTGCTCGGCAACTGGGAGGAGCTGCCTGCGGCCTCGGGACCGGGGGTACGCTGGGTCCGGACAGGTCGTGGAGTTGTGGAGCCAGGCGGCCTCACTGCCCGCGGCTGGTGGCTTGTGCTGGATGAGCTGAACAGAGGTGACATTGACCTCGTGCTGGGCGGTATGTTCACTGCCCTCGAGTCCCGTCGTTTGCGCATCCCGTCAGCCATGGAGGGCTGGGGTTCTCAGGAGATCCCTATCCCCCATGACTTCCGCATCATCGCCACCCTCAACGTGGCTGACCGGCAGACGCTCTTCAGGATCTCCAGCGCGCTCAAGCGTCGATTCGCCTTCATTGAAGTTCCGGTTGTGCAGGACCTGAGCGAGGAGTGGGAGCGGGTGGTGTGCCTTCCCGAGCTCAAGCAGCTCACCGGCGCGGAACCATGGACAGAAGAGCTCTCGCCCGAGGCGGCAACAACCCTCCGGGATTTAAGGAAATTCTTCTATCTCACCCGGGTTTTTCTTCCCCTCGGGACAGCCCAGTTGGCGGCCTCCATTCGCTCCCTGGTTGCTTCTGCCGGCATGGGCATCCTCTCGCCTGAGTTGATATTGCACCAGGCCATCGCGGGCTCGGTGCTCCCGGGACTGGAAGGGATCGACTCCGAAATCCTTCATACGCTGCAGATCTGGGCTGCGCCGGGCTCTGGGCCGCTGGAGGTCAAGGGAGGGACCCAGCCCGGGCTGGCCAGCCTGGAAACCGCGGCCAAGGAGCAGCAGGAGACCAACCACCTGGAGGATCTCGAGGCCGTGTTGAGCATCAACCAGGAGTTCTTCCTTGATGAGCCGAGCATCCAGCCCTGGCTGGAGACCCTCACCGATGATGGTTGGGCGGAGGCGGCGAGCCAGGCAGGACAGAATCGCATCCAGCTGCTGGCGCGCTGCCTTGTCAGGGAGGGGGGACCTTACGAGGATCTGGCCCAACAGCTCTGGCGAATGGCGCGGGACTCGAACCTGGGCTTGTCGATTTTTCTCCTGCCCGGTTGAAGTCTAGCTGACATTTTTTCTGGATATCACGAGTGTAGCCTTATACTCAGGCCAGAAGTGACCATGCAGAAAACAGATCCGCCAGTGAAATGTGCAACCGCGAAGAGCACCGGCTTCACCCTCATTGAAATGATGGTGGTGGTCTGCATCGTGGGGCTGCTGGCCTCGGTGGGGCTCACTTCTTTCACCAAATATATCAAGATGGCCAAGGCGGTGGAGGCCCATGAGTCGCTGTACAAGCTCCGCCTCGGCGCCCGCGAGTACTTTGTTATCGACCACTGGAACTCTCAGGCCAAGCTGTTGAATCGCCAGTTCCCGGGCGCTGTCAAGAACATCCCCGCAACCGGCCCCTGTTGTAGCCGCTGCCTGACGCCCAATGAGGAGTGGATCACCAGCGGCTGGAACAGCCTCCTGTTCAGCCTGGCCGAAGCCCACTTCTTCGAGTACAGGTTCATCGCCACCGGCATTAACTTCAATGCCCGCTACGAGGCGCAGGCCATTGGCGACCTGGATTGCGACGATGTTTACTCCACCTTTGAGATTCGAGGGTCCATCGACCAGGAAGGCACGGTCATGGCCTACGGCCCTGTCATCACCAAGGGGCTCGAATAGGCTGGACCTTCTTTTTTCCTCTCAAGCCCCATTCAGCCTATGATGTGAGGTCAAGGCGACCAGGGTGGGAACCCTGATGTGACCCATGGAATTAGGACCGCTTCAATACTGGTTTGCATATGAGGATCTGAGCTTTGACACCCTCTTCTACTGGGGGCGGGTGGCGCTCATCATTACCCTCATCTGGTGGCTGCTGCGCCGGCATAGAATCCGCAGGCGCGAGCGCGAGGAGCGCCAGATCATCGCAGCGGGCGGCCTCAAGATCCAGGAAGACGGCGAGGGTGTGAAGGACCTGGTGGGCAAGCTGGTGGACAAGGTGCGCGGCGAGAAGAGCCCCGAGGTCCAGGCACAGGCCCCTGACGCTGTTCGCCCCCCAGCTCCGGACGATGCTGACCTGCTCCTGTTGGACAAGCTCCCTGAACCAACCCCCGGGCGCTGCCACCTGGTCTTCCTCAACGAGGACGGCACCTGGGTCGACATAACGGTCCAGAACATGGACCAGACCCTGGCCATGGTGGGGCAGAAGCTGTTGGCCGCCACCCGCATGCCCGGGATCCATATCTTCACCATCACCCCTCGTAAGAGCGGGGCGCCCACCAAGGTTAGCGTGAGCGCCAAGGACTGTTATTGCCTGGTGGAGCTGGAGGCCGGGCAGGTCAAGCAGATCTGCAGTGAGCACGGCCCCATCGCTTACGACAAGCTCAAGGTCTGAGCCACCGCCCCGTAGAGCTCCGCCGGTATCTGACTTCCCTGGCCCAGCGCCTCGAGGTCATGGGCCAGGGCCGGGTCATGGCGCACCTCGACGCCGGCCTCCCAGGCCGCCCGAAGCAGCGGCCGGACGCCCTCTCCGCGGGCCGCGAACATCACTCTCGGGGCGGCCATTTCACCATGCCGGTACTCAAGAGCCACCGCCAGCCCTGGCCCGGCCACCACAAGCCTCGCCCGCTCTCGCACGGCGACCAAACCGCCCGAGCCTACCAGCTCCCGGTGCAGCCGCCTCCGCTCACGCAGCCTGGCAGGATCCCCGTGGCGCTCTCGGGCCTCGCCCCGGGCCTCCGACGGTGTCCGCGCCAGGGCTTGACGGAGCGCGTACCAGCGCGCCAGCAGGTCCAGGGCAGCCAGGGCGCCGAGCAGGAGCAGGAACCAGGCGGCCAGTTGAGCCGCGGCCTGTTGGAAGGCGCCCAGGGCGGGCCATGGGGTTGGATATGGGGAGCGCAGCAGCCCGGGGGCGTTGTTGCGCAGGCACAACCAGAGCAATACCGCGCCGCCCCCCAGGAGGACCCCGGCGCGGCCCAGGCGCAAGAGGCCCCACGGCATCAGATCCTCGCCCCGGGACGCGGTCTGTCCGCCCAGGGGGAACACCCCCCTCGACTGGGCCAGGCCCGCGGCGAGTGCCCCGGCAAAGGCCGCAGCCAGCACCGGTCCACCCAGCTCCACCAACACCCCCAGGCCCCCCATGAGGACGGCCCTTGGGGCCCCATCGGCCAAGGATCCGGACAGCCCGGAGGCCAGATGCCCGATGAGACGCTCCAGGGCCACGGGCCAGGTGAACCAGGCGGCGGCCAGGGCCCCGGCCAACGCGCCCAGACCAGTAAGTTCGGGACTGACAGCCACCTGCCCGCGGCGCCGGGCCTGCGCCCAGTCGGCGGCGGTGGGCGGGATTGATCGCTCAGTAGTCGGCATGGCTAACGTACACCCGACCTCCCGAGCAGGTCCGTGGCCAGCTCCACTTGCCCCAGGGCCTCCTCCAGAAGCCGCGGGACCACCTGTGAAAGGACCGCCACCGTGGCCAGCATCAGGCCCACGCCGAGCAGTGCCCGCGCTGGCTGGAGAATGACCATGAGCCGGGCATTGGCCGGCGGCCTGCTTATCCAGGCCATGGCCAGGTCCGCGAGCAACAGGCACCCGATGAGGGGCGCGGCCAGGAGGAGCGCCAGCAGGAACAGCTCCCCCCCAAGGGAAAGGAAGAGGGTGGCCAGCCCGGCCAGGCCCTCTCCTCCCGGTATTGTCCATGGCGGGATCACCTCGAAGGAGCGCGCCAGAGCCAGGATGTAGAGCCGGTGCCCGCCGAGCATCAGAAAGAGCGCGGCCGCCATCAGGGGCATGAGCCGGGCCAGGGGCCAGGTCTCGGCCGGGCCCGCCCCCTGGGCCCCGAGGCTGGTGTCCATGAGCCGACCGGCCGATTCAACGCCCCAGAAGATGATCGCCATGATCAGCCCGAGAGCGAGGCCGAGCAACGCCTCCTTGGCCAGCAGCAGGAGCAACAGCGACGTCGAGGGGGGCGGCCGCTGCAGGGCGTCGGTCATCAGGAGCGGCGCCAGGGTCAACGCCAGGGCCGCGGACAGGCCCAGGCGGACTGTCACGGGCACCCACCGGCCACCGCCGAAGGGCACCGCCCACAAGGCCCCCGCCACCCGGGCCACAGCGGCGCCGATCACCAGCAGCACCGTGCGCGCGTTGTCAGGGGTCAGGAGCTGGTCCAGATCCGGTGACGGCATCACTGGATCCCGGAGATGCCTTGCCACACCAGCCGGGAGAAGCTGACCAGCTGCCCCCCGATCCAGGGCCCTGCGAGCACAAGGGCCAGCAACACGGCCGCCACCCTCGGGGCCAGCGCGATGGCCGGGTCCCATACCCGCGTGCTGGCCTGAAGCAGCCCCGTGACCACACCGGCCGCCATGGCCGCCAGCAGGGGCGGCAAGCTGATCAGGAGGACCAGGTAGAGCCCCTCCTGCAGCACCTGGAGCAGATACCCCTCAGGCATAGGAGAGCACAAGCCCCTGGCTGAGCAGGGTCCACCCATCGGCAAGCACAAAGAGCAGCAGCTTGAACGGCAGGGCCACCGCCGCGGGCGCCAACATGTTCATGCCCAGGGCGAGCAGGACGTTGGCCACCAACAGGTCCACCACCAGGAAGGGGATGAACAACAGGAACCCGATGAGGAAAGCTGTTCGCAGCTGCCCCACAACAAAGGCGGGCAACAGCACCAGCGGGTGCTCTTCCTTCACCTTGGGCTCATCCCCGGACCGGCCGCGGTTGGCCAGCTTGCCGAAGAGGGCACGCTCCTCCGCGTCGCTGTTTCGCTTGAGGAAGGCCATGACCGGTCCGCTTGCCTTGTCTGCCGCCCGTGCCATGGCGCCGACCCCTTCCCTGGTGAGGGGCCTGGTCAGTGCCTCTTGCTCCAGCGTCGGCTTCGCGGCCTCGTAAGCCCGGGTGGCCGTGGGCGCCATGATCACCGCCGTGAGCAACAGGGCAAGCCCGGTGAGCACCAGCGCGGGCGGCACCTGCCCCGCACCCAGCGCCCCGCGCAAGATATGGAGCACCACCGCCACCTTGGCGTAGCTGGTGATCATCACCAGCAGCAGCGGGATCAGGGCGACCCCGGTGAGCACCAGCACCAGGGGGAGCTGCTCGCCGCCGCCGCTCACCGCCCGCCTCCCTTGCGGAGCCGATCCAGGATTGCTGCGAAGGCGGGGCCTCCCCCGGCGGGCTCTCCGTCGATTACCGGCAACTCCTCGGGGTCAAGCTCCGCCAACCTGGAGATCCCCCCCTCCCCGGCTCCCAGGAGGAACACCCTCCCCCCCACCTCGACAAGCCAGAGCGCCTGCCTCGGTGACAGGGGGTACCGATCGAGGACCCGCAGCTGCCCACCCCCTGCCCCGCCCAGGCGGCCGACCTTGCCCTGGGCAGCGCGCACCAACAGGTAGGCGAGCACGCAGATCACCACCAGAGCGACGGTCACCTTGAACAGGGCCCAGCCGTACGCCCCGGTGGTTCCACCGGCGGCGACTGTCAACGCTGTGAACTGGAGCGCCATGGCGCCATTGCCCCCCGCGAACCCCTACCCCGTCAGTCGAAGAAGATCGGCTCCCGATGTTTGATAAACAACTCCACCGCCGCCCTGACCTTCTGGTCCAGCTGGATGAACTTCAGCCCCATGCCGGGGACCATGTCCTCGTTGGTGGCGTCGTACGCCCGAGTCCAGGTCACCTGCGCGATGGCCACGCAGGTTCCGGGGATGCCCGGCACGGTGAAGGTGATCTCCATCACCTCGCCGATTTGCGCGGGCTGGTGGGTGGCGATGAAGAGGCCACCGCTGCTCAGGTTCTCCATGAATCCGGTGTAGAAGTTGTGGTCCGTGGCGTACCCCACCTCCACCTTCAAGGGGAAGCGGCGATACCGGCGGGCTGTCCTGCCGTCCTTGCCGGCCTGGTCTGGCGGCGTCATCGGAACCCGCGCCGGTGGTGGGGTCGGTGTGCTGACCGGGACAGGAGGCTGCGGCGCAGGCGCTGGCTTTGCCTGCTCCATGGGCGGCGGCGGGATAGGCGTGGGCACCCGCACCGGCGGCTCCTCCCACTTCCCCACAACCCGCGGCCCCTGGGTCTGCTTGTCCGCTGGCGCCTGGTCCGGTGGATGGCCATCCAGCCCGCCCGTACTGCTCGCCCGGGCGAGGTGCTCCACGCCCTTCCCCTTCACCTTCTTCACCTCAGTCAGCATGGTGGGGTTCTCCACCTCGATTGGCTGAAGCTTGCTGGTGAGAGTCTTCCAATCCTGAGAGCTGATTGGGGACATGCGGAAGCCACAGTAGCCACAAAAGCGCGCTTCCATGGGGTTTTCTTGACGGCAGGCGGAGCAGATATTCATCCGGTAGCCCCGGGGTTGAATTTGATCGATAACCAGGAAAAGCTCAAACGACAATGAAGCATAGATCCCCCCGCGGCGCAATCTCCTGAGCCCACGCCAGCGAGGGGAAAGTGCCCCCTGCCTACTTGACCAGGTCAGCGGCCGAGCGCGGGTAGATCACCCAGTTCTTGTATGAGTATGTCACTACCCCGGTGATGGACTTGAACTTGTCCCCCACCTTGGGCGCCACCGCCGGAGAGGCGGGCTTCATGAAGTTGTAGAGCTGGATTTCGAAGGCCACCTTGCTGGTCTTGTCCTTGATACCGATGACCGAGCCCTTGGTGGTCTTGGCCAGCTCGCCCACCTCCACGTCCTTCACCTTGACCAGCATGCCCTCGTACTTGGGCCCGAAGGTCTTGTCCGAGGTGAACTTGCTCGCGTCTATCTCGGCCGCGGTGATGGTGCCGGTGCCGTTCTCCTTCCAGCGCACATCCTTGAGCTCGCTCAGGTCGTAGTACTCGTCGTAGATGCCAGTGAGGGTGATCTTCTTGCCAGCCGTGGGCTTCTTGGCCTGACTGTTGGACGCCCAGATGTAGTAGACGTAGATGCCGTCGTAGGTGCCCTTGCCGGTGTCGTCCTGCATGAAGAAGCCGGTGTACTTGCTCACGCCGGAGGAGGTGTCCTTGGACGGGTTGGCGTCCACCGCGGTGATCACGCCGCTCACCTTGACCCAGGCGTCCTCCTTGGGGTGCTTGGTGCTGGTCGTGTCCTGGATGTCCGAGATCTTGATGTCCGCCGGCTTGGGGCAGGTGGCCGCCGTGGTCAGGTCCGCCTTGGCCGTGGGCTGGATGCGGTAGGCGTAGAAGTAGTTCAACACGCCGGCCACGTCGTTGCACCCCAGCTCCGTGAGGCTGGTCAGGGGGTACAAGTCGTCGCGCACATACATGGTGTTCCCCTTGGTGTCCACGATGGTGGCGTCAATGTTCTTGTACTTGGGGTCCGGGGCCGAGATCTTGGCCACGGCCACGCCCTTGACCTTGACGTACACATCCTCGTAGGTGTTCGCGGTGGTCTTGCCGGTGAGCTGATCGATGGTGACGTCCAGGGGGGTGGGCGCGGCGCCGCTGGCCAGCACCGTGATCTCGGGCTTCTCCAGCTCCTTGATGTGCTTCTTGGTGGTGTAGGTCTTGTCAGAGAACTCGCCGGACTTGGGGTGCCAGAACTTGAGCGTCCCCTGCACCTTGACCTTGGTGCCCGGCTTCAGGTCCGTGACCAGCTTCCCGTCCTTGCGCTTGGACTGGTAGAGCTTGATGCCGCAGGTCTTGGCCCCATCCTTGGCCTGGATGTACACGTCCTTGGTGAAAGAGCCGTTGGTGTCCACGGCGGAAACCACGGCGTCCTTGATCACCACGCAGGTGCCCTTGGCCACTGTGCCGCTCTTGATCTTGCAGATGGTCGTCTCCGTGGCGGTGCCGGTGCAGCCTCCGCTGCCGCCGCTGTCCGCGGTGGTGCCGCCCGTGTCGCCGCCGCTGTCGCTGCCTCCGCCGCCGCCGTCGTACTTGATGCCTGAATTATTGCCATCGTCGTCAGAGCAACCGACCGTGATTAGAGCCAAACAAGCTAGAATTAAAAAGGATTTACGCATTTTAAGGCCTCCAGGTCCCTGAGTATAACAGCGGAGAGGATATAGGTATGCCATGCCCCTGACAAGAGGATGATCGGGCTACAATTCTGGGTGGGAAATGAGGAGAGTTGATCAACTCTCGACTCTCGACTCTCGACTCTCGACTAGCCGCGAATACGGCTCAACAGCCCCTTCTTCTTCTCGGGCCCGTCGGTGGGATCACGGCCCTCACGATCCGGCATCTCGGCGTCCACGAACTCCACAAGCGCCATGGCGGCGTTGTCCCCGCGGCGGTTCCCGAGCTTGATGATCCTGGTGTAGCCGCCCGGGCGCCCCAGGTAACGCGGCGCGATCTCCTCGAAGAGATGCAGCACAGAGTCCCGGTCGCGCAGGGTCCGCTTCACCATGCGGATGGCGTGCACACGCGCGGCGGCCTCATCGGCCTCCAGCTTCTTCGGGTCCTTGAGCAGGATGTCGCCCAGCCGCGTGGCGCGGGTGACCAGCCGCTCGGCCTGGCTACGCAGGGAGCGGGCCTTCCGCTCGGTGGTCTTGATCCTGCCGTGCTCGACGAGGGCCATGAGCATGTTGCTGTACATGGCCCGCTGGTGGGTCGGCTTGTAACCGCCCAGCTTTCTATGTGCCTTACGGTGTCTCATTTTATTTTCCTACATCTCCAAACTAGCGCGCCGCGTTTACGCGCCCAGCTCCGGGTTCCCTTCGCCCTCGGGACGGCTCGGGTCTTTCCAGCCTTCCAGCTTCATGCCGAGGCTCAGGCCCATGGAGGCGAGGATCTCCTTGATCTCCTTGAGCGACTTGCGCCCAAAGTTCTTGGTCTTCAGCATCTCGGCCTCGGTCTTTTGCACCAGCTGACCGATGAGCCTGATGTTGGCGTTGTGCAGGCAGTTGGCGCTGCGCACCGACAGCTCCAGCTCGTCCACGGAGCGGTTGAGGTTGTCGTTGAACGCCCTCAGCTCCTCGTCCGCCTCGCTGTCCTCCTCCGGCTCGCTCACCTCCTCAAAGTTGATGAAGATGGTGAGCTGCTCCTTGAGGATCTTCGCCGCGAAGGCGATGGCGTCCTCCGGGGTGACGCTACCGTCGGTCCAAACCTCGAGGATCAGCTTGTCGAAGTCGGTCTGCTGCCCCACGCGCGCGTTAGTCACCGTGTAGTTGACCTTGCGCACTGGCGAGAAGAGGGCGTCGATGGCCACGGTGTCCACGCTCATGGAAGAGCTCTTGTTGCGCTCGGCCGGCACGTAGCCGCGGCCCAGCTGCACCGTGATCTCGATGTTCAAACGCCCCTCGCCCGTGAGCGTGGCGATGTGGTGATCCGGGTTCAAGATCTCGATACCGTCGCTGACGATGATGTCGCTGGCGGTCACCGGCCCCGGCTCGCGCTTGTCAATGCGCACCACGCGGGGGCCCGGATCGGTCATCTTGATCAGGGTCTCCTTCATGTTCAGGACGATGTCCGTCACGTCCTCCACCACACCCGGCAGGGAGGTGAACTCGTGCAGAGCGCCATCGATGCGCACGGCGGTGATGGCCGCGCCCTGCAGCGACGAGAGGAGGATCCTCCGCAGGCTGTTGCCCAGGGTGATGCCGAACCCGCGCTCCAGCGGCTCGCAGGTAAATTTCCCGTACGTGTCGGTGAGCAGATCGGCGTCCTTCTCCAGCGCCCGCGGCCGAATCAGGTCCCGCCAGTTGCGGGCGATGACCGAGCTCTGTGTCGAGCCTGAGTTCTTAGTGGTCTCCATCTGGTTCCCTTCCCCTGGCTTGAATTCAATGCCTCAGCTTGACGCGCTCGCGGCCTCCAGGCCACCTGCGCGTGATACAGCGTTCGACGCCACTTCTCTACTACTTGGAGTAGAGCTCCACGATGAGCTGCTCGCGGATGGGCATGGTCATCTCCTCGCGGAGCGGCATACCCTTCATCGTCCCGCGGTAGGTATCCTTCTCCACCTCGAGCCAGCTCGGCACGCCCCGGCGCTCCACGGCCGCCAGCGACTCGGTGACCTTGGCGATCTTGCGGCTGCGCTCCTTGACCTCAACCACATCTCCGGGCCTCAGCATGGCCGAGGGGATGTTGCAGACATGGCCGTTGACCTGGAAGTGGCGGTGCAGCACCAGCTGGCGCGCCTCCTGCCGCGTGGACGCGAAGCCCATGCGGTAGATCAGGTTGTCCAGCCGACGCTCGAGCAGGACCAGCAGGTTCTCGCCGGTGACGCCCTTCATCCGGTTGGCCCGGTGGTAGTAGCTCTTGAACTGCTTCTCCAGCAGGCAGTACATGCGCTTGACCTTCTGCTTCTCGCGCAGCTGCTCGCCGTAGTCGCTCCGCTTGCGGCGCCCCTGGCCGTGCTGGCCGGGGGGGTACGCGCGGCGCTCATACGAGCATTTGTCTGTGTAACAGCGGTCCCCCTTGAGGAACAGCTTCATATCTTCCCGCCGGCAAAGCCGGCAGACAGGTCCGGTGTAGCGAGCCACTGTGGACCTCCTTATACGCGGCGCCGCTTGGGCGGCCGACAACCGTTATGGGGGACAGGCGTCACGTCCCGGATGAGGGAGACAGAGAAGCCAACGCTGTTCAACGCACGCAGCGCGGACTCACGGCCAGAGCCGGGGCCCTTGACGTAAACCACCACGTTGCGAACACCGTGCTCCATCGCCTTGCGCGCCGCATCTTCCGACGCCAGCTGAGCTGCGAACGGGGTGCTCTTACGGGAGCCCTTGAACCCCCGCACCCCGGCGCTCGACCAGGCGATCACATTGCCGCTGACGTCCGTAATCGTTATCACCGTGTTGTTGAACGTGGAGGTGATGTGGACGATGCCGCTCTTGATGTTTTTCTTGATCTTCCGCTTGGAGCCTTTCTTTGGACTTGCCATATCGATCCCTTACTTTTTGCTCTTTTTGCGAGCCATCACGCCACGCCGCGGACCCTTCCGGGTACGTGCGTTGGTGTGGGAACGCTGGCCGCGCACCGGCAGACCACGCTTGTGGCGCAGCCCGCGGTAGCAGTTGAGGTCCATCAGCCGCTTGATGTTCATGTTCACTTCGCGGCGGAGGTCACCCTCGACCTTGTAGCCCGCGTCGATGACCTGGCGGATTCGGCGGACCTGTTCCTCGGTGAGGTCGTCGGTCCGGATGCCACCGGCCACGTCAGCTTTGTCCAGAATCTCGCGAGACTTGGTGTGGCCGATCCCATAAATATAGGTCAGCGCCACATCAACACGCTTGGCTCTGGGCAGGTCAACTCCGGCAATACGTGCCATGCTCTACCTACTCCTTCAACCCTGGCGCTGCTTGTGCCGGGGGTTGGGGCAGATCACCCGAACGACGCCATTACGCTTGATGATCTTGCACTTATCACAAATCTTCTTAACTGATGCTCGTACCTTCATTGTTCTGCTTCCTTCTCTAAGCCCTGCTTAGCACCATCGGGCCGTTATCCGTAATGGCCACGGAGTGCTCAAAATGGGCGGAGAGCTTGCCATCCTTGGTGCGCGCTGTCCAGTGGTCTTGAGCGTCCACCTCAATCTCGTAGGTCCCCTCATTCACCATCGGCTCGATGGCGATAACCATGCCCACCTTGAGCCGCGGGTTCCTGCCGTGTCCCAGGAAATTCGGGACGGGCGGGTCCTCATGCATCCGCTTGCCGATGCCGTGCCCCACGAAGGCGCGCACCACCGAAAAGCCGTTCTCCTCCACATGCTCCTGGACTGCACCGGATATATCGTTGAGCCGGTTGCCCGCCTCGCACTTGTTGATGGCCCGCTCCAGCGCCTCGCGCGTGGTGTCCATCAGCCGGCGCGCCGTCTTCGACACCTGGCCAACCGCCATGGTGCGGGCCGAGTCGCCGTAGTAGCCGTCCTTCTCCACGCCGAAGTCGACGCTGACGATGTCCCCCTCCTGCAGCACGCGCTCCTCGCTGGCGATGCCGTGCACCACCTCTTCGTTGGGGGAGATGCAGCACACCGCGGGGAACGGAGGGTCGCCGTAGCCCAGGAAGGCGGGCCGGACGTCGGCCTCCTTCACCATCTCGCGCGCCCGCGCCTCCAGGTCCCAGGTCGTAATCCCCGGCTTCACCATCGCCTCGATCGCGTCCAGGACGGAGCACACCACCAGGTTGGCGGCGCGCATCTTGTCCACCTCGGACTTGCTCTTGAGGACGATGGCCATGGCTCTGTTCACCCCGCTTTAGCGGGACCTCCTGCCGCGGATCCGCGGGCCCTTGGGGCCAGTGAACCCTTCGTAGTGGCGGGTCAGCAGGTGAGACTCAATCTGCTGCACCGTGTCCAGGGCCACGCCGACCACGATCATCAGGCCGGTGCCGCCGAAGTAGAACGGCACCTTGAACTCGGCCATCAGGATGGTGGGCAGAACGCAGACGAAGGAGACGTAGGCCGAGCCGCCTGCCGTGATGCGGGTCAGGACCTTGTCGATGAACTCGGCGGTCTTCTTGCCCGGCCGGATACCCGGGATGAAGCCACCCTGCTTCTTGAGGTTGTCCGCGACGTCCACCGGGTTGAAGGTGACCGCCGTGTAGAAGTAGCAGAAGAAGACGATGAGCCCGACGTAGATGACGTTGTAGCGCCAGTCACCGGGGCTCAGGGCGTCCTGCACCGCGTTGACCCAGCTCGAGTTGATGAAGTGAGCGATCTGGGCCGGGAACATCAGGATGGAGGAGGCGAAGATCGGCGGGATCACGCCCGCGGTGTTCACCTTGAGCGGCAGGTGCGTGCTCTGCCCGCCGTACATCTTTCGACCTACCACCCGCTTGGCATATTGCACCGGGATGCGTCGCTGCGCTCGCTCGAAGAAGATGATGAAGGCCACCACCCCAACCACGACCACCGCGATCATTGCCACGTTGAAGGCGCCGAAGTCGCCCATCTTCACCTTCTGGAACAGGCGGATGATGCCGTCGGGCATGCCAGCCACGATGCCAGCGAAGATGATGAGCGAGATGCCGTTACCGATGCCCCGCTCGGTGATCTGCTCTCCGAGCCACATGACGAAGGCCGTACCAGTCGTCAGGGTCAGGATAGTCATCAGCCTGAAACCCCAGCCCGGGTTGAGCACGACCTCGCCCATGGTGCGGTAGGTGCCGCCAGCCCCCTCCAACCATGTGGCGATGAAGTAGCCCTGTACGATGGACAGGCCGATGGTCCCGTAGCGCGTGTACTGGTTGATCTTCTTGCGCCCCGCCTCGCCCTCCTTCTTCAGCCGCTCCAGGGTGGGGACCACCACGGTGAGCAGCTGGAAGATAATAGAGGATGAGATGTAGGGCATGATCCCGAGCGCGATGATCGACAGCTGCTGCAGGGCGCCGCCCGAGAACATGTTGAACATGCCCAGGAACGTACCTGACGCCTGGGACATGATCTGTTGCATCACGGACCGGTTCACTCCCGGTACCGTGACAAAGACCAGGACCCGGTAGACTGCCAACATCCCCAGCGTGAACAGGAGACGGTTACGCAGTTCCGGAATCTTGGTTATGCCGCTAAACCCCTTGGCCATGGGTTTCTCCGAGCTCTAGCCCTCGCCGCCGTCAGACTTCTTGACGCCTTTTGCCCGCACGTAGCCCTGCGGCGCCGGGATGATCTCCACGGAACCGCCGGCTGCCTTGATCTTCTCCGCCGCAGAGGCCGAGAAGGCGTGGGCCACCACGTTGAGGGCGTGGGTCAGTTCGCCGTTGCCCAGGATCTTGACCCGCTTCGCCTTACGCGGGACCAGGCCCTTGGCAGTCAGCTCCTCCAGGCCCACCTTCTCCCCGGCGCCGAAAGCTTCGGCGAGGTCGCGGATGTTGACCGGAGTGTTGGGCACCCTGAAGGGCGAGACAAAGCCGCGCTTGGGCAGCCGCCTTTGGAGCGGCATCTGGCCGCCCTCAAATCCGGGGCGGATGTCGGGGCCGGAGCGAGACTCCTGGCCCTTGGTGCCCTTGCCAGCCGTGGTCCCCCTGCCGCTGCCGTCTCCGCGCCCGATGCGCTTCTTGCGGTGCTTGGCCCCGGGGGGTGGGGAGAGCGTCGATAGTGTCGTACCCATTTTTCTACTTCCTTCGCCTGTAGCGCTGAGGAGGGAGAGGCGGCCTAGGCCGGCTCCACCTTCACCAGGTGCTGGACCTTCCGGATCATGCCCCTGATGGGGGCAGTGTTCTCGACGATCACAGACTTGTTCATCCGCGTGAGCCCGAGCCCGCGCAGGGTCAGCCGCTGGTTCTTGGGCCGGCCAATGCCGGACCGAACCTGGGTCACCTTGATCTTGACGTCATCCATGGCACCTACTCCATCAGCCGCGACACGTCCACGCCGCGGATGCGGGCCGCCTCTTCGGGGGAACGCAGCTGCTGCAGGGCGTTGATCGTGGCGTGAATCACGTTGTGCGGGTTGTTGGTCCCCAGGCACTTGGTCAGGATGTCCTGCACCCCGGCCACGTCCATGACCGCACGCACCGGGCCGCCGGCGATGACGCCGGTACCGGTGGAGGCCGGCCGAATCAGCACGCGGCCGGCGCCAAAGGTGCCAGTGACCGCGTGGGGGATGGTCGTCCCGATCAGGGGGATGGGGAAGATGTTCTTCTTCGCCTTCTCGTTCCCCTTGCGGATCGCCTCGGGCACCTCATTGGCTTTGCCCAGAGCAGCGCCCACGAAGCCCGCGCCGTTGCCAACCACGACCAGCGCGCTGAAGCTGAAGCGCCGGCCACCCTTGACCACCTTGGCCACGCGGTTGATGTAGACGACCCTGTCGATCAGCTCGCCGATATCTTCGATGTTGAAACCCACAATCTTCTCCTAGAAAGAAAGGCCCTTCTCGCGGGCGGCGTCGGCCAGGGCCTTGACGCGCCCGTGGTAGCGGAACCCGTTGCGGTCGAAGACCACCTTCTCGACGCCCTGGTCCAGGCATGCCTGAGCCATGCGCAGGCCGATCTCCTTGGCCTGCTCCAGCTTCGGCTTGCCGGCCACTGCGTCGCGGTCGCGCTTGCTGATGGTGCTCGCCGAGGCGAGCACCTTGTTGTCTGTGTCGACGATGAGCTGGGCGTAGATATGCCGCGAGCTGCGGAAGACGCTCAACCGGGGACGGTCGGGCGTGCCGAACATGTTCTTCCGGATGCTGACTTTGCGGCGCTTCCTCGCCTGTAGTCTTGTCGTTGCCATCTGAAACGCTCCTCTACGCCACGCCGGCCTTACCGACCTTGCGCCGCACGTACTCGTCGATGTAGCGGATCCCCTTGCCCTTGTACGGCTCGGGGGGACGCTGCTGGCGAATAATCGCGGCCAGCTGGCCGAGCACCTCTTTATCGGCGCCGGACAGGCTGATGCGATTCTTCTCCACCGAGGCGTCGATACCCTCGGGGATCATCACCTCGATGGGGTGGGAGTAACCCAGCGCCAGATGGAGCGTGCGCCCCTTGACGTCCGCGCGGTAGCCCACGCCGTTGACCTCAAGCACCCGGGTGAAGCCGGACTCTACACCGGTCACCAGGTTCTGGATCAGCGAGCGCGCAAGACCGTGCATCGCCTTGTGCTGACGGGATTCGCCGGTGGCCAGGACCGTGATCTTGTCCTTCTCCACCTCGAACTCCACCTGGGGGCTCACCGGGCGAGAGAGCTCACCCTTGGGTCCCTTGGCGGTTATCATCCCGCCGTCGATTTTGACGGTGACCCCCTTCGGGATCATTACCGGCATTTTACCAATGCGCGACATGGTAGATACCTCGTCTCTTGCGTGCCCGAGATCCGTCGCATCGAGAGCTATCGCTCCGTGATGCGCGGCCTGGCCCGCTCAGCTACCAGACCTCACAGAGAACCTCTCCACCCACGGACTCCTTCCGGGCGGAGCGATCGGTCATCAAACCACGCGAGGTGGTAATGATGGCGATCCCCTGACCACCTCGCACCCTTGGGATCTCCGCCTTGCCCACGTACCGGCGTTGGCCGGGACGGGACACACGACGGAGACCCAGAATGGCGCTCTGGTTGTCGAGGGTCCACTTCAGGTCAATCTCGATGAAAGGGTGAGCTCCCGGACCTTTAACACTGCGAAAGTCCGTGATGAACCCCTCATCCTTTAGTATCTCGGCGATATGCTGCTTCAGCCGCGAGGCGGGCACCAGGGCCCGCGCCTTGCGTGACTGAATGCTGTTACGAATGCGTGTCAGCATATCAGCAATGGGATCGGTCATGCTCATATCAAAAGCCCCACGTTAGGCCGTACTACGCTACCAGCTTGCCTTGATGACACCGGGAATCTCTCCCCGAAGTGCCAGGTTCCGGAAACAAATTCGACACATATCGAAGCGGCGGAGATATCCCCGCGGCCGCCCGCAGATGGGACACCGGTTACGGTGCCGCACCTTGAAGCGGTGCTTCTTTGGAACCATGTCAACCTTCTTGGCCATTGTTTCTCCTCGTTACGCCCTGAAGGGCATGCCCATCTTGCGTAGCAGCTCCCGGCCCTCTTCATCGGTCCTGGCGCTGGTTACGATGGTCACATTGAGCCCCATGATCTTTTCAATCTTGTCGTAGTCGATCTCCGGGAAGATGATCTGCTCCCGGATGCCCATGGAGAAGTTGCCGCGCCCGTCAAATGAGCGCGGGGAGATCCCCTTGAAGTCACGCGTCCGCGGCAAGGCGAAGCTGACAAGGCGATCGAAGAACTCGTACATGCGCGCGCGGCGCAGCGTCACCCTGGCGCCGATCTTCTGGCCCTGGCGCAGCTTGTACGTCGCGATGCTCTTGCGCGCCTGGGTGATAACGCACTTCTGACCGGCGATGGTGTTCAGCTCGTCCTCGGCCGCGTCCAACAGCTTGGCGTTCTGCAGCGCCTCGCCCAGGCCCATGTTCAGCACGATCTTCACCAGCCGTGGCGCTGCCATGGAGGTGGTGTAGCTGAACTGCTTGATCAGGGCCGGCTGCACTTCCTCGAGATACTTGGTGTGCATGCGCGGCAGGGCGGTACGCTTGACGAAAGGCTCCGGGCCCTTCTTCTTCTTGCCCTTCTTCTTCTTCTTCTTGACCCCGGCCTTCTCCTGCGCCTTGGCCTTCTTGGCCGCCTTCTCCGCCTTCAGCTTCTTGGCGTCGACCTTCTTCTTCT
>CAZCFB010000063.1:0-23546 GCA_964497805.1 uncultured Kofleriaceae bacterium
TTTTTTTTTTTTTTTTTTATTACAAAAAAAAAAAAAAAAAACATAAACCCCCACCTCCTGTTCAAGTCTCGCCAGATCTGCTCCACCTGCTTGCGAGTCTGCTGCAGCGGGCCGGAGTTGTCGATGACATGGTCGGCCAGGGCCGCCTTCTCCTCCTGTGGGAGCTGGGCGGCGAACCGTTGCTCGGCCTCTGCCGGGGTCAGTCCGTCCCGCTTTGTGAGCCGCTCGCGGCGCACCTCCATGTTTGCCACGACCACCACCAGAAGGTCCAGTTCCTGGTAGCGGCCAGTCTCCACCAGCAGGGCCGCCTCGTAGATCACGGGCGCGCCCTCCCCTCGCAGCGCCTCCAGCTCTCGCCGCGCCCGGGCGATGATGGCCGGGTGGGTGAGCGCCTCCAGCCTTGCCCGGGCCGCAGCGTCGGCGAAGACGATCTCGCCCAGGGCCGCTCGATCCAGGCCACCGTCAGCCGCGCGGATCCCCTCGCCGAACTCCTGGACCATCGCCTCCAACAGCGCCGGATCCTCACTAACCACCTGGCGCGCCAGCTGATCCGCGTCCAGGTGACTGGCTCCCAGCTCACAGAACATACCGGCGACCGCGCTCTTCCCGGAGGCGATGCCGCCGGTGAGGCCTATGATCGGTTGCCTGCTCATGGGCACTGATGTTAACCAATAAACGTCATGGATGCCCGATTCATCGCCGCCTGCACCGCCAGGTCCAACATCCCGGACGCCACCCTCCCCGAGGTGGCCGTCGCCGGACGCTCCAACTGCGGAAAGTCCTCCCTGATCAACGCGCTCACCGCCCACCGGAAGCTGGCGAGGACCTCCTCCACTCCGGGCCGCACCCGGCAGATCATCTTCTTCTCCTTCTCGGGCTACGGCGGCCCGCCCATGCACCTGGTGGACCTTCCGGGCTATGGCTATGCGAAGGCCTCCCGCGCCGAGCAGGCGGACTGGTCTGACCTGATCAACGATTACATCGAGCAGCGCGAAGCCTTGCGCCTGATGCTGATTCTGATGGACATCCGCCGAGGGCCGCAGACCGAGGAGCTGGACCTGTACACCTGGATGGGGGAGCTTGGCGTGACCGTCCTGCCCGTGCTCACCAAGGCAGACAAGCTGAACACCTCCAAGCGCAAGACAGCCGCGGCCAAGATCGGCAAGGCGCTGGGCCTGGGCCGCCCGCCGCTCAGCTTCTCGGTGAAGGATAAGGGTGCTGCTCTGGAGCTGAGGAAGCGCCTGGGCCTCGCCCTCAAGGGCTAGATACGCCGGGCGTTAGTTGACGCCGATAATCTCTTCGTCCATCAGGCCGACGATGATGCGGAACGCCTCGAACTGCTCCATGCCGCTTACGTCGATGATGTCCTGGTATGAGAGGAACCCGTCGATGCGGGAGAGCAGGAACCCCGTGCGGTGGTCCAGGTTCTGCCAGACGATCTCGTGGCGCGGCACCTGGACCGTTGGGATCCCCTCCAGGTCGCCGATGCGTTGGCCGTAGATCTCCTGGAGTTGTTCCTGGATCTCCTCCTGGGCTTCCACGGCGAGCTTGTCATCGGGGACGTCCTTGAGGATCCGCTCACAGCCAGTGAGGG
This sequence comes from uncultured Kofleriaceae bacterium, assembly GCA_964497805.1. GTDB lineage: Bacteria > Myxococcota_A > Polyangia > CAZCFB01 > CAZCFB01. Next base: position 1,595 of record CAZCFB010000063.1, read on the forward strand.
CCTCCTCAAGCTTGCCCTCCTCCATCATGGACCTGATTTCGCTGATCGGCGCCCCGGCTTCGCCGCTGGAGATGACCTCCAGGCCGTCCATGTCACCGAGCGAATCATCACTGTCCATGGGGGGGAGATCCGCATCCAGCTCCTGGGCCGAGCTGACCCGCTCCAGCTCTTCCTTGACCCAGCTCTTGTCCTCGCTGCTGTCCTGGAGCCCGTCGAATGGGGCGGTGAGCGGGATCCGGGGCAGGTCCGGGATATCTGGCCCGGATCCCTCCAGCCCCGGGTCGTCAAGCCCGGCTGATGAGCCGTCATCGTCGATCAGGTCTTCCTCTTCCGGATCATCCGGTGATGTGAGCTCGAGCAGATCGTCCACCGGCGACGCCTCCTCCACCATTGACTCCTCAACCACTTCGGCGTCGCCCACCTCCTGAACATCGCCGGTGTTGTCCGTGAGCAAGAGCTCATCCTCGGCGTCGTCCCCCTCGGGTGAGGAGAGGTCAATCTCCAGATCCTGGGCGCTGCCGCCCTCGGCTTTTATGGACCCCTCATCCCAGGTGAAGCCGGAGGATTCATCATCGGACAGGTCCACCTCGCGGGCGTAGTCGTCGTCTGAGAGGACGATGAAGTCGTCGCCGGAGCCGTTGTCAGGTGCCAAGTTTTTGTCCTCCGCCGATTTGCTGGCCGCATCGTGGGCGCCGTCTTCCGCGGCCTCTTGCAGCAGGGTATGGGGCAGCCCACCCACCACGGGGGTGGACTGAGCGACGTCAAAAGTGGCCCCCTCTTCGCCGCCGACGCCATCTTCCTCGTCGCCGCGGCTCTCTTCGAGCTGGGCCTCTAACAGCTCCCTCCCGATGCGGCTGGTGGGCTCCTCCACCGGGAGGGAAACCACGGGGGTCGCGTCGTCCTCGCCCAGCGGCTCGAGCACGGATGGATCACCCGGTGTTGGCTCGGGCTCCAGACCCCGACGACCGTCCGCGCCAGGGGCGACCACGCCGCCCGCGAAAGAGGATGGACCATGATCGAACTCAGCTTCCTCATCGTCGACTTCGCTGAGGGAAACCTGCCCGTCATCCTCGCCGGTGTAGTCGGCGGCCAACTGGAAGCTCTCCTCGAGAGCGGTCCGGTTGTCGAGGACGTATTGGTAGTACTCCAACGCCTTGGGGTGGTCCTTCACCATGCCGAGGGCGGTTGTCCAGCGCGAGAGGGCAGCGTCCAGCTTGCCCTCCTTGTAGAGCTTGAGTCCCTCCTCAACGAGGGCGTCGGCCTGTGGGTTGTCGGCCATATCAGCTCATCGCTCCAGAGCCCAGAGCGGCTACTCCTCCCCAGCCTTGGAGACGACCCCCTTGAACATGTTCAGGGTGCGGGTGATCGATTCCTTGATCTCCTGCACCTCGTTCAGGTCGCTGGAACGCAGCGCTTCCCTGGCCTGCTCGAGCATGCCCTCGGCCTTCTTGAGCGCGTCCTGCCCGAACTTGCTGCCGGAGATCGCCTTCTCCACCTTGGGGAAGAGCTTGGACACCTGGCCAATAATCTTCTCCAGGTTCTGCTTCTCCCGGGAGAGGTCCTCGCTCTCCTTGGCCTCCACCAGGAACTCCTTGTTCTCCTCCGCCATCTGGCGGATCTCCTCCTCGGTGAGGCCCGAGGTGGCGGTGACCGTGATGCTCTGGCGCGCGCCGGTCTCCACGTCCTTGGCCGAAACCGAGACGATTCCGTCCGCGCTGATGTCGAAGCTGACCTCCACCTCGACCTCACCCATGGGCGCCCGGCGCAGGCCTGTGAGGATGAACTCACCGAGCAGCTCGTTCTTCTCGGCCAGCTCCGACTCACCCTGCAGGACCAGGATCTTCACGGAGGTCTGGTTGTCCTTGATGGTGGTGAAGGTGTGGGTGCTGGTGGCCGGCACCGTGGTGTTCTTCTCGATGAGGGTGTGGAAGTAGCCGCCCACGATCATGATGCCCAGAGAGTGGGGCGTCACGTCGAGGAGCAGCATGTCGCTGTCGTCGTCCAGCAGGGCCACGCCCTGGATGGAGGCGCCCAGGGCCACGACCTCGTCGGGGTGCACGCTCTTGCACGGCTCGAGGCCGAAGAACTCGGCGACCATCTCCTGAACCTTCGGCATACGCGTCTGGCCGCCGACGAGGATGACCTCGTCCAGCTCGGAGCGGTCGATCTCCGCCTCCTTGAGGGTGCGCTCACAGATGGAGACGGTGCGCTCCACCAGGTCCATGGTGAGCTCCTCGAGCTTCTCCCTGGTGAAGGTGCACTGCAGGTGCAGGGTCTCGTTGTCGGTGGTGGTGTAGATGAACGGCAGGTTGATCTCCGTCTCCTTCACCGCCGAGAGCTCGCACTTGGCCTTCTCCGCCACGTCGCGCAGGCGCTGCAGGGCCATGCGGTCCTCCCGCGGGTTCACCTTGTGCTCCTTGGCGAAGCCGAAGACCAACCAGTCGATGATGCGCCGGTCGAAGTCCTCGCCGCCCAGGTAGGTGTCGCCCGCGGTGGAGATCACCTCGAACACGCCGTTGCCGATCTCGAGGATCGAGATATCGAAGGTGCCGCCGCCCAGGTCGTAGATGGCGACCTTGCGCTCGATGTCCTTGCCGAAGCCGTAGGCCAGGGCCGCGGCCGTGGGCTCGTTGATGATGCGGATCACGTCGAGGCCAGCGATGGCGCCAGCGTCCTTGGTGGCCTGGCGCTGGTTATCGTTGAAGTAGGCCGGCACGGTCACGACCGCCTTCTGCACCTCTTCGCCCAGGTACTCCTCGGCGATGAGCTTCATCTCCTGCAGCACGAAGCTGGACAGCTCGGGCAGTGAGTACGCCTTGCCGCGCAGCTCGATGCGCACGTCGTTGTGGGGGCCCTCGACCATGTTGTACGGCAGGGTCTCCATGGCGGACTGCACGATCTGCGAGTCCCACTTGCGGCCGATGAGCCGCTTGGCCGCGAACACCGTATTCTCGGCGTTGGTGATGGCCTGACGCTTGGCGATGTAACCCACCAGCCTCCGCCCATTTTCAGCGAAGGCCACCATCGATGGTGTGGTCTTGTACCCGCCCCGATTCGCTACAACGACCGGGTTCCCGTCTTCAACCACTGCGACGCATGAGTTGGTGGTTCCAAGATCGATACCGATTACCTTCTCCATGTGGTTTCGTCCCTTACCTGGTTCGGGGGCCAGTGCCTGTTATCTGCTCCAGAAGGTCCTGCGCTTCTGCGTGCTCCGGATCCGTCTTAAGCACGGCCTCAAGCTCCTGTCGTGCTTCTTCATCTCGTCCATCTGCCAACAATATTTTGGCCATCATGAGACGAGCGTCTTTCGAATAAGGTTGCTTTTCTACTGCCCTTTTAGCATAAACCTGCGCCGCCAGCAAATCGCCTATCTGTTGTGCTACCTGGGCTGCCTTGAGCAGAAATTGCACTCTCGGTTCCAGCCCTGCAGCCTTGCCAAATAGTCCGTATGCCACCTCCAGATGGCCTGCTGCCTGCTCTAGCTGTCCCCGCTGGTAGTAGGCCTCCGCAGACCCCTCCCGAGCCCGTAGTACGGCTGCTTCGTAGGTCTTGCGGTATTCGTGGTTGTCCGGCGCGAAGGAGATGGCGGTGCGCAAGCTGGCCACTGCCGAGCGCATGTCCCCCGCCTTGAGCTGCTGGAGCCCCCGCTGGTAAGCCATCTTCGGCCCCATCGGGCGGCTGGTGGGCGTGCGCGCGCTGTCTGCGCTCATGTCCAGGAGGATGCTCCTGATCTGCCCGTCGCCCTCTTCCTCGGTGAGGTTCACCTTCACTGCTTCATCAAGGCGCTCTGCCGTGTCGGTGGGGCTCACATCCGTGGGCCAGTCCCCTGTCTCCGCGGTGGTCGGCCCCTCTCTCTTCCGCGCCTCATCGGCCACCGGATCCTTCTCCTGGCCGCCGATCTCGAAGATTGGGCTGGGGGCGTCGAGGTCGAAGCTGGGGGCTGGAGCGTCGACCTTTTCGGATCTCTTGATGGGGCTGGGGGCGTCCAGGTCAAAGGAACCCCCTGCCTCCTGCTGGGGCCGCCTGGGCGTGACCTGTGGCGTGGGCTTCGGTTTGGGGCTGGGCTTGGCCGCTCTCCCGGGCGGCATGGGGATAACCGCTTCCGAAGAGCTGGCCTTGTGATCGTCCTTGTCGCCAGCTTTGTCACCACCACCCGAGTCCTCTCGCGTTCGAGTCTGGCGCGCTCGACGGACGAAGCGGTAGGTGCTCCCGTTGGACACCTGGTCCATGTCTGTCTCGGACTTGCGCTCCTGGAAGCTCTGGGTCGGCTTCTTCACCACCCGCCAGGGGCGGCTCTCGCCGGACTCCTTGGCCTTCCCCTGCTTCTTCTCCTGCCAGGGATCCTCCAGCCGGTTCTGCACCTGGCTCACACGCAGCAGGTAGCCCTGGCGCCTGTCGGTGTTCTCGAGCATCCGGTAGGCGTTGCTCACCGTAGTGAAGATCTGCTTGAGCTTTTCCTTGTACGGCCCGGAGCGGCGGTTGAAGTACCTGTCGGGGTGGAACTCCTTGCTGCGGCGGAAGTAGGCCCGGCGGATCTCCTTGAGATCCTCGGTGGGGTCGATGCCGAGAAGCTGGAACAGGTCCACATCCTTGAGCAGCCGGTGGATGGCGTGCATGCGCAGCCGCGCCAGCAGGGGGATGTTCACATCCTCCTGCTCCAGCTCCTCGTCGGAGGGGAACGCGTCCCGGTGGTGCTCGAGGACGATGTCCACCACATCCTTGGCCTGCGGGGTGGTCTCAGGCATGAACTTTTCGTCGCTGCCATTCTTTTCGCTGCCAGCCCCCGCCGCTTCGAGGGCGCTGCCGCGGACCACCGCCTTTCGGTTGCCCACAACGATGAGGCCCTTCTTCCAGAGGCTGTGCAGCAGCTCCCGGGTGGGTTCCTCGCCCATGCCGCTGAGCAGGCAGAGGGTCTTGACCGTGGACTTACCGTCAACACGGGAGAGCACGAAGCCCTCCTGGACGGTAATCTCCGTGGCGGAGAAGTCCGCATCGGGCGCGACCCGAACCAACGCATCAGGTTTTGACGTTGGATCACTCTGACCAGTTGAGGCCATGTACGGCGGTACCTCCTCGGGGCGCTCCACCCGGTTCTTCAACAACAGAAGCCCTATCCTATCCGAGTGAAGTTATACGAAGCAAGCTTGTATGATGCTTGTTTTTTTGATTTTCGCGGTATTGGAAAGTAAGGGGGCCTGGAGCCCCTACAGGATGTAGCGAGAGAGATCCTCGTGCTCCAGGATTTCGTGGAGCCGATCGACCACGTACTGGGCTGTGATCGTGATGGTCTGGGCGCCTATCTCGGGCGCCTCGAAGCTCAGCTCCTCCAACAGCTTCTCCATCACCGTGTGCAGCCGCCGGGCGCCGATGTTCTCCATGCGCTCGTTTACGCCGGCTGCCACCCCCGCGATCTCGCCCACCGCCTCATCGTTGAATACGACCTCGATCTCCTCGGTGCCCATGAGCGCCACGTACTGCTTGCACAGGGCGTTCTCCGGCTCCGTGAGGATACGAACGAAGTCCTCCTTGGTCAGGGCCTGCAACTCCACGCGGATGGGGAAGCGGCCCTGGAGCTCCGGGATCAGGTCGGAGGGCTTGGTCACATGGAAGGCGCCAGCCGCGATGAAGAGGATGTGGTCGGTGTGCACGGTGCCGTACTTGGTGGTGACCGTGGAGCCCTCGATGACCGGCAGCAAGTCTCGCTGGACCCCCTCGCGGCTCACGTCCGGGCCGCCGCCCCCCGATCCCTCCCGGCTGCTCACCTTGTCAATCTCGTCGATGAAGATGATGCCGGAGTTCTCTACCCGGGTGATGGCCTCCCGGATGACGCCGTCGGCGTCGATGATCTTGCCGGCCTCCTCTTCCTCAAGCAGGTCCAGCGCTTCCGGCACCTTGACCTTGCGCGTACGCGTACGCTTGGGGAAGGCGTTGCCAAACATATCGCCGATGTTGACCACCATCTCTTCCATGCCGGCCTGGCTGAAGTTCTCGAACACGGGCATGGTGCGGTCCGGCATCTCCAGCTCCACCTCGCGATCGTCAAGCTTCCCGTCGTGCAGCTTCTGGCGCAGCTTCTCCCGGGTGGCCTCAGCCGAGGAGGCCGCGGCGGCGCCGTCGTCCCGCTCGTCGAAGCTGTGGGGCAGGTCAGGCGGGGGCGGCAGCAGGAGGTTGAGCAGGGAGTCCTCGGCGTTACGGCGAGCCTGGGTTCGGACCCGCTCCCGCTCCTCGGCCTTGACCAGGTTGATGCCGATCTCGGTGAGGTCGCGGATCATTGACTCCACGTCCCGGCCCACGTAACCGACCTCGGTGAACTTGGATGCCTCCACCTTGATGAAGGGCGCTTGGGCCAGCTTTGCCAGCCGCCGGGCGATCTCGGTCTTCCCCACGCCGGTGGGGCCCATCATGATGATGTTCTTGGGGACGATCTCGTCGCGCAGGTCGTCCTCGACGTTTTGGCGGCGCCAGCGGTTGCGCAGGGCGATGGCCACGGCGCGCTTGGCGTCGTTCTGGCCGATGATGTAGCGGTCCAGGGCCGTGACGATGGCCCGCGGGGTGAGCTGGCGGCCCAGCTTGTCCTGATAAGTTGTGGTCATCAGCCCAGCTCCTCCAGGGTGAGGTTGTTGTTTGTGTAGACGCAGATGTCGGAGGCGATGGCCAGGGCCTCCCGGACGATCTCGCCAGCGTTCAGGTCGGTGTTGCGCATGAGCGCCCTGGCGGCGGCCGTGGCGTACGGGCCACCAGAGCCGATGGCCAGGACCCCCTCGTCGGGTTCGATGACGTCGCCGGTGCCGGAGAGCAACAGGATGCTGTCGGCGTCGGCCACCACCAGCAGCGCCTCCAGCCGGCGAAGGAACTTGTCGGTGCGCCAGTCCTTGGCAAGCTCCACCGCGGCGCGGGTGAAGTTGCCGCCATACTCCTTGAGCTTGCCCTCGAAGCGGTCGAACAGGGTCATGCCGTCGGCGGCCGACCCGGCGAACCCGGCCAGCACCTTGCCGCCGGCCATGCGCCTGACCTTCTGGGCTGATCCCTTGACCACGGTTTCGTTCATGGTGACCTGGCCGTCACCGGCGACCACGACTTTGCCCTTGTGGCGGATGGCGAGGATTGTGGTGGATCTAATTTCAGTCTTTCGAGTTTTCATTGGGTTCCTCGGGACTTCTATGAAGTCCCCAAGGTAAGGAGTGAATTTGCTGGGTCAAGGGAGGGATTATGAGGAACTAGCAACTGAAAACGGGAAACGGCCCCGATGCGAACATTTCCCGTTTCTAGTCTTTCTTCTTTGCGTGCGGATGCGCCCGATCGTAGGTGTCCATCAAATGATCAATACTCACATGCGTATACCGCTGCGTCGTGCTCAGGCTGGCGTGGCCCAATATCTCCTGGATGGTCCTCAGGTCCGCGCCGCCCTCCAGCAGGTGGGTGGCGCAGCTGTGGCGAAGGGCGTGAGGCGAGGCCGGGACGCGGGTGCCGGCCTCCAGGGTGACGCGATCAACCAGGCGGGCCACGGAGCGCGTGGTGAGGCGGCCTCCTCGCAGGTTGAGGAACAGGGCCGCGGGCTCCTGGAAGCCCGTGCGCGGGTGGCGCATCTCGGGGCGGAGGTTCAGGTACTGCTCCAGTGCCTGGCGCGCCTTGCTCCCCACCGGCACGATGCGCTCCTTGCCCCCCTTACCCCGGCGGATGCGCGCCGTGCCCTGGCTCAACTCCAGATCCCCCATGTCCAGGGCGCACAGCTCTGATACTCGCAGACCGGAGCCATAGAGCAGCTCCAGCATGGCCGCGTCGCGGGCGCCGGCGGGCGTCTCGGTATCCGGGGCGCCCATCAGGCCAAAGACTTCATCCACGCTGAGGAAGCGGGGCAAGGTCTTGGGGCGGCGGGGCATGGCCACGAGCTTCACCGGGTTGTCCTGGCGCAGGCCGCGCCGGACGATGAAGTCCCCGAAGCTGCGCAGGGTGCTCAGCTTGCGGGCGATGGTGCTGGCGGCGTTTTTGCCGAACAGGGTGGCCAGGAAGCTGCGCACCTGGGGAATGTCCAGGTCCTCCACCTCGGGCTCGCGGCCCAGCTGCTCCTGGCAGAACCGCGCGAACGCGCCCAGATCGCGCTGGTAAGCGCGCACCGTGTTGGGGGACGCGCGCCGTTCGTGCTGGAGACTCTCCAGGAAGTCCGTGATCTGCTGCTGCATGACTGTTTCAGCTTACGCCGGTGGATCTTAGCGGGCAAAATTGCCGTAGAATGCTTGGCCATGCGCTGGATCCTCGCCCTCTGCGTCCTCTGTTTGTTCCCCTCCCCTGCCCTGGGCGAGCCGCCGGTCAAGCTGGGGGCTGGAGGCGAGGTATGGGTCGGGGGCCGCATGCTCGGGCGGATCAAGCCGGTGAGCAAGCCGCACAAGATTTGGTTCGAGCGTAAGACATCAGCCGGCCGGAAGCTGGTCCACGTGGCGTTCAGCGGGAGCAAAGGCGATCGCGTGGAGGTGCTGGCCGAGGCTGGCAAGTCCGGGCGGACCATCTTCGCCGGCGCCACCGGTCCATCGGGGGTGGACGGCGAGTGGAGCCGGATCCTGCGAGTGGACGCTGGGGGCGTATTGATCTACCAGACCCGGGCGGACGCCGTGCGGTGCGACGGCCAACCGGTATACCTCTTCCCGCGGCGGTACGACTTCGCCGCTGGCCGGTTTCGTCCGGTGTCGGCGCGGGTACGCGTGGCCACCGGGACGCCGGAGATCCTGGCCACCCGGAGCCCGGCGCAGGCCCCCGTGTCCAGGCCAATGAATACCTTCAAGGCTGCCTTCGCCAGCGCGCAGCTGGGCGATGGTGGCCTCGCCGGCAACCTCACCAGGCCAGTTGAACTCGACGACGGCGACCCCGCCACGGCCTGGGCCGAGGGGCTGGGCGGCGACGGCCGGGGTGAGGTGATCATCGCCAGGGCTCAACATAGCCGCCACGCCTTGCGCGCTCTGCGCATCCTGCCCGGGGACGCCTCCAGCCCGCGGGCCTTCCGCAGGGCCAACCGCCTGCGGGGCGCCATCCTGATCCTGTCGCCAAAGCACCGCTACCGTGTGACCTGGGCAGTGGATCCAGCCGCAGCCAGGGGCAAGGAACGGGAGCCGTACTGGATCCTGCTCCCCCGGCCGGTGAACACCCGGTGCGCCACCGTAGTGCTGGACCAGGTGTTCCCGGGGAAGAAAAACCAGGGCGGCGGGCGCACCGCGGTGAGCGAGCTCACCTTCTTCACCGAGCTCGCCTTCGGCGGTGGCGGGGAGAGGCTGTTGGCCGACCTCGGCAGCCAGGACCGGGCGGTGAGCCAGGCGGCGGTGTCCACCCTGGCGCGCATGGGCGACCGGGGGGTGAGCCTGGTGGCGGGCACCCTCAAGGGGGAGGCCCCGGAGCGCCATGAGCGGGCCGCGCAGGTGTTCATGGCCAGCAACGCAGCCTCGGCCCTGGCGCCCCTGGCCCGGCTGCTGCCAGATCTTACGAAACCTACGCGTGCCCTGGCCCTGGACGCCCTGGAGCGTGGGGGCGCGCGCACGGTGAGCGCCCTGCTCGAGGTCCTGCCCCGGGCGCCGCGAGAACAACTATCGGAGTTCACAAAGCTGCTGGGCAGGATGGGGGGCGAGGCCGCGCGTGACGCCCTGATCGGTATGGCCGGCAAGGGCGACGAGGCGCAGCGGGAGGCGGCGGTGGATGGCCTGATCCGGCTCCGTGGGGCGACAGACCTGCAGGCGATCATGTCCGCCGCGGAGTCGGCGGGGACGCCGTTGGAGCGCGCTGATCTGGTGCTGGCGCTGGGGCGCATGCCCGCGGCGTGGGCCCGGGGCGAAGCGCTGGCCAGGCAGGTCGCAGCCCTCTGGAAGGAGGGCGCCGCCTTTGAGCTGCGCTACCGGATCATCGGGGCGCTGGGCAAGCTCGACGCGGTGGGCCAGCGGCCCCTGCTGACGGCCACCGCGGGCGACCCAGATCCGGTGCTGCGGGTGGCCGCCGTGGACGCCCTCCGGCGAGGAGATGATCCTGGCGCTGCTCCGGCCCTGATCCAGGCCTTGGGCGACGGGGACCCACGGGTTCGCGCCTCGGCGGCCCTGGGCTTGAGCAGCCGCCCCATCACCCCCGATCAACGCGCGGCGCTGGTGGCCCGGCTGAAGAGTGAGCGGTGGGGGATCGTGGCCGGGCAGCTGGTCGAAGCCCTGGGGCGCCACTGTAGCAATGAGGTGGTCGCCGCCCTGCGAGAGGCAACGCGCCACGGCCCCAGGGGGTACGCCGTAGATCGACGCGCCCTGGAGAGCATGGTCCGCTGCAAGCCCGGGGGTATGGGCAAGTTCCTGCTCGCCACGGCCGGTGACGGGCGCTGGAGGACCGGCATGCGGACCCGCGCCCTGGCGCTGATCACACCGATCCTGGGTAAGCCCCTCACAAAGGAGCTGGTGTCCCTGTTTGATGACCTGCGACGGCGGGCAATGCGCCGTGAGTCTGACGAACAGGTGGCGGTGGCCATGGCCGGAACCCTGGGGAACCTGGGCGGCGCCAGGGCTGCGGACGCCCTGGCCGGGGCGCTGGCCCTTGAGCCGATCCCGACCATTCGCCTGGCCGCGGCCCTGGCCCTGGGGCGGGTGTGCCGTGCGGAGACCCGCGGGATCCTGGTCCAGGCGTCCCGGGACGCGCCCTCCCGGGTGATGCAGGCGGCGCGCGACAGCCTGAGGCGCTGCGGCTGGAACAAGACCAAAAAGAAGAAATAATCCCCAAAGCCCCCGGAGCAGACCATGCCCCCCCTCTCCCCCAATACCACCGCCCGTTACCTGCTGGCCAGCATACGCCGCAACCCTGGCGGCGAGGTCATCACCCACGGCCAAAGGCGCGTCACCTGGGGGGAGCTGGGGCAGCGTTCCCTCTCCATGGCCAGGGCCCTCATCGGACTCGGCGTCCAGCCCGGCGACCGCGTCCTGTTGATGTTCTACAACGAGCCAACCTTCGTGGAGCTCAACTACGCCGTGCAAGTGGCGGGCGCCGTGCCGGTGCCCCTCAACTACCGCTTCACCGCGGCCGAGGTGCGGCACCAGCTGGCGGACAGCGGCGCGAAGGTGCTGGTCTACGATGGGGCGCTTTCTCCTGCGGTTGAGGAGGCCGCGGGAGACACGCCCGGGGTGACCCTGATCCGCCGCGGGGAGGGCGCAGCGACGGCCGCCCTGCCCTACGAGGAGCTGCTGGCCGCGGAGCCTGCCGAGGACCCGGGCGTTCCCACCGGGCCGGATGACGTGGCGGCCATCATCTACACCGGCGGCACCACCGGCTTCCCCAAGGGCGTGATGCTGAGCTACGGGGCCCACGCGGAGATGTTCGCCAGCTTCCTCTCGTCCGTCATCCCCCATGTGGCCCAGCTGGACCTCACCCCGGAGGAGCTGGTGCGCCTGTCCGAGGTGTCGCCGCTCAAGCTGCCGGGCATGAACCTCCTGGCCCACCTGATCCAGAGCAGGCCGGCCAAGTGGTTCGCCCGCCTGCCCTCCACCACCAACAACCTGCGCAGCATGCTGCGGTTCTACCTGCGGGACCCGCGCATCTCACGCATGGTGATCTCCGAGCCCCTGGGCTACATCATCCCCACCCTCCCCTTCTTCCACAGCGCGTCGTACATGCTGCTGATGATGGGGCTGATGACCGGCAAGCTGCGCTTCGTGCTGCCCGCTGGGCGGCGGGAGGGGGGGGCTGGGCGGTTCGAGCCGGCCAAGGTCCTGGAGAGCATCGAGGCGGAGGCGCCTCTGCTCATGGCCAACGTGCCCACCGGCTGGAAGAAGCTGGTGGAGCACCCGGACACGGCCACGCGGGACCTGAGCTCGGTGCGCATCTGCATCAGCGGCGCCGGCGTCTGCCCCCTGCCCCTCAAGCGCCGCATCTTCGAGACCTTCCCCGGGGCCATCATGATGGACATGCTCGGCCAGACCGAGATGACCCCGCTCACCTCCTTCCGGGTGGACACCGGGCCGGAGACCCTCAAGGAGCGGTCAGTGGGCAAGCCCATCGTGCAGGTGCGGGTGCTCGGGCCGGATGGCCAGGCGCTCCCCGACGGTGAGGTGGGGGAGATCGCGTACCGCTCCGACACCATGATGAAGGGCTACCTGGGCGACGAGGAGGCCACCACCGCGGTGATGCAGGACGGCTGGTTCCGATCAGGAGACCTGGGCTACCTGGACCCAGAGGGCGAGCTGCGGCTGGTTGACCGCAAGAAGGAGTGCATCAACACCGGCGGCGAGAAGGTCTTCCCCCTGGAAGTGGAGGAGGTCCTTGCCACTCACCCGGCGGTGGAGGCGGCGTGCGTTATTGGGGTGGCGGACGAGGAGTGGGGGCAGAGGGTCCGGGCGGTTGTGCAGTTGAAGGGGGAGGCGACGGCGGAAGAGTTGATCGCTCACACGAGGCAAGACCTGGCGGGGTACAAGGTGCCGAGGGAGGTTGTGTTCGTCGACGAGCTGCCGCTGTCGCCGGTGGGAAAGGTGCTACGCGGGAAGATTCGACAGCTGTACGGGAAGTAAGAACAGGGAACGGGGAACAGGGAACCGGGAATTGACCCATTCCCAGTTCTTCATTCCCCGTTCTTACTTCCCCGGTTCCTAATCCCGCCCGTCCCCAATCCCCAACCTCCCCAACACCGCCCCGATGGAGGGCTTCACCGGTTCTGGCACTTGCACCGTCTCCAGCGCGCCGTCCACGTCCTTGAGGCCGTTGCCCGTGATCACGCACACCACGGTGTCATCTTTGCCCACGAGCCCCTCGTTGGCAGCCGTGATCAGCCCCGCCACCGAGGCCGCTCCCGCTGGCTCACCGAAAACGCCCGTGGCCGAGCCGAGCATGGGGATGGCGCCCAGGATCTGCTCGTCCGGCACCTGCAAGGCCGCCCCCCCGGACTCCTGCACCGCGCGCACCGCGGCCACACCATCTCTGGGGAGGTCCACCGAGATGCTGTCCGCCCTGGTGTCCGCCTCCACCGCCGCCACCTCGATCTCCCCGGGCGGCGTGATGGCCCCCTCCCCCAGCGCCGCCACCGCCTGGGCCACGGCCGCGCTCCCCTCTGATTGCACCGCGCAGATGCGCGGCAGGCGCTCGATGAGGCCCATGCCGCGCAGGTCACGGAAGCCCTTGTGCAGGCCGCTGATGATGTTCCCGTCGCCCACCGAGACGAAGACCCAGTCAGGAACGCGGTAGCCGAGCTGCTCCCAGATCTCCAGGGCGCAGGTCTTCTTCCCCTCGCGGGTGAGCGGATTGAAGCCCGTGGAGCGGCTGAACCAGCCGGTGTGGTGGCTCAGCTCCAGGCTCAGGTCGAAGGCCTGGTCGTACGAGCCGTCCACCGGGATCAGACGGGCGCCGAACACCATGGCCTGGGTGAGCTTGGCCTTTGGCGCGTCGGCCGGGACGAGGATGAAGCAGGGCAGCCCTGCGGCCGCGGCGAGGCAAGCCATGGATGATCCGGCGTTGCCAGTGGACGCCCCCACAACCGCCGGGGCGTCGCTGGCCAGGGCGCCCATGAGCACCAGCGCGCTGGCTCGGTCCTTGAGAGAGCCGCTCGGGTTGCGCCCCTCGTCCTTGACCAGCAGGCGGCCCACGCCGAGCTGGCGGCCCAGCCAGTACGCGGGCAACAGGGGAGTCCAGCCCACGGCCAGCGGCGGCGGCTCCAGGCCAGGATCAACAGGCAGGATGGGCGCATACCGCCACAGGTCCCACGGGCCGTGGCCCTCCATTCGCTCCCGCGTGAGCTGTTCGGATGCCCGCTCCAGGTCGTAAACCAGCTCCAGGTTCCCCTGGCACCTGGGGCAGATGGTGGCGTCCAGTCCGAAGCTGCGCTGGTCACCGCAGACAAGGCAGCGGGTGCCGAGCACGTTGTTCATCAATGACCTCCTGTCCTGCCAGGATAGCGAAGCAGCCGCTGCCAGCCAATGAGGTCTTGCCTGGTGTTATAGTTGGTAATCATGGCAGACAGGAATCCACACACCCTCCCCGCGGTGGCGGCGTTGGCCGCGCTGCTCGCGGTGACAGCCTCCTGCGAGACAAACACCCTCGACCTGTGCCAGGGCGGGTTCTGCCTGGTTGATGGTTCCGGGATCGGCGGTGATGGCGGCGATGGCCAGGTCATCAAGTGGGACGGGTACACCATCAAACCGGACGGCCCGAGCCCCGACACCGTTCCACACTGCGCCTCCGGCTTCGTGCCGTGCGGCGCCACCTGCTGCAACATCAACACCCACATTTGCCTCAACAAGAAGTGCCTCAAGCTGGGGCCCAACTGCGGCGAGCTCTGGCCCTGCCCGCCCGGCTACTACTGTGACAAGACCCAGGGGCGGTGCATCCCCGGGGCCAAGAAGTGCGAGTACAAGCCGCCGGTGGGTGTGTTCACGCCCAAGGTCAAGTGGGAGTGGCAATCCTCCACCGAGCAGGCGGCCTACAACCAGGTGATGATGGCGCCCATGGTGGCCAACTTCACCGACGACAACAAGGACGGCAAGATCGACCGCAACGATGTGCCGGACATCGTCTTCCACACCTACAAGGGATCCGCCTACACCACCGACGGGGTGATGCGCGTGATCAGCGGCGACGGCAAGGGCGAGCACCTGGCCATCACCAAGAAGCTCCAGCTCTACCGTACCCACCCGGGCACCCAGGTCGCCCTGGGTGACATCGACTCGGACGGGAAACCAGAGATCGTGGCCTGCGCCAGCGGCGGTGGCGTGCTCGCCTTCGAGCATGACGGGGCCTTCAAGTGGAAGAACTCGGCGATCTCTTGCAACGCCCCCGCCCTGGCCGACCTGGACGGCGACGGCAAAGCGGAGGTGATCTCCTGCTACGCGGCCATCCGGGGCTCCACGGGCAAGACATGGTGGAAGAGCGCCGGCGGCTGCCCCTATACGACGGTGGCGGACATCGACGAGGACGGCAAGCCGGAGGTTGTGGGCGGCAACAAGGTCTACCGTTACGACGGCAAGCTGTACTGGGAGGACACCAAGCGCCCCGACGGCTTCATGGCCATCTCGGACCTGGACGGGGACAAGAAGCCGGAGATCATCACCGCATCCAGCTCGGACCATGGCTTGCGCGCCTACCATTACGACGGCAAGCCAGCCTGGAAGAACATGCCGGTGGACATCAACCAGGGCAAAGGGACCGGCACCAACCAGCGCGGCGGCGGGCCGCCCACCATTGCCGACTTCGACGGTGACGGCAAGCCGGAGATCGCCGCGGCCGGCGGCTGGGGGTACGTCATCTTCGAGCACGACGGCAAGCCCAAGTGGTTCCAGAAAACCAAGGACCTCTCCTCCCGCGTAACCGGCTCCTCGGTGTTCGACTTCGAGGGGGACAAGAAGGCAGAGGTGGTGTACGCCGACGAGCACGAGCTGCGCATCTACCGCGGCGTCGACGGCAAGGTGCTCAAGAGCTTCTGCAACACCTCCGGTACCCTGATGGAGTACCCCCTCATCGTGGACGTGGACAACGACGGCCACGCTGAGATCGTGGTGGCCAACAACAACTACGCCTTCAAGACCTGCTCCAACGGCACCGCGTCTCACACCGGGATCAAGGTGCTGAGCGACACCAAGTACAACTGGGTCAAGACCCGCCGCATCTGGAACCAGCACACCTACCACATCACCAATGTCAGCGAGGACGGCATCATCCCGGCCAAGGAGCCGCGCAACTGGGACAACCCCTACCTGAACAACTTCCGCCAGAACGTGCAGCCGGGCGGGCTGTTCGACGCGCCGGACATGGTGGGCAGCAAGGGGCCGGCCACCTGCGGCAACACCCTCAAGGTGAGCGTGGTGGTGAAGAACCAGGGCGCTGCCAAGGTGGCTGCTGGCCTGGCGGTGGCACTGTACGGGTCGGTGAAGGGGGGCGCCTTCGCCCTGCTCGGGGTGTTGGCCACCAAGGGCGCGTTGATCCCGGGCCAGACCGAAACCGTCTCCTTCTCCATGTCCACGCCAAAGCAGTTTGAGAAGCAGCAGGTCACTCTCAAGGCGGTTGTGGACGACGACGGCACCGGCAAGGGCAAGGCCAACGAGTGCAACGAGAATAACAACACCGTGCAGCTGGGAAAGGTGTATTGTCCCGGCATCGTGTGACCTTCCAGGGGTTGAGAAAGGAACCAGATCATGCAGGCATCGAGAGGTAACTGGGGCTCGAGGATGGGCTTCATCCTGGCCGCGGCGGGCAGCGCCGTGGGGCTGGGCAACATCTGGAAGTTCCCCTACGTGGTGGGGGAGAACGGCGGCGGCGTGTTCGTGCTGATCTACCTGATCTGCGTGGTCCTGGTGGGCCTGCCGATCATGATGAGCGAGGTGCTGGTGGGGCGCTCCACCCAGAACTCGCCTGTGGCCGCCTTCCGCGCCCTCACCCGCCAGGGCAGCCCCTGGGTGGGCACGGGCTGGATGGGCGTGGCCGCCGGCTTCATGATCCTCTCCTACTACAGCGTGGTGGCCGGCTGGACCCTGCACTACGTGGGGCTCGCGGCCCGGGGAGCCTTCACCGGCCTGGACCCGGCCGGCATCAAGGCGATCTTCGGCGACCTGTACGGCAACCCCGGCCTGAACCTGACCTACCACGCCGTGTTCATGGCCCTGACCATCACCATTGTCTACTTCGGCGTGCAGAAGGGGATCGAGCGCACCGCGCAGGTGCTGATGCCGGCCCTCTTCATCATGCTGCTGGGCCTGGGCATCTACTCCTCCACCCTGCCCGGCTTCGGCGACGCCATGACCTTCATCTTCGCGCCGAACCTGGCCAAGCTGCGCCCCGGCTCCATCCTGGAGGCCATGGGCCAGGCGTTCTTCTCGTTGAGCCTCGGCATGGGGGCCATGCTCACCTACGGATCGTACCTGCCAAGGGACACGGGCATCGTCAAGACCAGCCTCTGGGTGGCCCTGCTCGATACGGCCATCGCCCTGCTCTCCGGCACGGTGGTGTTCCCGATCATCTTCTCCTCCGGGCTGCACGCCGCCGCCGGCCCCGGCCTGGTGTTCCAGTCGATCCCCATCGCCTTCTCCAAGATGCCTGGCGGCCAGATCCTGTGCCTGGTGTTCTTCCTCCTGTTGGTGCTGGCGGCCCTCACCTCCACAATCTCACTGCTGGAGGTGGTCACCTCGAGCTTCATCGACCTGTACGGCTGGGCCAGGCGCAAGGTCGCGCTCACCACGGGCCTGGTGATCTTCGCCTTCGGCATACCCTCGGCCCTGTCAGGCGGCGACGGCCTGTTCGGCAAGGGCATGGCCGCTGCCACCGGGCGATCCTTCTTCGACTGGGCCGATCACATCTCGGCCAACTGGATGCTCCCCTTCGGCGGCCTGCTCATCGCGGTGTTCGTGGGCTACTTCTTCAAGCCCGAGGATCGCAAGGAGGAGTTCCTGCGCGGCACGCCCTGGGGCGCGACTTACCCCTCCTGGCTCGTGCTGGTGCGCTACCTGGTGCCCCTGGCTGTTGCGTTTGTCTTCTTGAAGTCGAGCGGGCTGCTCAAGATGTTGGGGATCGAGCTGTAGAGGCTATTTCTCAACCTTGAATACCTTCAGCTCCTTGCCGCCCCTGGCGAAGCCGCGGAGCTTCTTCAGGTAGACGAAGTACTCCTTGCCCACGGACCAGCCGAACTTGGTGATGCCGACCCGGCCCTTCTTGCGGTCGGTGTCCACCTTGCCCACCAGCTTGATGGCGCCGGCGCGGTTCAGGGAGTAGATATCCACGCGCTCCTGGTCCTCCTTCTTGCGCTTGACCGCGGCCGGGTTCACCGGGTCCACGGTGAGGGAGAAGTAGAGGGTCTCGCGGTCCCAGGATTCCCACTGCTTGAGGCTCTCGTGGTCGTACACGTCCCAGGGCACCTTGCCCTGCAGCTCGGTGACGCCGTTCTTCTGGTCCACGTAGTACAGCTTCTTCAGGTCGCCGCTCACCTCCGTGTAGCGCAGCTGGCCCGGGTGGTTGTACCGCATCTTGATGGCCAGCTCCCAGGCGGGCAGGTCCTTGGGCGCCTCGGCCCAGGTCTCCTTGTTGGTGAGCAGGTTGAAGCGCAGGCTCACGTCGGGCAGGCGGATGTCCTTCTTCTTGTCGTACTCGCCGGGGCGCAGGCCGATGAAGGCGAAGTGGCCCGGGTCCCAGTTGAGCAGACGCACGGGCGGCTCATCCAGGGTCATGTCCCCCTTCACCTTGGTCTTGAGCATCAGGAGCCGCTTGAGCGCCTGGGTGTCCAGGTAGCTGGTGCGGTGCCAGGCGCCGCCCTTGCGCAGCTTCTTGAGCTTGGTTCGGGCGATGGCCTGCTTGCCCTTGACCTTCACCAGGGCCAGGTGCTCCGAGGGCTCCAGCTTCCGCTTGATCTTGCCGGTGGCCACATCGAAGATGAGCGCGCCGTTGATGCCCTTGTAGGCGTCCATGTAGATCAGCACGACCTTCTTGCTGTCCGGGGTGAAGGCCACGCGCCTGGGCACCATGGTCGGGTCCTCCAGCTTGATCTCCTTGTCGGTCTTGAACCCATCCTTGACCTTCACCAGCACCATCTTGGTGAAGGTGGCGCTGTCGGAGTGGAAGTAGACCAGGGTGGCGCCGTCCGGGGAGAAGGCGATGGGATCGTCGATGAACCCCTTGTCGGGCTTGTAGGTCCAGGCGGGGCCCTCGGCCGCGACCGTGGTGGAGATCAAGAGCCCAGCGGCGAGGACCAGGGCGGTGGTCAGGTTCAGCAGTCTGTGGCGCATATTCGGATCGCTCCTTTGCTCGCAAATAGATACGAAGTCCAAGACCGTCCTATTCTCCACAATCCGCGACTTTTCACCAGCGTGGCGAAGATCCTGCCTCACGGATACTATTGATCCCATGCTCCTTCGGTATCCATGGCCGGCGCTGATCCTGATCCTGGCCGGCGCGTGCGCGCAGCAAGAGCCGCGGCAGATGGCGCGCGGCCTGCTCCCCACGGACCAGGGGAGCGCAGGGGGAGACTCGGGGGGCGCGTGCGCTGGCGTGGGCAAGGTGGGCTGCTGCGCGGGCAAGGGGACCCTGCGCTACTGTGCCGGCGGCAAGGTGGTGACCCAGACCTGCAAGGGCGGGCAGATGTGCGGGTGGAGCCTCACCTTCGGGCTCTACACCTGCGGGCTCTCCGGCGGCGCGGATCCGGCCGGGACCAACCCCTGGGCCTGCGCCAAACCGGACGGCGGTGTGGACAGCGGGGCGCATGACGCCTCCGGAGCAGCAGATATGGGCGGGTGCGCGGGCCTCTCTTACGCCGGCTGTTGCGCGGGTCAGGTGCTGCGGTTCTGCGCCGGCGGCAAGGCCCTGTCCACGGACTGCGCCGGCAATCCCAAGTGCGGCTGGAACCCCGCCGCCGGTCTTTACAGTTGTGGCACTGCGGGCAAGGCGGACCCCAAGGGGAAGCACCTGAAGAAGTGTCCCCCCTCCATGGACGCGGGGGCCAGCGACCTCGGCGGGGACGGCCCAACCCCTGACAAGGCCGCCGCCGCGCCGGACCAGGCGGGATCTGACGGGCCGGCGGATCCGGACCTGGCCTGGCTCAACGAGGGCTTCGTCCTGGTGCCGGACACGTCACTCCCCGGCGACGCGGCGGCCCTGGCGGACCTTGGTCCAGGCGAGCTCGCGGTGGGGCTGGACGCCACCGGCTTCGAGGGCGGCGCCGGAGACCTTGGGCCGTGGAAGGACCCGGTCGACGAGGATGAGGGGTGCTCCTGCGGCGTGACAGGAGGCTCCTCGGGGTGGCCCCCGCTGCTGCTCCTGATGATCCTGCTTGGGGTTCGGTCCTACTTCAGAAGGCGCTTGATGTAGGCCACCTGGCGGTCCACGGTTTCGAAGTTGTCCGGCACCAGATCGGTGTCGGGCACCTGCACCTCGTAGTTCTCCTCGATGAAGCCCACGATGTCGAGAACCCCGGTGGAGTCGATGACACCTGTGTCGAGGAGTGAGACGGCGTCATCCAGCTGGTCTTCCTCATCGGTGAAGAGGAAGTTTTCGAGGATGTAGGTGCGCAGCTCGCGTCTGATCTCCATGTCTGCTCCCTGTACGATACGACAGCACCAGATATACCTGTAATCCCGACATGATTCAACGGCTGTGGACCGGGCAAGAGTGCTGGGTTAAGGTCACGCCATGTCTCGAGCGGTGATCAACGAATTCGCCAGGTGCCAGGCCGAGGGTAAGCCGTGCGTGCTGGCGGTGCTGGTCAAGGTGGAGGGATCCGCGCCGCGCCATGTTGGGGCCAAGATGTTGGTCATGCCCGAGGGGCGTACCCTCGGCACGGTGGGCGGCGGCGCCCTGGAGTCGAGGGTGATCCAGGAGGCGGGTGAGGCACTGGAGAGCGGGGAGCCCCGGCTCCTGAGCTACGATCTGCGCCCAGATCTGAACATGATGTGCGGCGGTCGGGCCATGGTCTACCTGGAGCCCCAAGGCGCCCCACTCCGCCTGTTCATCTTCGGCGCTGGCCATATCGCCCTGGCCCTCTGTCCCCTGGCCGCTGACCTCGGGTTCCGGGTCACCGTGGTGGACGAGCGCGAGGAGCTGGCCAACGAGGCGCGCTTCCCCCGGGCAGCGGGCCTGGTCCACAGCTTCGATCCCGAGCAATGGGCGGCCCTGAACATCGAGGGGGAGCGCACCTTCTGCGTGGTCGCCACCTCCGGGCACAGTATAGACACCGAGGTCGTGGGCGCCCTGGCGGAGAGGCCCCTGGCCTACCTCGGCATGATTGGATCCGCCACCAAGCGTCGCAACATGGAGCGCGAGCTCACAGGCAGGGGGATCCCGCAGGAGCGGTTGGACCTGGTGCACACGCCTGTGGGCCTGGAGATCCACGCCGAGACCCCAATGGAGATTGCCGTGAGCATCGCGGCTGAGCTGATTAAGACCCGCCGGGGCGAGGACGCCCCTGTGCGCAAGATTTGAACAACGTAGATCAAGGAGAAAACCACATGGCAGCAAAGCTTCTCGATACAGTCCTGCTTCTGGCCCTGCCCGCCTCGGGCAAGTCCGAAGCCCGCACCTTCATGAGCTCCCTCTCCCCGGAGCAGTGCGTGGAGGAGTTCCACATGGGGCCCACGGTGCAGCTCGACGACTTCCCGTACGTGCACCTGATGCGCCGGGTGGACGAGGAGTTGTACAAGCTCGGCCAGGAGGGCCTCTTCTTCTGGAGCCCGGACCGCACATTCATCGACATGATCGACTGGGGCACCCTGATCCACCTGCTCAACGAGGACTACGCCAACATGCGCGCCGGGACCCCGTACACCACTGACGACGCCGGTGAGTGGATCCTGGACCGCCTGGAGCGGGCCCGCCTCGCCGCTCGCGGCAAGCCGATCATCTCCCTGATGGACGCCGAGACCCGCGCGACTGTGGCCGCAGGGATCCGGGACGAGGCGGCTGATACGCTCAAGGAGCGGGCCGACCTGTGCAAGGAAGATCTCGAGGGCAAGACCATCGTCATCGAGTTCGCCCGGGGCGGCCCCCAGGGCTCCCGCATGCCCATCGAGGCGCCGTGCGGCTACCAGTACTCCCTGTCACAGCTCTCGGACGACATCCTGAGCCGGTCCTCGATCCTGTACATCTGGGTCACCCCTGAGGAGTCTCGGCGCAAGAACGACGAGCGGGCGGATCCGGATGATCCGGGCTCCATCCTGAACCATGGCGTGCCCATGGAGGTGATGCTCTGGGAGTACGGGTGCGACGACATGGAGCACCTGATCCAGACCTCGCCCGTGGAACAGCATGTTTGCATCATCGCCAGGGGCAAGCAGTACAACCTCAAGTTCACCCGCTTCGACAACCGCAACGACCTGACAACCTTCGTCCGGACCCCCCGCGAGACCTGGAAGGAGGAGGACATGAAGGCGATCCACGAGGAACTGAAGGTCTGCATGGCCCGCCTCGGGTAGCTTCTGGGGTCCACGGTGGGGCCTGTCAAACGCCGGGCGTTCGGCGCCCGGCTTTGGCGCGGCGAAGCCGAGCGAAA
>CAZCFB010000063.1:23646-26368 GCA_964497805.1 uncultured Kofleriaceae bacterium
ATCTCTGCAAATTAAGGTATAAAGGGGAGTCATGCGTTGTCTGGCCCCTGCAGAAATCGACCGCTATATCAGCGGCGTAATGGACGAGGTAGTGGCCGGTGGGGTCACCCAACACCTCGCCGGTTGCAGCCGGTGCCGCGAGGCGGTGGTGCGGGCGCGGGCCGCCACGGCGGAGACCATCCTCGGCCCGGAGGAGGAGGGGAGCCAGGTAACCCACCTGCCGGTGCGCTGCCAGAAGTGCGGGGCCCAGTACGCCATCCCCGAGGAGCGCGCCCGCGGCCGTAGGCTAACCGTGCGGTGCATGAGCTGCGGCGGGCAGATGGAGGTGGAGGGCGACGACTCCGGCCTCTCCTCCCCTTCCCTGGTCGACCTCAAGAGCGGCCTGACCGGAGAGCGATGCTGGTACCTCATCGAGGACCGCCAGCGTATGGGCCCGTACTCGGAGATCGACCTGCTCAAGCGCCTGGACAAGGGGGAGATCACAGGGGAAACCCATGTCTGGCGTGACGGGTACAAGGAGTGGCGCAAGCTGAGCTCGCTGCCCCAGTTCAAGAGCGTGATCGACCCCGCCCTGCCCGTGCCAGTTCCCAGGAGCAGCACCGATCCCTTCCCGCCCCCTCCCGAGGCCACCCCCGGTTCGCCGGGGTACGACCCGGGGCTCGTGGCCAACAGCATGCGCAGGGGCACGGATCCCCTCCCGATGATCAGCGAGGTGACCCCGGCGCCATCGACCCTTGAGCAGGTCCAGGGCGCCCAGCGCACAGCCATCATCGATCCGGTGGAGGAGCAACCAAGCGAGAGCGACGTACGCACCGTGCTGAGGGAGCCGCCAGACCTGGCCGGCGACGGGGATCCGCACAACACCGTCCTCCTGGATGGCGAGGAGGCGAGCCAGAACATCGAACCCACGAGGCTCCACCGCCGGGACAACGGCCGGGGCGCGGCCTCGAGGGCGGCCTTCCGCGTGGAGGAGCGTGATCGGGAGCAGGAGGACGGCACCGAGCTCCATGAGCCAGGCTACGCACCCGAGGTGGAGGAGGCCCAACGCGCGGCCCTGGCCCGGGCCACGAGCGACGACGGCGATCCCACCCGCCCCCGCCCGTTGGTTGAGCGTACTGCAGAGATCGAGACCCCGGAGGCGGCCGCCCCGCTGGAGATATCTGACGAGGCGCGTACGCGGCTGCGCTACCAGCCCAGAGATCCTCGGGAGGGCTTGCTGGACGACGAAGACGAGGCCGACGACCTGGCGCCTATCTTCGACGGCGGCGGCCTCGCCTCCACGATGGAGGTTCCTCCGGAGGTAGAGGCGCCCACCCCCTCCCTGGTGGTGGAACCCCTGCCGACCAGCGCGCCCGAGCGCGACCCAGCGCCTGCCCCGGCGCCTGCCCCCGAGCCAGCGGCTCCCGCCAGCGATGCGTTGGAGGCCGGGGCCTGGGAACGGCGCATGCAAGGGCAGCGCAGCGACAACTCGGTGCTCTTCTCTCTCCAGCACCTGAAGAACCTGGCCGGCGGCAAGGGCGGGCTCGCCGCGTTTGAGCGGGAGGAGTCGGGGTTGGTGGATATCCAGGCCCTGGCGGACGAGGAGTCCGCCCCCGCGCCGGTGCCTGTCCCCCTCATGCTTACCCCCAGCGGCGAGGAGAGTAACAGCCGGGTGGCCATGTTCTTCACCGTGGGCATGCTCGGCGCCCTGCTAGGCGCCTTCGGGCTGCTGATTCTGCTCTACCTGGCCCGGCCGGAGCTGTTCAGCGCGCTGCTGAGCCCGGGCACAGACAGCGCCAAGGCCACCCAGCCAACGCCCACGGCTGCCACACCCGCCACACCCGTTCCCGAGCCGGCCCCCTCTCCGGCGGTTTCGCCAGCCGATGCAGCCACCCAGCCCCCCGACCAGGGGATCATGGACCAGGCGCCAGCTCCTGTAGATCCCCA
This sequence comes from uncultured Kofleriaceae bacterium, assembly GCA_964497805.1. Taxonomy (GTDB): domain Bacteria; phylum Myxococcota_A; class Polyangia; family CAZCFB01; genus CAZCFB01. The sequence goes on from CAZCFB010000063.1 coordinate 25,573, forward strand.
GGCGTCGGCCCCAGATCCAGCGCCGGCGGAGGAGCCCGCATCCACCGCGTCGGCTCCTGCTGCCCGACCTCGCCCCGCCGCCAGCGCGCCGCGTGGCTCCCCCCGGTCAGCGGCCAGCGCGCCCCGCCCTGCCCGCGATCCAGCGCCTGCCCCTGCCCGCGAGGTCGCGCCAGCGCCGGCCTCCAGGCCCGCGCCCGGGCGGGTTGAGAACGCGCCATCCCGCACCGCGGCCATGGACCCCTTCGCCGAGAGCAAGCCTGCCGCGCCCAAGCGTGCGCCCGCTCCTCGAAAGAAGACCACCGATCAGGAGCTGGATGATCTCATCAACGCCGCCACCACGGGTGACCTCCCGCCGCCGCGCAAGAAGAAGGCGGCGCCCAGGCCGCGCAAGCGTCGTCCCCGCCCCGCCGCTGCCAAGCCCAGGCCCTCCGGGCTGCCCGAGCGGCTCACCCGGTCCCAGGTATCCGCCGGCATGAAGCGAGCCAGCGGCGCAGTGGCCAGGTGCCGTACGGTGCATGACCGGGTCGGGCTGGTGACAATTTCGGTGACCATCAGCGGCGCCACAGGGCGCATCGGCAAGGGCTCGGCCCTGGGCCCCCTGGGATCCTCCCCGGTTGGCGCCTGCGTGCTGAAGGCGGTCAAACGCAGCGCCACCTTCCCCCAGTTTTCGGGGCCGGCCATGACCATCAAGTACCCGTTTATTTTGCGGTAGCTCGAAAGGATACTTCTTGGGTTGGCGAATAGCTGGTGCCGCCTCTTGTGGGAGGTACGAAGCGGACCCATCGTATTAGTGTCT
>CAZCFB010000064.1:0-17655 GCA_964497805.1 uncultured Kofleriaceae bacterium
GAGGACGTTCATGATGAAGATGAAGATGAGGAAGATGAGGAAGAGGAAGAGGAAGAGGAAGAAGAAGACGAGGATATCGAGGTCGATGTCGATATGGATGATGACGACGACGACGACTACGAAGACCTGGATGATGATGACGATGTCCTCATTGTGGTGGAGGAGTTAGAGGAGGAAGAGGAAGACGAGGACGAGGACGAGGAGGAGGACGAGGAGCCTGAGGATGAACCCGAGGCCCCCAAGGAGGCTCCGGCGCAGGCCGCTTCCCCGGCGATCTCGTTCAAGGCTCCCGCTCCCCCGGCCGCCGCGCCCGGCCAGCGCCGCGAACCACGCTCCAGCCGTGGCCGCCGCTCCGGGCGCAAGCAGGCCCGCCCGTCACGCCCGCGCCGAGGCGCCAGGAAGGTCCGCGGCCGCACCTCGAACCGCCCCACCCGCCGGCGTCGCCGGTAACCCCCCCCACAGGCGGTCATGTCTCAACGTTTCTCCAGCAGGCTGGAGCGGAACATCACCCGGCGCGCCGGAAAGGCGGTGGCCGAGCACCAGATGATCCAGAAAGGGGACCGGGTCCTGGTGGCCGTGTCCGGCGGCAAGGACTCCATCTCCATGCTCCACATTCTCCACCTGCTGCAGAGGCGCTCGCCGGTGCCGTTCGAGCTGCAGGCGGTGACCATCCACCAGGGGTATGAGGAGCAGGACACCTCGGCCCTGGCGGCCCACTGCCAGGAGAATGGCTTCGCCTACATGGTGGAGCGGGTGCCCATCAAGGACATCCTGGAGGAGAAGCTGGAGCCGGGCGTGATCCCGTGCTCGCTCTGCTCACGCATCCGGCGCGGGGCGCTCTACTCCCTGGCCGTGAAGCTGGGCTGCTCCAAGATCGCCCTGGGGCATCACCTGGACGACCTGCTTGAGACCCTCCTGCTCAACCTCTTCTACGGCGGGCAACTCCGCGCCATGGCCCCCCGCTACCGCTCCGACGACGGCCGGAACACCATTATCCGGCCGCTGGCCTATGTGAAGGAGGCGTGGCTTGTTGAGTACGCCGAGCGCATGGCGTTCCCGGTGACAACCTGCGCCACCGAGGGATGCGACGACAACCCCGGCGCCAAGCGACAGCGCATGAAGCAGCTGATTTCCCACCTGGACGGCGAGATCCACGGCCTCCGCGGGAACATGCTGCGCGCCCTGAAGAACGTCAGAGGCGAGCACCTGCTGGACCCGAGGATCGTGCTCACGGAGCCCGGCGGGTCAGCGCCTCCTGACAGCGCATGATGGTGCGGTAGAGGCCCACCGCGTCCTCTCCATTCAACCGACCACGCACCGCCTCGATCTGTCCGAGGATCCGCCTGTAACAAGAGGCGCGCCGGCTATCCTCGGAGTTCACCACATCCTGGTGCCGTGAGAGCTCCTCGCCCAGGGTGCTGAAGACCTCTCCCCGCTGGACCTCCAGCCGGGCCAGGCGCTGCTCCAGCTCCGATATCTGGAAGGCGAGGTCCCCGGCCGAGGCGCCGCCAGCGCCGTCACGGGTGAGGCTGAGATCGATGATGGCGTAGCGCAGGCTCGCCTCCCGCTCGCGCAGCTCCTGCCTCACGCCCTCCACCCGCTCCTCCAACTCCTCGTTCTTCACCTCGGCCTGACGCACCGCCTGCTCCACCTGGGCGAGCTGGGAGATCTCGTGCTCCATCTGGTCCGACACCACGCGTTGGACCAGGGCCATTCGGCCGAGCTCCTGGATGCTCTGGTAATACAGCTCTCGCACCTGGCCCGGCGAGGCGGGCAGGGGAGCTTCATCCGGCGGCTCCCGGTCCTTTACGCCGCCCGCGGCCTTGCGCTCTCCGTTCCCCCTGGCTTTGCCGGTTCCGGTGAGGCAGGCCAGGTTGCGCAGCTCGCGCTCCAGCACCTCCATGGAACCGATGCGGCAGGCTGGATCCTTCTCCACGCAGCGCAACACCAGGCGATCCACCTTGGTGGGCAAGCCCGCGCTCCGGGCCGCCGCCCGCCGGGAGGGGGGGGCTGGCTCCAGGCGGCGGTGACCGTCCAGGACCTCCTGGGGCGTGCCCGGGAAGAGGGGCTCGCCGCAGAGCAGGCGGTGGGCCAGGGCGCCCAGGGCGTACACGTCAGAGCGCAGATCCGCCCGGCGCCCCTCGATGATCTCCGGGGGGAGAAACTCCAGGGTGGAGTAGATGCGCAGGTGGGCCAGCGGATCCTCCTTGGTGGGGGCCATGGACAGCGCCCTGGTGAGGCCGAAGTCGGCCAGGTGCGCCTCGGGCTGGCCATCGGGCCCCTCCACAACCAGCAGGTTGCTCGGCTTGATGTCCCCGTGGCCAACCCGCGCCCGGTGCGCGGCGGTGAGGATCTCGGCCACCTGGACCAGCAGGTCCAGGGCCCGTTCCAGCTCCAGGGGCTGCTCCGGCGCCAAGGTCCGGTTCAGCGGAACCCCGCGGATGAAGTCAGTCACCAGGTAGTGGGCCCCCGCCTCGATCTGGCCAAAGTCCACCGGCTGCACCGCCCCGGGGTGAGAGAAGCTGGTGGTCTCCCGCGCCGTCATACGCAGCCGCTGGCTGGCGTCCCGGTCCCGGGTGAGGGCAGGGCGCAGCACCTTGACCGCGTACCGCCGGGCCAGCACGGGGTGCACCCCGGCGAACACCTCCCCCAGGCGCCCCCCACCGAGCCGCTTGGTGAGGGTGAGCTGTTGCCCCACGGTTTTGCCAATATATGGCGACTTCTTCTTTTTAGATTTTCTGACCATTTCGGGTGGTTAACAGTTAACAGTTCACAGTTGACAGTAACAAGCGCCTTGTCTTGCCGGCAGTGCCTTCTACTGTGAACTGTCAACTGTCGACTGTGAACCCTCTCTTAATTTGCCTGCCACCTTTTACAACGATACGGTCACTATGTGGCGCTAAGCATCAACAAGAGCGAGCAGCCTGACGGGCAAGGTTTGATCCTGGCCGGCGATCTGGACGCGGAATCCGCGACGTCCCTGCTGCGCGCGCTCAGCAAGAGCCTGCGCAAGGGGCAGACCGTCACCGTGGATCTGTCGGGGGTGGGCACCGCCGACTCCGCCGGGGTGGCCTGCCTGGCCGAGGGGCTGCTCCGGGCCCGTAGTAAGGGCGCCAGCCTACGCGCGGTGGGCGCGGCTGGCCAGGTACGCGAGGCCCTCTCCCGGGCCGTGGCTCCGGGCGACCAGCCCAAGGCCGACCGCCCCGGGGCCCTGGAGTTGTTGGGCGACCTGATGATTCGGGTCGGGCGCGGCGCTGTGGCCTTCCTCCAGCTCCTGGCCGACACCGCCTACTGGGGCACCATCGCCCCCCTGCGCCGCATGCTCCCGCCCCCCGGCGCCACCTCAACCCAGGCCATCCGCATCGGCGTGGACGCCCTGCCCATCGTGGGGCTCATCTCCTTCCTGCTCGGCCTGATCATGGCCTTCCAGGCCGCCTTCCAGCTGCGCCAGTTCGGGGCCAACATCTTCGTGGCCAACCTGGTGGGCATCTCGGTGGTGCGCGAGCTTGGGCCCTTGATGACCGCCATCGTTGTGGCGGGCCGCTCTGGATCCGCCATCTCCGCCGAGCTGGGCACCATGATGGTGGGCGAGGAGATCGACGCCCTGCGCACCATGGGGATCAACGAGACCCGCTTCCTGGTGGTGCCCCGGGTGTACGCCATCACCGTAACCCAGCCATCCCTCACAATGATGTCCATGGTCATCGGCGTCCTCGGGGGATTGATCATCGGCGTCTTCTATCTCGACCTGAGCCCCGTCGCTTACATGGAGCAGACGGTGCAGTCCCTCACCATCGGCGACCTGGCCACCGGCCTGTCCAAGAGCCTGGTCTTCGCCTGGATCATCGTGCTCATCGGCTGCTTCACCGGGCTCAACATCACCGGCGGCGCCGAGGGCGTGGGCCGGGCGACCACCACCTCGGTGGTGGCCTCCATCTTCTTCATCATCGTGGCCGACTCCATCTTCACCACCCTCTCAACCCTGCTCGGATGACCCAGGATGACCTCGCCCCCCACACCGCCAACGCCCGCCCCTGAAAGCGACGAGATCGTCGTGGAGGTGGAGCACCTGGTGGCAGGCTACGGGGAGAAGGTGATCATCCGGGACGTCTCGTTCAACGTGCGCCAGGGCGAGATCCTCTGCCTCATCGGCGGCTCCGGCTGCGGTAAGTCCACGGTGGTGCGCACCATGGTGGGGCTCCTTAATCCCATGGGCGGGCGCGTGCGGGTGTTCGGCGAGGATCCCTCGGTGATGGAGGAGCAGGAGCGGATCCCGTTCCTGCGGCGCATCGGCATGTTGTTCCAGAACGGCGCCCTGCTCGGATCCATGACCGTGGGGGACAACATCGGGCTGCCGTACCGGGAGCACACGGCCCTGCCCGACGATATGATCCAGCGCATCGTGGAGTCCAAGCTCGCCATGGTGGGCCTGCCGGGCACAGCGGGGCTATACCCATCAGAGCTGTCGGGCGGCATGCGCAAGCGGGCCTCCCTGAGCCGCGCCATGGCCATGGATCCTGACCTTCTGCTCTGCGACGAACCATCAGCCGGCCTGGACCCCTTCGCGGCTGCTGGCATTGACGCCACCCTGCGCCACCTGCAGCGCACCCTCGGTATGACCATGATCGTTGTGACCCACGAGCTGGCCAGCATCGCCCTTATCGCAGATCGCGTGGTCATGTTGGAACCCGGCGGCTACGTGCTGGCCGAGGGCACCGTACCCGAGCTCAAGTCGAGCCCCAATCCCAAGGTGAGGGACTTCTTCGCGCGGAAGCCTCCCGAAGAGGAGGCCGTGAGCGGTCCCACCTTGTTGCAAGCCCTCGAGGAGGAAGGATGAGCACCCGTTCACAGAAGATCCGCCTGGGCGTATTCCTGATCCTGGCGCTGCTCCTCTTCATCGGCTCGGTTGGCACCCTGGCGGGGATCAAGATGTTCAACCCCCGGGACAGGTACTACATCGCATTCAAGACCTCGGTCTCCGGCCTGGAGGTAGGCTCCACCGTGAAGATGAAGGGGGTGCGGGTGGGGCAGGTGGAGAAGGTGAACATCGGCAAGGACGTGGAGTCCGTGCTGGTTACCCTGGCCATGGACCCGGGCACCCCCATCACCGTGGACACCGAGGCAGTCATGACGGCCATCGGCATCACCGGCCTGCAGTTCATCGAGCTCACCGGCGGCTCGGCCAAGTCCGAGCGGGTCAAGCCGAACACGCCCAAGTCCTTCGTCAAGGCAGGGGACTCCATCCTGAACACCCTCACAGGCAAGGCCACCTCCATCGCGCTCAAGATGGAGGGCCTGCTCAACAACCTCCTCGCCCTGACCACCGAGGAGAACCGGGTGAAGGTGCGCTCAATCCTGAAGAACACCGACGGCCTGATTGTCAGCACCAAGGAGGTTGTGGACACCAACAAGAAGAAGATCGACCGCATCTTCGTCAGCCTGGACCGCGCCACCCGCGCCGCGGAGAAGGCGGCCCGCACCCTCAACGGCGTCATCCAGGAGAACAACGACGACCTGCGCGATACGCTGCAGGCATCCGCCCGGGCGGCGCGCAGCATCGACCGCACCGTGCAGGCCCTGCGTCCCCAGAAGACCCTCAACGCCATCACCGGCGCGGCGCGCAGCGCGAAAAAGAGGCTGGACGATCCGAAGCTGGACGAGACGATCAAGGCCCTGAACATGACGGCCAAGCGGCTCAGCACCCTGAGCAGCGACCTGAGCAAGGTGGTGCGCCAGCGTGATCGCCAGCTCGACACCATGCTGCGCGACCTGAACCGGGCCTCCGAGTACGCCAAGCAGTTCGCCCGGTCCATCCGTGAGCGCCCCTCGCTGCTGCTGCGCGGCGAGGCCCTCAAGGAGAAGGAACTCCCCTGATGCGCCCCAGGTCAGGCCGCCTTCGCAAGATCCTGTTCGGCTCAATCATCGGCGCCATCGGCCTGGTCGCGCTGGAGGTGGCCCTGCGCATGACAGGCGCGGTGGAACTCCCCTCGGTGCCCCCATCTCCGGTGGCCTTCCAGCAGGAAGATTCAGAGCCGAACCACGCGGACGAGCACGGCTTCACCCCGTGCGGCGGGGACGCCTCCCGCACATGCCTCCAGGAGGCCCCCGGCCTGAGGGTGCTGGTGTTCGGTGGATCCGCGGCGGCGGGCACGCCCTTCTCGCCATATGGGTCTTTCTCGGGCTGGCTCCAGCGGTACCTGCACCGGCTGTCCGGGGACGTGCCGGTGGAGGTGATCAACTCCGCCCGGATCGGCCGCTCCTCCACCCAGGTGTTGGAGACCCTGCGCCATCAGCTGCAGAGCCTCAGCCCCGACCTTGTGATCATCTACTCCGGCAACAACGAGTTCTACTCCCTGCTGGCCCGCAAGATGCTGCTCACCGCCTATTCCCCCAGGCTGGAGCTGCTCCGCCACCGGCTGTGGGGGCTGCGGTCGTACCGGCTCCTCTCCCGCTTCAGGGGGGCCATGGGCCGGCCCACCGACGACACCGTGGGCATCGACGAGCGGACCTTCGACATCCCGGTGGAGCCGGCTGACCACCGCCTGGCGGCGATCATCTACCGGGACAACCTGGAGAACATGGTCAAGGCTGCCGCCCACTACAAGGCAAAGATCCTGCTAACCACGGTGGGCACCAACCAGATCTATTCGCCGCAGATCAACTACGAGGACAGGGGCTCCCTGGACCGCGCGGAGCCGTTCAAGGAGCTGGTGCGCAAGGGAGGCGGACGCGCCGCGCTTGAGAAGCTGGCCGCCAAGATGACCGTGGATCCGAGCAGCCACGAGGGACAGTTCCTGTTCGGCCTGGCCCACTATGCCGCGGGGGACACCGACAAGGCGCGCCCCCTCCTGCACCGGGCCGAGGTGCTCGACCCGCGACCCCAGCGCTGCACCGAGCCCCTGCGCCAGACCCTGCTCAGCCTGGGCAAGGCCGGGGGGACCCCCACATGCGACACGGCGCGCGCCCTGGACCGCCTGGCCAAGAGCGGCATCTCCGGGTTCGACATGTTCGGCGACTCCTGCCACCCCACCCGGGGCGGGCACCGCATCCTGGCCAGGGCCATGGTCCAGTGCATCCTGGATCAGAAGCTGCTCCCGCTGAAGAAGACCGATCCTGCCGCGGTGAAGAAGGCGTTCACCAAGGCCGAGGCGCAGGCCACCGACGTCTACCGCCTGGACAACGACCTGCTGAGCGACCCCCACCACGAAAAACAGAACGACCCACCGCGGCCGGAAGACCCAAAGTGGCTCGTCTCGGTGGGCATGGAGCTGTTCAGGGACTACACCGTGAACACGGGCGGGGACGACGCCCGCATCCCCACGGCGCTCAAGCAGATGAACAGGGCGCAGGCGGCCGGCGCCCCTGAGGGGGCCATGACCTACAACCGGGCGCTGATCCTGCTGCAGCTTGGCAAACACCAGAAGGCTCTGCCCCTTCTCAGGAAGGCAGCCGCCCTGATGCCCGGCGACCCGGACGTGCGGAACCAGGCCAGGGTGGTCGGCGCGCTGTAGGACGCCAAATCGTCCCACAACTTGCCCGCCCCTTTCCCCCCACCGTAGACTCAGAGCATGCGTACCTTGCCACTGGTTGTCTGTCTCCTCCCCTTGTTGGCCGCCCCGGCCTGCCTCTCTTCCACCCCCAAGGTGGAGCACTTCTATAACCTCACCGGGCCCTCTGTCCCCCTGGAGAAGGGGACCGGCCCCACCCTCGATGTGCTCACCTTCCGGGCCGCGCCGGGCTACGACACCGCGCGGCTGGCCTACCGGGTATCGCCCAACGAGCTGCGCTTTTACGCTCACCACAAGTGGACGGCCGAGCCAGCGGTGATGGTGCGAGCCATGGTGGCGAACCACCTGCGCGCCTCGGGACAGTTCGCCCAGGTGGGCGGCGGCTCCAAGGACCGGGAGCCGGACGGCCTGCTCAGCGGCTCCGTGGTGGCCCTGGAGGAGATCGACGCAGGGAAGACATGGAAGGCCCGCATCGCCCTGCGGCTTGTGCTGCAGCTGGGCAAGACCGACGAGGTCATCCTTCGCCACGGCTTCGACATCACCACGCCCTGCAAGGAGCGCCACCCCAGGGACGTGGCCCGCGCGGTGAGCGAGGCCCTGGCCAAGGAGATGAAGGTCCTGGCCCCGAAGCTCGCCGACGCAATCCGCGGGGTCACCTCGCTGGTGCAGCCTGGCGACGACTCCGCCCCCACGGTGCCACAGCCCACCCCGGCCCCGGTGGAGAGCGTTGGTTCGGATGACGACGGAGGGAAGTAAAGCCGACCTCCTGCCCCGGCTGGGGCTCTACGCGGCCTCATCCGTTGTTGTGGGGTCGATGATCGGCTCCGGCATCTTCAAGAAGTCAGCGGTGATGGCCGGCCATCTTCACTCCCCGGGGTGGCTGCTGGCCACCTGGGTCCTGGCCGGGGCGATCACCTGCGCCGGGGCGCTCTCCAACGCGGAGGTGGCGGGCATGTTCCCCCGCGCCGGGGGCCAGTACGTCTACTTCCGCAAGGCGTACAACGACGGCGTGGCTTTCCTCTACGGCTGGGCCGTGTTCGCCGTGATCCAGTCCGGCTCCATCGCCTCCATCGCCTATGTCTTCGCTGAATACCTGGGCAACCTGCTCCAACTGGGCGGCTTCAGTGAGTTGCCCCGCCTGGCCCCCCACCTGGACGGCCTCTCCATCCACCTGTTCGGTCCGGTAACGGTCACGCCCCTGGCCAGCCTGGGGCTCAAGCTGCTCACGGTGGGGACCATCGCCCTGTTCACCGGCTTCAACATCCTCGGCGTGGCCCTGGGCGGCGCCATCCAGAGCCTCTTCACCACCCTCAAGGTGGCCGCCGTGGGCGCCCTCATCCTGGTGACCTTCTCGGTGGGGCAGGGGAGCACGGCCAACTTCGTGGATCCGGGTGGGGCGGTGCCCTCGCTCTGGGCGGGGGGGCTGTGGCCCCTGGTGGCGGGCGTCGGGCTGGCCCTCTCCGGCGCCTTCTGGTCTTACGACGGCTGGAACAACGTCACCTTCCTGGCCGGCGAGGTGAAGAACCCCACCCGCAACATGCCACTGGCCCTGGGCGTGGGCACCGCGCTGGTTGTTGGGATCTACCTGCTGGTGAACCTGGCCTACCTGTACATGCTGCCTGTTGCCGAGATGGCTGGCTCCAGGCTGGTGGCAGCGGACGTGATGCAGCGGGTCCTGGGGCCCATGGGCGGCGCGCTGATCTCGGGCCTGGTGGTGCTCTCAACCTTCGGCTCCACCAACGGGAGCATCATGGCCAGCGCCCGGGTCTCCTTCGCCATGGCCCGGGACGGCCTCTTCTTCTCCGCCCTGGGCCGGGTCCATACGCGCTTCCGCACCCCGGCTGTGGCCCTGGTCGTGCAAGGGATCTGGGCCTCGGCGCTGGTCTTCTCGGGTTCCTTCGACCAGCTCACCGACATGCTGATCTTCGTGAGCTGGGTCTTCTACGCCCTGGCGGCCCTGGGCGTGATCATGCTCCGGATCAGGATGCCGGATCGCGACCGGCCGTACCGGGTGTGGGGCTACCCCGCCGTGCCGGCTCTGTTCATTACCTTCGCGACGATATTCGTTGCCGTGACGTTGACGCAGAATCCGCGGGATAGCCTGCTTGGGTTGGCGCTGCTGGCGCCGGGGGGATTGTTGTACTGGTACTTCAGGAAGAACTAAGAACGGCCGTTCCTAGTTCTTTACCACTCTTCCTCGCCGCAGCACCTGAAGCCGCTCATGCCGCTGCCGCGCCCGTTGCTGCGGCAGCCTGACTTCTGGCCGGAGATGGCGTCGCCGCCCATCACGTACTTCTCGGCCACCCACTCGGAGACATTGCCGCTCATGTCGTACACGCCCCAGCGGGAGCGGCACTTGCGGTTCTTGCCGCTGGCCATCGGCTTGCCGCCGCTGGTGTTGCAGCGCGCCCCGTCGTATTTCTTGCCGTAGGTGTAGGTGGAGGAGCAGGCGCGCATCCACTCACGCACGGAGCAGAGGCGGAGGCCTCTCATCTGGCAGGTCTTCCTGGCCGCCGCGTAGCCGACCCCCCGCTTTGGCATGCGCCCGCGCCCGGGGTACTCGTAGCGATCGATGCAGTAGCCTTCCTTGCCCTTGCGGCGGATATAGGCCATGCCGCCCGGGCAGTTGCCGCTTGACTTGGTCGCGGCCGGCGCGGGGGCAGGATCAGGCTTGGGTTCGGGCGCCGGAGCCGGCTTGGGCTTGGCCCTCGGCTTTGGCTTGGGCTTCGGTGAAGTGGCCCTGGGCTTCGGCCTCGGCTTCGGTGAAGTGGCCCTGGGCTTCGGCTTCGGCTTCGGCTTGGGCTTCGGCGCGGCGGCCGGCTTGGGCCGGGGCTTTGGCGCGGCGGCCGGCTTGGGCTCCGGGGCGGGCTCGGGCGCGGCGGCCGGCTGTGGATCCAGCTTTGTCACCATGGCCGGCTCATCCCGGGGCTCCGGGGCAGGGGCCGCCGCGGGTGCTGGCGCCGGGTCCTCTGTTGGTGTGGGCGCCGGGTCCTCTGTTGGCGTCGGCGCCGGATCCTCTGCCGCCGGCTGCCTCGCTTCCCCGCCCTGGTTCTGATCGTTGATCATCTTCAACGCCAGGGCGCGCTTGCGCTCCAGATCAGCCAGGGCGTCCGCGCGCTGCTTCTGGTTGATGTAGGTGATGAGCCCCGCCGTCACGATGAGGGTCAGCAACACGAAGATGCCCAGCACCAGGCGGATGATCTTGGCCTTGGAGGGCGGGCGGGTCGACGGGGGGATGTCCACCGTGTCCTGCAGGCTTCTGGGCTCCTCCTCCAGGGGTATGGGCACCGCGTCCTGGTGCAGCACCTCTGCCGCCACGCTGGCCTCAACCGGCGCCGGCGTGGATCCTGGCGGTCCAATCCGCTGGACCCCGAGGTTTGAAACCTCCCGGATCGGGGAGGCTCCGTCTGGCGCGGTGTCCATGGCGGGGACCGCGGCCATATCCCCGGGCTCGTCCTCGGACTCAACAGGGAGCTCTTCCTCGGGGGCCGGCTCATCCAGGGTGTCGTGGATCGCCTCGGCCAGGGAGGCATCGAAGTCGAAGGCGTTGAGCGCCTCACGCGCCCGGGTCTCCCGCTCCTCCACGGCCGGGGACTGCATTCGCTCGCCCAGCTCGGCAGCGCGCTTGGCGTATCCCGGCTCGCTGGCGTACCCCGGCTCGATGGCGGGCAGCTTGCCAGTCTCGCCGCTGACCTGCTCCCCGTCCTCCATGGTGACGGTTGGGCCATGGCCCAGCTCACCCGCCGCCTCGGGAGGCACCAGGAAGCCGTCATCAGGCTCCGGCTCCTCCTCAACCTTCAGGGTAGAGGGGTCCACCCGGCGAGTCATCTCGTCCTCAGAAACCTCGGGCTCCATCACCTCCACATCAAGGTCGAGGTCGTCGTCGTCGTCGTCATCCACCGGGAGCAGGTCCTCGGCGTTGACCTGTCCGGTGACCTGGGAAACCTCATCCTGGATCGGCATGTCGCCGCTCTCGGCGCCGGGCAGGATATCTCCCAGGGTTACGCCGTCGATGGTCTCGTCCGATTCCAGATCCCCGCTGGCTGGCGCTGGCGCGCCATCTCCTGCGCCTTCAAGCGTATCGGCCTGGGCCACATCCACCGTGTCCGACAGGTCTTCGGGCGCCAGGTCTGGTTGAGGCATCTCAAGCGTCGACGCGGATGTCTCGGGCGCGTCCACCAGGTCTGGCGAAACCATCTCCAGGGTGGAGGCAGAGGAACCGGCCGGCTCTTCCGCCTCGACGGGCGCCGCCATCTCCAGGGTGGAGGGTGCCATGGCCGCGCTCGCCTGCTCCGGCCCCATATCCACCGTATCCCGGGGCGGAATCTCCTTGTCGTAGGGTGTGGCCTCGGGCGGCGGCGTCACATCCACCACCGGCGTGGCCTCTTCCGCCCCGAACCCCTCGGCGGTGTCCGCAGCCGGCACCTCCTGCGGGGGCTCAGGCGTATCAAAACCCTTGTCGGTGTCCACAACCGGCACTGCCTGAGGAGGCTCCGGAAGGGGCAAGGTTTCAGGCTCAGGCTCAACCTCAGCCTCGGGCTCAGCCTCAGGCTCAGCGTCGGGCTCAACCTCAGCCTCAGGCTCAACCTCAGCCTCGGCCTCGGGCTCGGGCTCCGGCTCCGGCTCTGTCGCTGGCTCTGGCTCTGGCGCTGGCGCTGGCTCCGGCGCCACGGCCGCCTCTGCATCCGCGGCCTCATCGCCAATGGAGGTCATCGCCTCCTGCACATCCTCGGAGGAGATGCCATAGGCCAGGGTCTGAGAGACCGGGCGATCGAGTATGGCTATCTTCAGCTCGTGGCCCAGCAGGGTCGTGTTGGGCAGCCGCCGCGAGGGATCCCGGGACAGGGCCTGGGTCAGGGCAAGGTCGAAGGCCTCGGGGATCTCACCCTGGGCCTCACGCAGCTTCACCTCGCCGCCCTGGTGGGGCGTGCCCGTGAGCAGCTCGACCATGAGCGCCGCGATGGAGTACACGTCGGCCCTGGCGTCGAATGGCTGGCACTCACGCACCTCGGGCGCCAGGCACAGGAAGGCGTCCTCGGCCGAACGCTGAGCGCCGGCGTACGCCTCGGCCGGCAGCGCCTCGGGCAGGCCAAAGTCAGTGATCTTGAGCAGGTCGGGCAGGATGATGATGTTCTCGGGCTTCAGCCCGCCGTGGATGACCTGGCTGGAGCTCTCGCCCACGCCGTCACACAGCTGGCTGAAGATCGGCTCGATCTCGCGCAGGGAGAAGCTCTGGCCCTTGGAGGATCGCAAGTTCAGGATCTTGCGCAGGGTCAGCCCCTCCAGGTACTGCATCACGTAGAAGCAGCGGGTGCCGTCGCGATCCACATCGAGGTACCGCACCGTGTTCTGGTGGGAGAGCTCCCGTACCCGTTGCATGGCGCTCAGGAACTGGAGCCTGGCGTCCTCGGTGGGCAACAGCTCGCTGTTGATCACCTTGAGCGCCACCTCCACCTCGATCTCCTGGTCGAGCGCCTTGTAAACCAGCCCAAGTGGGCCAGATCCAACGAGATCCAGGATCTCGTAGCGCTCCGCCAGCACATCGCCGGGGGTATAGGTAGAGGCTCTTAGCAGGTCCGGGGAGGTCTGCCGGGGTTTGCGACGGGGTAGTTCAATCTTGCCGTCAGTTATGGTCGTAGTCAGGGAGAGGTCCTGCCCACAGTTATCACAAACCGTGGCAGCATCATCAACCGGGCTTCCGCAGCGAAAACAAAGCATAGTTTCATCGCTTTAGCTGTAAGTATGACAGGCGTCTTTAACACGCCGGTTTGCTCCGTGGCAAGTGACCCGGTCGTGTTTGTTCCCTATTAGACTCGACCCGCAAACCTTTCCTTTGTCGAGGACATGGACGCCCCCCTCCCATGGCTGTATGCTCACGCCCCTGATCCAGCAAAGGAGAAACGATGAAACGCGGAAACAAGATGGGCCTCGCTCTGGCCCTGGCCGTGGCGACCATGATGGTTTTCGGCGCCTCCTGTAAGAAGTCAGCACCCAAGGCGTCGGACAAGGCGGGTGAGCCCGCAGCCAAGGCGCCAGCCAAGAAGGCGGACGAGGCGCCCACCAAGAAGGCAGGGGAGGCTCCCGCCAAGCAGGAGATGGTGGCGGCGGCGCACATCCTGGTGGCCTTCAAGGGCGCCATGCGCGCGGACCCCAACAAGGTGACTCGCAGCAAGGAGGAGGCTCAGGCCGAGATCAAGAAGATCCTGGAAGAGGTGAAGAAGGACACCACCAAGTTCGGCGAGCTGGCCAAGAAGTACTCCGACGCTCCGGACAAGGAGCGGGGCGGGGACCTCGGCGTGATCCCCTCCGGGCTGGGCAACCACCCCTTCGCCAAGGCCACCAACGGTCTCAAGGAGGGCGAGGTGTCCGAGCCGGTGGAGACCCCCTTCGGCTTCCATATCCTCATGCGTAAGGCCCCGCCGCCCCAGTACGCGGGCGCCCACATCCTGGTGGCCTACAAGGGCGCCATGCGGGCCAAGCCGGAGATCACCCGCTCCAAGGAGGACGCCAAGAAGTCCGCCGCGGAGCTGGCCGAGAAGCTGAAGAAGGACGCCAGCACCTTCGGCGAGATGGCCAAGAAGCACTCCGACGGCCCCTCCGGCGTCAAGGGCGGCAGCCTGGGCAAGTGGTTCAAGGGCATGATGGTTCCTGAGTTCGATACGGCCATCGAGGGCCTGAAGATCGGCGAGGTGTCCGCCCCGGTGGAGACCCCCTTCGGCTTCCATGTGATCAAGCGCGAGGACCCGGCGAAGATGCCGTAGTGGCCGCCATCGCGGTCCGGCCCGGCCACCAGCTGGTGTAAGCTGGGTAGATGCACCTCCCAGGGGGATCCACAAAGAACGATGTCGGCAGCGCGGCAGCGCTTACCCTCGCCCTCGCCCTGCTCGTGGCCGCCGGGTGCGGATCCGACCGGGCCGTCGGGCAGCACGATATGTCGGCTGACCTGCCCGGGCCAGCGCTCAGGGAGTGCCTGAAGCACAGGAACGCCCAGGATTGCGCCGGCGAGGGGTGCCTCTGGCTGCCCCCCGGTTGCGGCCCCACGCCCCCCGGCCATGTGGCGGGGCTCTGCTACATCAAGCAGCTCAAGCCGTGCGCGGCCGGTTTCTGCGCCGCGGGCAGCGCCTGCGTCAACGTCTGGGTGAACATGTGCCACGGCACGCCCTGCACCGCGTGCGGCAGCCAGGGCAGCTACTGCCTGCCATCGGCGCCGTGAGCGCAACCACCAGCCGCGGCGCCGGCGTATTGATGGGTATGAGCTCACCTTGGGGGTGGAGAATGAAGAGGATAACCGCCAGCCTGTGCCTGCTGCTGGCTGCGTGTAACGGCTCCACCGGCGCCACGGACGGCGACGCGGGCGTCCATGGCGACCTCATCCCGGGCAGCCGCCAGGTGATCACGGCCGGCGGCAAGGGCTTTGACCGCGCCTACAGCATCGCCATTGACGACAAGGGCAACCGCTACGTGGCGGGATACTTCGAGGACGTCGCCCGCTTCGACGCGTTGAAGCTCACAGCCACCAACTTCAACGACATGTTCGTGGCCCGGCTGGACGCGAACGCCGGCTTCAAGTGGGTGACCACGGCCAGCGGCGGGTCAGGGCCAGCGTCCTACAACCAGATCGATGTGGACTCAAATGGCTTGGTCTACGTGTCAGGGCACTTCCTGGGCAACGCCACCTTCGGCAAAATGTACATCCCCAGCAAGGGGGATGACGACGGGTTCGTGATCCAGCTGGACCAGAAGGGCAAGTACAAGTGGCTCCGCCAAATTGGCGGCACGGGTACGGACGGCGCCCGGGGGCTGGCCGCTCATCCCAGGGGCGGCTGCACCGTGGTGGGCCACTTCTCAGATACCCTGGTCATTGACGGGCACAGCCTCTCCGCCAGGGGTGAGACGGACATCTTCGTCGCGAGGCTGGACGCCTCGGGCCGGGTCAAGTGGGCCAACTCGGCTGGCGGCGTGGGGAGCGAAATGGCCCTGGCCGTGGCCGTGCCCCCCCAGGGCGGAGCCGTCATCACGGGCTCCTTCAATGGCACGGCCAGCTTTGACCAGAAACAGCTCACCTCGAGCAAGACCACGGACATGTTCGTGGCCCGGCTGGATACCAAGGGCAAGTTTGTCTGGGCCGCGTCCGGCGGCGGGGAGGGCCTGTGCAAGGGCGAGGCCGTGGCCGTGGATCGGTCGGGCAACACCATTGTGGCCGGGAGCTTCTACAAGCGCGTCACCCTGGGCGCATCCAAGCTGAGCTCCCGCGGAACGGCCGACCTCTTCATCACCCGGCTGGACCCCAAGGGCAGCTTCCAGTGGACCAACACGGTGGGCGGCGAGAACCTGGACCAGGTGGGCGGCATGGCGGTGGACAGCCAGGGCACAGCCTTCCTGGCCGGGACGTTCATGGCCTCCGCGTACTTCGGAGATACCAGGCTGACCTCGGGCGTGAGCTCGGACCTGTTCCTGGCCGGCATCTCATCCGCGGGCAAGGTCCTCTGGGCCCAGCTGGCGGGGGGCAGCAAGGCGGACGGCGCCCACGGCGTGGTCCTCGGCAAGGATGACCGGCCCCACCTCACCGGCTACTTCAAGGGGCAAGCCGACTTCGGCGGATCGAAGGTGGACTCCCAGGGAGACGCCGACATCTTCATCTGGGATTTCTGATCCCCGCCCGGCCTCAGGCGGATCGCCCGGCCAGCCACTCGGCGCTGGCCTCCATCACCTCGCCCACCGCGCGGCGGCCGCCGAACATCCCCATGTGGCCGCCCGGCACCACCCGCACCTCGGTGTCCTCGCTGCTCACCAGCTCCGCGACCTTGCGCACGGCCGACCTGGGCACGATCTGATCATCCTTGCCCGCGAAGGCCAGCAGCGGGCAGGTGATGCGGCTCAGATCCGCAACCCGCCGCCCGAAGGTCCAGCGCCCGTCCTTGAGCTTGTTCCCTACCAGGAAGTCGTCCACCAGCTGCCGGAACGCCTCCCCCGGGTAGTCGATGAAGTTATCGGTCCACTGGCGCAGGGCGTCGAAGTCGTTGACGTACTCATCGTTCCAGAGGTTGATGAACAGGTCGGCGTAGCGAGTGAAGCTCTTGAGGGGCGCGGTCATCTTGAACGCCGCGCTGGACAGGTCCCCCGGGATGTTGCCCAGCTGCCGCGAGACGAACCCGATCTGGTCGTGGGAGAACCGCACCAGCCAGGCGAGCAGCCCCATCTTGTGGCTATCCACGGGGGAGCCGATGGTGATGATGTTGCGCACGCGCGCGTCCTCGTTGGCCGAGGCGTGCATCAGCGCGAACAGGCCGCCCATGCAGTAGCCCAGCAGGCTCACCTGGTCCTGGCCCGAGTGGCGGCACAGCTCGTCCACGGTCTGTGGCATCCAGTTGAGCACATAGTCGTCCAGGCGCACCCACTGGTCGCTCCGCTTGGGCTCGCCGAAGTCCACCAGGTAGACGTCGAAGCCTCTGGCCAGCAGGGTCCGCACGAACGAGCGCGTGGGCGACAGGTCATAGATGAGCGGCTTGACCATCAGGGGCGGGATCAGCAGGACGGGCACCCGGTGGCGCCTGGATCCGGCCGTGGAGAGCGTCTCCGTGCCCAGCTCCCAGTCCTCGTCCTTCTCCAGGGGCGGGTAGTGGCGCAGGCTGAGCAGGTCGTCCCTGAACACCTCCTCGTAGGGCGTCTGCTCCACCAGCTGCGATGGATCCCGGGTGGCCCAGTCCAGGCCATTGATGAACCCGAGCAGGGTGCGGTCGAGCTGGCGCCGCAGGGTCTTGCCAACCCTGGCGCGGCCCCGGCGGGATCCTCGAGTCTCCATGGCCTAGCCCGGCGCCGGCAGGTCCGCCGGCGTGAAGGCGCCCTGTTGCGGATCGTATCGCCGCAGCCGCGTCCCCGAGAGCTCCTGCCCCGAGGTCTCGTACAGCAGGTACTGGGCCCGCCGCGCGGTGTCCGAGGGGCTGAGCCAGGTTGAGGAGGCGCACCCCTGCACCGGGATCTGGCCCAGGGGGCCTGGCAGCTCCTGGCGAATGAAGCGGTGCAGGTGCCCGTGCACGACCAGGTCCGCGCCAACCCGGCGCAGCACCCGCGCGAAAGCGTCGGCGTCGGTGAGGCGCTTGCCCCAGCTCACATGGCCAGGGCAGGGCGGGTGGTGCAGGACGACCAG
>CAZCFB010000064.1:17755-24613 GCA_964497805.1 uncultured Kofleriaceae bacterium
TGGTCAGGCTCCTGGCGCCGCACGTCCTCCACCAGGGCGCGCGCGATCTCCAGGGGGAACTGCCCGCCGCGGTTAAACAGCAGGTTGGCCGCCCCGGTGAGGCGCTTGTTGAGCATGTCCAGGGGGTTGACCCCCTCAAGGGAGAGGAGGTGCAGATCTGTGATGTGTGCGACAAGCGGCATGGTGAGTGTCTAATAGCCTGACGAGGATCTCAGGGCAAGGCCCTGGCCGACATCCAGGCTCAGGCGTTGGCGGTGACGGTGCGCAGGTCCACCACCTGGCTGCCGCGCTCGGCCGCCCGGAGCAACACCTGCCCCAGGGTGTCGAGGAAGCCCTGGACCATCTCCTCGGAGAGCTCGCCCATGTTGGCCACCTGGAAGTAGCTGCCGCCCAGGTTGTCCTTGCAGGCGTACACGATGTACCCCCGCGCCTTCATCTGCTCGTACAGCTCGGGGAAGGTGATGTACTGCGGCGTGCTCACCGTGCAGATGCTGTGCGACTCGTTGCCGGTGTTGGTGAAGGGCTCCAGGCCCATGTCGCGCAGGGTCTCGCGCAGCCGGTGGTTGAGCTGACGGTAGTGGGCGATGCGGTTCTCCACCCCCTGGGCCAGGAGCTCGTCCAGGGCCGCGTCCAGGGCGAAGAAGCTGGACACCGCCGGGGTGAACGGGGTGAGGGACTGCTCCACCGAGATGCGGTGGTGGCGCTTGAGGTCCAGGTAGTAGACCCGGGGCCTGAGCCCCTCGATGCGGGGCCAGACCCGCTTGTTGACGCAGACGAAGGAGACGCCGCTGACGGCGTGCAGGCACTTGTTGGCGCTGGAGATGAGCACATCGATGCGATCCCGGCGGATATCAAGGTCCTCGCCGCCCAGGCTGCTCACCGCGTCAACGAAGAAGAGGCAGTCGTGGGCCCGGCAGAGCCTGCCCACGTCGCGGATCGGGTTCAGGATCCCCACCGAGGTCTCGTGGTGGCACATGATCGTCGCCTCGATCTCGGGGTGCTCGCCCATGGTGCGGGCCACCTCCTGCATGTCGATCTGCTCGCCCCAGCCGTAGCGCAGGTGCAGGGTCGGGATGTCGTGCACCTCGGCGATCTCGGCGAACCGCTCGCCGAAGGCGCCGTTGGAAATGACCAGCAGCACGCCCTCGGAGGAGACGCAGGATGAGATGGTGGCCTCCATGGAGGCGGTGCCCGAGCCGGAGAACAGCACCACATCATGCTCCGGGCCGCCCTTACAGATCCGGCGGATCTTGTGCTTCAGGCCGCGCACGATGCCGGCGTAGTCGCTGTCCCGGTGGCACACGTCGTGGTGCACCAGGGCGCTCTTGACGCGCGGGGAGGTGAGCACCGGGCCGGGGTTGAACAGCACGTAGTGGCGGGCGTTCTTCTCGGACAGCAGGCCCTCGATGTAGCTCAGGGTCCGCTTGGGGTCGTTGGGGGTGAGGGGCAGGGGGGTGGCGGATTCTTCGTCGTGGCCGGAGAGGTCCTCGCCGTAGGCCCGCATAAGCCACTCGGCGTGGAGGCGGGTCTCGGGGGAGTTGACCTCCTGCCACTGGCCGCCGTTGATCTCCTTGACGCGGACCCGGCGCCGCAGGGTCCCGTCGCCCAGCAGGGCCTCCAGCCCGCGGGAAGCCAGACTGCCGGCGTCCTCGCCTCCCTGCGGAAGGCTCCGGGATGAAGCGCCGGTAACATCAAGAGCGTCGAGCACCTCGGGGCGCACCGCGGCGATACCAACGGACACGGCGTCGAAGTTGGCCATCTCGGTGCCCATGGCCTGCACCACGCCGTTGCGGGTGCGGACCTTGAGGGCCGATCCCAGGTCATAGGTGCGGCTCAGCTTCCGGTCCACCAGGACGATGGCGTCCTCGCTGCCCAGGGCTGTGTCAACCAGGGGCTCCAGGATCTCCGGCGCGAACAGCAGCTGCGAGCTGAGCACCAACACCGGCTCGTTCACATGCCGGCGGGCGCGCGCCAGGGACAACCCTTCCCCAGGGCTGGCGTCGGAGGTCTCCACCCAGGTGATCTTGGCGGTGATCTCGTCATCGGATGAGATCGAGCGCCGCACCTCTTCGCCGCGGTAACCAACCACCACCACGACTTCTTCGATGCCCTGCCGGCTCAGGGCCAGCAGGCTGCGCTTGATCATCGGGATGCCGGCGAGTTGAACAAGGGGGGCGGGGACGTCTTGCCCACCCACACTTTCTGCTTTCGGCGGCGCTATTAAGATGGCTTTACGGATCATCGGGTACGCTCTCAGCTCAGCTTGTCCACAGCGATACGCAAGATCTGTTCCAGCTCCAACACGGCCCCGTACTGGCCACCAGGACCGCTCCAGCACGCCCACTCCGGTGAGAACCCGACAGGAGTGTCAATTTCCTGTCACCCACCCCGTCCACAAGTCCAGTACGGCAGCACTATTACAGCCCCTGGCTGGACTATGTCAAATTTCTGATCCCTCTTAGTTGCTGAATCGACACAGATATTCCAAGTCCACCCCCCTGATCTGCTATGATTGCCGCATGTCAAACCTGGAGCAGACCCGGCGGCTGGGGGGCCGCGTGTTGACAGCCGGCGTTTTGATGATCTCCCTGGGATGTTCTGGTGGGAGCGCCGGCGGTCCCACGCCCCCCAACACACCCTCCACAGGCGCCCCGGCACCAGCCGGCGGCTCCGCTGGCCAACAATCGGAGCCCAAGGCGGCCATCTCACAAGCCGCCCTGCGCGAGAACTCAATCGGCCTGGCCCGCCCGCGCAAGCTCCCCACCATCTCGGACATCCAGTGGGATCGCTTCCCGGACGACCAGAGCGGCAAGTACGGCGCCTCGGGAAAGATCACCATCGTCAGGCCGGGCAAGCCGGGGGTGGTGGCCCAGGCCCTGGCCGCGGCCAACGCGGGGGACACCCTGGTGCTCCTGGGTGGGAACTACCAGGAGGGGCCGCCCGGAGACGACATGGCCCTGCGCATCAACCTGGAGGGCCTGGTGATCCGCTCAGCCCCGGGGCAGCGGGCGCGCATCACCCCGCAGGCGGGGGAGACCAAGCGGGGCATCATCATCGGCGCGGACAACGTGATGCTGCACGGCCTCGACCTGGAGGGCTTCACCGCGGCGGGCATCGGCATCGGCACGGCCCTGAAGACGGTCCGGGGCACCATCCTCTCTGACCTGCGCCTGAACCTCCCCGGCGCCGGCCAGTGGGTGGACGGCATCAACATCTGGCCCGACTTCCGCTCCCGCAAGGAGCCGGCCGTGGACGGCGTGCTCATCCGCAACGTCAAGGTGGTGGGCGCCTCCCTTGGGATCAGCTGCAACGCCGGCCCGTGCAACAACATCTGGATGGAGAACGTGGTGGTCCAGGGCGGACCCGGCACCGGATCGGGGGCGGACACGGTGGCTGTGGAGAGCGGCGAGAACGTGGTGCTGGTCAACGTGACAGTGAGCGGCGCGTCTGCGGACGGTATCGACCTCAAGGCCAAGCGGGTGCTGGTCTACGGCTGCTCCGTGAGCAACGTGCAGCGCAACGGGGTGAAGCTGTGGTACGGCGGCGATGTGGTGAACACCGTGATCCACCACACCGGCGCGGACGCCTCGGTGGTGATGTTCGGGGGCCGCTACCGCCTGCTCAACTCCCTGGTCGCCTTCCACAACTACGGCGCCCAGAAGAGCTACAACCTCACGGCCGGCTATGGGCACGGGGGGCCGCTGCAGGTGGAGCTGATCAACTCCATCTTCTACAACACCTCCGGGGGCATGTACTTCGCCAACCAGGCCAAGGTGAAGGTTCGGAGCTGCCTCTTCTCGGGCATCCAGAACGGCCAGATCATGCGGGTGCGCCGGGCGGGCAAGGTGATAAACATCACGCCGCTGGCCCTGGGCCCCCGCACCAGGGCCCTGGGGCTGGGCAGGGGAAACCGCGTGGCGAAGCCCAAGTTCGTGGCCCCGGACGTTGGCAACTTCCGTCTCCAGCCGGGCAGCCCGGCGCTGAACAAGGGCGTGGTGGCCGAGCCGTTCCCCTCGGAGGACCATGAGGGCAACCCGCGTGTCTTCGGCGCGGCTCCGGACATCGGCCCTTACGAGCGGACCAAATGATGGTTCCGCCGAAGGCCCGCTGGCGGGGCGGCAGCCGCCGCCGGCCACAGCCTGGCGCAGCCTGGCGAAGAAACCCAGCGGCCGAAGGCCGCAGCTGGGCCAGGTGGGCCATCAGGCCCGGGTGGGCCAGCTCAGCATGAGAAGGCCTGCATGATCAGCCTCGGCATCACCGCGCTGGTGGGGATCGCCGCCATCGTCTGCCTGGTCAACCCCGTGGCGGGGCTGTGCTCCTATCTGATCACCATCATCATCCGCCCCAACGAGTGGATCGAGGGCATCAAGATCCCGGCCATCCCGGCCATGATCGTGATGATGTCCATGTCGTACATGGTGCACATGGGGCGGATCTTGCCCCTGCCCGAGTTCGAGGACGTCAAGCCCCTGCGCTCGGGCAAGCTGCTGGTGGCCATGGTGGTGCTGGTGGTGCTGCACTTCATCGTCTTCCCCTCGGGCTACCCCCTCATCGCCTACATCCTGGGCGAGGGCGCGCCCACGATCTTGCTGCTGGTCTACTTCACCCGCCACATCAACACCCCGGACCGGCTGCAGTGGACCCTGTCGTGCATCACCGGCGCGTCGCTCTTCATGGGGGCCAACGCGGGCTACGTGCACTTCTACCGCAAGGGGGCGCCGGAGTGGGCCGAGACCGAGATGGGGGTGCGGTACCTGGGCTATGGCGAGCCGTGGAACAGCTACCACCTCAACGGCATGCGCCTGCAGGGGCACGAGAACGGCATCTGGAGCAACCCCAACGACTTCGGCATGCTTATCAACTGGGGCATCCTCGGCTGCCTGTTCTACCTGCGGCGCCAGGGCAGCAAGCTGCTCAAGCTGGCGGCCATGGGTGCCATGGCCTTCTTGGCCGGCATCCTGTTCCTGACTGGATCCCGGGGCGGACAGCTCCAGCTGGGCATCAACCTCTGGATGGTGCTGGTGGGGGGCAAGCGCAAGATGCTCGGCATCTTCCTGCTGGTGATCGCGCTGGTGGGGGCGCTGGTGGTGCTCCCCCGGCTCTCCCCGGAGCGCAGCGACTCCAGCGCGTCCAAGGACGAGCGCACCGAGCTGCTCATGGCCGCGTACCGCATGTTCAAGATGTACCCGATCTACGGCTGCGGGTTCATCCGGTTCCCGCAGCTCAATGACTTCAAGACCCTCTTCCCGCACAACGTTTACGCACAGGTCCTGGCCGAGATGGGGATCATCGGGGGGTTGGTCTTCTTCTCGCTGATCTGGGTCCTGCGCAAGGAGGCCAGCGCGGCGGTGAAGTGGTTCCAGAAGTTCGCGCCCTTCAACCAGGCGCACCTGGCCACCTGCGTGGGCGCGCTGCAGTTGAGCTACAGCGTGTTCATCCTCTTCTCCAACCAGCTCATGCGCTATACCTTTGCCATGGTAATGACCATGGCCATGGCGCTGTACAACATCTACCTGCACTCGCGGGCGGCCCAAGAAGCGGCCGCAGAGCCGGAGACTGACGCCTCCGACGGTGACGCCAGGCAACCGCTCACCGCGGAGGCGGAGCTTATCGAGAACGAGAATGTCTCGGTGCGGCACATGCCCGACGGCGACAGGCGCTACGAGTTTGACCCGCGCAGGCCTGATGGTGGCCGCTCCCTCGATGATCCCGACAGGGGCCGGGGTGGGCCGCCGCGCAGGCGGCTGCCGCCGGGAAGGGGAGGGCGACGATGATTGGCAAGCGCCAGGCAGTGGCCCGGGTCCTGAGGGCGAGCGGCGCGCTGAGCGTTCACCGTGCTGTCTGGCGCACGGTCCAGCGCCGGCGGCTGCTGGTGTTCAACTACCACCGGATCATGCCCGATGACCCCACCTTCGAGCCCGCCTTCGAGGAGGACGTGTACCACACCACGGTGAGCCGGTTCGCGGCTCAGGTGAGCTGGCTGCGCCGCCACACCCAGGTGCTGTCCGAGGAGCGGCTGCTGGCCCACCTGGCCGGCGAGCAGTACCGGGGCCGCAGGCCCGCCAGCATGATCACCTTCGACGACGGCTACGCTGACAACTTCGAGCTCGCCTTCCCCGTCCTGCGCCGACAACGCGTGCCTGCCATGATCTTCGCGGTGTCCACCTTCATCGAGAGCGGAATCATGGGGTGGTGGGACCAGATCGCCAACGTGATCAAGCGCAGCCCAAGGGAGGAGATCCAGCTGGACGGCGCCAACTTCCGCCTGCCCCATGAGGCCCGTCAGGCTGCGGATCACTTCCAGGAGCGCATGAAGCTGGAGCCGTCTCTCGCCACCAGGGACCTGCCCGAGCGGCTGGCAGAGGCGTGCTGGGTGGACATGCCCACCCCGGTGCAGCAGCGGCGGGAGATGCTCACCTGGGACCAACTCCGGGAGCTGGACGCCAACGGCATGCGCATCGGCGCCCACACCCACACCCACCGCGTGCTGGGCACCCTCTCCGCCGGCGAGCAGCGCGAGGAGCTGGACCTGTGCCGGGAGATCCTGGAGGAGCAACTGGGCCGGCGGGTGCGCTCCGTATCATACCCGGTGGGAGGGGCCGAACACCTCACCGCCGAAACCACTGCCATCGCCCGGGAGGCGGGATTTCTGGCCGGCTTCACCTACCTCACCGGATCCAACCGCTGGCGCTCAATGGATCCCATGCGCATCGCCCGCATGGAGGGGCCCAGGAAGGTGGACCTCCTGGCCGCGCGGGTGAGCATGCCGGACATCTTTGGCTAGGGGAGTGGTACTTCGTGCGCGGAGCTGCGATTGGGGCTGGGGCGGAGCCGGCTTCGTACGGGTACGGGGCTGTT
>CAZCFB010000064.1:24713-26109 GCA_964497805.1 uncultured Kofleriaceae bacterium
CGGAGCTGCGATTGGGGCTGGGGCGGAGCCGGCTTCGTACGGGTACGGGGCTGTTATTGCGCCGGTTGAGTGATGGCTTGACCGTTTGTGGTCGAGCGAAATAACAGCACCGAACCCTATCTCGGAGCTGCGATTGGGGCTGGGGCGGAGCCGGCTTCGTACGGGTACGGGGCTGTTATTGCGCCGGTTGAGTGATGGCTTGACCGTTTGTGGTCGAGCGAAATAACAGCACCGAACCCTATCTGTTTGGCTTTTACTATCCGAACTTCTCTTGGTAGTCCTCGGCCAGCGCGTCACCGATGGCGTCCCATGAGTACCTACGCTCCACCAGCCACTTGCCCGCCAGGATGAGCTCCCTGGCCAGGCCGCCCTCGGTGGAGAGCCTCACGGCCGCCTCCGCGAATTCATCCGGGGTCTCGGCCAGCAGGTAGTGCTCATCGGGGGTCGCCTCGATGCCCTCGATACCCACCGCCGTTGAGATAACAGGCACGCCGGCGGCGAAGGCCTCCAGGATCTTGAGCCGGGTGCCGCCCCCCACGCGCATGGGCACCACCAGGCCCAGGGCCCCGCGCATGTGTGGCCGCACGTCGGGCACGGTGCCGGTAACCTCCACCTCGTCGTGGCCGTGGCGGCGGCGCAGGCTCTCGCTGGGGTTGCGGCCCACGACCACGAAGCGGGCGCCGGGTAGCCGGGCCCGCATCACGGGCCAGATCTCGTCCAGGAAGGCGGCCACCGCGTTCTCGTTGGGGGCCCAGTCCATGGATCCGGTGAAGAAGAGGTGCCCGCCGTGGGCCACCTCCCCCCCGGCGCCGAAGTAGGCCACGTCCACGCCGTTGGGCGTGACCCGCGCGCGCGCCCCGCCCGGGCCTGTCAGCTCATCCAGGGCCTGCCTGTCAGCAGCAGAGCAGAGCAGCACCAGCGACGCCTGCCGGCAGAGGTCCCGCTCGGCGTGGCGCAGGAGGTGGGCCTGCTGGGCGAACAGGATGCGGCGGTGCAGCGGCTCGCTGGAGTCCCGGGCGAACCGGTCCCAGATCACCGTCTCCACGTTGTGCTCATCCACCACAAAGGGGCGCCCGCTGGCCTGGCCGTGGGGGGCCATGTGGACATGATCGCAGTGCACGACGTCCACCTGCCCAAGGTCGCACAGCTGGCGCAGGCGCCGCCGCAAGAGGGGGCTCTGGTACTTGACCAGGTTGTAGGGCAGGGGGCCCGCGATCCCGAGCCCGATTTGCATGATCCTCGTCGGCGGACCGGGCAGGGGGAACAGCTCGACGCTCACCCCGAGCTTACGCATTCGCTCCATGCCCCCGTCCAGAGTCTCATCGCCCTCCAGGGTGAGCAGGGTGACGCGGTGGCGCCGGGCCAGGGCGGCGAGCAGGTGGTGGGTGCGGATCTT
>CAZCFB010000065.1:0-25357 GCA_964497805.1 uncultured Kofleriaceae bacterium
AAGAGGAAGAGGACGTCGAAGAGGAAGAGGACGTCGAAGAGGAAGAGGACGTCGAAGAGGAAGAGGACGTCGAGGACGTCGAGGAAGAAGAGGACGTCGATGAGGAAGACGTCGAAGAAGAGGTTGCCGACGGCGACGAGGAAGAGGACGTCGACGAGGAAGAGGACGCTGAAGAAGACGAGCCCGAGGAAGGGGAGTCCATTGCGGCAGCTGAGGCCGATCCGGACCTGGATATCGGCGAGCTGATCCAGGACTTTGTCGGAGAAGGGACCCTGGATCACCTCAAGACAGCGGGCGACGAGGACGGTGAGGAGGCCGAGGCCCCGAAGCCTGAAGAAGAGAAGTCCGAGGAGGAGGACGCGCCCGCGCTCTCGGCCACACTGGACGAGGAGCCACAGCGCCCCAGCGATATGCCCTCCATGGATCTCTTTGACGAGATCCTCCCGGCCGGTGAGGGAGAAGACCCTCTGGCCGAGACGCAACCGCTCTCCGATGAAGAGGCCGCCGAGGCCCAGGAAGAAGAGCCAGAGGAGCCGCGCGAGTGGACCATCCCCGTGGCCCTGGAGGAGGAGGAGCCATCCTGGGAGCAGCTGGACGCCCCGGAGCTGCCAGCTGAGCTGACCGCCATCGATCTCGATGGCCTTGAGCTGCCCGACCGCACCGACCCGGTGGAACAGGACGCCGCCACCTGGCGCGCCCTCGGTCAGGACCTGATGGTCCGCCTGGGGGACAGCCCAGATCAGGAGGACGCCACAGATCTCTTTTACTTGGCCGGACACGCCCTGGAGCGCGCTGGCGATGCTCAGGACGCGCTGCTCTGCTACCGCGAATTGCTACAGCGCGAGCCGGAACAGCTGCCGGCCTTGAGGGCGCTCAGACGCCTGCACAGGGTCAGGGGGCAGGCCGATGAGGTGGCCGAGGTGCTCGAGATGCAAATGCACCTGTGCCAGGGGCCCGAGCTTCAGGGCCTCATCGCCACCCGGGCCGAACATCTTTGGCCCACCGAGGAGGGCCAGGAGGAGGCGCAGGAGCTCACCGCCAAGCTGCAAGAAGGTGAGGCAGGCTCCCTCCGCGCCACATTGATCCAGGCCGATCTCGCCGCGGCAACCGGCGACCAGGAGCGCCTGGACCAGCTGCTGGAGCAACTCTGTGAAGATCTGAAGGAGACCCCACACGCCGGTGCGCTCTGGCTGGAGCGAGGCCGGAGGAGCGAGCTGGCGGGCCAGCGTGAGGCCGCAAAAACCGCATACAAGGAGGCCGCCGAAGCCTCGGATCATGCCCCCGCGGGTGTGAAGGAGGGCCTGCTGAGGCTCGCCGCGCACGGGACAGATCCCGCCGAGCTGACAAGAGCCTTGCTCGAATCAGTGGATGGCGACGAGGAGGGGGGCGGTTCATGGGTCGCCCAGCGTCTGCTCAGAGCGGCAGGGCTGGCAGAGCTCCACGATGTGGAGGATGTAGACGCGGCGGAGTTGCTGGAGAGAGCAGGGGAGGTCGCGTCAGAGGACATCCATGTGCAGCAGGCTCGCGCATTGGCGACGCAGGCGAACCAGGAACCTGAAGAGGCGTTGGCCTTCCACAAGGAGCAGGCTGGCGAGGCCTTCTACCCGGAGCAGCGTGCCCTGGCCCTGGCCGAGGCGGCGGTCCTGGCCGAGCGAGAGCTTGATGATCGCGACCAGGCCCTGGAGCTATACCAGGAGGTGCTGGAGCAGCTGCCCGACTACCTGCCCGCGGCCCTGGCCCTGGCCAGGCTGGACCGAAATGATCCGGACCCGGAGAAGCGCCTGGAGGTTCTGCAACAGAGCCGGGAGGGTGCGGGAACCTCGGAGAAGCTCTTCCAGGGGCTCAAGATGGCCAGGATCCTCTCGGATGAGCTGGACAGGGAGGATGAGGCGCTGGAGGAGCTCAGGGCGTGTCTCGAGCTGGATCCAGGCTTCAGGCCAGCCATCGATCTGCTGGAACGGACCATCCGACAGCAGGAGGACTACGAGGCCCTGACTGCCATGCTAAACGCGGCTGCCGAGGCAGCCCGATCCACGTCCGAGGCCGAAGAGTTCCACCAGCGGACTGCGTGGCTCATGGAGGGACCGCTGAACCGACCCTCGGGCGCGCTTGAGCAGTACCAACGGCTGGCCGCCAGCAACCAGGACGAGCCCGCGTTCAGGGCCGGCGTGCGCCGGTGTCTGGAGCAGATGGGCCAGGTGGACCAGCTGGCCGAGGAGCTGTCGGCCCAGGCCAGCGCCTGCACCATGGACTCCCTGGCCGCGAGGATCCTGACTCAGCGGGGTGATCTCCTGGCCGCGGCCATGCTCACCGAGGATGCCCTGGCCAGTTACAACGAGGCGTACAAGCGCCAGCCGGGATACCTGGCGGCTCTCTACGCCCTGGTGGAGGGGCACGCACGGGACAACAACTGGCAGGAGGTAGAGCGCCTCTGGACCGAGCTGATGGAGGCACTCCCTGCCGATGATTCGCGCCGCAAGGCGTTCACCTACCGGCTGGCGGCTCTGCATCAGGTGGAGCTCGAGGATCCAGACCGCGCCCTCACCCTGTTGCGGCAAGCTGCCCAGGAACCCCACCCGGTCCCAGGCGCCAACCGCGCGCTGCTGCGGGCGCTGGAGCAGGCGGGTGAGACTGGTGAGGTGGTGTCCGAGATGGTCGCCTCCGCCGGTGACCTGGAGGATCCGGGGCGCAAGGCCGCCCTGCTGGTTGCCGCCGCGGAGATGGTGGCCGCCGCTGATGATGATGTCGCGGGCCCGGGCGTGAAGGACCTGCTGGCCAGCGCGGCCGAGGCCGCCCCGGACAGTTCCCTGGTACGCGGCGCGATGAAGGCTTTCGGCCTCGACACCGGGGAGAAGCAAGCACGTGAGGTGGAGGCGCCGGCCCCCTGGACCGAGCAGGAGGAGACAGACCGGGCTCAGGAGGAGGATCCGGACCTCACCAGCATCCTGCTGGAGCAGGGACGCGTTGCCTTCTTTGAAGAGCTCGCCGGGGCCGACGCCGGCGAGCCCTCGGCCGTGGAGTTGCTCACCCGAGCGGCCGACGGGGAGGGGGACATCCTTCTCCCGCTGCGCTTCCTGCTGGACCGGGCCTGGATGGACAACAACTCCGAGGCTCTGAGCAGCTACTACCAGCGCCTGGCCGAGATCGTGGAGGAGAAACGAGAGGCCGCGGTGTTGTACACCCGCGCGGGCGAGCAGATGGCGGACGGCGGTGAGGAACAACTCCGCACCGCCCTGGAACTCCAGCCCGACCTGCTCGCTGCCATCTACCGGCTCCGTGACACCGCCCTCAGGGCGGGAGTGTGGGAGACCGCCTGTGACGCCGCGGAGGCGGAGGGGGAGGCCTCGGTGGTTCCCGTCCACATTGCCACCGCGCACCTCCTCGCAGGAGAGCTGGCGCGCACGAAGCTGCTGGACGCTGACCGCGCGCTGGCCTCGTACCAGAAGAGCCTGGCCGTGGAGCCGGACAACGCGCTGGCCTTCTCCCAGGTGCGTCAGCTCCTTGCCAACGCCAAGCGGTGGGAGGAGCTCTCCAGCCTGCTGCTGCAGCGGGCACAGGTGGGGCGTTCCAGAGGGCGCCTGGCCGAAATCTACGAGGCCCTGGCCGAGGTGGCCATGGTCTACCTGGAAGATCGCAGCCAGGCCAAGAAGTACCTGCGCATGCTGGTGCAGCTGAAGCCCTCCTCGGTGGAGGCGCTGAAGCAGCTGGCCGACATGTACTTCCAGGACGAACAGTGGCAGGAGACCTCTCACACCCTCCTCTCGCTGGCGCGGCTTGAGAGTAGCCACGAGCGCCTCAAGCAGATCTTCCTGCGTCTGGGCGTCATCTACCGGGAGAAGACCCCGGACTCCAAGCGGGCGGTGGCGAGCTACCGCAAGGTGCTGGCCCTGGACCCGGCCAACCTGGAGGCGCTGAGCAACCTGAGCGATCTGCTCACCGCCGAGGGGCAACATGAGCAGGCCCTGAAGGTGACCCAGCTCCTGTTCGAGCGGGACCGTGACAAGGCTCGCAAGGTGGCGCACCTGCTCCGCCTGGCGAGCATCCAGGAGAAGGGCCTTCGTGACGCTCACCGGGCAGGCCAGGCCTACAACAAGGCCATGGAGCTGGCGCCCCTGGACGTGGACGTGATCAAGGCGGTTGCCATGTACTACACGCGCCAGCGTGACCAGCGCAGCTTGCTGGTCCACCTGGACCGCGCGGTGACCGCGATGCGGGGCAAGCAGGCGAAGTCGCCCTTCGCCCCCTTCGCCTACCAGAACCTGCTCAAGGTCTTTGGCTGGCGGAAGGCATCAGATCGTTGCCTCTTCACCGCCCAGGTCCTGGAAACCCTGGGGCACGGCGACGAAGAGACCGGCGCGCTGGTCAAGGGCTACACGCCCACCGGGGACCCCGAGCGATACCTGGCCGACACCCCCCACGACGAGCCGCTCTTCACTACCGCGATCCCGGGCGGGTTCCGGCTGGTGTTCCAGATGCTCAATGAGGGCTTCTCGAGGCTGTACAAGGGAGACCTGCGGCCTTACAAGCTCGGCCGCAACGAGCGGATCAGCGACAAATCCAACGCCATCTATCGCATCGCCGCCAAGATCGGCGGGGCCATGGGGGTCTCGGACTTCGACCTCTACATCTCCAAGGCGAACCCGCGCGTGCTGGCGGTGGAGAACACCACCCCGCCCACCATCATCATCGGGCAGGCGTTGGTCGACGGAGCCCACGAGAACGAGATCCGCTTCATCATGGGCCGCTGCCTGTGGTTGATTAAGAAGGCGATGATCTTGCCGGCCCAGCTCACCCCCGAGGACCTGGCCATGCTCATCGCCTCGGTGGTGCGCCAGTACAAGCCGGACTTCACCCCCAGGGGCGCGGACCAGCGGCAGCTGAACAACCTGACCAACCAGGTGAAGAAGCTGACCAAGAAGATGAGGCAGGAGCTGATGCCGTTCGCGCTGGAGTGCTCCGGCACTTCGGTGAACCCCGGGTTGATCGGCGGCGCCGTCATCGCCGCGGCCAACCGGGCGGGCCTGCTCACCTGCCGCACCCCTCAAGCAGCGGTGGCGGCCCTGGCCAAGCTCGGCGGGCAGATTCCTCCGGGCTCAATGGGCAACCCACAGCTCGAGGAGATGCTCCGCTTCGCCATGACCGACGCCCACTTCGACCTGAGGACGAGCATCGGGATTTCGGCTGAGTAGCCCGCCGTTTCACCCCGTAACGGCCCGAAGGGGCGGCGGACGGCGGGCTCCCCCGGAGGGGCGTTGCAGGGGCTTGGCGTCTGTGCCAATAGCCAATCAGCTGTAGAATAGGTATCAAGTATGCGGTCATTCGCCACAGGCCTCCTCTGCATCTTCGCCGCGGGCTGTACCCCCAACAGCCCGCCCGAGATCCTGCGCATGACCGCCCAGGAGGCGTACGTTGGGTCGCCCTTTGAGATCACCCTCAAGGCCGCTGACCCGGACGGTGACTCCATCGAATGGTCCTATAACAGCCCCACCCTGAACCTGCAGGGCAGGGCCCAGCTCATCACCCTGGACCGGGAGGCCCGCTTCGGCTGGACCCCCATCGCCCCGGACGTGGGGGATCACACGGTGGACTTCGTGGCCAGCGACGGGGAGGACTCGGACCGGGAGCCGGTGTCGATCCGGGTCAAGGCGAGCACCACCTCAAAGACGGCGCCGACCTTCATCAAGCCCCTGGGCGAGGGCCTGGTGCTGGACCTGAGCAAGTCCAAGTGCGTGGTCCAGGAGGTGGAGGTGCAAGACCCGGACACCGCCCAGGTGGCGTTCTCCCTGAACCCAACCGTGGCCGGGGCCTCCCTCAAGTCCACGGGCGGGCTGCGGGCCGTCCTCCGTTGGTGCCCCACCACCGCCCAGGCGGCCAACCTGCGGCACCTGCTTGGGCTGGTGGCCGACGACCATGACAACCCCAAGGTGATCAAGCCGTTCACAGTGCTGCTCAAGAAGGCGGCGTCCACAACCCCGTGCCAGGGCACCAGCAAGTGCGCCGCTGGCAAGGTGTGCGGCTCGGCGGGGTGTGTGTCCGACGCCTGCGTGCCCAAGGACGTCAACGGCGACAAGCTCTTCTGGGAGCAGAGCAGCTGCCCCTCCGCACATTTCTGCCCCTCGCCCGGCCCGGGCAGCAGCTCCTCCAGCCATTGCGCCGCCACTTGCAGCAAGGACAGCGACTGCCGCTCGTTCGAGCGGTGCAAAGTGTTCGACACCAAGAGCGGGTGCGGCAAGGTGGGCAGCGCCAGCGTCGGCCAGCCCTGCACATCATTCACCTCCTGCGCAGGCATCGCCATGTGCCTGCCCTGGAAGGGCGGCTACTGCACGGTCTCGGACTGCTCCAGCTCGGGCGGCTTCTCGGGCAAGTGCCCCTCCGGCTCCACCTGCGTCCCCCTGCCAGACATCCGCTTCAAGGGGCTGGGCAAGCACTGGGTCTGCCTTCGCAACTGCCTGGGGGACAGCGGCTGCCGCCTGACGCACGGGTTCAAGTGCAAGAGCCTCAAGGACGACAAGGGCAAGTCGGTCAAGGTCTGCCGGTGATTGGCGCGGCCGGCAGGCGATGGGCGCTCCGGGTTAGACGAGCCTCCCTGGCCGTGGCCCTGGCGTTGCTCGCACCATCATGCGGCACCGAGCACCTGAGCCTGCCCCAGTTTCCGTCGCCCACCCGGATCAGCCTCGGGCAGCTTCTCCCGGCCACGGTGCTGCCGGGGAGCAGCCTTTTGCTGCACGGATCCGGGTTCAGCGCCGGGGCAGGGCACCAGCTTCAGCTGCGGGGCCGCGTGGGCGTGGGCCCGGAGGTCCGCATCGATATCCCACTTACCCTGGCTTCGGGGGAGCAGGCCACCGGTGACCTCACACAGGCCCACTTCACCTCGCTGGGGGAGGGCGCCTTCTCTGGCACCGCGGCGGTGGTATCCAGCTCCACAGGGGGCGTGGTGACCGGGGCGGCGTTGCCCGTGAAGCTGACCTTGAAGAAGGAGCTCGCGCCCGTGCTCACCGCCGGGGGGAGCCCTCTGGTCTACCTCAACTCCCGGGTGCCGGTGGTGGGCAAGGACTTCCTGCTCGGCGGCATGGAGGGCGCAGCAGAGGTAGACCTCCAGGGGTGCTTTATGCCCGAGGGCCAGAGCGGTTCCTGCGCCAAGGTGGGCCGAAAGGTGAGCGTGCGCCTGCCCCTCAAGCCTGAGATCCCTGGCCAGCGGGACCGGCTCTACTTTGAGTTTTCGCCGGGTATAGCCGGGCTGAGGGAGGGGACCCTGGAGGGCGCCATGGTGGTGCGCAACGTTCACGCGGGATCCAGGGTCAAGGCCTCGGCCCCCTTGAAGTTTCAGGCCTACCTGGATCGCTCGCTAATCCGGGGGATCTCGCCCGCCACGGTTTCCCTGGGCCAATACCTGGACATCCGCGGCCGGGGCTTCGTGGGGGGGTCGGATGGCAGCACCGCGGTGGCGTTCAAGGGCAGCTACCGGGCGGGCGGTGCAAAGGGCTCATCCGCCACCTCCTTGGCCTTCGACCTGGTAACGGCTTACGTGAGCGGGCACCAGGTGCGTTACGTGCTGGAAGATGGGCAGGGCCCAGGCAGCACCGTGAACCTTCGGTCCCTCACCTCCACCGGATCCCTTCGCGGCACCTGGACCCCAACCGTGTACTACAGGAGCGGGTCCGTCACCGGGCTGGCCAAGGAGCAGCTCACCCTCTACCTCGCCGGGGTCAAGCAGGTGGTCTGGGTGCGGTTCACTCAGGGCTGGGCCGAGAGCCTGCGCCGGTTCGGGCTTGCCGCCGCTGACCAACAAATCAGGACGGACGTGCTCAAGTCCATGAAGAGATCATACAAGGGGATAAACGTTGAGTTTCGCGAGAGTGAACCAAAGGACTTCAAGCTTTACTCGAGGCTCGACATTGGCGGAAAGGATCCCAACGGGCTGAGCCTGATGGGCTACGACAACACCCCCGGCAAGGATGTGGACAACGCGCGCCTGCACGACTGGGTGGGTGGGCTTAACGCCTCAACCCAGCAGGATGGGTACCCCGGATACGGCGGGGTGTTCCTGGAGTCGCTGCTGGGATTCTCCTTTCATCCCCCATCGGGTGTGCTCCGGACCCCGCTGCGAGACCCCCTGTTTGACCAGATCTTCGACCCCTTCCGGGTGGACCAGGGCGGGTCACAGCTCACCGCGGGTGAGGCCACGCTCGCTGTGTCCACGGCCGCCGGGACCTGCCCGGCCCAGGGCCGAATGCAGCAGGCGGCCTGCGCCATCCGGGTGCTAAGCAACGTGGTGGGAACCACCGCGGCTCATGAACTGGGGCACTCCCTGGGGCTGGCAGAGCCATATGGATCCGCCACCGAGTACCACAACTCCGGGGACCAGCCCAACCGGCTCATGGACGCAGGGGCGGCGCTGCCTTTCGCCGAGCGGGCCGAACTCCAGGGCAAGGGTCCGGCCGTGTTCTGCAAGGACGCCTTTACATACCTGCAGAAGATCCTGCCCCTGGATCCGAAGCCCGCGGACACCGTGGCCAACCGGCCGACCTGTAATTGACCCCCCAGAAATGGAGAAGGCCGGCCCCAAATAAATGAGGCCGGCCCGGGTATGAACGTCAGGAGGAAAGGCTATGAAGCTCTGTCCGGTTGACGCTGCTAGCTTACCCCGTCCTTAATGCAGGTGGTGTGCCATTTTACCGCCCACCTGTATTCAACAACTTAGAGGCCGGACACCGATCCGATATCCAGAAACTGGTGACTACAGTCCCTGCCAGCCGGCCAGTTCGCTAGCCATCTTGAGGCATCCAGACCCCAGTTTCGGGGACGGTGTTGCTTTGTTGCTATTTTTTGGGCGGTGCTGCTATTTTTCGAAGGGTGACGCGGCCTGGATTTCTGGATATTGTCCCGGCCCATGAATCGCACTTTTGCTGACTGGGTCTACGCCGCGCTGGATCTCCTCCTGGCCGGCGTCTATTTGTTGGTCTTCCTCCACCTGGCGCCGAGCCGCTCCGCTGGCTTCACCGCCCTTGCCGTGGGCCTGAGCGGGTTGCTCGCCGCTGGTGGCGTGGCCACGCTCCTGCCCGGAAAGGGAGCGCGACGTATGGCCATGGGCGTGTGTGGGATCATGGTGGCCGCCTGCCTGGCGCTCCTCACCCTGCTGCTCATGTCCGCGGCCTATCTTCACGGCATCTATGGCGGCATCGGCCAGGCCGGGTCCGCCATCGCCTTGCTGGTGGCCGCCGTGGCCCTGGAGGCCGTGGGCCTGGTGCCCGGCCTGCAGTTGATCCACCTGTGGCGCAGAGGAAAGGCCTCCGCCGCCGAGGAGCCCGAGGCCGCATGAGCCGGGGCGTCCGCACCACTGCCATCATCTGCGCCCTGTTCCTGGCGCCGGCCCTCCTTTACGGGGGTGTCTACCTGCGCTATCGGCTGGCGCCGGACCAGGGCATTCCACTGGACGCCGCCGCTGCCGCCATGGCCTCCCTGCGAGGGAGCCTGTCAGGCGAGCAGGTCAGCGCCAAGGACCACCCGCTGTCCGACGGCCGCCCCCTCTGGGCCACCCTGGTCCTGGACGGGGAGCCGCTCTTCCGTGGCCGCCAGGACCGAGGCGGGTTGGCCAATCGGATTGAGAGCCTGAGGGCAAAGCTGGCGGCTGATCCGCGGGTCAAGGCCCTCAGCCCGGCCCAGCAGTCCCGCGCCCGGTTCAAGCTGGACCTCTCCGTGGGGGAGGGCCCCATCCTGAGCAACGTGCCCTTCTTCTTCGCCAAGGGCATCGTGCCCGGCCTGGACGCGGTCTGCCTGCGCCTGGATGGCGCGGTCACAAAAGAGTCCTGCCTGCTGCCGGACGAGCTGTTCCGGCGACAGCTCATGTCCGGGTACAAGCCGTTCTTCTTCATGCACGAGTTCCGCACCGGCCTGGACCTGCAGGCAGTGGTGGACCTGTTGGCCGACCGCCTGGACCTCTCCATGGAGCAGTGGCGCAGCTCCAACAAGTCGTACCGGCGGGTGCGGCTGCAGGCCTTCGTGGAGGCGCCAGGGGCAAAGGGCAGGGCGCTGGTCGCCAGGCGCCTGAGGACGCCATTGATGGAGAAGCTCACCGCTGCCCACGCGCGCAAGGCGGTGACCCGGGCGGCAGATTACGTGGTGCGGCAGATGCGCACGGACGGCAAGTTCGAGTACATCTACTACCCGCTGGAAGACAGCCACTCCCCGCCGGGTG
The DNA here is from genome assembly GCA_964497805.1 of uncultured Kofleriaceae bacterium. GTDB lineage: Bacteria > Myxococcota_A > Polyangia > CAZCFB01 > CAZCFB01. The sequence continues at coordinate 10,196 of CAZCFB010000065.1, forward strand.
AGTACAGCCTGCCCCGCCACGCCGGGACCACCTGGTTCCTGGCGCTGGCCCTGCAATCAACGGGGGACAAGGCCGTGGCCGCCGCCGCTGACAAGGCCATCAAGTACCTTGCGGCCAACGCCGTGCCGGACGCCTGCCGGGAGACACCCTACGCCTGCGTGGGAAGCGACGCCAACGCGGACCTCGGCTCCGCCGCGCTGGCCGCGGTGGCCATCTCCGAGTACCAGCAGGCCACCGGCAGCAAGAACTACGCCCGCCTGGCCCACGACCTGGGCAGCTTCATCCTGCACATGCAGAAACCGAACGGGGATTTCTGCCACCAGTACCGGCCCAACAACCGCAAACGCAACTGCGAGGACATCCTGCTCTACTACAGCGGCGAGGCGACCCTGGCCCTGGCCAAGCTGTACAAGACCTCAAGCGACAAGCGCTACCTCCCCGCCCTGGAGCGGGCAATGGACTTCCTGGTGGGCGAGAAGTACGACTTCTTCCTGGGACAGTTCTTCATCTCCGAGGACCACTGGACCTGCATCGCGGCCGACGCCCTGCCCGAGAGCCTGAACAAGGACAGCTACGCTCACTTCTGTTACGAGTTCGCCGCCTTGAACCGCCGGGCCCAGGTGCGCCCCGGCGAGGGGCTCATGGGCGACCTCTCCGGCGCCTTCTCCGTCACCCCATTCTTCATGCCCCACAACACCCCCGTGGGGAGCCGCACCGAGGCCAACGTGGGCACCCTCCTGCTGGCTCGCCGACGTGGTGAGGAGACCCCGGAGCTTCGGGCGGTGGTCATGGACGCGCTCAAGTTCCTGGTGGACCACCAGATCAAGCCGGACAACGCCTGGCATTACAAGAACCCGGCAAACGCCTCAGGTGGCATTTTGCAGACGCCGATCAGGGCTTCGATCCGCATCGACTACGTGCAGCACGCAGCAGCAGCCCTGGCGCGGGCGTTGCCGTTGTTGGAGTAGGTCAGGGGTAGAGGGTAGAGGGTAGGGGGAGGGAAACTGGGGCAGGAGGGCCGGGGCCGGGGAGGAGCGCCTCTGGCGCTCCTAGCGCGATTTGGCGCGCTCGGCCTTCATCCTGCGGTCGTTGAAGTTGGTGCCGGTCACCCCGTCGATCACCTTCTCGCCGGCGTCCTCGGAGATGTTGGCGAAGGCGAAGGTGCCCTGCAGGTCGATGCGGTGGATCGCCTCGGCGTCCACTCCGGCCTTCTCACAGATGAAGGAAGAGAGCTCCTCCTCACCAACGCCGTGTTCGTACCCGATGCTCAGGTAGATGCGCACCTGCCCCTCGGGGGTGTCCCTGCGGCCGCCGCCGCGGTTCCGGCGCTCGATGAACTCGTAGTTCTCCTTGTCGCCGTCGGGCATATCGTAGGAGCCCCCGCGGTTGCTGCGGGTGCGCTTACGGTCACGGTCATAATCGCGGCCACGCCCACGGCCGCCACGATCCCGGTCACCGCCTCGTCCTCGCCCACGGTCCCGGTCACGCCCACGCCCGCGATCACGGTCGCGGCCTCGATCACGCCCACGCCCGCGATCACGGTCGTAGCTGCGCCGCGGCTCGTCGTCGCGGTCCTCGCGCGGCGCCGCCGGCTCCGGAATCACGATCTCGGGCAGCACCGCGTGGATCTGGTCGAACTCTTCCAGCGTCGCGGCCAGGGCCAGGCCCACCAGGCGCTCACCATCCGGGGTTGACCAGAGGCGCCGGGCCAGGCTGCGCAGCTCCTCGCCGGGGGCGCGGCTGTCGAACAGCTCCTGCAGCTTCTCCAGGCGGGCGGCCTCACGGCGCGTGGCCTGGTCGCCGGCGTTGGGCAGGTGCCGCTCCTCGGGGAAGATCTTGTGGATAAGCTTGAGGTAGTAGAAGGAGCCGATCTCCTGCGGCGCGATGAGGGACACGGCGCGGCCGGACTTGCCGGCGCGGCCGGTGCGGCCGGTGCGGTGCACGTACACATCCGCCGACTGGGGGAAGGCGTAGTTGATGACGTGGGACAGCTCGGGCAGGTCGATGCCCCGGGCCGCCACGTCCGTGGCCACGAGGTACTGGATCTCGCCCTTGCGCATGCGCGCCATCACCTTCTCGCGCCTGTCCTGGCTCAGGTCGCTTGAGATGCCCTGGGCGTTGTAGCCCTTCTTGCTCAGCAGCTCGGCCACCGTGGCCGTATCGTCCTTGGTGTTGCAGAAAATCAGCGCCAGGGACGGCTCCTCGTACTTGAGCACCTGGATCAAGTCGTCCAGGCGGTTGCCGCCGCTCACCATGTAGTACAGGTGGGTGATCTCACGCACGCCGATGAAGTCCTCGCTGAGCAGGATCGACTCGGGCTCCTTCATGTAGCGGTCGGCGATCTTCTTGATGTCGTCCGGGATGGTGGCCGAGAAGAGGAAGGTCTGACGGTCCTCGGGCATGGCGTCGAGGATCTTGCTGATCTCCTCCAAAAAGCCCATGGAGAGCATCTCGTCGCCCTCGTCGAGCACCAGCAGCTTCACCTTGTCGGTCTTGAAGTTCTTGCGGCGGATGTGATCCAGCACGCGGCCCGGGGTTCCCACCACCAGGTGCACGCCAGCGCGCAGGGCGCGGGTCTGGGGCTCCATGGCCGCGCCGCCGTACACGGGCACCATCTTCATGGGGCTCTTGGCGGAGAGCTTCTCGATCTCCCGGCAGACCTGCATGGCCAGCTCGCGGGTGGGGGAGAGCACCAGGGCCTGGGTCTCGTCCACGTCAGTGTCGATGAGCTTTTGGATCATCGGGATGCCGAAGGCGGCGGTCTTGCCGGAGCCGGTGCGGCTCTGCACCAGCAGGTCCTTGCCCTCAAGGGCCAGCGGGATGGCCGCGGCCTGCACGTCCATGGGGCCCTCGAAGCCCATGTCGGTCATGGCCTCGATGAGCTCAGGCTTGAGCTTCAGATCTTCAAAAGTAACGGTAGGCTGGGCAGCCTCGGTTTCGGTCTCGGTTTCGGTCTCTTTCTCAGTCACGGTTTCGGTCTCTTCCTCGGGATTTTTGGTCTTTTCGTCAGTCATGGCGCGTTAAAGTCCTACAGTCGATGGTGCAAGTCAAGGAGTAGGAGTGGGGGGCCCGGGCCGCAGTACGGAGCGGGCTAGGGGGAGGCGGGCAGCAACAGGGAGAAGGTCCCCGCCTTGTCGGTGATGTCGCTGGCGCGCAGCTCGGCGCGCTTGGTCTGGTCGGTGTCATGCACCAGCTCGAACACCGAAACCTTGGCGCTGTTGAGCACCCGGCCTGAGGGGTCCTCCACCTCGCCGGCCAGCACCTGGGCCGCGGGCACCTGGAACATGACGCCGTTGAGGTCGCCCGAGATGCTCTTGCTCTGGATTGTGAAGGCGGGCCAACCCTTGCCCTGGGGCGGCTGCACATGGAAGTTGTAGCGCCCCGCCTCCACGGCCAGGCTGAAGGCGCCCTCCGCGTCAGTGGTGGTGCTGGTGCTGGCGGTGGGCGAAGCGGCGGCGGCGCCTGCCTGGGGCGCGATGCCCTTGGCCTCCACCAGGGCCCCGGCCACGGCCATCTTGGACGCGGTAACCACCCGGCCGGTGAGCTTGAACCGCGGCGCGAGCTCCAGGGCAGCCAGCACCCCTGCGTTGGGCCCCACCTGCACGGCCTTCATCACCTTGCCGGCGAACGGGCTCTTGCTGGGGCTGGTGATGGTGACCGTGTATTGCTGGTTCTTGGTGCCCGTGCCCGGGATAAGGGGGAGCAGAACAGTGCCATCGCTCTTGGTGATGCCGGTGCGCTCGTAGGTGGCCGTACAGTCGGTGTAGCCCAGGGAGGAGGGCACTTTGGAGAAGGCCATGGAGAACTTCACCTTGGCCCCTGCCACCGGCTTGCCTGCCGCGGTGCCGTCCTTGCCGTTCACCTTGATCGTATAGAACTTGGGCAGGCGGAAGGCTGGCAGGCGCAGGTCGCCCAGCACCTGCTCCGGGCTCTTGCCCAGGTAGAGGCCGAGGAAGAGCTTTTCGCAGGTCACCGAGGGAATCGGGAGGCCGCCGGAAACGCTCTCCACGCGCAAGGTGTAGGTGAGCCCGCCCGTGGGCATGGTGCCGCCTGCCGGCACCTGGAAGGAGAAGGCGCCGGTCTTCGGAACCGTGGTCCCTGGCGTGGACTGGTGTAGCCCGCCGGTCTGGTAAGCGCGCACACTCACCTTGGCCCGCAGCTTGTTTGCCTCCTTGTCCTTGGGATCCTCCGGGATGTTCGGGTCCACCAGCTCCTTGTCAGGCAGCTCCTTGCCCGTGGCGTCCAGCACCTTGCCCGTGACCATCACCGTGCGGTCCTTGCCCTCCAGCACGAAGTTGCGCTTGAGGTGATCGTTGAGCTTGAGCCCCTTGACCACCAGGGGAGGGTAGTCCTTGTCGTAAGGATCAATGGGGGAAACCAGGAAGGTGTAGGCCTGCCCCTTGGTGAGCCAGAGCAGGTAGGAGCCCTCGACCCGGCGCGGATCCTGGTTCCCCTGGTTGGTGGTTGTGGTCACCTGGACCTGAGGGCGGCCCGGCAGCAACGAGTTGCGCCACGCGGTGATCCGCGCGGGCACCACCTTGCCCTTGCTGTCCGAGGCGTACACCTTGCCCTCCAGGGAGATCGCCTGGGCCAGGCGCAGCTTGAGCTTCCCTGTGGCGTTGAGGCCCGGCGCCTTGTACTCGGTGACGACCCAGCCCTGGTTGTTGTCATTGGGCGGCAACACCTCAAGGTCGGGCACATCGGTCACCACCGAGGTGCATGTGGCGGTGTTGGTCACGCACAGGCTGCCGTGAGAGCAGTCCTGGTCGCTGGCGCAGGCCTGGCCGCCGTCGAGTTCAAGGTCACCGCAGGATGCCGTGATCAGCAGCGCCGCCAGGAGCGGGATCAATCTATGTGAAGTAAGTTCAAACATCATCAATCAACTACCAGTCAATATTCACCACTACTGGCACGTGAGGTCCCAGCCGGTGCTCGTGCTCAGGCCGCCCTCATTCACCTTGCGCAGGTCGCTCCCGCTGGAAACAAAGCCATTATCCGAGACATATAGCTCAAGCAATTTGGGGAAGGGGGCCTGGTCGCAGAACCCCGATATGGTGAAGATTACATCCTGCTCAACCACGCCACCGGTGGTGGTGTCCCGGCTGATCTGGACCTCCGTGGCGTACTCTCGATCCTTGAAAAAGCGGAGGCTGAGGACCTGCTTCTCGTCGTCAACCAGGGACACGGCGAAGACCAGCGGATCATCTTTCTTGCGATGGAGCACCGTGGTGTTGGGCCTCGGGGTGGTCACCGCGGTCTTGATCCAGGGCGCGGTGTTCGCCACTCCGCCGTCCTGCATGAGCTGCAGGTCAGGTGGAATAACGCAGCCCCCCAGGGCCAATGTGGTCAAGATAAGCATGTGCGTTTTCAATACGATGCACGCTATTTCCCGTATATTATGCATCGCCTGTGCCATCCAACACCCTTCCGGTCAACCGTCCGGGATCCCACGACAAACCAGGATACCCCTGGATTTCTGCCCGGGCAAAATCCTGACACTGATGTCGCACTCTCACGCTCACTGCCCTATTTTGCCTCCCTCGACTTGATCTCTTCCTCCCGCTCCAGGTGGCGGAAGATGGTGCGCGGATCGACCCCCAGATCACGCGCTGTCTTGGTGCGGTTGCCGTTGTTCAGGGCCAGCACCTCGTTGATGTACTGGCGCTGAAAGTTCTCCTTGGCCGCGGCCAGCGCCACGATGGCAGGGAGCACATCCGCGGTGAGGTCCAGGTCCTCTGGCCCGAGCAGGGCCTTCTCCGCCAGCACCACCGCCTTCTTGATGTGGTTCTCCAGCTGGCGGATGTTGCCCGGCCAGGGGTACTTCTTGATGGAGATGACCGCGTTGGGGGAGAAGCCCTTCACCTTCACCCCGTACTCCTCGGCGAACTTGGCCAGGAAGTACTTGGCGATGACGAGGATGTCCTCCCCGCGCTCGCGCAGAGGCGGCAGGTGGATGTTCACCACGTTGAGCCGATAGAACAGGTCTTCGCGGAACTGCCCCGCGCGGATCTCCTCCTCCAGGTTCTTGTTGGTGGCGGCCAGCACCCGGATGTCCACTGACTCGGGGCGGGTGTCCCCGACCTTGACCACCGTGCGCTCCTGCAGGGCGCGCAGGATCTTCACCTGCAAGGGCAGGGGGAGCTCCCCGATCTCATCCAGGAAGAGGGTGCCGCCGTTGGCCGCCTGGAACTTGCCTCGCTTGGTGGCCACCGCGCCGGTGAAGGCGCCCTTCACATGGCCGAACAGCTCGCTCTCCAGCAGGTTCTCCGGGATCGCCCCGCAGTTGATGGTGATGAAGGGCCCCTTGGCCCGGGAAGAACGCTGGTGCATCTCGTTGGCGATGAGCTCCTTGCCGGTGCCGGTTTCGCCTGTGATCAGCACCGAGATGTCGGTGGTGGCCACCTTCTCCACCTTCTTGAACACCTCGAGCATGGCGTCACAGGAGCCGATGATGCGCCCGAACCGCTCGGCCTCCAGGCGCTGGCGCAGCCCCTGGCTCTCCAGCTGCAGCTCGTTGATCAGCAGGGCGTTCTTGATGATCAGCGAGGCCTGGGCCGCGAAGATGGTGAGCACCTCCAGGGCCTGCTCCTCGAACAGCTCCACCACGTTGTCGTTGCCCACGTAGATCAGCCCCATGAGGCTGTCCTTGTCCATGAGCGGCACACACATCACCGAGCAGAGCTTGAGGTTCACCACCGACAGGGAGTCGGAGAACTCGGCGTCGTTGAGCGCGTCAGAGATGATCAGCGGCTTCCGGGTGCGCACCACCTTGGCGATGATCGAGTCGGACAGCTGGGTTACCGCGTCGCCCACGTTCTCGGAGCGCATGTTGCGCGCCACCTTCACGCGGAGCTGGTTCCCCTCCAGCAGGATCAAAAATCCCTTGTCGGCGTTGGACACCTCGATGACCGCGTCCATGAGCTCCTTCAGGAGCTGGCCCAGCTCGTAGTTGCCAAGCAGCTTGGAGGAGAAGAGGAAGAGCTTGTGGTAGGGGGGCAGCTCCACGGCGGTTTCGGCCGCCTCCCCCTCGCTCACCGCCTCGTCATACACCGAGAATTGCAGCTCGGTGGTTCCCAGCTGGACCACATCCCCGTGGGTCAGGTCATGCTTCTTTCGGCGCTTGCCGTTGATGCTCACCTTGGTCTGCCGCGACACCGGCGCCAGGCGGAAGACCCGCCCGTCGAAAAGGATGCTGCAGTGCCCCGACGCAACGTCGGGATCGCGCACCCGGATGTCGCAGTCAGGGGAGCTGCCGATGGAGGTGACCTTCTTGTAAAGGTGGAACACCTCGGCCGTCTGTCCGTCCTTGACCACTTTCATCGTGGGCATTGCTCTTCTTCTCTCCTCAAAAAGTGAAGCCCAGCGTCAGGCTCGCGCCGCCCGGGCCCACCGAGGGACCGAACAGGAAGGCGCCGCGCGCTGGCTTGGCTTCGTCCTTCTTTTCCTTCTTCTGCTTCTGTTTCTCAGGCTGCTTCTTCTTGCCGCCGCCCCGCTTCTTGTCCGGCTTCCACTCGACCCACTCCTCGGTGACCGTCTCCGGCTTGTAGAAGGCGATGGCGTCGATGATCCCGTAGGCGATCACGGCCAGGCAGAGGGAGCCGGAGATGATCTGGGTGTAGCGGAGCCCCTGGGCTGTGTTCCAGTCGTCGCCGCTGACCTCACCGTCCTCATAGCCGAACCGCTGGCCCAGGTAGGTGCCCAGGGAGAGGGCGCCGAGGCCGGCCTGCAGCCCGAGCAGGGCGAATCCCTTGGCCCGCTGGCCGTTCTGGAACTGGCCCGCGCCAAAGGGCGCCAGGTTGATCCAGAAGTTGCGCTTCACCACGGTGCGCACCAGGTACTCGCCCTTGCGGCGATCCTTCTCGCTCTTGGCGTCTTCCTTCAACGCGGCAGCCTGCGCGGCTTGTTGCTCCCTGCGGCGGCGTTCATACTCCTCCCGCTTGCGGATCGCCTCCAGCATCTCGGCGTTGCGGCGCTTGATGCGCTGAAAAAACTCCACCGCGGCGGCCGGGTCCACCAGGGTGTCGAGCTGGTAATCGGGCCGCTGGGAGAGGATGGCGAGGAACTGCTTCTCAGCTTCGGCCGGGTCCTTCTCGAACAGGTAACTCAGGCCCAACAGCCGCCGCGCCCGGAGCGACTTCTCACGGGAGGGGAGGGCGATTTTCGGGTACAGCAGGGGGCGGAGCAGGGTGATAACCGCCCGGTAGTCCCCCTGTTCGTAGGATTTTTCCGCGGTGGTCAGGTCCTCGTCAGGCGTACCCGCCAGAGCGCGCGGCGGCGCCGCCAGAAAGAGCAGCGCGCCAGCCAGGATGGCCGCCCTGATCACTTGAGCGGCCTCAGGGTGAGCTCCACCTTGCTGGTGGTGCTGGCCGTGAGCTTCTCCCGCTTCTCAACCGTGAAGTAACCCTCGGCGCTCACCTTGAAGCGGATCTCGGCCCGGCCGTTGTTGGAGTAGTCGGGGATCGGGATGTCGATGGGCTCGCCGGTGCGGTAGACGTTCCCCCCCACCACCACGTCGGCGCTGGTCACTGGCTTGGTGTTCACCACCAGCCGGGCGGGCTTCCAGCGCAGCTTCACCCGCATGGGAGAGGTTACCCGTTGGCCCGGCTTGATGGTGATCACGCGGTCGAAGCAGGCCTCGTTCTTCAGCACAAGCTTGTGGGTGCCGCGCCCCGGGATCGTAACCTTGCGCAGGTCGGGGCCGAAGTCCCCCAGGCGCCTGGCGTTGAGCCAGATGCTCACCCTGGGCGGGATCGGGATGAGCTCCACCACCCTCGGCGGGATCGGTGCGGGCCGCGGGCGGGGCTCGGCCCGGGGCTTATCCGGTGCGCTGAGATCAGGCGCCGCGGCGTCCGGCGATGCGTCCGGTTCTGGCGCGGCCTGATCTGCCTTGACGACCACCACGTCGGCGGCGCCGCCGTCCGCCAGGCCCGGGGATACGCCCGCGTCCTCGCCCATGAGCAGGCCCTGGACCATGTCAGGCCAGAGACGGTTGACCGCGTAAGCTCCGCCCGCCAGGAACATGAGGATCACCACCACCCCGATGATGCGCCCGCGCCGCTGCCGGCGGTGCAGCCCGTCGAGGGTGGCGAGCACCTCCTTGTTGGTGGGGTCCACGCAGAGCACCCGGTTGAACAGGGCCAGGGCGCGCGGCACCTTGCGGCGCTTCATCGCCTCGCTGCCCTTTCGGGAGAGGGCCTCCACGACCCGCTCCTGCAGCTCCTGGCTGTACGCCTTGGGATCAGGGAAGTAGGCGCCCAGCTCCCGCCTGGGCTCGAAGATGTCCGCGTCAGCGAGAAAGTCGAGCAGGTCGTCCCGCAGGGAGACGATGTCCAGGTAGCGGGCGTCCGGATCGTGGGCCAGGGCCTTGCGGATGATCCGCCCGAGGCCGCCGCCCACAACCGGGTTGGCCACCTCTGGATCCAGGAACCGCCCCTCGCTGATGCACTTGAGCAGCTGGTGCGGGTTTTCCCCCTTGAAGGGGAGCTCGGAGGTTGCAAGCTGGTAGAGCAGGGTGCCCACGCTGAACACGTCGGAGCGGTAGTCGATGGGGTTGCCCTCAACCAGCTCCGGAGCCATATAGGCCGGCGAGCCGAGCAGCTGCCCGGTGACGGTCATGCGCTGGATGTCCACCACCTGGGCGATGCCGAAGTCGGTGAGCTTCACCAGCCCGTCCTTACGGATCATGATGTTCTCGGGCTTGATGTCCCGGTGGATGATCCCGATGGCGTGAGCGTGGGCCAGGGCGCCACACACCTCCACGATGATCATGGCGGCGATCTCGGGGTGGGAGATCGGGAGGCTCTGGAGGAAGGCGCGCAGGGTTTGGCCGTGGATGAACTCGGTGACGATGAAGCTCTGCTCGGAGTCGGCCCCGGAGTAGTCGTAGATCTCGATGATGTTGCGGTGCTTGAGCTGGGCCACCGCGTGGGCCTCGCGGTGGAAGCGCTCCCGCGACTCACCCTCCTCGGCCAGGTGGTCGTGCAGGATCTTCACCGCCACCTCGCGGTTGAGCGTATTGTCCAGCCCGCGGTACACCACGGCCATCCCCCCCTGACCCACCTCGTCCAGCAGGTCGTAGCGCTGGACCAACTGCTCCTGGCGCGGGCGCACGGCTACCGCACCGTGACCAGGCGAAGGGGGAGGGCTGACACAAATGTCATGACCATTCGAGGTCCTACACCGTTGGCCCCGAAAACTCTCTACAGGGCAATATTCAAATATTCTAGGAGAGATGGAGGACTATAAACAAGCTGTATTCTAATCGCCCATGACAGAAATAGCAGCCCCTGAGGTGAAGAACTTTCTCGTCTCCTCCAGAAGGTCCAAGCCGGGCGCGAGCTGGCGTCCCACGCCCTCAACGATGACCAGCGCCACGATGACCATGGTCAGGGCGGGCTGCACCTTCAGCCGGTGGCGCCGCATGAGGCGCAGCAACTCCAGCAGCACCTGCCCAAGGCTTATCTCGGCCAGGCGCAGATCCCCGTGACGCTCCATCAGGGCGGCCACGTCACCGCGCAGGCCCTCTGGATCTTCGAGGATCTCTTCGTCGGGCGCATGATCCAGCAGGGCCAGTGCCGCCGAGGTCACCGCGTCCGGATCCCCGCCCAGCCAGGCCATGATCAGGGCCATGAGCTGCCCACGCCGCTCCAGGGGAACCTCACACACCAGGCCCATGTCCAGCATGACCAGGCGCTCCTGTTGCACCAGCAGGTTTCCCGGGTGGAGGTCCGCGTGCACAAGCCCGTTGACGAAGATCATGCGCAGCAAGGCGCCGAAGCCGGCGCGGGCCAGGGCCTCTCCTTGCTCCGGCGACGGCTCCATGGCGTTGAGGCGCTCTCCCCTGATGAAGCTCATGCACAGTACCTCCGCCGAACAGAGCTCCGGCACGAGGGCAGGGACCGCCACCGTCTCGTCGCCGTCAAAGTGGCCGGCGAAGGCGCGGTTGTTGCGCGCCTCGATGCGGAGGTCGAGCTGCTGAGAGAGGGCGTGGGCGAACTGGTCCAGCACCTCCACCGGGCAGAGCATGCGCAGGGGCGGGATCCAGCTCAGGATCCGGGCCAGCGGGCGCATGAGCCAGAGATCCAGGGCTACTTGCCGGCGCACCCCCGGGCGGAGCACCTTCACCGCCACCTCCTCGCCGCTGGAGAGCACGCCCCGATGCACCTGGGCCACGGAGGCGGAGGCCACCGGGTACGGATCGAGCTGCTGGAACAGGTCCTCGGGGACGCCGCCCAGGCCGCGGCTCAGGGCGCGCCACACGGCGGGGTAGGGGAAGGGATCCACGCGGTCCTGCACCCGACGGAGCCCGCGGATCACATGGGGGCTGATCAGATCCGGGCGCGTGGTGAGGTACTGGGCGGCCTTGACGAACGTGGCCCCCAGGAGCCCGCACATGCTGGCCAGCCCGTGGCCCAGGGCCAGGGCGTACTCAGGCGCCGGGACCCGCCGTACCAGCCGCCATAGCAACCCGGCCACCAGCGCCGTCCCGAGGATCACGAGGACGAGGGAGATCTCAAGGGCTCGAAGCACTGCTCGTGGGAAGCGTCGCATATCAGGTACATTGTACGGCAAGGTCAAACGATCTTACTTGTTTGCCTTGCCGTGACAATTCCCTTGACAGGAATCCCGCTTCACATTAGTTATCCCCCTGCTTTAGAGGTAATAGGCACGTAGCTCAGTGGGAGAGCACTACCTTGACGCGGTAGGGGTCGGCGGTTCGAAACCGCCCGTGCCTACTGAATTTTAGAGCACTTGATTCGTAGGGTTAACGTCATGCCAAAAATGAAATCAAACAGCGGAGCGAAGAAGCGTTTCCGCAAAACAGGCACCGGTAAGATCAAGTTCAAGCGGGCTTACCACAGCCACATCCTCACCACGAAAACCACCAAGAAGAAGCGCAACCAGCGTCGGATGCGCATCCTTCCCGCCGCGGAGCAAAAGCGCGTAAAGCGCCTGCTGCCCTACCTGTAGACAGCGCAGCACACGCTAAAGAGGTTGAGTCATGCCCAGAGCAAAAAGGGGCGTTAAGGCCCGTCGTCGTCGCAACAAGATCATGAAGGCCGCCAAGGGGTTTGTGGGCGGCAAGCGTCGCCTGTTCAGCTCGGCGGTGGAGACAGTCCGCCGCGCCTGGCGATACGCCTACCGGGATCGCCGCAACAAGAAGCGCGAGTTCCGGCGCCTCTGGATCATCCGCATCAACGCCGCCGCGCGTGAGTGTGGGGTGACCTACAGCAGGCTCATGGGCTGGATGAAGAAGGCCGATGTGGAGCTGGATCGCAAGATGCTGGCCGATCTGGCCGTGCACGATATCGACAGCTTCCGCAAGATCGTCGACGCCGTCCGCCCCGCCTGATCTCCGCTTCTCCTAACCCCCCGAAAAAAGTACTAACATCTCTGCAAAGGTGCACCTGGCTGCATCTGGTGCAGCTTTGAAGATTTGTCGACGACCGAAGGGAAGTCGAACAATGCTCATGGGTTGCTTGACATTTCTTCGATCTGTTGGATAAATCATGGGTAACTAGGTTGAACAACGAAGGGTTTTCCCTGTCACCCCTGTGGTGAATGGAGCAATAGGATGACCAAGGCGGACATCATCGAGAACGTCTACGAGAAGGTCGGCGGGTTCTCCAAGAAGGAGGCCGCAGACATCGTCGAGACGGTGTTCGATACCATCAAGGAGACCCTGGAGGCTGGTGAGAAGATCAAAGTCTCCGGGTTCGGCAACTTTGTGGTACGTGACAAAAACGCGAGGGTGGGGCGCAACCCGCAAACTGGGGAGGAGATCACCATCTCCGCCCGGCGGGTCCTCACCTTCAAACCCAGCCAGGTGCTGAAGAACGCCCTGAATAGCTAGGGGCGGGCCGGCACGCACACGTGGCCGATAACGCCGTCGAGAACGTTATCCCCGACAAGCAGTTCTTCAAGATCGGGGAGGTGAGCCGGATCACCGGTGTGAAGGCACATGTGTTGCGGTACTGGGAAACTGAGTTTCCCTCCCTCCGGCCACAGAAGACCCGGTCAAACCAGCGCATCTACCGCAAGCGAGACGTTGAGCTGCTGCTCCAGATCAAGGGGCTGCTCTACAACGAGGGCTTCACCATCGCGGGCGCGCGCAAGAAGCTGCGTGGCTCGGCGGCCGTGGAAGAGCGGCAGGAGCGCCAGCGCAAGGATCGGGAGCGCAAGGCCCAGGACCGCAAGACGATGAGGGCGCTCAAGGGGCTGCGTGGTGAGCTTCAAGATCTGGTCAAAGTGGTGGAGACCTGGAGGGTGCCTGACAGCGACGAATAACGGTCTGTCCGTCATGAGTTGCTCCGGGTGAAGTCTTCACTTGACAGGGTTATCCAACCGGACTATTTACCTTCGTCATCGTCGGGGCGTGGCGCAGTCTGGGTAGCGCACTTGACTGGGGGTCAAGGGGTCGCTGGTTCAAATCCAGTCGCCCCGACACAGGGCGTCGCGAATAACCTTCGCGGCGCCCATTTTTTTTGCCCGACCGAGGGGACTACATGAATTTCAAACCCCTGATCCTGATCACCAACGACGACGGCGTGGAGGCCCGGGGCATCCGGGTGCTGGAGCAGCACCTGCGCCCGTTGGGCGAGGTGTGGGTCGTCGCGCCCGCCGAGGAGCAGAGCGCCGTGGGCCACGGCATCACCCTGACCCGGCCGCTCCGAATTGAGCAACACGGTGAGCGGCGGTTCGGCGTCACGGGCACCCCGGCCGACGCGGTGATCGTGGCCCTGAATGAGGTCCTGCCGCGGGCGCCGGCCCTTGTGCTCTCCGGCATCAACCACGGGCTGAACGTGGGCACAGATGTGTTCTACTCCGGCACCGTGGCCGGGGCCATGGAGGGCGCCATCCGGGGGCTGCGCGGCATCGCGGTGTCCCAGGACATCGGCAGCGAGGGGGAGGCCCTGGAGGCGGAGCTGGAGCGCACTGGCCGCCTGGCCGCAGCGGTGACACGGTGGGCTCTGGACAACCCGATCCCGGAGAGGACGGTGCTCAACCTCAACGCCCCGTCCAACCTCACCGAGCGGTTCAGGGTCACCACCATGGGCCGCCGGACCTATGAGGAGACCGTCGAGACCCGGCAGGACCTGCGCGGCGTGAACTACTACTGGATCGGCGGCCCCCCACTGGAGGGGACGAGCGCCCCGGGCACCGACTCGTACACGCTGGAGCATGGCGAGATCTCGGTGACGCATCTGGGGCTGGATCTGACCTACGGCGGGGGCGATGCCCTGGAGCGCGGCGCGCTGGATCTGGACGGCGGGTTCACGGAGCTCGCCGGCTTCAGCGACGGAGAGGAGCGTGGCGCGGGACGATAAAGATCTGCGCCGGCGCATGGTGGAGCGCCAGCTCCGCGGCCGGGGTGTACGCGACGAGCGGGTCCTCGCCGCCATGGAGCGGGTGCCGCGGCACCGGTTCGTACCCGCCTTCACCGAGGAGGAAGCGTACGGTGACCACCCGCTGCCCATCGGCCAGGGGCAGACCATCTCCCAACCTTACATGGTTGCCCGAATGACCGAGCTTGCCGCACCGGGAGGCGGCGACCGGGTCCTGGAGGTTGGGGCGGGGTGCGGTTACCAGACCGCGGTCCTGGCCGAGCTGAGCGGGAAGGTGTTCGCCTGCGAGCTTCTGCCCGGCCTGGCGGGGGACGCGGCGCGGCGGCTGGAGGAGCTCGGCCTCGCGGAGGATCGGGTGCGGGTGGAGGCCAGGGACGGCTCCCTCGGCTGGCCCGAGCATGGCCCCTTCGACGTCATCCTGGTGGCGGCGGGCGCGCCCGCGGTGCCAGAGCCCCTGGTTGAGCAGCTGGCCGAAGGGGGCAGGCTGGTCATACCGGTGGGCGGGCAGTTCAGCCAGGTGTTGCGCCGTATTACCCGGCGTGATGGGGAGCTGGAGAGCATGAGCGATACACCATGCCGTTTTGTGGACCTGCGCGGGGTACATGGCTGGGAGTCACGACGGTGAGGGCGTGGGTCATCCTGTGGGCCCTGGTGGGCCTGTGCGGCTGCCCTGGGGGCGGCTCTTCCGGGGAGAAGCCGTTGCCTCCGCTTCCGCTCAAGGGGACCTGGCACACGGTGGAGGCGGGGGAGACGGTGGCGGCGCTGGCGGAGAGGTATGGGGTGGCGGCGGAGGATATTGAGGAGATCAACGGGATCG
>CAZCFB010000066.1:0-10084 GCA_964497805.1 uncultured Kofleriaceae bacterium
GATAAAGCGATTCCAAGGGTATCGATAAGACGAATCAATGCAGAAGCAAATGAAAGGCAAGTGCAGGAAGATAGATAGGAGATTGGGTGTCCTGCTGCGTTTGAGGCCTGAAAGCGGCGGGGACGCAGCTTTTACTTTTTGAAGTACGCCACCATGGCCCTGGCCACTGCGGCGGCGATCTTTTTCTGCACCGCGGGCTTCACTATTTGCGGCCCCTCCTCGGGGTGATCGATGAAGCCGGCCTCCAGCAGGACGCCGGGCATCTTGAGGCCCAGCAGCACGTCGAACGGGGCCTGGCGCACGCCGCGGTTATGTTCCTCTCCGCGCACCTTGGCCAGCTCCTCCTGGATGCCCTTGGCCAGCCTGAGGGAGCCGGCGTGGGCCGCGGTCTGGCGCAGGTCGCTCAGGATCTGGCCCACCACCGGTGGCGGCGCGGCGCCCTCCTTTTTCTTCTTCTTCCCCTGGCGGTTCTCCTCCGCGGCCACCCTGGCCGCCTCCTTGTCCGAGGCGTCGCGGCTGAGGATATAGGTCTCGAAGCCGCGCTGGCTGTGGGCCGGCGAGGCGTTGAAGTGCACGCTGATGAAGAGGTCGGCGCGCGCCTTGTTGGCCTGGCGTACCCGCTGGTCCAGGGTCAGGTAGCGATCGTCCTTGCGGGTGAAGAGCACCCGCCAGCGGGGCCGCAGCTTCTTGATGGCGATGGCCATCTTCCGGCTGATGGCCAGGGTCGCCTTCTTCTCGAACATGCCCTCGTCAACGCCCGGAGCGCCCCGGTTGGTGCCGCCGTGGCCCGGGTCGATCATCACCACCTTGCGCGGTGGGGTGGCGTCCGCGGGGGCTGGCGCCAACAGCACGAAGCCCAGCAAGAATCCATGGAAAAGTAGGTGCCCGATAACCACGGAACATAGCGTATCAAAAGGGTCGCCTCAGGCACAGGGTGGGCTACAATGCCCCACCATGACCCGGATCCCTCTGACCCTGATCCTGGCGTTCAGCGCGGTGTGCGAGCTGTTGCTGAACCGGGTGGCCCTGCGGCTGGTTGCCCAGGGCGGGCTGGAGCCGGCCCTGATCCGGGCCGTGGACCTGGGCGGGCTCTTCTTCTTCAACCTCACCGGGCTGCTGGCCCTGGGGGTGTTCACCTGGTCGACCCTGGTGGTGATCCGGGACAGCAAGCTGTTCAGGCTCGGGCCGCGGGCGCTGGTGGCCGGGCTCTCCGCGCTCTTCCTGCCCATGGCCGCGGCGGGCCTCTTCATCGGCCTGCCCCAGGCCTACGCCATACACCTGAACAGCTCCTTCATCCTGCTCAGCATGGCCCTCGCCATGGGGCTGCTCACCAGGGATGCGCCCATTCGGGCCAAGCTGGGCGTGATCTACCTGGTGGTGCCCCTCGTGCTGCACGGCTACTTCGAGCTCACCCGCAAGGTGCCCTCCCTGGCTCCCACCGGGGACCTGGCCGAGCTGCCTACCCGCATCTACCAGGCAAGCGAGAACCTGGCCGTGCTCGGGGCCCTGGCCATGTTCCTCTTCTTCTCGCCGCTGCCCCGGCGTCAGAACCTGACCTCACCCGTGCCCCTGGGGCTCGGGCTGCTCAGCGCCTCGGCCCTGGGCCTGCTCATGTACATGTTCCCGGCCCGGGTGTCGCAGCTGGTGCACCTGGGCCTGGGCTTTAACCTCCCCCACCCGTCGCCGGCGGCGTTCCTCCACCTGGCGGCCCTCTTCTTCTTCGTGGTGACCGTGACCTCCCTGGCGCTGCGCCGCGGCCCGTCCCGCGAGATGGCCCTGGGGCTCCTGCTCATCGCGACCTCCGGGTTTTACCTGCTGCTGCCTTACCAGCTGTTGCTCACCCTTGTGGGGTTGCTCACCATCATCCGCGCGGCCATGGCCATGCGCCCCGGGGACCAGACCAGCGGCGCGGCGGCCGGGCCCGCGGCCGGGAGCTGCAGCGACGATCAGTGGCGGGACTTCATGGACTACCTCGCCGAGCAGAGCGCCCAAGACGGCGGCGAGGCCGAGGCGGTGGTGGTGAACACCGAGGAGCACCAGATCTCACAGGTGCGCGGTGTGCGGGGGGGCCTCCCCTTCGTGCTGCGGTTCCTGCGCGGCGGCGGGGAGCTTGAGCACATGGAGCTCTCCATGGGGGAGCCCATTCGGGGCCGGGCCCCTGCCACCCTGGTCCGTCGCGGCGGTTCCCGCGGGGGGCGCATCTGGCGCCGGGCGAGCGGGCGCAAGGTCTCCACGGGGGACGCGGCCCTGGACCGCATGGTCATCGCAAGGGACCGCACCGGCGAGCTGGCCACCTTGCTTGCCCCCCAGGAGGTGCAGAAACTGTTGGGTAGCCACCTGCACGGCTGGCTCGACCTGTGGCCAGGGGAGGGGCTACGCTACGCCACCCGTCCAGGGCCTGACGCCTGGCCCGTGCCCATGCCGGAGATCGCCTTCGACCCCGAGGGCGCCGACGTATCGGACCTGCTCGGCCTGCTCGACCTGGGAGCCCGCCTCCTCACCAACGAACAGTAAACCGCGCCATGTGCAGCACCCCCTCGTCCCAGGGGCGCCGGGAGACGTACAGGAGCGCGTAGCCGGTGGCGTCTGACACCAGCCTGGCCCCGAGGAGCAGGCCCGGCTCGTAGGAGAGGGGGATCAGGATGTCCCTGGCCAGGAGGCCACCCGCCTCGCCCAGGGCGGTGATCATCAGGCGGCCGCCGCGCCCGCTCGCCAGGACCAGCGCCATGTAGCGCGAACCATCCCAGAGCAGGTCCTCGACCCGGGACATGTACCCCTTGTGGCTCAGGCGCAGGGGCGTGGAGGCGGCGCCGCCGGTGGCTGAAATGACCCTGGCAGTGGGCACCGGATAGCTCACCCCCTTGACGCCCATGTCCGGGGCGCCCGGGCCCAGGTCGAGCTGAGCGTATGGCAGCCCCTGGAGGTTATAGGTGACCAGGGCCGAGCGGCCGCTCCCGGTCAGGCGGCAGCTGCCCACGGCCGGGGGCTTGCTGTCGTACACGGTGGTGGGGGTGAGGGTGTTGTTGGCGCCCACCTGGAGCAGGTAGACCTTGCCGCCCACGCCATGGGCGCAAAGTCCGAGGCCGGCGTTGCCCATGCCGGGCAGGGCGGCCCAGTCGCCCACCGACTCGACACCGACGCCGGGATTCGGCGTCAAGCGGACGGTCGTGGCGGCCTTGCCACGCTCCTGGCGTCGGAGCGAGTACCAGGGGGACATCCCCACCGCGCTGAAGGAGAAGGTGGCGTGGACCTTCCCCCCGGTCAGAGCACCCCACGCGCCCTTTTGGGCGGTCGGCATATCCACCAGGGCGCTGCTGGAGAAGGGGCCACCACTGCTGGTGAGGGCCAGGGACCAGGTCCAGGCGGTGGCGCCGCGCCAGAGCATGGTCAGGCCCAGGCCGGCGCCGTCCCAGTGGGCTGCCTGGATTTTGGCCCGGGCCCCGCCGGCGCCGGTGGGGTGTGGCGACCGGGAGATCTGCCGGGCCGCGTCATCCAGGAGGTAAATGGCGCTGTCTGTCACGGCCAGGTAGCGGCCAGCCTTGCCCGCTGTCAGCTCCACCAGGCGCTCCCCCTCCAGGCCGAAGGGGCGATCCCAGAGCACTGTGACGGAGGGGCCGCTGGCGTCGCCGGTCAGGTCTCCTCCGGCGTCCGGCCAGGGCGCGCCAGCCTCGTAGCTATCCCTGGGCGCAAGGTTGCACGCCGCCACGCAGGCCACCAGGAGACAGATAAGTGACAGGCGCCGCATCTCACTCACCTCCCGGCGTGAGCCAGCGGGGGAGCTGGCAGGTCACGTGGGCGGGCTGCGTCATGGAGGAGGTCTTCTGGCACGGGTCGGTCAGGCGCTTACACCGATGCCGGCAGTCCCAGTTGATGGACAGGCAGAGCCCGCCCCGCAGCACCGGTCGGTCATCATGGTCCCTGTAAATGAGGTCCCCGGCCGGGATGCCGTCGGCGTACGGCACATGGCGCACGGCCCGGGGCGTGAAGTCTCCCTGAGCCAGGAAGGCGCTCATGCGCTTGCCGCCGCGCAGGACCAGGGCCGGGGAGACCGCGGCGATGGCGTCGGTGTAGCCCATGGCCTCGTAATGATGCCAGCGACCCAGGGTGAAGGAGGCCTTGCTTGCGTCCAGGTGGCCCCAGGTGCGCAGGTGGCGGGTGCGGCTCCCCCGGGTCCACCAGAGGGCCAGGTAGCCCCTGTCGTTGGTGAGGGGGGCGCCCTTGCCGTCGAGCAGGGGGACGAAGCGCAGGGAGGGGCGGGCCCAGAGCACATGGTTGGTATCCGGCACCCCGTCCTCGAAGGTCACGCCGGACAGCTCCTCGTCGGTGAAGGCAGCGGGCGTGGCGCCGACGCCGCCCGAGAAGCTGTACAGGTGGAGGCGGCCCGCGGGGCCAGTGCCCGGGAGCGGAGATGGATCCCCGGCTACAAGATAGAGTCGGCCACCGGGCCCCTGGGTCAGGCCGGGGGTGACGGTGGAGCGCAAGGGGGCGCCCCCGCTGGTCAAAGGCGTGAGCTTGCTGTCCCAACCCGAGGGGGTGAGCCGTGAGATATAGAGCCGATCGCCGGCGGTGGCAGCGCCGTCCCGCAAAACCACCAGCAGGTCCGTGCCCCAGGCGGCGGCCACAGCGTCCGTGGCGCGCAGGGCGGTGGGCTGGCCGGGCAGCGCCTTGAAGGCGGACAGCTTGCCGTCCACATCGAGGGTGGCGTGCTGCACGGGCGAGGCGCCATCCGCGCAGGCGATGATGTGCAACTTGCTGGCCGCGCCGCCTGATCCAAGGGTAACGGCGGCAGGCTGGGTCCCGGCCGCCAGGGCAGGGGCGGTGAGTTTCTGCCAGCCGCTCCACTTGCCGTGGCTGGCCTCGGTGCTGTTCAGGTGGAGGGTGGCCGTCTTCCCGTCGCTGGCCGGAGCGATCACATGGAGCGTGGTCTTGAGCGTACCGCTGGCCCGACGCGGCAGCTCGGCCGCGGCCACCCCGCCGCTCACCTTGAGGTCCTTCAGGTCCTCGGTGTCGGTGGCGTTTCCGTGGACCCCCTCGCAGATCCAGCCGTAGTTGGGCATGGGCGACAGGTAGGCCGCCACCGACTTGTCCAGGCTCCCGTCCCGGTTCCAGTCCACCTGGCAGCCCCGCGTCCCGCTCTTGCAGTTATGGAGGTCATAGAAGAAGGGGCGGGTGGCCAGCCAGCCAACATCCTCGGTGGCGCCGCCAAAGGGCTTGGTCTCGTCCATGTCCCTGGGATCCAGGTCGCCGTCGCCCACCAGGGAGCCGTCGGAGAAGCTCGGCTCCTTGCCCCCCGCGAACCGGTCCGAGAAGGCGTAGTTCATCAGGCTCGGATAGTTCGGCTTGCAGTTGCCGCCGCCGGTCTTCACCGTACCGTAGTGGCGGACCATGCCCAGGTTGTGCCCCAGCTCGTGCACCATGGCGGTGACCCGGTCGCAGTCGAACTCCAGGGTGTCGCGGTATACCGGCGCGGAGCCGGCAACCAGGCAGTCGGACACGGCCAGGTGGAAGCGGTTCTTGCGCCCCGGGGCCAGGCCTGACCTGCGGTCGGTGTCAGGCCCGCCGTAGGTGGACTGGCCGCAGCGCCTGACGCCGTCCGGTCCCCAGGCGCACATGGGGCCGCACACCGAGTCCAGGCCAGAGGGGAGCTTGCCGCAGGCCTTCCCCGTGTCCAGGTGGAGGCTGATGCCGTCCTTGCCGTCGGGGTTCTGCATGGCGGTGAGCTTGGCGTAGACCCTGGCCGCCAGGTGCGCCTCCTCCTGGGTGACGGTGCGGCCGAACCGCTTCACCGGCGGCGTGCGCTTGGTGTCGGTCCAGTCGGCCAGGTCGATCTCCACGAACAGGTCCTTGTGCCGTGGATCCGCCCCCCAGCGGGGGAGCAGCTGGGGGAAGGTGGCGTGCTCACTGCCCAGCAGCTCCTCGGCGTCGGACAGGCCGTCCGCGTCCGAGTCCTGGGGCGACTCCAGCTTTGAGCAATCCACCTTTCCCGCGCTGGCCGAGGCGGAGGGGCATGTGCCGAGGCCGGTCTCCAGGCCGTCGCCCAGGCCGTCAGCGTCGGCGTCCGCGGCCGGCGCGTCGTTGATCACCAGGCGCGCCGCGCCGTCCTCACCAGCGCCCAGGGAGGTCACCATGACCAGGGCGTCGGCCTTGCCCGTGAACAGGCGGGCGCCCAGCTCGACCCCGGAGTCGTCGTCCAGGGCGCGCAGGCGGCCGGTGGCGGGATCCAGCAACAACAGCGCCGTGTCGCGGGCCGCCCGGGGAGAGCGCGGGTAGGGTTCGTCGCCGTCGCCGTCGTTGAGGCGCACCATGTGCAGGGTACGCCCCGCCTTGATCGTGAGCGTGGAGCCGCCGAACCTGGCGCCCTTGAGCAGGCGCTGCCCGTTCAAGAACAGGTCGCAGGCGCCGCCCCACTCGCCGCCGTAGGCGCGCAGGATCAGCACGTACTTTCCGGCCGCGCTCACCCGGTGCAGGAGCCGCGCCGCGCCGTGGCCGGTGCCGCCGTCGTCGTCGAAGGCCACCTCCAGGCCCGTGTCAGCCCGCAACAGGTGCAGCACCGGATCCGCGCCCCTGGACAGGGAGCGGGTCTCGGCCAGGACCCGCTGCTCTTTGGTGAGCGACAGGGGCATGGCGACGAGCACGCCTGCCCGCAGGTCGCGCACCCCGGCGGAGAGGGCTGCGCCGGCGGGCCCCAGCACGCTGGCCTTCTTCGCGCCGCCGGTCTGGCCCATGAAGTACCGGCCCTGTAGGGTCAGGCGGGCGGCGGATGGCGCCAGGGTGGGCAGGGCGTCCTCGCCCGTGGCCGGCGGCTTCACCTGGCTGGAGGGGAAGAGCCCGACCATGGGTCTTTCAGAAGCGACCTCCTCGGGCATGGCAGCGCAGCCGGCGGTGAGGAGGGCCAGGATCAGGAGGCGGGGCACCATGGGCATAGAGTAACTGAAAGCGAGGCCGGATATCACGGGCGTGATCCTGTCTCCCCTGGTCGCTACTTACAGGTCCCTGTCCCCACAACGCTCTTCCCGCTGCAGGCCTTTCCGGTGGGGCAGTCGGTGTTGGCGATGCAGCTGCAGATGCTGTAGGTGGCGTTGCACACCTTGCCCAGGTGGCTGGTGGCGCAGTCCGCGGTCTTGGCGCAGCCACAGCGCTTGCTCGAGGTGCCGATGCAGCTCTGCCCCCAGGTGCTGGTGGACGGGCAGTCCGTGGTGGCCTTACAGGTGCACACGCCGCTGGAGCAGAGGCCGCCGTACAGGGAGGAGGCGCAGTCGCTGCTGGCCTTGCAGCCCACGCAGCTCAGGGTGGTCGTATTGCAGAAAGGCCTGGTGCCGGTCTTGCAGTCGGCGTCGCTGGTGCATCCCACGCAGGCCCCGCTCGTCTTGTGGCAAACGGGGGCCATGCCCATGGTCTTGCACTCCGCGTCGGTGGCGCACGGTTTCTGGCAACGCTTGTAGGTGGCCGTGGGGTAGGGGAGCAGGCACTTGTTGTGGGGGGACACGGTGCAGTCGGCGTCCTTCTGACAGGTGCACTTGCCGAACTTGGCGTAGCAGGTGGGCCCCATGGGGCTCCCCGCGCAGTCGGCGCTGGTGCTGCAGCGGCATATGCGCCCAATGAACATGTTGAAGGTGCACTTGTTGCCCCATGTGTAGCCGCTCTTGCAGTCCTTGTCCTCGACGCACTCGAAGCAGGCCTGGTACAGGGGATCGCAGAAGGGCGTCGTCTTGGAGGTGCAGTGGGAGTCCTTGAGGCACTGCCTGCATATGCCCAGGATGGGCGCGCAGTACTTCTTGGAGCCGCTGGCGCACTGAGAATCTGACTTGCACGCCACGCAGGTGGAGGTGGCGGCTTGACAGTACGGGGTCGCCGTGGCGGTGCAGTGGGCGTCGGCCAGGCACTCCCCGCACTTGGAGGTGGAGGTGATGCAAGGCATCCCCTTGCCGCAGTCGGTGGGGTTGACGCACTTCTTCTGGCACTGGGCGTAGGCGGCCCCCTTGTAGGGCAGGGTGCACAGGCTGTAGGGGGCGGTCTTGCACTCGGCGTCGCCCGCGCAGGTGCACCGGTTGTAGCCGGCGTGGCAGGTGGGGCCGTTGGGGTTCCCCACGCACTGGCTGCTGAGCTTGCAGCCGCAGCTCTGGTGCCCCTTTGAGTCGGTGAGGCACTTGTTCCCCTGGCGGCTCCCGGTGGCGCAGTCCTTGTCCGTGAGGCAGGCATGGCACTGGCCCGTGGCCTTGTCGCACAGGGGGCGGTTCTTGTTGGTGCACTCCTTGTCCTGGGCGCAGGGCACCTTGCACACCTTGTGGCCGATATAGTCCCCCACGCACTTGAGCCCCGCCTTGCAGTCGGTGTTGGCGGCGCAGCCGCACATGTTCACATAGTCCAGGCACTTGAACCCGGAGATCCTGCCCTTGCAGTCGGCGCTCTTGGCGCAGACACACCAGTTGTTCTTGGTGTCGCAGGTGGGGCCCAGGGCCCACGGGTTCTTTGTGCAGTGTTCGTCCTTGAGGCACTCCGCGCAGAGCCCCTTGCTGTTCTTGACGCACAGCTCCGGGGACTGCTTGATGCAGTCGGGGTCGCACACCTTGGGCCACTCCATGTCGGGCTTGGGCGGCGCCATATCCGGGGTGGCGGCGTCCTTGGCTGTCTGGTCCGGGGAGGGGCCGTCGGAGGAGGTGGCGTCCACGGTGCTCTGGTCCACCGTCCCGTTATCAAGGGTTCCCTGGGGATCGGAGTCGTCTGAGCAACCCGCGATCAGAAAACAGGCTGCGGCCAGGAGCGGAAGGACTCGGAGGGGATGGAACATGGGAGATGTCTCCATTTGGGTGTGAATACAGGTGATTGTACCCCAGGCCATTGCCGCCTCGCGTTGACACGCCTCACCGCCAACCTCTACCTTTGTTTTGTCTACCCCCCAAGGAGTAAAGCTAATGAGATTCCGCCTCATCCCGCTGATCCTGGCCATGACCCTCTTTTCAACGACGGCCCTGGCCCAGACGACCCTCAAGAACGATACATACTCCGGAGGCAGCGCCAGCCTGGCCGTTCAGGCGGGCTTCGGCGCGGGGGAGTCCTTCGCAGCCCTGTTCAAGCCGCCCAAGTATCCCTTCACGATCCAGAAAGTGCAGGCCCTCATCGCGCCCAAGCCGGGCGGCTCGTCCAGCACCAAGACCTTCAACCTCACCATCTACCAGGACGCCTCCCCGGCGCTCACTCCCGGCACCAAGAAGTACGACAAGCCCATCCAGGTCACGTCCTCGGCCTCGGCCATCAGCCAGACAGACATCACCAAGGACAACATACAGATCACCGCGGGCTATATCCGGGTCAGCTACCGGCAGCTCCACAAGGGGACCCCCAGCATCGTGCGTGACAAGGGCCCGCTCAAGGCCAAGACCAACCTGATCCACGGGGACGTGGGCACGGGCAGCAAGGCCTGGTACTGGACCGGGTCCCTGTTCCTCCAGGGGAACTGGATCATCCGGGTCATCGGCACCGCCGGCGGCACCGTTACCCCGGACAGCGGGACGGTCACCCTCGACAGCGGCACCGCCACCAAGGACAAGGGCGCCACCACAAAGGACAAGGGCGGCACCGCCACGGACACGGGCGCGACTCAGCAGGACAGCAAGGGCGTGGGCATGGGCGCCGAGGGGGAGAAGTGCTACCCCAACGGCACCTGCAACGCCGGCCTCACCTGCCTGTCAAAGCTGTGCGTCAAGGTGCCCGACGCCGGCACCAAGACCGGCGGTGACGGGGAGGACGATGGGTGCTCGGTGAGCGCGGGCGTTCCTGCCGACGCCTCACCAGGGCTGCTCTTGATGGCCCTGGCGCTGTTGCTGGTCATCCGACGCCGCCGGTGAGCTGGCGCGAGCCCAGGTTCGCGGTCCAGACGCTGCTGTTGGGCCTGGTCCTCGCCACCGCTGCGCCCGCGCCTGCGCTGGCCACGGTGGTGGTGCAGCTCTCCCGGCACCAGCTCAGGGCAGAGGCCCATGTCATCGTCGAGGGCAAGGTCGTCGCCGTCCACGCCGAGGGCGCTCCGGCAGCCATCTTCACCCTGGCCCGCGTCAAGGTCTCCGCCTGGCGCAAGGGCGGCCCCGGG
>CAZCFB010000066.1:10184-25310 GCA_964497805.1 uncultured Kofleriaceae bacterium
GTGCCCTACTACATCAACGAGAAGGGCTCCGATGACCTTGGGCAGGAGACCTTCACCATCATCCAGCAGAGCATGGCCACCTGGGAGAAGGTGCCCTGCTCCCACCTGCGCATGGACTACAAGGGCAAGACCAAGGTCGAGGCGGGCAAGCTGGACAAGATGAACGTGCTCTCCTGGGTGGAGAAGGGCTGGACCTACGGCAAGTTCGCCGCGGCGGCCACCTCGTACATCGGCAAGGGGGACATGGCCCAGGCGGACATCGCCTTTAACGGCGAGAACTTCACCTGGAAGAAGGGCGGCGGCACCGTGCTGTGGCCATACGACGTGGACCCCGCCTCGGTGATCACCCACGAGGTGGGGCACATGCTGGGGCTTAGCCACACCACCGTGGACAACATGGCCACCATGGCCGCGGCCTACGTGCCAGGCGGCCTGCAATCCAGCCTCGGCTCCGACGACAAGCTGGGGCTCTGCAAGATCTACCCCGCCAAGTCGCCCAAGGACGAGTGCCAGACAGACTGCGACTGCCCCAAGAATTCGGCCTGCAAGTACTTCAAGGAGGTGGGGGTGAGGCTGTGCGACGAGCACCGGGATCCCGACAACACCGCCTGCACCGAGGCCAGCATCAACTGCCCCGGCCACTGCTACTTCTACGAGCTGGACGCCATCACCAAGAAGGGCAAGGGCTACTGCACCACCGAGTGCGCCAAGGCGGGGGCGGCCTGCGCCGGGGGGTGGACCTGCAAGGAGGGCACCAGCAACCAGGGCGAGAAGAAGCTGGTCTGCCAGAGCGCCACCCCAAAGCCTGTGCCGCCGCCCAAGCGCCCCCGCAACTGCGCCGCCAAGGACATGGGCGTGGACGGCGCCGCCCCGCCCCCCGGAGAAGGGGATGACGAGGGGGAGTGCCGCGTATCCCCGTCAAGGACGGTTTCTCCGCCCGGGGCGCTGGCGCTGCTCGCCCTGCTGCTCCTGCTCAGGCGCCGCCGCCGGATCCTCTGAAGCCGCCCATCAGACGAAGTAGCCGATGACGTACTTGAGGGCGGTGCCCGTGACGATGAGGGCCAACAGGATCTCGATCGCCCGTGCAGGCAGGTACTTCTGGGAGGCGGTGCCCACGTAGTGGCCGAGCAGGCCGCCCACGCCGAGCAGTGCCCCGAGCATGTAATCGGGCCGCAGGTCCGCGCGCGTGGTGGCGCCACCCAGCGCCTCGAAGAAGAGCACCCCCACGATGGAGGTGAGGCAGGTGCCGGTGAGGGTGGACCCGGCGATGGTGTGCACGGGCAGGCCGTACATGGAGACCAGGATCGGCGCGATGATGGCGCCCCCGCCCACCCCGTAGGCGCCGCCGACAACGCCGACGAAGGCGGTGAGCCCGAACAGGGTGGCGGTGGTGATGCTGTAAGTCTCGCCCCGGTAGGTGTAGGCCAACCGCCTGGCATCGAACTGGCGCATCTCCACCCTGAGCGCCCCGCCCGGCGCAGCCTGCTTACCCCCGGGGGCGAGCACCTTCTGCACCATGCGCGCCCCGATGTAGAGCAGCACCAGCCCCATGAATAGCTTGAAGTCGCGCGTGTCGGGCAGCAGGTAGATCCGGGACAGGGAGCCCACCACCACCCCGGGGATGGTGCCGACCACGATGACCAGGGTGATGGGCCAGATCATGCGCCCCTCGCGGATAAAGCGGTACACCCCGATGGGGATGGCGATGACGTTGTACAGGTGGTTGGTGGGCGTGACCCCGAGGCCCGTGAAGCCGAGCATGCTCACCTGGAACGGCATGAGCAGGAAGGCCCCCGAGACCCCGGCCGTGGAGGTGAAGGTGGAGGTGACCAGCGCGACCAGGAAGGGGTAGAGCGGGTTCGTTGCCACGCCTGAGACGGGAAACTTCACGCGGGCATCATGCCCTATTTTGGCGGTGGCCGCAGCGGGGGGAGCTTACTTCCTGGCCTCCGGCTTGGGCGCGGGCTGGTCCGGATCCACGATCACGAAGTCCACGCGCCGGTTCTTGGCCCGGCCCATGCGCTGCAGCGGTGGAGGGCCAGAGGATCGCTGCTGCAGCCAACGAAAAGAGGGTAATCCGGTGCATTCCAGGCTCCTGAATAGGTGATTAATAAGGCTTTCCGAGCTGAAAGAAATCCTATCACCCGCTTCTTCAGGGGCAAGAATAAATGTAATGAGGCTTACAGGGGAAGAGCGAGGGGATAAGCGAAAATCAGGTGCACTTTTTCTTCTTCGGGTGGCAGCGGCCCGAGCAGCACTGGCTGTTGCTGGTGCAGGGGGTGTTCTTGGGGTCGCAGCTGCTGCCGCAGTCCGGGTCGCTGGCGCAGGAGTTGTTGCAGCAGCCGTCCGAGCCGCAGCAGTCCGGGTCTGCACCGCAGGCGCACTGGGCGTTGCACTGGCCGTTGGCCGAGCAGTCGGGCTGGGTGTCAGGCACGCACACGCCGCAGCCGCACACGTCCGTGGTGGTCTGGCAGATGTAGCCCGCCGAGCAGTCCGAATCGGTGTCGCAGCCAGCGGTGCAGGTGGCGTACCCCTGGGCGGTCATGTAGGCCATGGCGCTGGTGATGTCCATCTTGCCGTAGCCCCAGTCGTTGTTGGCCGCGCCCGGCGCCGCGCCGGTGTCGGTGTCGGTTTCAGCGGTGTATGGCGTGTTCTCGAACACGTCGGTGGCGTCGTCGTGCAGCGCGCTGTTCTGCAGCACCTTGCGCAGGCACTGGTCGTCCATGTCTCCTTTCTGCATCAGCAGCAGGGCCACGGCGCCAGTGGCGTTGGGGCAGGCCATGGAGGTGCCCTGCAAGATGGTGGCCTCCTCGCCGGGCAGCACACGGTTCAGGCCATAGTGGTAGGGGCCGCCGCTGAAGTAGTCGGTGCAACGGTCGAGCACCTCAACGTCGCGCACGAAGTGTGAGAAGGAGGAGGCGATGCCAACGCCGGGCGCCGCGATCTCAGGCTTCAGGCCGCCGGTGCGCAGGGGGCCGCGCCCGGAGAAGCTGGCCAGCTCGCCGATGGCGAAGCCGTCGTAGTAGGTGATGGGGGGCTTGCCGTACCACATGGACATGGGCGTGGAGGAGCAGGTGGTGCCCCAGACGTAATCCCACTGGTTGCGGGTCTGGTAGGCGGCCACGGCGATGACCTTCTCCGCGCTGGCCGGGGTACCGATGGTGATCCTGTTGTCTGACTCGGCCCCGCCGAAACGCGGGGTGGGGCTGCGCGGGGTGGGCTCGGCCTGCCACCCCTTCACGATGCTGCTGCTCACGCCGTACCAGGCGTGGAAGGTGCCCGAGCAGTTGCTGCGCTTGTCCTTGGGCACCAGCCGGATGGTCCACTCGCCAGCGGCCGGGTTGGTGCCCCAGTTGTAGTCCGAGATCTCGATGTACGCCTCGTGGTCCGGGTTGGTGTCGCTCCAACCCATCTGGTCGCCGCCGTTGTAGACCCAGATGCTGCCCTCTCCGCTGCTGGAGTTGATGCCCCCGCCGGTGCCGTTGGTGGTCCACCAGTTCTTGTACTGCTTGCCGGAGGGCGGGTAGGTCAGGCCGGATGGGGTGGTCACCTTCACGCGGCACTTGTTATTGCCTGCCGGGTACCAGACGTCGAAGAAGACATAGTCCTCGCTGGAGTCGGTGTAGGTGGGGAAGCGGAAGGTGATTGCGTCGCCGTTGTCGCCCATGGCGCCGGTGCCGTGCAGGGCGAAGCCCCAGGGCAGGCCGTCGGACCAGTTATTGTTGCCCGGGTTGCCCGCGGCCACCATGACCACCTTGCCGGGGCCGGTGAGGTCGCTGATGCCGCGCTCCTCCAGGGTGGTGCCGTCGTGGGGACCGTAGTCTGAGCCGAGGCTCATATTGATCACCGCCGGCTTGCCGAGGGCGGCCGCCTTCTGGAACACATAGTTCACGCCGTCGATGATGTATGAGTCATCGTTGCGGTCCCCGTCGAAGTCGAACTTGACGAACACGATCTGCGCGGCGGGGGCAGCGCCCTGCTTGCCAGAGGCCGAGCCGTCGCCAGCCGCGGTGCCGGCCACATGGGTGCCGTGGCCGTCGGTGTCCCGGGCGGCCAGGTTCACGGCGGCGGTGTTGCCGCTGTTGTAGGCGTCGAAGTCAGCGCCCGTGTACTCGTGGCCGTAAGTGAAGCCGGCGGGGGGATTGCCGTCGGCGGTGTCCGAGTGATCCCAGTAGTAGGCGATGCGCGAGTTGCCCGTGGTGTCGTCGATGAAGTCGCCGTGGGTCCAGTCGCAGCCGCTGTCGATGATGCCCACCACGATGCCCGCGCCGTCCACACCGCCGCGCGGGTTGTTCATGCCCGTGCAGTTGGTGCAGCCCGCGGCCGGGGCCGCGTTGGACAGGTCGTTGTACATCTTCACCGGCTTGGCCGCCTCCACCCGCTTGACCTCGGCCAAGTTGGCCACGGCGTTGAGCTTGGCCAGGGGAACGTCAGCCGACATGATGCCGGAGCTGGTGACCGTACGCACGGTGACGCCAAGCTGCTTGAGCTTGGGCAGCGCGGCGGTCTCCGCCCTGATCAGGGTGCTCACAACGGCGGCGCCGGTCTTATTGTCCTTGCGCAGGTTGACCAGCTTGCTGGGCATGGCCGCCTTGACGCTGGCCGCGCCCGTGGCCTTTTTCTGGGCCATGCGCAGCAGGGTGCCGAGCTTCTGGTCAGCAGACGCCTGAGAGGCAGGGGTGATATTGCCCACTGGATCGTTGGCCTGGCCGCCATCAGAACAGCCGCTGAAAACGAGCCCCGCGCCGAGCGCCAGCGCGCCCAGCCACCCCATCCTGACATTACTATTCCCGATCATTTCGTCTCCTCGCTTGCAGGTTTTTGCAGCCCCGATAAGCCTGTAAAATTCCATTAAATTCTTCTGTTTATGCGAATTTGCGCGCGCGATCTTAGCGGCAAAGTTCCGCTTGTCAATGGACTAAATGAGAAGGTAGGAAAGCCTACAATTATGCAGGTAATGAAATACTTGAATTGCGGCAGATTGAGGCTCTTGAAAGGATTCGGCGAGGGGCGTTCAGAGGATTACAGGCCCAGGGCTGCGGGCACGTTGAGCATGCCGTGGCCCCACTTGAGACGCTTACCCATCTTGTCCGCGCTCTGCTTGAGCTTCGCCTCAACCTGGTTGGGGTTCAGGCCGGGGTCGCCATCAACCATGAGGCCCGCGGCGCCGGCCACATGGGGGGACGCCATGCTGGTTCCTCCGGCCCAGGCCCAGCCGGGGGTGCAGGAGTAGGTGGCCGCGCAGCCGGGGTCGGCGTAGACGAAGCTGCTGAAGACCAGGTAATACCACCAGTTGAAGGGGGTGCCCACCGGGCCCGCGTCGCCGCCCGGGGCCACCAGGGTCACCGCCGCGCCGGTGTTGCTGTAGCTGGTGACCACGTCCGAGGAGGCGGGGTAGGGGTAAATGGGGGCCGGGCGGATGCCGGTGGCGCCCACGGAGATCACGCCGGAGAGATCCGACGGGATGTGGGACACATACCCGTTGAGGTTGGCCCCGCCGTTGCCCGAGGAGGCCACGATGGTGGTGCCCATGTTGCGCACGTAGTTGGCCACCCTGTTCCAGGCGGTCCAGGCGGCGCGATCCTCCTTGGAGCGGGGCTTCACCACATAGCCCCCCAGGCTCATGTTGATGACCTGGTAGCCACGCTTGGCAGCGTGCACCATGGCGAACCAGATGGGGCCATCGAAGGCGACGAGGCTGCCCTGGTACACCTCGAACACGTTGTACGAGGCGATGGCCAGGTCCGGGCCCACGCCCGCCATGCCGAAACCATTGCCCGCGACGGTGCCAGCCACATGGGTGCCGTGCCATGAGTAGGCGGGGTAGGGGTTGCAGCCGGCGGCAACGGTCACGCATGCGGCGAACACCATGTTGGACGCCAGGTCCGGGTGGTTCCAGGCCACCCCGGTGTCCAGCACAGCCACCGTGGTCTTGCTGGAGCCGGTGGTGGTGTTCCAGGCGACATCGGCCCCGACGCGGGCCATATCCCACTGGTATCCCCAGAAGAAGGGCGTGGGCGCGGCGCCGTTGGGGGTGGCCGATGTGCTCTGGACACCCGCGCTGTTGGGCAGGGCGTGTGATCCCTGCTCGCCCACCGAGGAGACGGAGGCGATGGCGCCAGCACTGGAGGCGAAGGCTGGATCACTGGAGGCCGCCACGAGGACGCCCACCTCGGGGATCTCCAGCACCACGCTGCCTCCGGCCGACGCTACATCAGCGGCGGCGCTGGCCGGGATGCTGTTGCCTTTGAACACCAGCACGTAGCTGGAGCTGCCCGCGCTCACGCCGAGCTCCACCTTCTTAACCTCTGGCCCCTCCGTTCCCTGGGTGGAGCAGCCAAGGGCCAGAATGCTCATGGTCAGGATTACCGCCATCGATCGCTTCATGAATTTCCTCCTGTGTTACCTGTTGACAGTTTTGGCCGCACGGGTGCCTCTCACCGGCGCCGGGTGCGTGCCCTGGTTAGCGTAGAATAGAGGCGACTAAGTTAGTTAGCGCCGACTATTGTGTCCGGCAAGCGCGGCTTATCAAGCCCTGTTTCTTCACTTTTTAAGGCCCGAAATATCTACAATTCCCCGGGCGTTTGCCCCGGTGTGGACTTACTCTTGGGCCTGTTTTAGGCTACCGTGAAGAAACTCCATCAACTAATAGGTGAAGACAATGATGCGAACGACCCTGGCCCTGGCGTTGAGCGTGATCCTCGTGGCGGCTTGCAGCGATGACGACACAGGCAATAACAACAACCTGAAGATGGACGTGGGCGGCACCACCCAGGACACTGGCCCCAAGCCGGACCAGGCGGTGATGGCTGACCTGGGGGCGCTGCCCGACCTGGGCCAGAAGGGGAAGTGCGACTCTGCCTGGCGCACCGCCATCAACCCCCAGAAGTTCTCCTCCACCGGCCCGGTGACCACCACCACCACCACCGCTGGACTCAAGAAGACGGTCATCGACGCCACCGCGGGGGGCATGGGCGCCTCCACCAAGAACCCGTACACCTACGTCTCGCTCAAGACCGGCAAGCGGGTGGACATCGACGACTACGCGGCCAAGACGGACAAGACCTGGGACATCGCCTTCAAGCGCTCGGTGGTCCGGATCAACGGCGGGGACAGCGGCGCGGGCCTGGGCGCCATCTCCATCCAGAGCAACAAGACCATCGACAAGGTGACCTCCCTCCCGGCGGCGGCCACCTTCGCCCAGGACGACTTCCTGGACGCCAACTGCAACATCTCCAAGGACCCCATCGGCCAGATCAAGACCGCCATCGGGGGCTCCTCGGGCATGTGGTACACCATGGACGGCATCTCCAAGCTCAAGCCGAACCCCGACACCTATGTGATCAAGCTGGCCGACGGCAGCGGCTACGTGAAGATGATCATCGTCACCTACTACGGCGGGTCCAACAACACGACCAGCGCCAACTACACAATCAACTGGGCCACCATCAAATGAGGTGGTTGTCAGCTGTCGCCGTCTGCCTCATTGGGTGCCAGGCGCCCACCCCATCAGAAGACCCCACACACCACCACCAGGTCTCCAGGGTGGAGCGCCAGATCCGCCCCACCGACGGCAAGGGGTGGAACGGCAACGGCTACCCTGCCGGGGTGACGATCAAGAAGTACGACTCGCCGGGCGGCAAGTTCCGCGTGCACTACGCCGAGACAGGCATCCACGCGGTGCCCAAGGCTGACACCGACAAGTCGGGCGTGCCCGACTTCGCCGAGGAGTTCGGCAAGGCCTTCGACGACGTCTACACCGCCCTGGTAACCAAGGGAGGTTTCCGCCCGCCCCTGGACGACTCCAAGTATCACGACCGGCCCGACTACGGCGGCGACAGCCGCTTCGACGTCTACCTGCAGGACATGCCCACGGGCGGGGCGGACGGCTACATGGTCACCGAGGCGTGCACCACCACCACCCCGCGCCAGTGCGCAGGCTACATGGTGGTGGACAACGACTTCGCCGAGTACAGCTACGCCACCCCGCAGGACGGCATGAAGGTGCTCTCCTCCCACGAGTTCTTCCACGCCATGCAGAACGCCTACCGCTACAACATGGTGCGCAACATGTCCGAGGGAACCGCGGTGTGGGCCACGGAGTATGTGTTCCCCAAGCAGAAGGACTTTGAGAAGTTCTCCACCGTCTTCTTCAAGCAGCCCGAGCGGTCCCTGGACCATGACATGGGCCTGTCCGACAGCTTCCCCTACGCCCAGGGCGTGTGGTTCAAGTTCCTGAGCGAGAAGTTCGGGGTGAAGGTGATCACGGCCATCCTGGACGAGCTGAGCGAGAAGGGGACCAGCAGCAAGTACCTGCTCGCCATCGACGTGGTGCTCAAGCGCGACCACAAGTCGAGCCTGGCCGCGGCGTACACCGAGTTCGCCCTGTGGAACCTGTTCACGGGCTCCCGCGCCAAGGGGTACACCGCCGGGTACAAGGAGGCGGCCAACTATCCGCAGGTGCCGATCAAGGCCCAGTCGGCCACGTTGCCCACGCGCATCAGCGGGGAGATCGCCTACCTGGGCGCGCGCTACCTCTCGGTGAAGGCGGCCAAGGGCGCCTGGATCAAGGTGACCTCGGAGCGCCCGGCGGCCAAGCTGGCCCTGCACCTGGTTACCTGGCCCGCGGCGGACAAGCCGATGATCGTGAGCGGCAAGCCCGAACAAAAAGAGGTGAAGATCATGTCCACCGGAGAAGTAACCATCATCGCGGCCAGCACGGCCAGCAGCGACCGGCATATTCCTTACAGCCTGGCCGTGGTGCCCACCTCGGGCCCGGCCAAGTCCGACGGCGGCGTCAACCCGGGCGTGGACGGCTCCATCAACCCGGGGGCGGACGGCGGCGGCGTAACGGATCCTGGCGACGACGACAGCGGCTGCAGCGTGGCGGCTGGCGGCGGGGCTGGGGGGGGATTGGCCTGGATCGCCCTGCTCGGCTTCATCGGGTTCGCCCGGCGGCGGGGCAGGGGGCTGGCCATCCTGGCCACGGCTTGCCTGGCGCTCACCCTCACCGGGGCCTGCTCCGACGACGATACGTCCGATGTGGCCGACGCCGGCTCAGCTGACATGAGAGCTGATACGTGCTGCGACAAGGACGGCGGCCCTGACACCGGCACCATCACCCCCGACACCCAGGCCGGGGCCCTGGCCCTGGGCCAGTTCGCCGAGTTCAAGGCGGACACCTCGGGCAAGGTGAGCGGGACAACCCCCACCGCCGGCACCGAGCAGTACATCCTGCTCCTGCTCTCCGACGACACCACCGCCCTGGCCAGCCACAAGTACACGGTGACCCAGAGCGGGGGCTCCTCCCAGGCGATGCCCGAGCCGCCGATCGCGCCCGTGCCTGCCTCCAGGCATTGCGGTTTTCACCAGCGGGTCCAGGCCATCATGGACAGCAAGCCGGCCCGCCTGCGCGCCAAGCACCCCGTCCTGATGGCGGGCACGCCCCCCAAGAAGGGCGACACCAAGGCCTTCAAGATCCGCGACTCGGGC
Organism: uncultured Kofleriaceae bacterium; assembly: GCA_964497805.1. Taxonomy (GTDB): domain Bacteria; phylum Myxococcota_A; class Polyangia; family CAZCFB01; genus CAZCFB01. The sequence goes on from CAZCFB010000066.1 coordinate 19,677, forward strand.
ACGGTCAAGACCGTCACGGCCAAGTGCGTGGCCGTGGACAGCGCGGCCGCCTACTGGCTGGACGAGACCACCACCCCCAAGGCGAGCATCTCCGCCCAGGACCTGTCCGACCTGGTCGCCGGCTTCGGCAAGACGGTGCTGCCCAGGGAGCGCCTCTACTTCGGCACCGAGTCAGACATCAACAGCAACGGCGTCGTGGACGTGATCCTCTCCCCCCTGGTGAGCAAGAGCGCCATGGCCTATGTCTCCCCCTGCGACCTGCTCGACCCGAAGGTGGTGACCTACTGCACCCACTCCAACAAGATGGAGCTGATCTACCTGTCGCCGCCCAGCTCCCTGTCGCCGCCCTACAACACGGCCAAGGCCCTGCTGGAGACCATCGCCCACGAGTTCCAGCACGCCATCTACTTCCACCGCAAGTTCGTCAAGAACAACATCACCTCGGTCAACGAGAACCCGTACATCACGGAAGGGCTCAGCGCCCTGGCCCAGGACCTGTCCGGCTACCAGGCGGGCAACCTGTACGTGCAGATGATGACCCTGCAGAAACACGATGTGCTGGCCGTGCCCAACCTGCTCTCCAGCAAGATCGGCAGCTACGTGCCCCAGCCCAACGATGGGTACATGCGCGGCGGCGGGTACTTCCTCATGCGCTACATGTTTGATCAGTCGGGCGGCGAGAGCCTGGACACAAAGGGCATGCCCGTGGACAAGGGCGGCCTCACCTGGCTGCACAAGTACATCGACAGCAAGGACATCGGCGAGACCAACGCCACCAAGACCATGGGCATGACCCTGGACCAGCTGTCGCGGCAGTTCTGGACCGCCATGGCCCTGTCCAACCGGGGGGCCAGCGGCGCGGCCATCAACAAGGACAAGCGGTACAACTTCCTGCCCACCACCAGCGACCCCTTCACCAAGCGCCAGCGGGGCTGCAATACGCACGCCTCGTTCCACGGCCAGAGCCTCACCGGGCCCAAGCTCACCGAGCTGTCCAAGGCGGACGGCATGCTCCGCCCGGGGGGGGCTGAGTTCCTCTCCGTCAAGGCGCCGGCCAAGGGCGGCACCCTCTCTTTCACGGTGACCGTGCCGGCCGCGGCCAAGGCCCGGGTGCGTCTGATCCGGATCAAATAAAAAGCGACAACCCCGTCACTTTAGCGGCTTGACCCTTGCGGCGCTTCGGCAGTACGCTACCGGCGTTGTGGGATTTTTAAACTATGCTGTAACAACATGCTTTCGCCGCCCTAACCATTCGTACTTGTTCCTGTTTCCGGCGAGGCACCAACCCCAAGGAGGTATGGCTGCATGAGTCGAAAACTACTCATGGTCGTGCTGTTCGGAGCGAGCATGGTGTTCGCCCTGGGCTGTGGCGACTCCGACGATCCGAAGGCGATGGGAGAAGATTGCGCCGCCGATTCGGAATGCGCTGACGGAAAGTGCCACGTGGGCATCTGCGTGTCCCCTACTCCTGTGGCCAACGGTGCCGCCTGCACGAGCAACGCCGAGTGCAAGAGCTTCAATTGCGTATCCGGCAAGTGCGCGGCTGGCGCCACCAAGAAGGACGCCGCCTGCCTCAACAACGACGAGTGTGCCTCCAACTTCTGCGACAAGGGCAAGTGCTCGCTCAAGGTCAACGGCAAGGACTGCGCTGACGGCAAGGAGTGCTCCGGTGGTGCCTGCGTGGACAAGAAGTGCGCCACCAAGTGCACCAAGACCGCTGAATGCGCCAAGGGTGAGGTGTGCCACAGCAAGGACATGAAGACCCAGTTCTGCTACAAGCCCACCTACAGCGCTGACACCGGCAAGCGATGCGGCACCGACGGCAAGTGCGGCGGTGGCCTGACCTGCTATGGCAGCAGCTACACCGCGGATGCGTCTTGCTCCAAGTCCTGCACCAAGGACATGGAGTGCCCCCCCACCCACTTCTGCGCCAAGGCCGAGTCGAGCTCGGGCACCGTACAGTACTGCCAGCCCCGCTCTTACTGCTCGCCCTGCGCCGATGACTCCTGGTGCCCCACCGGGTTCAAGTGCGCCTCCATGTCGGGCGGCAAGTTCTGCACCACGGCCTGCACCAAGGGCGGCGCCGACTGCCCCATGTTCGCCAAGTGCAAGGACGACGACAAGGGCAACCCGGTGTGCCAGAACAAGAACGGCAAGTGCATCGGTGATGGCACTGATTGCGCCCCGTGCAAGAGCGACACTGACTGCAAGAAGGGCTCCATCTGCTTCAACATCAACCTCTCCTACGAGCAGTACTGCTCCACCAACTGCACCAACGGCGCCTCCTGCGGCAACAGCACCACGTGCATGACGGTTTCTCAGAGCACGGGTCGCAAGCAGTGCATGCCTGCTGGTTCAGGGACGCCCAAATGGTACACCTGCGGCGGCAGCGCCCTGACCCACCCGGTCTACAAGGTCGGGGACATCTTCCCGGACTTCGAGATGGTGGGCCTGGTGGACAAGAACAAGAATGGGAACCTGCTGGACGAGACGCTGGGATACGTGAAGCTGAGCGACTTCGCCAAGGACTACAAGGCGATCCTGTTCAACATCATGACCTTCTGGTGACCGTCCTGCAAAACCGAGACCCAGCAGTTTGCTGGGTGGATGAAGTCTTACCCCAAGGTCGCCATCGTCCAGGTCAGCACCGACGGAACCGCAAGGAACACCCGCCCCACCCCCACCATGATGAACAACTGGATCACGTCCTGGGGCAGCGCCACCGCCACTGGCCTCGATCCGTCCCGCAAGACCACCCCCATCTACATCAGGAATTCGGGCGGCAAGTGGGGAAGCGCTGTGCCGCACAACATCATCATCGACGCCAAGACCCGCAAGATCCTGGCCAAGGGGATCAGCCCAAGCTCGGTCCCCGCCGAGATGGCAAAGTACGGCAAATAATCTGAAGCACCCCACCCACCTCCCTGCTTGATCCTCCGCCCCTCCCGGGCATACCTTTGCCCATCGTCTGACCGACGGAGGAATCATGACCATCACCATTCACAACCGTGTACCCCGGGAAGACCTTGCCCTGGGCATGGTCCGGGCGGAGGGGGTGTGCTCGGGCGAGGCGCCGGCGGAGCTCTCTGACGCGCTGGACCGGCTCATCGCCGAGCGCGCCGGGCGCGAGCTTGACCCGTCCGAGGAGGCCCTGCGCAAGGGGAGCCGGGACATGCTGCGCAACGGCAAGTACAAGCCCACGGGCAGGGGCAAGCCGGCCAGCGAGTACCTCATGCGCGAGGCGGCCAACGGGCGCTTCCCCCGCATCAACGGGCCGGTGGACGCCAACAACCTGGTGAGCCTCAAGGCGTGCGTGCCGATCTCGCTGTGGGATCTCGACAGGGCACTCCGGCACCGGGGCCCTGATCGCGCCTCGCCGGTCCTGGCGCCCGCTGGCGGTGTCGCTCGTCAGTTGCGTGCAACCAGCATGCGCCCTTCTCGCTCCTACCCAGCGGACGCCATCCCTCGGCGATCCATCGACCGAGACCCCGGAGACGGGGCGCCGGCCAGCAACCCCGAGGCCTACGAGGTGCGCCTGGGCGCACAGGAGGAGCAGTACGTGTTCAACGCCGGGGGGCAGCTGCTGCAGCTGCGCGACCTGGTGTGCGGCTGCGCCCTGACCGATGGCCAGAGCGCCGCCCTGATCACCCCCATCAAGGACGGCCTGGCCAGCAAGCTAACCCCCGAGTCCGCCCGCCTGGCCGGCTGCATCTACTACCCATTGCCCGCGGGCAGCAAGGAGCACCTGGAGCAGGTGACACAGGAATTCGCCGGCTGGCTGGGCAAGTGCGGCGAGGGGGTGGAGGTGAGTTGGGGGGTGGTGCTGCCGGGGGCGAGTGGTGTTGTTTGATTTTGGATTGCGTGCTCCGAAGAGGGATGGTTCACAGTTGACAGTCAACAGTTGACAGTGAAGTGCCGATAACATCGGCATGCAGAGATTCACTGAGCTTGAGGTATGGCGAAGATCCCACCGTCTGGTCCTGACCATTTTGAAGCTTCCTTGGCTGAGGTCTGTTACCAGGTTCTCCTGGCCAGAGACCTGGAGTACTTGAGCCACGAAGTCGCCGGCCGATTGTTAGGAGAAGCTGGCCAGATATCTAGAATGCTCAACAGATTGCGAGAACGGATTGAGCAAGCGCTCTGACTGTCAACTGTCAACTGTCGACTGTTAACCTGTTCCTTGCTAAACAGCGGCATGCCATACACCATCCACTCCATCGAAGGAAACTCCCAGCGTCTCGACGGCGGGGCCATGTTTGGCAACGTCCCGCGGGCGCTCTGGTCGCGGTGGATCGAGCCTGACGAGCGGCACCGCATCCCGCTGGCTTGCCGGGGGTTCTTGATCCACGACACGGCGCGGGACCGCCGGATCTTGCTGGAGGCGGGCATCGGGGTCTTCTTCGAGCCCAAGCTGGCGGACCGGTTCGGCGTGTCGGATCCGGGGCACATGCTGCTGATGAACCTGGCGGCCATGGGCGTGGATCCGGGGGGCGTTGACCTGGTGGTGCTCTCGCACCTGCACTTTGACCACGCCGGGGGGCTGCTCACGCCGTGGGCCCCGGACGGGGGCTACAAGCTGGTCTTTCCCAACGCGCGCTTCCTGGTGGGAGCCCGGGCCTGGGAGCGGGCCAACGCGCCGCACTTTCGGGACCGCGCCTCCTTCGTGCCGGAGCTGCACCGGCTGCTGGAGGCCACCGGCCGCCTGGAGCTTGTGGAGGGAGAGGGGAGCGACACCCTGGGCCCTGACTTCAGCTTCACCCTCAGCGACGGCCACACGCCGGGCATGCTGCTCACCCGCCTGGGCGGAGAGCGGGGCGGGGTCCAGTTCTGCGGGGACCTGATCCCGGGCGCGCCCTGGGTGCACCTGCCCGTGACCATGGGGTATGACCGCTACCCGGAGCGGCTCATAGAGGAGAAGCAGGCCTTCCTGGAGCGGGTCATGGCCCGGGGCGACCGCCTGCTCTTTACCCATGACTCCCAGGTGGCCGCCTGCTCGGTGGCCCGGGACGAGAGGGGCAAGTTCTCGGCCGTGGAGCCGGTGAAGGCGCTGGCCGGGGAGGCGCTCTGATGCGGATCCTCTGGCTGGTTCCACTGGCCTTGAGCCTTGGATGCCCGTCGGCCAGGACGCAGCCGGTACAGCCCCCAGCCCCCCGCGCCGCGCCCAGGGAACCGCCCGCCCAGGAGCTGGCCGAGGGTACGATCACAGGCCTGAAGGGATGGGTCCCGGCGGAGGACCGGGCGGACCCCGTGAAGCTGGAGCAGCATGTGCGGCGGGGGTTCGCCAGCGGCCACGCCCTCTGCGAAGAGGAGGGCTGCAAGCGCGGGCTCCGCTTCCGTGTGGACGGCTGGGTGGAGCAGTTCCCCGTCACCTGGGAGCAGATCCCATGGACCTGCACGCTGGCCGCGGACATCGACGAGAAGAAGGGCGCCACGGTGGGGAGTTGGCGCCTGGTCAATGGGCGCCTGGAGATGAGGGAGCGGGGCAAGGAGTGGATCGTGGTGGATCTGATCTTCGCCGAGATCGAGGATGATCCGCGCCAGAAGGGGGTCAAGTACCCCACTGTGATCTACCTGACTTACGGCCCCTGGGATGCTTGCTGGGAGCAGGTGAATCGGGTCCGCAAGGAGATCGAG
>CAZCFB010000067.1:0-22463 GCA_964497805.1 uncultured Kofleriaceae bacterium
CCGGCTGGTTGGCGTCAACGAGCAGACCATCCTGGCCGCCGTCCTTGTCGGCCACTGTGCTGTCCTTCTTCTTGCTTACTGTGTCGTCGCTGCACCCGACAGCCACCGCGCAGAAAACAAAGAGTACGATCCCAACGAGCCTAAGACGCATAAGTTCACTCCCGATAACAACCTGATCTCAGAGTTTATAGCTTTAGATGAGTATTCTTGAGCGCCCGGGGTCGGTCAAGGTACCCCCCCGCCACCTTGACGCTACCTGCCGGGCCAACCGACACTCTCCCTACAGGTATCACCGAGGAGGTGTCATGCGAACCAGGAGCCCGATCCTTGTCCTCATGCTGGCCCTTTGTCTGAGCTGCAGCGACGACGACGGAAACACCACGACCCAACAGGACGGCGGCGGTCCCTCCCCGGACGGCGCGCTCGCCTCCGGGCCGCACTGCAACCCCATCTCCACGGACAACTGCCTGCTCCCCTGGCCCTCGTCCTTCTACCTCAAGAAGGACACCGCCACGGCCACGGGCTGGCGGGTCAACTACTCGTCCAAGGCGCTGCCCGTCAACCATGACGGTACACAGCTCACGCCCACGCGGCACAACCTGTCCGACGGCTTCCCCGTGGCCGCCCAGCCGGTGGTGTACTTCGCCAGGGGCGTGGCAGCGGCGAACCTGCCTGGCATGGACAAGATCGCCGACTCCATCACAGACAAGAGCCCCATCTGGATCTTCAACATGAGCACCGGCAAGAAGGTGCCCTTCTGGGCCGAGCTGGACGAAAACGGCGAGAAAGAAGAGGTGAAGCCCCTGATCCTCCGCCCGGCGCAGGTGCTCGCCTTTGACACCCGCCACGCCATCGTGGTGCGCACGAGCCTCAAGGACGCCAGCGGCGGCGCCCACACGGCCCCGGCTCCCTTCAAGCAGGTCCTGGACGGCGGCTCCATCACCGACCCGACCCTCAAGGCCGAGGCCGCCCGGCTGGCCCCGGTGATCACCTTCCTCACCGGCAAGGGGATCAAGAAGGCTGACATGGTGCTCGCATGGGACTTCCACACCGCCAGCAAGGCCTTCGTGCGCGGCAACCTGATCAACATGGTCAAGGAGGCCCGCGCCAAGCTCCCCTCCAGCGGCCCCAAGTTCACCATCACCAAGGCCGAGGACACCACCAGCGACACCAACATGATGCGCTACGTGCTGGGCAAGATGACCGTGCCCTCCTTCCTCGTGAGCGACGCTGGCGACGCGATGCTCAAGCTGGACGCCAAGGGCAAGCCGGTCTACCGGGGCGATCAGCAGTTCGAATTCCGGATCAACATCCCCCGCTGCGCCGCAAAGGCCACCAAGCCGCTGCCGATCCTGTATTACGGCCTGGGCCTCTTCTCCTGGCCCGAGACCGACATGGACGCCAGCTTCGACCGCCTCTTCCCCAACAAGCTGTGCATGATCACCGCGTCAACCGCCTGGATCGGACTGTCGGAGAAGGACCTGCCCTACGTGATTACCAAGATCGTCACCGAGGACTTCAGCAACCTGCCCATCATCACCGACCGCCTGCAGCAGGCCCATGTCAACTTCCACGCCCTGGTGAAGCTGATGCAGGGGGACCTGCTCAAGGACAAGTCCATGCTGGTCAACGGCAAGCCCATCGCCGACGGCAAGGAGCGGTACTACGTGGGCATCTCCAACGGCGGCATCCAGGGGGTGGCCTTCGCCGCGCTGGAGCCTGACATCTCCCGCTTCGTCTTCAACGTCTCGGGCGGTTTCTGGTCGCTGATGATCCAGCGCTCATCCAACTTCGTGGCCCTGGGCATCATGCTCGAGGCGCGCTATCCAAAAATGTTGGACAGGGCCATCCTGGTCAGCACATCCCAGCACCTGTGGGACCTCACCGACCCGGCCTCCTTCGCCAGCATGCTGGTCACCGAGCCCCTGACCGGTCACCCCAAGAAGCTGATCATGTACCAGGAGTCCATCGAGGACGACCAGGTGCCCACCATCTCCACCCGCTCTGTGGCCCGCTCCATGGGGATCCCCCAGCTAACACCCAATGTGGCGCCGATCTTCGGCCTGACCCAGAAGGCCGGCCCCCTGGACTCTGCCTTCATGCAATGGGACCTGAAGCTGCCCTACAGGACCACCAAGAACAACACCCCCTCGCCCAAGCCGAAGGAGAGCAAAGACTCGCCCCACCTGATGCTTCGCGAGAAGGACACCTGCATCAACTCCTGGAAGAAGTTCTTCACCGCCACCGGCAAGGTGGAGAACCCATGCAAGGGCGCCTGCGACCCGGACTAGTAACCCCGTTAGTTATCTAACGAACTGCTGGCACACATCGGCCCGGATCCTCAGATTTCTGAGCGGTGGCCAACCCTAACAAGGTGTAATTACAGGTGGGACCTTTTGGTATGGAGATTGCTCTTATGGGTGAGCATAACGAATAAGCCCTGGGAGACCCCAAATGATGACCTTCGATATCTGGATGCTCCGAGCTCTGAGCGTGGCCCTCTTGCTGTCCGTCGTCGGCAGCTTCACGGTGGGGTGAGCCGGGCGCTAATACCTACCCCCACTCCTTGAAGTCCGACACCCTCACCTCCTCGCCGGCTGGTCCCATCCAGTGGGAGGGCTTGTAAACCGGCACCACCCAGCCGCCCACCAGGGCGTAGACGATGGCGAACTCCTCGATGGGGATGCCCGCGGGCGCCGCGCCGTGGGGCACCTTCATCACCCCCTTCTGACCTGACAGGCCCACCCCGTCGCTGCCCCCCATCATCAGCAGCTTGCCCGCCGGGATCACCAGCGTGGGGCTGTCCACGTAGAAGGGGGCCCCGCGCTTGAACCAGATGTTGCTGGAGTTGGCCCCGGGGGGTTTGCCCAGGGCCTCGCCGGAGCAGAGCCCACGCTGAACAATGCCGCACAAGTGGTCGGCGCCGAAGCCGGAGAACGCCAACTCCGGGTGAGGGGGCGCGCCGCCCGTGGCTTCCCGTCTGGCGATGGTGGCGTCGAACAGGCGGTCGGAGTCCTGGAGCATGGCCAGGCGCTGTAGCCTGTGCTTGATCAGCCCGAGGTTAAAGGTACGGATCATGAGAGCAACCCTCCTGGGTGAGGTTTCCGACTCTGCTGAATGTCCTGTTCAATGGAGATTCTACATCATTGTTGAGGCGGCGGATCAGAACCAGGGCGGACGGTAGTAGCGCTCGGTACGCGCGCCCCTGCACTGGACCAGGCGCGGCTCGCCCCTGTAAGCCCCGGAGTGTCTGAGCGCCTCGGCTTTCCATTTGCACACGATGGCGCCCTCCAGGTTGGCGCCGGAGAGCCTGGTCTCGTGCAGGCCCGCGTCCACCAGGATCGCCCCGCGCAGGTCCGCGCCACGCAGGTCCGTCTCGGAGAGATCGCTGGAGGTGAGGTTCGCCCCCGCGAGGTTGGCTCCGCTCATATCGGTGCGGGTGAAGGCGGAGCGCACCAGGTCCGCGCCGCGCAGGTTCGCGCCCCTGAGGTTCGCCTCCTGGACATGGGTGGAGCGCAGGCTGGCCCCCCGCAGGTCCGCGCCGGTGAGGTCGGCGCTGTTCAGGAAGGAGCCCGTGATCCGCGCGTGGCGCAGGTCTGCCTTGTGCAGGTTCGCCTTGTTCAGGTTGGCGAAGAAGACACAGCTGTGCTGGAGCTGCGCGCCCTTCAGCACGGCCTCCGTCATGCGAGCCCCGGTGAGGTTGGCCCGGCGAAGATCCGCCGAGGGGAGCCTCACCGTACCGAAGGTCAACAGGCTCAGGTCCGCGCAGCGCAGGGAGCCGTCCCAGGTCAGGTCGCGCTTTTCCGGGCGCTTCTGCTCCGGGCGTGGGGGGCAGGCGGCCCTGGCGGGGCAGGGCGCGTCGAACCCAAGGCGCCCGGTCTCCGCCACCTCGGAGAGTCCCGCGGCGGCGGGGGATGAAGGCAGGTACGCCACGAGCAACACCCAGGTGCCAACGGCCACCCAGCGCGGCCACTTCCATCTGTCCGGGAGCCTGCCCACCAGCGGCCAAAAGAGAAGGAACGGGATGTAGCCCGCCACCAGGAGCGGCCCCACCTGGGGATAGTTGAAGCGGTGAGCGCCCCCATGCCACTCGATGGAGCCGGCAAGCTGTTGGGGCACGGTGAGCGCGAACCAGAACACCACGAAGAGGGTGAGCAGGCCGAACAGATCCAGGCCGCTGCCGCGGATGATCCTCACCACGCCCACCAGGGTGGCCAGCAGGAGCGCCCCCTCCATCACATACTCCCAGGTGGCGGCGGCGAAGGGGATGCCCGAGGCCAGGTGGTGCACCACTGTGGTGACCATCACCACGTAGATGAACCTGCAGAGCAGGAAGTCGGGCGGCGTCTTGCGCTGGTCCATGTGCGCCTGGGTCGGGTCCGAATGCCACCAGGACTCCAGGAGCCTGAACACAACGGGGGCCGCCACCAGGGCGGGGGCCAGGGCGAGCAGCAGGTAACGCAACCACCACCTGCGGCCCATGCCGCCCCCCGGCGCCTGCCGCCTTACGGACACCTCGAGCAACAGGATGATGAGCACCAGCGGCCAGGTGTACGTGTTGGAGGCGGCCGCGCCCAGGTAGGCGATCATCGCCGCCCCCCACCAGGCCAGCCGCCGGGTCCGGATGTATCGCAGGGCGAAGGTGATGGTGAGCAGCGAGAAGAGACCGGCCAGCCGGTACGACACGCCGGAGATGTCGGTGATGTAGTTGTAGCCCGCCATGATGATCAGGTAGCCGGCGAGCAGCCCCGGGGCGTGTCCCCCCAGCGCCGGCCCCAGGCGCCCGCGCATGAGCGGCGCGAGCTCGATCCAGAGCAGGTAGGCCGAGAAGGCCAGGGCCATGGAGATGAACGCGCTGAGCAGCACGAACCCCTGCCAGTGCTCCTGGAACAGCGGCACCCCCCACCAGCTGAACAGGGCCCGCTCCATGTAGCGCCAGAAAGTCCCGGCCCGCTCGATCTCGGTGATGCTGGAGGCGTCCTCCACATGGAGGTTATAGAAGGGCGTCAAGAAGTGCCGGGACAGGGCGATGAGGGCGAACAGGAGCAGCACCCCCAGATGGGGGAGGAGCCTCTTCGCCACGGCGGCCGCTTTTCCTGATCCCATGCCACCGCCACTGTCGCATGTATCAGGGGGCATCGGCAGGGGGGGCGGGCAGGAGCCCCATCTCCTCCAGGCCGTCGGCGATGACCTTGGCCAGGTGCAGGTAGCCGACCTCGGTCTGGTGCATGTCGTCCGGGAAGACACGCCGCGCAAAGGCCTTGTCGTAGGTCTCTGAAACCGAGAAGAAGCGCACCCCCGCCTCGTGGTGCTCGGCGGCCAGCTTCTTGAAGATGTCGGTGTAGTGGTAGGTCCGGCCCGGGACCCCGCCGGCGTTGAGGTTCTCCGGGGTCATGATGGCCTGGCGCAGCACCTCGGGTATGAGCACCAGGGGGATGCGCCGGCGCGCGGTGGCCTGAACCAGCTCGCGGGCAGTCTCCGGGATCAGGTCCTGGGGCACCTCCGCCTCCTTGACTGTCTTCAGGCCGGTCTGCTCCATGGCGACGGTGATCAGTGACCTGCTGACCACGAACAGCTTCCACTCGGTGAGGGCCAGGAAGATCTCGATGCTCCGGGGGGAGGGGTACGGGAGCATCGTCGCGGCCCACAGCTCGTCAGGCGTCTTGATGTATGGCGCGCTGGCCACGAGCTTGCGCAGATCACGGAAGTAGCGGCGCGCGTTGTGGCTGTCCAGGTTCGCGCCGAAGTAGAGGATGAAGAGATCGGGCTTCAGGTGGAGCAGGACCTCCTCCAGGTAGACCTTGAGCTGGGTCAGCGAGGACCCGGCCAGGCCCGCGTTTATCACCTGGGCCTTGTCCAGCCCCCGGGCCCTGAGCAGCTCCTGCAGCTTGTCCGGGTAGCTCATGGTGGAGGGATCGCCGGTGCCCACCCCGGCGGTGGAGGAGGAGCCGAGGCAGATGATGCGGAAGGTGCCGGCCGCCGGCGGGATTTTGAAGTACTCGTTCTCGATGCTGATCCGCGTCTTCCCCTTGAGCAGCCCCAGCGGGTCGCCGTGGGCGCTGTTGACGAGGTTGAACAGGTGGCCGCGCTCCTCGGCGGTGATCTGCCGCACGAAGCCCGGCACGCCGCGCAGGCCCAGCTCGAAGCAGAAGAACAGGGCCACGGTGATGCCGAGCACCGCCAGGATTCGGACCACGATGCCGCCCCGGACCTTGCCCCGTAGGGTGTGGACCGTGGCGCCTACCAGCAGCGCGATGCCGGAGAAGCCGAGCCAGACAACCACCGGCATGTTGCCCAGGGCGGCGATGACAAGCAGCCCCGCAGCCGCCTGGGCCATGAAGAGGAGCAAGGCTCCGGCGGGGAGCGCCCGCCCCAGCAATGCGGCGACGATGATTGCGGCCAGTGGGAGGCCGGCCAGCTCCAGAGAGTCCCGGGCCAGCAGCATGACCGCGCCGGCGTAAAGGGTGAGGCCGATGACCATGAGCAGCAGGGCCTTCTTCCAGGAGGCCGGCTTCCGCTGCGCGTCGCACAGGCCCGCGCCGATGAGGGTCAGGTAGCGCACCAGGAGGGTGATCAGGAGACAGGCCAGGGCGGCCGCGTAGGAGAGCCGGAGCGTGCCCCTTACTGCCATCACAAGCATCACCTCCGTGGGCCAGGCCAGGGTCAAGAAGCCTGCGGCGTTCAGCGAAGTGCGCAGCTCCAGCCTGGCCAGGCGGTGGATCCCGAGCAGGAGCAGATCCAGGAGCAGGGCCACAAGCAGGAGCAAGCCCAGGGCCGCCACCCGGGCGCGTGGGGCCTCCAGCCGCTCCTTGAGCTGGGCCCCGAGCTCCATGACCACGGCAGGGCTGCCGAAGCTGTGGCGGAGCACCGAGTCGGAGGATCCGTCTGCCTTCACCCTCGAGATGTCCAGGTCGTCCACCAGGAGCAAGGAGCGATCCTTGAGCGCCCGGATCTCCAGGTCTGGCAGCCAGCCCTTGCCGGAAAGGGGCGCCCGGGCCTTGCGGCCGTTGAGCTGGTACTCCAGCGTACCGCCCCCCGGATGCAGGGTGGCCACCAGACGCAGCACGGGAGCGTCCGCGGCCGCCTTCATCATGGCGTCGGCGTCCTGCAGCAGGGTGGCGTCGCGGGCCCGCTCCAGGAAGACGCCGTTCTCCGAGGGGCCAGCGCTGGAGAACTGCAGGTAGACGCGCTCTCCCTGCCTCCTGGCCAGGTAGACCCGCCCGGCGTACCCAATGTGGATCCGGAAGGTGACGGACGTGCGCACGGTCCCCGGCTCCAGGGCGCTGGCCAGAGCCACGCCGTTGCGGGGATCGGGGGAGATCATCAGGCTGCTGTCGAACCGCTTGGCCCCCACCTTCAGGCCCTTGAAGGCATCCGGCGCGGCCTGCCGGCTCAGGTTCTCTGGCTTGGACTCCGGAAGCTCAAAGAGCAGGACGGCGGCGCAGGGAATCGCCAGCAACACCATCAGGGGGAGATGTCGACGCCAGAGGATCCCCATGGTTCAGGTCTGCGCCGCGCTCGGAGTGAACACCATGCGCGAGTATCAGCCGGTCATGCGGGGAGCGTCAATCTGGCCGGGGGGAGGCGCTCCCTCGGCGGCTACTGTTCGAAGCAGTAGATCGGGAAGACCTTGTCGCAGGTTTCGTAGTGAGAGTGGCTCCACCAGGGGTCGACCCGGGCCAGGGTGCCCACCAGCCCCTTGTTGGTGGTGCTGTTGTCGGTGAAGCCGGTGCAATCGTATGGAGCCGAGTTGTAGCCATTCTGGAAGGTGCCGGTCCAGACCAGGCTCTTGGTCACCGTCACCTTCTTCTCGGTGAGGTTGATGGGCACGTTGATGGTGCCGTTGCGCAGGTCGGTCCAGTTCTTGGCGACCAGGGTGCCGTCCAGCAGGCAGTACATGCCCGTCTTTTTGTAGTTGGCGTTGGGGGAGGATTTCTTGTCCGAGACCCAGGCCCGGAAGGTGCCATTTAATTTGGCGGCCGTGGCCAGGGTCTGGCAGATGGCGTCGGCTCCGGACACGCCGCCCATACCGCCGGTGTGGGTGGAGCTGCTGAGGAAGACCCGGTGAACGCAGGCCGAGCCCTGGTCGGGCTTGACGGCGTCGGGCTTGACGCCGGGCATATCAATAGAGCCGGTGTCCGCCGGTGGCGCTGCGTCCGGGCTCAGGTCCGCGCCGGGCTGGGCGTCCCCGGTTGCCAGGTCAGGCGCGCCGGCGTCCTTGTTGCCCACGGCCCCGTCCGAACCATGGTTGAGCACGTCCTCGTCGCAGGCCGTGGCCAGCAGCGACAGGGCGGCCAGGGCTGGGATCATCACCTTGAACATGTTTCCTCCTTTACCCTCCGTGGGGTCATATGGAGAACACCGATCATGGCCCGAGAACTTTCCTGAAATCTTCATGGGCTCAGATGAACCGGATCACCACTGCCGCGCCAGCGTCCAGGCGGAAGTAGGAGCGCGTCCAGACAGGCTCGCCGTGGAGGTTATGGGTCCGCGCCTGCTCGGTGAGCCCCGGCGCGAGGAACAGGCGCAGGCCGATATAGTCACGGATCTGGTAGCCGAGCTCCAGAGGGATTGAGCCGAGGAAGTCCCATCGGGATCCCTGCTCGTCGGTTCGGTCAAGCTGGTAGATGTGTCCGAGGAAGCCGAGCATCAGGGCGGCTTCGAGGTGCAGCTTCCCGGGGAGCAGCTCGAACCTCCAGGACGCGCCGAGCTGGAGGGAGAGCTCCTGCACCGAGAGCCCCTCCTGGTTGGACGGGGAGACGCCGAGGCCGCCCCGGAAGCCCAGGCCCGAGGCGCGGCCCAGGCGGAGGCCGGCCAGGACATTGGCGTCCACGCCGTCCAGGCGGTAGAGGGCCGAGGCGCCAAGGGCCAGCTCCCAGAGCCAGGGATCTTCCGGCTTGGGCGGCGCCTGGGGAGCCGGCGGCGGCGGCGGGGGAGGGCGCGCGGCTGGCAGCTCATCCGCCACCTCACGGGTCATGCCCACGGCCTTGTGGATCACCTCCAGGTGGTAGCTGTTCAGGTCTGCCTGTTCCCGCTGGACCCGCTGGACCTGGCTGGGATCGTCCTCTCTGGCCGTGATGGTGATGCGCCCATCCCACGCGGTGATGACCAGCCTGATCCGTGGGCGCATGTGGGGCGCCACCACCGCGAACCCCGCCTGTGTCAGGCGCAGGGCCAGCTTGCGCTGCAGGGGCAGGATGCCCAGCTCATCGAAGGCCTTGTTGCCGATGCCCCGGGTCTCCATGGCCACGGTGATCAGCTCGGTGGCCGCCGCCGATGAAGGGGCGGCGCCGAGCAGGAGCACAACGATGAGGTTCAGTATCAGGCGCATGGAAACCAGGGCCTGAAATTATCACACCGTCTGCTCCCAGGGTTTTACTCCCTGGACGCGCCACACCCAAGCCGGGCCCGGGCCGCGGCGATCTGGGCGCCATAGCGGGCTCGGCCGTGGGCACGCAGGTGCCTCTCCCAGTGACGGCACGCGGCGGCCCTGTCCTGGAGCTGATCAGAGAGGATGGCGCCGAGCTCAAAGCTCAGTCGCTCCCGCATGACCCTGTCGGAAATACGCGGCAGGGCCAGCGAAAGCGCGCGGGCCGCCTCCCCATAACGTCCCTGCAGGCGCAGGCGCTCCACCCTCTCCACCAACGCGCCCGTATCGAAAGGCGGCGGCGGTGGCTTTGCCTTTTTGGCTGGAGCTCGGCCAGGCTTCCGAGAAGACGAAGCCGTAGACCTAGCCGTAGACGTAGACTTGGACTTGGACGTGGACGTGGACGTGGACGTGGACGTAGACGCCGGCCCCGGAACCAAAGGCCAGCGAAGCTCCTGCCCCGGTGACAGCTTGATCACCCTGCCACCCTGAGCCCTGAACTGAATAGCCCCCTCCTGCAGCAGCACGCGCCCTCTCCCCCTGTCCTGCCAGATGGTGAACCGGGTGCCCAGCACCTCGATGACGCCGTGGCTAACGCGAACCCTCACGGGTGCGCCGCCCTCCTTGACGGGTTGCACCGAGAAGGTGGTCTTCCCTCGAAGCAGCCGGAGCTCCTGCTCTCCGTGAGCCGCCACGGCCCCCCTTGTCAGCTCGAGCCGGACGCCCATGCCGGCCGCGCGAAGCTGGCAACGGGGGGAGCCGCAGCTGACCTGCCCCGGCGCTGACTCCCGAACCTTGCCATGTGCCAGCTCGAACCCGCCCACCAGGGTTGGCTTCTGCTTGGCCCGCTCCCCGCTGCCGGGCATGACGATCCAGATGAGCAGAGCCAGGGCCGCCGCGGCAACCGGTGCCAGCACCAGGGGCAGGCGCCGCCGCCCGGGTTTAGGGTTGTCTATCAGCCCTCGCAGCCGAGCCTCGGCCTCCGGCGAAAGCCGCTCCTCATTCAGCTCATCCTGAAGGCGCCGAAGCTGCCCAGTGAAGTCCTTGTCAGGCATCGGGAGCCTCCCAGCCGCGCGCCTTGAGGCGGCCCTTGGTTCGGTTCAGGAGCTTGGAGACGTACCCCTCGGAGAGGTCAAGTGAGGTGGCGATCTCCCGCTGCTTCATGCCGTCCAGGTGCCGCATGCAGAACACCACCCTCTCCTTCGCGGGGATGCGCGACAGCTGCTCCCGCACACCCTCCAGGTCCTGTGCCACCTGGACATGGCGCTCTGGCGTTGTCACGGCGGCGGTCCCGGCCGCGCTCACCTCCCCCATGAGCGCGGCGCGCACGCGGCCCCAAATGGATCCATCTCGCCGCAGCCGCGTCATACAGGTATTCATGGTGACCCGGTGGATCCACCCCCCCAGGTCGCCGGGATCCTTCAGCTCTGGCAGACGCTCCAGCATGCGGACGAACACGTCGTGGGTCACATCTTCGGCCCATGAGCGGTTGCCGCCGCACAGCAGCAGGCACTTGCGGTAGACCTGGTCTCGGTGCCGAGCATAGAGCTCCCCGGCCATGGACCGGCGCCCGGCTTCATCCGCTGTCATCGAGCCCGCGTATACGGCATCGACCGCATCCCAAGTTGTCGCTTCCTGGTTCACATAAGAACCACCGTTCAGGGACCAGAAACTTTCCCAGGAAAGATTTCGCGCCCCGGTCAGTGGTTAGAATACAGAAACCGGAGGAAACAAATGAATCGACTTGTTGCGCTGGCTGCCTTGCTCACGCTCATCGGCTGTGGAGATGACTCCAAGGAGAGCCCCAGGGAGGCGGGGGCCGCCAGCGATCTGGCAGCCGACGCCACCACCTACCCCGACTACGGGATCCCGCTGTACAAGTGCACCAACCCGGGCAAGGCGTGCAACGCGCACAACCCGTGCGCGGTGAGCCCGATCTGCAGCGAGGACGGTTGGTGCCGTCCCACCTCGGTGCAGAACTGCGATGACGGCCTGGCCTGCACCAAGGACATCTGCCTGGGCGCTGGCCAGTGCAAGTACGAGGTCTACTCGAACATGTGCAAGCTGGCGGTTCGCGTGCCCAAAGGCACCACCTGCAAGGGCCTGAAATCGGACGCGGGTGTGAAGCTGGACTCCGGCGTGTTTCCCGAGGCCGGTGTTGGCAGCGACGCCGGGGCGACGCCCGGGGGCATGGAGACCATCACCTGCTGTTTCGATCCGGACCAGCGCAACCCGGCGGACCCCTGCAAGAAGTGCACGCCCAATGCCGGGGACGGTGGCATCGGCTCGGCCACCAGCTGGTCGTCAGCCAACGGCGGCTCCTGCACCGACGGCGACGCCTGCACCATGAACGACACCTGCAAGGCTGGCACCTGCCAGGGCACCAGCTACGCCTCCAAGTGCTCCGACAGCATCGCCTGCACAAAGGATCTCTGCGACGGCAAGGGCGGGTGCCTGGGCAACCCCATCAAGAGCGACGCCTGCCTCATCGACAAGAAGTGCTACAAGGCCAAGGACCACAAGCCGTCCGGCGCGTGCGCCACCTGCGACCCGACCAAGAGCCAGACCGCCTGGACCCCCACGCCCAAGGCCTGCCACATCGACAGCAAGTGCTACAAGGACGGGGATATGCATGCCGGCGGCTGCGCCACCTGCAAGTCCGCCACGAGCACAACGGCCTGGACCGTCACCAACCCCACCACCGACTGCCTGCTCAAGGGCAAGTGCGCCAAGATGTGCGGCGGGACATGCACCGACATCACCTCGGACCCCAAGCATTGCGGGACGTGCAACAGCCCCTGCGCCTCGGGCAAGTTCTGCGTCCAGTCCAAGTGCGTGAGCTTCACCCCGGCCCAGGCCTCACCCGGAAACCTGGTGCTCTGGCTGTCCGCGGACAAGGGGGTCACCTCCTCCGGGGGCAAGGTGACCAAGTGGGCGGACCAGTCCACCAACGGGCTGGACGCCACCGCGACAACGGGCTACGAGCCGACCCTGGTGGCCTCGGCCGCCAAGCTCGGCAACCAGCCGGCCCTGCAGATGAGCAAGAGCTTCTTCAGCTGCGGCAACTCCAAGAAGTTCGACATCGCCACGCCATCCATCTTCGTGGTGGCCGCAGGCGTCTCCACAGGGATCATGATCACCAAGCCCTTCGGCTCGCCCGGCAACGGGTGGCGAAGGCTGGAGCTGACGCACCAGTTCTTCCGCGCGGGCGGAGACAAGCACAAGATCAACCACGGCGCCACCGTGGCGAACCCCAACGTCTACGCGCTGGTCAGCGCCTCCAACACCAGCCACACCGTGTCCATCAACGGCACGGCCACCAAGAGCACGGCCCAGTTCTACCACTCCCCCTTCACCAAGGCGGAGTTCAAGATCGGCGGATCCAAGGCCGGGCTGTCATCGCTCTACGGGCAGCTGGCCGAGATCATCATCTACAAGGCCGCCCTGGCCGACACCGCGCGCAAGAAGGTTGAGTGCTACCTCGGCGCCAAGTACAAGATCACCGTGTCCGGCTGCCCGTGACCCCCGCGATCAGAAACATCGCAGTGATCATGGTGGTGGTGGTCCTGGGCGTGGTGGCGTATTACCGCGTAATCCGGGGTGGGGAATCTGAGGTGCAGGGCATCTTCCAGGGCGGCGGGGAGACGCCAGACCTGGACCAGGCGCGCCAGGCGGTGGGCGTGCCGAGCGTTGTCCGCGGGGCTGACAAGTACAGCGCTGGCACGGGCTCCCTGGTCTCCGTGGGCGGGCGGCAGCTGATCCTGGTCGCCTTCCACATCTTCATCAAGCGCGGCGAACAGAACCCGAGCGAGCAGGCGCGGGTGGACAAGGTGAGCGAGCTCAAGCTGGTGGGCGCATCCGGGGATGTCGTCGCCTCGGCGGGGCGGCCGCTGGAGATGCCGCGCCTGGGCATGGCTCAACCCGCCGACGCGTCCGCTGACTTTGTCTACTTCGAGGCGCTCGGCGAACCGGCGCCTGGCCTCGCCCTGCCTCTGGCGTCCACAGCGCCGCTCAAGGACGCGCCGGTGTGGGTGGTGGGGAGCAAGGGCTCGGCAAGGGGCAAGGTGGAGCTCTCCTCGGATCGGCGGTTGATGATCCAGCTCTCGGAGCGGGCCCCGGCCGGGCGGTTGAGCGGGGCCCCGGTGATCAATGATCAGGGCGAGGTGGTGGGGAGCATCGCCCTCGGGGGTAGGGGGGGGAGGTTCATCGCGGCGCCGCTGCAAGCCCTGCTTACGGCGGCCGCTGTCGAGTGAACTCCTACTACTGGGTCTTCAACTCCAGCTCGGGCTTGACCACTAGCTGCTTGAGCCGCTCGGCGCGGCGTTTCAAGAGCACCTGCATCTCGCTGGAGCTCACCAGCGAGGGGGGCGGGGGCTTGGCGGGCTGGCCAGGGAGGACGCGCTCGAGGAGGCGCGACCGGTACAGGACGCCAGGGTAGCCGGAACGGAACAGGCGCTCCAGGGAGCGCTGCTCCGATGACCCGACCCTGGCGTTCTTGTAGGCCTGAACCAGCGCGGAGGCAGCCAGGGGGTCCCGGAGTTGTCCCAGGGCGCGGATGGTGGTCTGGCGAATGGAGGAGCTGGTGGCGTCCAGGTAGGGCAGAAGGCCGGTGGTGGCGCGGATGTCACCGAGCTTGGCCAGGGCGCGGATGATGTACGAGGCCGTGTAGTTGGTGCGGCTGGCGCTGGCCGGCGCGAACTCCTGCAGCAGGGCCAGAAGCTGTGGGCCGTGCTGGATGGTGGCGCAGGCCGCCAGCGCCGAGACGATCTGGGTCTGAGCGCTGCTGGTGCCGCCGCGGCGGAGCAGCGTCAGCAGCGGCGAGAAGGCGCCAGGGTAGGGCGCGCGCTGCAGGGCGCGGATCAGGTACTGGCGTATGGACGCGCTATCCCGGTCGCTGCCTGACAGCGAGCTCAGGAGCTGCACGATGGACGGGCCCATGCCGGGCTTGGCCTTGGAGGAGAGCAGGCTGGCCGCAGTGCGCCGGGCCGCCGGGCTGCCGGTGGCGGCGACCTTGAGCAGGATCTCGGGGTAGCCATCCCGATCCAGGTCCTCCACTGCCTTGAGCAGGGCGCGCAGCACGCTGTAGTCGGTCTCCAGCCGCAGGGATGTCATCAACTGCTCCTGCACCCGGCGCCGCGCCTTGCCCATGAGCTGGAAGGCGCCCAGGCGGCCCAGGATCAGCACCGCGCCCTGCCGCACCTGCCGGTCCGAGTGGCGGGCGAGCTGCATGACGAGCTCCAGCTGCGCCGGGGATCCGTTGGGGATGATCGTGGTGCTTGCGCTGGTCGCCGTGGTCGCCGTGCTCGTCGTGGCCGCCGTGGTCTTATCGCTGCTCTTTGCAGTCTGCCCCGCGCCGGCCATCCCCTCCTTCACCTGGGCCGCCAGCCGGCTGACTGTCACCTGCTGCCAGCCGAGCACCCCGGCTATCAAGAGCAACCCCACCACCAGGACCAGATCTACCTTGCGCATGATGTCTCCACCTCGCTGCCTGAAAGAGTTCCCTCCATCATACGCCGGAGGGGCTCAACTCATCACTACACGTTGAAGCTCACCATGGAGGTGGGGGAGATCCCGCGGGCCATGTACTTCAAGCACCCTGCCGGGACTCTCAGGTACTAATCAGCCCGCCGGCGCTTCAGCATGGCAAGCGCCACCAGGATGAACAGGGGGCCAGCAACGGGGCCGGCGCCTGGCGCCACCTGACAGCCGCTGCTCTCCTCCCCACCGCCCGACGTCGCGCCACTGTCAGCCGGGGGAGCCTGGTCCGAGGACACGCCCTTGTCCGGAGCAACCCCCTGGTCCGAGGACACGCCCCTGTCGGGAGCCGCCCCCAGGTCCGAGGAGGAGCCGTTGTCCGGCGCGACGCCAGCGTCCGGGGCCGCTCCCGCGTCCGGGATCATGCCCAGATCCGCGGCCCCGGCCTCGGCGCCGGCGGGCCCGCTGTCCGAGATCGCGCCGCTGTCCGAGGCCGCCCCGCCGTCGGTGGCGGTGGCCGGCTTTGCGTTGGAGATGAGGAGCGCGGCCGAGTCCAGCACCTTGCCCACAGCGTCCAACCTCACGCCGTAGATGTCCCTGTCCACGCCGCCGCGCCAGTCAGACCAGACCGCGAGGAACTGCTTGCCGCCATGGGCCACCCACACGCGGTCCTGATCCTTGGCCGCCTTGCCCGGCTCCAGCGGCTTGCTGTCCAGCACCTTACCCGCCGCGTCCACCCGCACGGCGAGGATGTCGCGGTCGCCGTTTCGCTTGTCGTCCCAGGCCACGAGACACGCCGTGGCCGAGCAGCCGGCCGAGGGCCAGCTTTGGGTGGCGGTCCCTGCGCCGAGCGAGACGTCCGCGCCGTTGGCCACCCCGTTGCCGGCCACAAGGAGCGCCCTGGCCTGGGCCACGCCCGCGGCGAGCTGCTCAACGAAGGTGACCACGAAGCCGCTGCCCACGCCCGCCACGCCGGGTGAGCCGTGGACGCCGGCGCGCTTGATCAGGGCCAGGCCTGCCGAGTCCAGCACCTTGCCCGAGGCGTCCAGCCGGGCGCCGTAGATGTCCTTGTCGCTGTTGCGCGCGTCTGACCACACCGCCAGGAAGCCCCCGCTGGCAGCAGCCACCGCAGGCTCACCCTCATCATGGGTTCCGGCGCTGACGGCCGCCGGCGCGCTCCAGAGCAGCTTGCCGCTGCTGTCCATCATCGCGCCGTAGATGTCGAACGCCTTCCCGTTGCGCAGGTCGGCCCAGACCAAGAGGTAGCCCTTGCTCCCGTGGGCCACGGCTGGCGCGAACTGGTTGGCCGCGTCCTTGGTCACCTGGACGCCCGCCGGATCCAGCACCTTACCGGCGGCATCCACCCGCGCCGCGTAGATGTTGAAGTCGCTGCCCCTGCCATCCTCCCACACCACCAGGTACCCCTTGCCGTCGTGGGCCACACGGGGCCGGTCCTGGTCACCCTTGGCGGCCGATACCACGAACCCGCCCGTGTCCAGGACCTTGCCCGAGGCGTCAACCCGGGCGGCGTAGATGTCTTTGCTCCCGCTCCGCTTGTCCACCCACACCACCAGCGACTGGTTGGCCAGGCTGGCCGCCACGGGGCGTTGCTGGTCGCCGCTGGCCGCGGACAGGCCCAACCGCGACACCGAGGAGCGGGGCGCCGCTGTCTCTGCACCCTGGTCGCCACACCCCACAAGCAGCAGGCAGGCCAGGGGAACTGCCGCTGGTGAGGTTCTGATTGATCTGGTGCGGTTCACGGAAAGGACCTCCCTTCAGAAGTGGATTCTTGTTCAATGTCTACAAAGTCTATAGAGATTGAGGCAGGAGGCCAGGCGGGAAGAACTATTTGAGGTTCATGCTCATGGACTGCACCGCCGGCGCGGCGGCCACCGTCACCTGCTGGCAGTAGACGTTCCTGTCCCGCTTGAGCATCGCGGAAGGGGATTCCCCAATCCGCCTGGCGATGAGCCAGACGCACGCCGAGTACTCGCCCGGCTCCACGTCATGGAAGGAGGCCCTGTTCATGCCGCTGGTCAGGAAGGCGTGAGAGCACGATTTCCCCTGGCCCTTCTTATAGCGATCCAGGGCCTTCATGGTCTGCACCTTCACCACGCCGGGGCACAAGTTGACCGAGGCCTTGAGCTCCTCACCCCGGGTCAGGCTCAGCTCCAGGGTGGCCCCGGTGGGCAGCTCAATGTCCAGCCGGCTCCCCCGCGCCGTGACCACGGTCCAGAGGGTTTCCTCTCGCACGCGCTCGTTGAACCAGGTCTTGCGCCGGGCCCGCACCCTGTACCGCCCTGGCACCAGGCGGGAGAAACGGTAGTGGCCGTCCCCGTCGCTGGTCTGGTTCAGGTTGACCTCGCCCTTGGCCTGAGCCTCCGGGGAGAGGGTGACGTCGGCCACCACGGGCGCCCCCTGACGCGTGACCGTGCCCTCAAGGCTGGCTACCCCCGCGAGGGTGAGCTTCACGGTGGCGTCGGCTGTCCCGGCAGGCACCTTCTGAAACGTTGACCGCCCCTTTACAGGGTGCTCTGCCGCGACGAACAGCGCCACGTCGCCCACACCGCGGAAGATGAAGCTCCCCCCTTTCCCGGTGCGAGCCTGCTTGTCCCATGGGTTGACGCCGTCGGTGAAGGAGGTGATCCAGTCGCTGCTCTCGTACACTCTGCGGTCCAGCAGGACCAGGGCCCCGTCCACGGCCACGCCCTGGCTGTCGGTGACCTGGCCCCGCACCGAGCGGCCCCGCTTGACGGTGATGGTGCCCACGTCCGCCACCTCGCCCGGCTTGACCTGGACGGTGCCGGCGCTCTGTGGCTTGAAGTCCAGCCCCACGATCATGAGGCTCTGGCTCCTCGCCGGGATCCGGTCCAACTGGAACTCGCCCCGCTCTCCGCGGAAGGCGCGCCGCTCGCCGTGGCGCGGATTTACCCAGAACAACGCCGGCGCGCTGCCGTCGTCGAAGAGCACCCGGCCCTTGACCCCGCCCGTGCCGGCGTACACCAGGCGCACATCACGGTCGCCGCTCTGCGCCAGGACCGAGGAGCCAGAGTAGTAATACCCCTGACCAGGCCGGTGGGCGTGGAGCCGGTAGCCGCCCTTCTTCAGACCACGCAGGACGAACCCGCCGCCTGCGTCGGCGAACGCCCGGGCCCTGGCCCTGTGCGACACCATGCTTATTTGGCGCCGGGTGGAGACGCCGGTGACCTGGGCCTGGGGCACGGGCTGCCCTGCCGCGTCCACCACCGCGCCGCTGATGGTCAGGTTCCGGTCGAGGGTGATCTCCAGCCGGGCCTTTCGCTGGCGCCTCAGGTCCACCCGGACCTCGGATGATGTGGCCAGGGGGTGCACGGCCGCCAGGCTCAGCTCCGCGCGCATGAGCCCGCCCACGCTGAACTTGCCCTCGCCGTCGCAGACCACATGCTTCCTCGGGATCCCTCTCCCCTCCCAGTACTTGTGCGCAGCCAGGTGGACCACCGCCCCGCCCGCCGCGCCGCCGCCCACATGACGCACCAGCCCCGAGATCTCCCCGCCGGCCCTGAGCGTGATCACCACGCCCCGGCGCGGGTCGCGCCCGTTGACCGTCACCGGCCTGGACAGGGTGGGCGCCATCTCCGGGTGAGAGGCTGCCAGGTGGTAGGTGTCAGCGGCCATGGCCGGAAAGGTGAAGGCGCCCGCCTCGTCCGTGGCCGCCGTCGCCCCGGTGGCATGGTAGTGATCCACCTTGGCCTCCACCGTTGCCCCCTTGATGGGCGCCCCCTCCTCGTCGATCACCTTGCCAGAGAGCGACGCGCCCCGGGCCAGCATCATGGTCAGGCGGGTTACGTCCGGGGCAGGGGCCACCTCCACCCACTTCATGGCAGGCGCATACCCGGCGGCCCGGGCCACCACCTTGTACTGGCCGGCGCCGAGGCCTGTGATTGCCGCCTGGCCCTGCTCGTCGGCGCGCGAGGCCAGGGAGATCAGGGTCTCTATCCGCACCTCCGCCCCCTTCACCGGGCTGTTGTCCAGCAGGTCGCTCACCGTGGCCAGGAGCTGCCCGCCAGGCGCCAGCCTGAGCATCACCGGCTCCGAGGATTCGGTCAGGCGCCATGACACTGGGCCAGCCACCAGCTTCCCCTTGCGGGCCAGGATGCGGTAGATCCGGCCCGCCAGGTTGTCGAAGAAGAAGGAGCCGTCCTGCTCGGTGCGCACGCTACGGGGTGGGTGCGAGTCGATGGCCACCACGGCCTGGCCCACGGGCAAATCCTGGGCGTCGGTAACCATCCCCTCCAGGCGCAGCCCCCCCACCGGATCGTCGGCGTGGCTGACCCCTTGCGGGAGGGGGAGGGCAGGGGTCGTGAGCGCCTGCCGCGGCGTCTGCCGGGCAACCTCCTGGCCGCGCGCCAGCTCCTGGTCCGGGGAAGGGAGCCACAACACCAGGGCCGCGATCATCACCGCCAGGAAAACCCCTGCCGCCACGAGAACGCCAGAGGGGCGCATTCGCTTAATCTTCATGGTCCGTCAGATGATAATGGATCCTTCAGCGCGCCACATTGCCCATCTCCGGGCCGTGGTCAGCTCCCCCACCTGTACCCGGCGCTTATGTTGAACGCCTCGGTGGTGCCGAAGTAGTGGGTCTGCTCGTCCAGGGACCAGGTGCGGGTGTACTGGGCCAGGCCGTAGAAGTTGTCCGTGATGGCGTAGCGGCCCTCCACCGCGGCGACGATGCCGTTGGCCTGCCCATTCTGTGACTCGATGCCGCGCATCATCATCAGCACGGCCACATTGAGCCGCCGGTTGGGCTGGCTGGAGAGGCGCACCCAGAGCTGATGGGCGTCAGGCCCGGGGCGGTAGGCGTAGCCGATCTTGGCCCGCACCCGCTTGTCCACCTCCAGGCCCAGCTGCACCAGGCCGCCGTGCCCCTCGTACAGGCCGCGCGCCAGGCCGGCCAGCTTGGTCTGACGCTCACCTGCCGTGGCCTCGCGGTGGTCGGTGAAGGTGAGGCCCGCCTGGTGGCGCTCCACATCGTAGAAGGTGGTGACATAGGCCGGGGAGTACCCCGCCGTCGCGTAGTGATACTCGCCCTGCAGGCCGAGCACGTACTGGCCGCTGGGCCCCAGCCGCACCTGCCCGATGGCGCCGGTGTGCACCCCGAGGCCCATGAAGGAGGTGGCGACGTCAAGGTACGGCTCCACCACGCCGAAGCCCGGCTTCTCCAGCATGTAGGACAGGTCCAGGTTCATCAGGGTCAGGACCTGGCTGTCTGACTGCAGGTTGAAGGCCGGGTCGATGGCCCGCCGGCCGTCGTCGTCAACCTGGATGGACACCGGCGCCGTGGGGTCCATGACCACGCTGGCGCCCACCTTGAGCCCCCGCCACCAGGGCGCGGAGAAGGGCGTCACCGTGGCGCGCACCGCGGCCACCGCCGGCCTGATGAAGTTATCGAGCAGGGCCTCCACCTCGAAGCGGTTGTGGATGATCCTGAAGCTCAGGCCCGAGTGCAGGTGATCCCCATCGGCGATGTTGCTGTAGTCACGCATGAGGGTGCCGTGGCCCAGGGTTTGTTCGTAGATCTCACCAATCCGCACGTCGAGGTTGAAGTCGTGGAACTGGCGGCTGTAGCTCAGGTTGCGCAGGATGTGCACGAAGTCAGAGGCCTCGTCCCAGTCCCGGTTACGCAGCACGCCCACCTCGTCGTGGTTGTGCAGGGTCAGCCGTATCCGGCCGAACAGGGAGCCTGTGACCCGGCTCTTCTGGACGTTCACACCGAGCTGAAGGGTCGAGCTGGCCGTCTCCTCCACGGAGCCGAAGCCCACGTCGCCGAACATGCTCAGCCATGGGGTGGCCAGGGCAGGGGCGGGGAGGAGAATCAGGGTGAGCAGCAGGGCTGCGCGCAGGATTAATGGTCGCATATTAGGGTACATGTTCCTACATGTAGTATAGGGTGCGCAAGTTCTTGGACTTGCGCGCGCGATGTGCGCCACTACATGAGGTCCCCGCCCGGCGGCTACTTGGACCAGAAGACCAGGCGGGACATGAGCTTGATGTTGCCGCCGGTGCCGCCGGAGGTCTTGCCCTTGAGCGTGCCGTCGTAGGTGATGGTGTTGGTCCCTGACACCAGCTCCTTGGTCACATCCGCCATGAAGGGCTTCACGTCCAGGCCCGGGCACCAGCCGCCCCGGCCGAAGGGCCAGGTGCCGAACTGGTTGGGCACAACGCCGATCTTGATCTGCTTGTAGCAGCCGGTGATGTCGTCGGCCTCGGGGTGGGCCTTGACGAACTTCTTCCCGTTAACGGTGAAGGTGTGCACATGGTTGCAGAACTCGGCGCAGTTGTCCCCGCTGCCGAACCCGTGGCCGGTGATGTAGGCGAAGATCTGCGCCCGGCTGGTCTTGGCCGGCGGGGTGAAGGTGATGGGCTTGCGGTTCTTGTTGTAGTCGGCGCCGAAGCCGCCCCCGGTGAAGAGCGCCTTGTAGGAGGTGGGGGCGCCGCCCTTGCTCCGGTTGAGCAGGCGGATGTTGAAGTGCACCAGGTAGCTGTTGGAGGAGCGGAACTTGAGGGTGTACTTCCCCCCCTTGGCGAAGTGCGCCAGCAAGGGGCTCACGTCGGTGACCCAGCGCCCCTCGCGGTGGTAGGTGGTGATCCAGCGCCCGATCTCCGTGGAGCACTTGGTCTTGTCTCCTCCGTCGCACAGGTAGACATACACCAGGTAATCCCAGGCCCCGCAGTTGTCGTCGGTGCCGCCCTTACAGTACATGCCCATGTCGTAGAGCATGGTGTCGAACTTGGCCATGGCGCTGGCGTCCGGCAGGGTGATCTCCTTGTACAGCGTGCCGCCGGTTTCGCCTTTCCAGACCTGCACCATGGTGGCCTTATCATCCTCGAGGCTCAGCTTCTTCTCCCGCTCCAGCTCGAAGTCGAAGTACCTGGCCTCGTTGGGCAGCAGGTAGGAGGCCCCCTTGCTGTTCTTCTGGGTCGTGTCCTTGAGCAGGCCCGCCTCGCGGAACCGCTGGAACCTGTCGATGGCGAAGGCGAAGGAGCCCTTGGCGGTGAGCTTCTTGGCGATGGGGTGGGCCGCGCCCAGGGAGCGGGCCTCCTTGTTGACGAAGTGCAGGCGCGCCTTCCAGTGGGCCTGATCCGCCGCGGGCAGCTTGGCCAGGGCCGCCGTGGCCGCGGCCTTGATGGTGCCCACATGCTTGGCCGCGTTGTCCGTGCCGTCCTTGTCCTTGTACGACATGAAGATGAAGTGGACGTTCTTTGGGGAGGCGAGCAGCAGCGTCGAAAAGGGCGAGCTCCAGATCTGCTGGGCGTAGGTGGAGCTGTCCGCGTAGGCCAGGAACAGGTAGCTGTCCTTGCCGGTCCAGGTCTTGGCGTTGAAGGACCAGTCACCGTCGGTGGTGGGCAGGGTGAATGGGCCGGCGATGTCGCGGTTGCCCGTGCCGTACGGCCCGTCGGAGAAGTAGGGCTGGAGGCAGACGGCCACCGCCGTGCAGGAGCGGCTCTTCTGCAGGCAGGAGAGCTGGGGCGTCCCCGCTGCGGCGGCCTTGCAGGTGGCCGCGCACTGCTTGCTCGTGAACTGAGGGCAGGCGGAGAGCGGCTTGCACAGGTCGGTGCAGGAGGGGGGCGCGGGCGCGTCCGG
>CAZCFB010000067.1:22563-25144 GCA_964497805.1 uncultured Kofleriaceae bacterium
CCAGCGAAGAATTCTCGATGGAGTAATGACAGAGCAGCTTGATGGCCCTCAGGTCCAGACCCCAGGCGATGCACGCGATCCAGAAGTCGTGGGTGACCCCCTGGTAGCCGTAGATGGCCGGATCGTCAGGGCTCAGGCTCACCGGCAATCCCGCGGCCAGGTACGCCTGGCCCGGGTGCTCGCGCAGGTCGAGGGTGTACTTGAGCAGCTGGTTGGATATGGGGCACAGCTCCACGCAGAGGCCGGCCTTGATGTAGTCGCGCAGCAGCCCGGGGGTCTTGAACAGGCTGACGGCGTGGCCCACCCGGTTGGTGGAGAGCTGGTACCCGCCAAGGCGCATGGTGTTGAGCAGGTACGCGTCGAGCAGGTTGTTGTTGAAGTAGTGTTTGGAGGGCGGCTGCGCGGGGTCCACCTCGTCGAGGTAGTCCGGGGGCAGCTCCGACTCGCCGTCGTGGAAGTAGAAGGGCGGCAGGGCCTTGCGCTCCTCGAGCACATTGAGGATGTCATCGAGGAAGTAGTAGGTGACATGGCCCGTGTCCTCCTCGGCCACCAGGTCGAAGCCCACCACCGGCGACTCCCGCGACATGAGCTCCAGCACATGCTCCATGTCCGCCATGATTGAGCCGTCGTAGTCGTCAGGACCGCCGGAGGGGCCGCCCATGCGTGAGTCGCTGTAGATGACCCGGTAGCTCAGACCGGCCGCCGCGTCCACGGCGTCCTGGATGGCCGCGTCGGTGTCCGGGTGCTTGCCCCAGCTGGTGCGCAGCTCCACATGCTGCACGTTGTCCTCGAGCAGCGCGGCCATGGCCTTGCCAAAGTACCCGCGCCGGATCTCCACTGGCTTGAGCAGCTCGCCCACCCGAGTGAAGACCGGCTGGAACAGCTCCCAGGCGTCCCCCACCAGGTCCAGCTCCTCGCCGGTGAGCACCAGCTTGCCCAGGATGGTCTGGTGCAGCTCCCTGTCTGCCAGGGCCCCGGACAGCGGCGTGTAGTCGCTCCCCACATCGGGGTCGTAGCTGAACATGGGCAGGTCCTTGGACTCCTTGCTCAGGTCGGCGAGCACGGACGCGCCCGCCTCGCCCGCCGCCTTGAGCAGGGCGTCAAAGTCGCCCATGGCGCTGGGGTGGATGTGCAGGATCGCCCCCTTGGGCATGCCCTTGAGCAGGCGGAACAGGCCGGTGCCCTCGATCTTCTCGCGCACGTCCACGAACCACTGGGCCTCCCACGGCATGTCGTAGTAGCCCTTCTGCTGCACCACATCCTCGCGCAACTTCTCGAGCCGATCCGACGCCGCCTGGTCAGCCTCGGACCAGCCGATGGCCTCCAGGTTTACCTCCGGGTCGAAGAACTGGGCGCGGAGTTGGTTCCGGGCGTCAATGTAGTCCTGCTTGGGGTTCATGAAGCCTCCTGGTTATTTGTAAGTACATGGACGGCGCCTGGTCAGATCCCGGAGAGCTTGGTGACCTCTGCGGAGGTGAGGGCGCGGTCGTAGATGCGCAGGTCGTCGAGGCCGCCCTTGTAGAACCGCCAGTGGTTGGGCGGCAGCCCCCGGCACCCGAGGTAGAGAGGGTCGCCGTTGCTCGTCGTGCCGGTGGTGTCCGTGAAGGAGTTGCTCAGCTTCCCGTCGATATACAGGTACATCTTCGAGCCGCTATTCATGAGCACCAGGTGGTGCCACTTGTCATCGTTTATGGCGGCCTTGGAGTAGCCGTGCGGGAACTTGTAGATATCCCACTTGCCGAAGAGGATCTTGCCGTTGGCCGTGCTCTTTGAGTCAAAGGTCCTGAGGGTGAAGGGGTAGCGGGAGTAGGAGTTCCACTTGTTCAGGATGTCGTGGTTGTGGCCGAGAGTGGGCTGAGCCTTGGGTATCTTCACCCAGAGCGCG
Organism: uncultured Kofleriaceae bacterium; assembly: GCA_964497805.1. GTDB lineage: Bacteria > Myxococcota_A > Polyangia > CAZCFB01 > CAZCFB01. Next base: position 24,449 of record CAZCFB010000067.1, read on the forward strand.
ATGGAGAAATTTTGGTTCTGGCCGAAGTTGATCTTGGCGCTGTGCGGCACTTTCACGCAGGCGTTGATGCCGTTGGTGTGGGCGGCGCTCTTGGCCTTGTTGAAGCGGTCGGCGATGAGGGTGGAGTTGATGGCCGTGCCATGGTTGGCGTTGCCGCTCTCGTCCTTGTAGTTGCCGGTAAAGGGGTAGAAGGCCACCAGCCCATTTTTCAGGGTCTTGCAGGCCGGATCCAGGGTCCAGACGGTGGCGCTGGTCTTGCTCTGGCAGTACTGGCACTTGTTGACCGGGTTGGGGGCGCCGTCCTTGTGGCAGGCGTTGTCGATGACACAGTAGGCTGCCTTGACGGTGTGCTTACACCCGCCCTTGCCGTCGCAGGTGTCCGTGGTGCAGGTGAAGGTATCGGCGCAGGTGTAGACCGAGCCGCCGCACGCGCCCTTGCCGTCGCACACGTCGCCCTTGGTGCAGGCCTTCTTGTCATCGCAGATGGTGCCGTACTTCACTGGCTTGGCCACGCACGCGCCCGCGTCCGAGTGGATATAGCCGCTGCAGGCAGTGGGCGGTGGGCAGATGGGCAGGTCCGCCACGGGCAGGTCCGGCGGGATGGGCAGGTCAGGCGGCGGAAGGTCCGGGGGCAGCGGCTTGTCCGGCAGGGGACCGTCCAGGGCGGGCATGTCCGGCTTCACCTTGATGTCGGGC
>CAZCFB010000068.1:0-24123 GCA_964497805.1 uncultured Kofleriaceae bacterium
AGAAGGCGCCCGCCAAGAAGAAGGTCGCCAAGAAGAAGGTGGCCAAGAAGAAGGCGCCGGCAAAGAAGAAGGTCGCCAAGAAGAAGGCGCCCGCCAAGAAGAAGGCGCCCGCCAAGAAGAAGGTCGCCAAGAAGAAGGCGCCTGCCAAGAAGAAGGCCGCAAAGAAGAAGAAGTAGCTTCGGTCTTCCCTTAGTAAGCGTTCCTCTCTTCCCGCCCGATATCTCCGGGCGCTCCCTTATTATCCCTCAGCGCCGATTACACCCTTACGGTATTATTCTTTCTACGCGGGCCGTTCAGGTCGCGGCAGGGGGAAGATGCTATCCCCTGCCACATGGCAGTAGTCATCTCCACCCAGGCGGCCGATGAGCCCGAGGGCGCGGTGATCCGGCACCCCGTCCCGCAGGAATCGGTCTTGCACATGGAGCTGTACCACCTCCCCGATGATGTAGTTGGAGGCCAGCGGGCCCTCTCCGTGCCGCACCATCTGAAAGAGGCGCCCCTCCATGGCCACCGGGCTCTCGGCCACCCATCCTGGCGCCACCTTGGCCGAGGCGGCCCGCGTAAACCCGACCTGGTCGAACTCGTCCACGCCAGGCGGGTACGTCCATGACGCCTGGTTCATGTCGTCGGCCATGCCCCGGGTCACCAGGCTGATGGTGAACTCGCCGGTCTGCTCGATATTGCGCACCGTGTCCTTGACCACGCCCTGCCTGTCATTGAGCGGGCAGAACATGACGGAGGGAGGGTTCATGCCGCCGAGGTTGAAGAACGAGAACGGCGCGAGGTTGCCCACGCGATCCTTGTCCATGGTCGAAACCAGAGCGATGGGCCTGGGCAGGACCACCCTGGCCAGGAGCCCGTACGCCTTCCGGGCCTCAAGCTTCTCAAGGTCGAAGTCGGCCATCACCCCTCCCCTCCCCCGCTGCGCCAGGTCAGGAAGTAACCTTCGTCCTCCAGGGCCAGGGCGCTGGACGCCACGCGCAAGGGCTTGAAGGTGTCCACCATCACGGCCAGCTCGTCGGTGCGCTCCTTGCCCACCGATCCCTCGGCCTTGCCCGGGTGGGGACCGTGGCTCAGCCCGTCCGGGTGCAGGGTTATGGAGCCGTACTCAATCCCCTTGCGGCTCATGAACTCGTCGGAGGCGTAGTAGAGCACCTCGTCTGTCATGACGTTGGAGTGGTGGTACGGGGCGGGCACGGCGTCCGGGTGGAAGTCGAAGGGGCGCGGCACGAAGGAGCAGACCACGAAGCCATCCCCCTCGAAGGTTTGGTGCACCGGCGGGGGCTGGTGGATGGAGCCCACGATGGGCTCGAAGTCATCAATGTTCAGGGCCCACGGATAGTAGTAGCCGTCCCAGCCCACCACGTTGAGCGGGTGGTTCTCCAGGAACGCCTCGCTGAGGCGGCCGCCCTGCTTGACCACCATTCGGTGCACCGCGTCCTCCGGGTAGACGCCCAGCTTCTCGGGCAGGCGCAAGTCGCGCTCGCAGTAGGGGCTGTGCTCCAGGAGCTGGCCGTGCTCATTGCGGTAGCGGGCTGGCGTACGCACGTACCCGGCGCTCTCGATGATCAGCAGGCGGTGCTCGGCCTCGCCCAGGCGCATGCGGTAGGGCACGGAGCGGGGGATCACCAGGTAGTCCCCCTTGCGGTAGGGCAGCTCGCCCATCAGGGACTCCAGCACGCCCTCCCCGTCGCTGACGAAGATGATCTCGTCGGCCTGGCCGTTGCGGAAGGTGAAGTCGTCGGTGATGGTGGGACGCGCAACCGAAAGGGTCACGTCTTCGTTGAACAGCAGGGGGGTCCGGTCGAGGGTGGCGCTCCCGCCCACGGCGATCCCAGCGCTGCGGAAGTGGCGCAGGCGCAGGGGCCCGGGCTCTTCCGCCTGGGGGGCAACCTCGGTCATGTCGCCCACCTCGGAGATCGCGGTGGGGAGCTTGTGGTGGTAGATAATGGAGCTGAGCCCGGCGAAGCCCTTGTTCCCCATGACCTGCTCCGGGTAGAGGTCGCCGTCAGGCTTGCGGAAGGTGGAGTGCCGCTTGGGCGGGATTTCTCCGAGGCGGTGGTAGATGGGCATTGTGTTCTCCGATGTATGTCCGTCAGTTCTGGCTTCCGCCCACGCGGTTGCACAGCACGCCGAGCTGCTCGATCTCCAGCTCGACCTCGTCCCCGGGCTTGAGCCACCCTCCGGTGTTCTCCGGCCCGAGCTCGAGGATGCACCCGGTGCCGACGGTGCCGCTGCCGATGAGGTCGCCGGGCTTGAGCCACACCCCCCGGCTGGCCCTGGCGATCATCTCCGCGAAGGAGAAGGTGATGGTGTCCCAGCTTCCCCGTGAGAGCTCGCGGCCGTTGACCCGGGCGGTCATCTGCAGCTTGTAGCCCTTGCCGCTGCGGTGAGGCTCCAGCTCATCCGGCGTCACCAGGGCGGGGCCCACCGACGTGGCGAAATCCTTGCCCTTGGCCGGGCCGAGCCCCACCTTCATCTCCTGGCGCTGGATGTCCCGCGCGCTCCAGTCATTGAGCACCGTGTAGCCGGCGATGTGTTGCTCCGCCTGCTCCACCGGGATATCGCGCCCGTGGCGGCCCATGACCGCGGCCACCTCCAGCTCGAAGTCGAGCCACTCTCCGTCCGGGGGAGGGGCCACCTCGGCGCCGTGGCCCAGGAGCGCGTCGGCGTTGGAGAAGTAGAACACCGGGGCCTCGTACCACTCGGGCACCATCTCCAGCCCGCGCCGCCCGCGGGCGGTCTTCACATGCTGTTCGAAGGCGTAGAAGTCTCGGAAGGAGGGGCACGGGTATACCGGCGGCAGCCAGATTATTTGGTCGAGCGACAGGGACGCCGCGCCCTCCACGGTGGCGGGTTCCAGCGTCGCCAGGGAGCTGCTCCACGCGTGCACATGGGCCGCCGTGTCGATTCCCCAGCCGCCGCCCAGGGGAAGCGCCGGCATGTTCAGCAATGAGGCCAGGGGGATGATCCGCCCCTCACGGAGCCAGCCCACCTGGACCGCACCCGGGTCGTTCACCAGCGCGAAGTTGACAAAGTGCATCGGTTCCCTCCCTACAGGTTACCGCGCCGCTCTTGCTCCTGCTCCAGGGCCACGAAGAGGGCCTTGAAGTTACCCTTACCAAAGCCGCGGCACCCCTTGCGCTGGATAATCTCATAAAAAAGGGTGGGGCGGTCCTGGATGGGCTTGGTAAAGATCTGCAGCAGGTACCCCTCCTCGTCAGCGTCCACCAGGATACCGAGGGGGGAAAGGATCTCCAGGTCCTCCTCGATTTCTCCCACCCGGTCCAGCAGCCCCTCGTAGTAGGACCGCGGGGCGTCCAGGAACTCCACGCCCCCGGCGCGTAGGGCCTTGACGGTGGTGACGATGTCGTCCGTGAGCAGGGCGATGTGCTGAGCGCCCGGCCCCATGTAGTAGTCGATGTACTCCTGGATCTGGCTCAGGCGGCGGCCCTCGGCTGGCTCGTTTATTGGAAACTTCACCGTCTGAGTCGGATCGGACATCACAATGCTCTGCAACGCCGAGTATTCGGTGGAGATGTCACTGTCGTCGAAGGTGATGTAGCGGTGGAAGCCGAGCACATCCCGGTAGAAGTCGCACCAGGTCTCCATCTTGCCCTGCTCCACGTTGCCCACGATGTGGTCCACCAGCAGTAACCCTGCGCCGTCGCCCCGGTCGGGCCGGTCGTCCTCACGGAGCTCAAAGCCGGGCAGCAGGTCGGGAGCGCCGCCAGGGGCGGAGATGAAGGAGTGGAGGGTGTCGCCGTAGGTGCGCACCGAGGCGTGGCGCACGGTGGGGCCCTCGCCCTCCATGTCGTGGGGCTCCGCGGCAGGGACTGCGCCCCGCTCCACGGCGGCGGCGAAGGCTGCGTCGGCGTCATCCACCTCAAAGGCGATATCGCGAACCCCGTCCCCGTGGCGCTTCACATGGTCAGAAACCGCGCCGCTGTCAGTGAGGGGGGCGGTGAAGATCATGCGCGCGTCGTGCTGGCGCACCGCATATGAGGTTTCTTCCCGGGAGCCGGTTTCCAGGCCGCGGTAGCCGTATAGCTCGAAGCCAAAGGCGCGCTGGTAGTAGTAGGTCGCCTGCAGGGCGTTGCCCACCCAGAGTTCAACATGGTGTATTCGTCGGATCTTCAGCGGATCAGCGCTCATCGGGTCTCCTCCTCCCAGGCCAGTGTTCGGGTGGATATATGAGCGATCCACGGGGCAGGCGCAACCTGAGGCATCTAATGGGTGGTTTTGAGAATGCAAAAAAAAGTCTTGACGATTCAAAAAGAGGGGTGGGAACCTTTCGCGGTTCAACGCGGGATAATGGGAATGAGAAGGTTGCACCCGCGAAGTGTAGGCGGCGGTCGCGGCTGTTGGGTCGGAGCGCCAAAGAAGGAGAAGTAAGAAGTGGAAAAAGGGACAGTGAAGTGGTTCAACGATTCTAAGGGTTTCGGTTTTATCAGCCAGGAGAGCGGTCCGGACGTCTTCGTCCACCACTCCGCCATCGAGATGGAGGGGTTCCGTAGCCTCAATGAGGGTGACGCTGTTGAGTTCGAAGTCACCGAGGGCCCCAAGGGCCTGCAGGCAAGGAATGTGCGTCGCGCCTAGCTGATCGGCTGCGATAAATAGTTAAAGGGCGGGCCCCCGTGGCCCGTCCTTTTTTGTTTTTCTGGCCAAATTTAGCGAGAATGACGCCATATCCAGCAAGGATCGATCATGAACTGGCCCAAGTACTACTGTCCTATCAGCGCGCGGCTCGGGTCCCAGGAATCGTTGGCGACGCTGAGCGCCAACGACGAACCGTGTCGACTTTTCCAGCCCATCTATGGCAATGAAAATGGCCAGGCTGCGGCTGCCACCTTCAACCTGGCCAAGCGGTACGCCGGGGCCTGGTACGCTCGGGACAGCTCCACCATCGACGCGGATCCTGACCTGAGCGACGCCTGCTTCGCCACCTTCCCTCTGGGGACCAAGCACTGCTTGATGGTCTCCTGGCAGACCTTCCCGGATGAGGCCATATCGGCCATCTGGGAGGAACTGGCCGGCGCCCTCATGGACGCCACCTTCACGGGGATCCGCAAGGCGGCCATGCCCAAGGGCAAGGTGGTGGTGCTGCTCGATTACCTCCCCGGGTGGTCCTTCGTCAGCCGGGAGGCGCAGCACGGCAACCTCATCGCCACGCTGAAGATCATGCACAAGGGCGGCTACGTTCATGGCGGGATCAACGAGCGGTGGCTGAACCCCGAGAGCCCGCGGCGCATCTTCGGCCTCGGCATGTCGCGCGCCTACGCCACCTGGCGGGAGAGCCAGGGCGTGAATCTTCGGGATTTGCGGGGCGATCCCCGCTACGCCTGCGCCGAGGAAATCCTGGGCGGGGAGTCATGCGCGGACTTTGATCTGCGCGCGCTGGGCGCCACGCTCATCGCCTCCTACGGCAGCATCTCGGACGACCGAAGGGACCTGCCCTGGAAGCGAAACGTCAACGGCCCGAGCGCCCTCCTGGCCAGGATCGCCAACCGGGACGGTTACAAGGAGTACTCCAAGAACCTCCGCGAGCTGACCTCGGCGCGGCGCCTGCTCTTCGCCAAGAAGCGCGAGGTGTTGCCCCCCGCCGGAGGGGACGGCTCCACCGATGTAAACGTTGAACACAGAAAGGACGTGGCAACCATCGTGGACAAGCCGGGGCCGGCGCGCCCCGCGGAGACGGTGGCGACCGCCGCCCCCCTGGCGCCAGAACAGATCAAGGCCGAGCTGACCCCGGGGCTGCCCATCATCATCGCAATGGTGGTGGGGCTGCTCATGGGTGGGTTCCTGACCATCAGCGCGCAGTCCCTGTCCGGTGGTGACGAAGACAAGGCCACCATGGCTCAGTTCGTTGATGAGGTGGCCCCTCCCCTGGAAGATGAGGCCGACGAAGCGCCAGCCGCCCCGGCCCCTGCTCCGGCTCCACCTCCAGCCCCTGCCCCTGCCCCTGCCGCTGCCGCGCCTGCGCCACCTCCAGCCGCCCCTGCCCCCGCCCCCGCCGCGGAGGCCAAAAAAGCGGCCATGGATTACACCCTCAGGCTCACCGCCGAGGCGTCCTCCTGGTCCTCCGAGAAGGAGGGGCTAAGCGAGCAGCTCAGGGACTGGCTGCCGAACTGCCAGATCAAGGCCAAGCTCGAGCACCGGAACCCGAACCCCAGGCGGCTGGGCAAGGCACAGGTGACCATCATCCAGCGGGTGGAGAAGCTCTGCGTGGACATCGACGCGGACTGCGCGGACAAGAAGGAGAACAAGATCCGCTGGGAGCCCGCCGCCATGGGCGCCGACGACGAGGCCAAGGGGTTGGACGCGCGGATCACGTTTCGGTGTGTGACCGAATAGAGACTACCTCCTCAGCTCCCTGACAAGCTCTCCGCCTTGATGTAGCCGCACCTTGAGCGGTGAGGCGCCCTGCGCTGCGTGGGTGGCGCAGGCCAGGCAGGGGTCGTAGGCGCGGAAGGCCATCTCCACCTGGTTGAGCACGGCCTCGTCCGGGGCCCCGTCCTTGATCAGGCGCTCCGCCGCGCGCTTCACCGACAGGCCCATGGCCCCGTTGTTCTGGGCCGTGGCCACGATCAGGTTGGCCTCCTTGATCATGCCGTCCCGGTCGGTGCGGTAGTGGTGATACAGGGTCCCCCGGGCCGCCTCCACCACGCCCACGCCCTCCTCTGGCGTGGCCTCGGGCATACGCCTCACATCGGGGCTGGTGATCTCCGGCAGGGCCAGCAGCCGCGCCACCTCCTCGCAGGCGTGGAGCAGCTCAACAAGCCGCGCCCAGTGGTAGGCCAGGGTGTGGTGCACGGGATCACAGCCGAAGGTGTCGTACAGCTCCTGGTAGGCGGCCTGCGCCGCCGGCGTGGACATGCCGCTGGACACGTTGAGCCTGGCCAGGGTGTTGACCCGGTAGATGCCGCTCTCCGCCCCCGCCTGCAGCCCCTTCCAGCCCCGCGCCTTGAGGTAGGGGAACTTGAGGTAACTCCAGGGGAGGACCCGCTCGGCGATATGCTCCAGGTAATCCTTGCCCGGGAACTTGCACACCTCCGCGCCCGCCGGATCGATGACGCGAATCTCCCCGTCATACAGATCAACCTTCCCCTGGGCGTTGACCATGCCGGCGTAGTTTGTCTCGTGGTAGTAGACGTCGCCGGTGATCAGCTCGAGGTAGCGTTCATCGCCCAGGACCTTTTCACGGAACAGGTCCAGGGCGAAGCCGGCGAAGTCGATCAGGTCGTCACCCCAGGGCAGCATCTCGCCCCGCTCCTCCTCGGTGAGGGCCTTGCTCATCCCCCCGGGCAGCGCGGCCACCGGGTGGATCGGGTGGCCGCCGATGACCCCCTGGATCTTCTGGCACCTGCCCCGCGCCTGGAGCACGCGCTTGCCCACCTCCACGCCCACCTTGTCCACCAGGCCGAGGAGGTTCCGCTCGGTGGCCGGCGCCGCGGAGCCGGGGATGAAGTCCGGGGCGGCCAGGGCGAAGAAGTGCAGGATGTGGCTGTGGGCGATGTGCGCGGCGTAGTACAGGCGCCGCAGGCGCACCGCGGCCGGGGGCGGGGCCACCTGGAACAGGTCGTCCAGGGCCTTGGCCGAGGCCATGTGGTGCGCGCCGGGGCACACGCCGCAGATCTTCGGCGTGATCCGGGGCAGCTCCTCGGCGGGGCGGCCCTTGAGGAACTCCTCAAAACCGCGCAGCTCCACCACCTGGAAGAAGCAGTCCTCCACCATGCCCTGCTCGTCCAGGTGGATGTCGATCTTGCCGTGCCCCTCCAGGCGGGTGATGGGAGAGATGGTGATGGTTCGGCCAGCGCCCATGGGATCAGCCTCCTTCCTTGATGGTTCGCCTGCCCATGGAGACCGGGTAGGTAAAGCGGTACAGGGTGCCGAGGGGGTCCTTCAAGCTGCGCGCAGGGTTCACCACCTGGTGCAGGGGCATATCCCACTCCCCCTTGGGCCCGGGCAGCACCGACAGCGCGCCCACAAGTTCGGCCGCGGGATCGTGCGCCGCCGGCAGCGGCCCGAAGCAGCCCCGGCACGGCATGCCCACGCCCACGCACTTGGCCCCGCAGCCGCCGCGGGTGGCCACCCCCATGCAGGCCAGCCCCTGGTCCAACAGGCACACATCCGGGTCGGCCTGGATCTGGTGAGGCCGGATGAACGACTCAACCACCCGGGTGCCCCGCGTCTCCTTGCGGGGGCACTCGGCGCACAGCCCCTTGTCCGAGGCCAGGAAGGTCCCCGCCGGCGGTGGCGCCTCCCCGCTGGCCAGGGCCTTGACCGCGCCCACAAGATCCACCAGCCGCTCCTCGGTGGGGGGGCAGCCCGGCAGGTAGAGGTCCACGTCCACCACCTGATGCAGGGGGCGCACCCGATCCTTGAACGCAGGGAGGGTCACCTCGCACCCTCCTTCGGTGTGGCGCTCCTGCGGGCGCAGGTCGTCGGGGTTGTCAGTGCTCGGGGTGTCCAGGTAGGCCGTACGCAGGATCGCCTCCCGATCAGCCACGTTGCCCAGACCAGGGATGCCGCCGAAGCAGGCGCAGGCGCCCATTGCCACCAGCACCTTGCACTTCTCCCGCATGAGCAGGGCGTCCTCCTCCTGCTCCTCGGTTCGCACCGCCCCGTTGAAGATGCCCACGTCCACCGAGCCGGCAGGCATGGCCCGGAAGTGGTCCCGCTTGAAGTCCATGGCCACCGGCCAGAACACGAAGTCGGCCAGGGCGCTCAGCTCCAGGACCATCTGCTCGAGGTCGAGGATCGACACATCGCAGCCACCGCAGGCGGCCGCCCAGTTAACGGCCAGCTTCACTTTGTCAGCCATGATGCCTCCCGGGTTCCGTTGCCGGCTGCAGCCTGCAAGGGGTTGTCACCCAGCTCCCGGAGCAGGGCGTACATCTTGCCCATCTCCTCCTCGAACTTGGCCGCGTGGGGGATGCCGATCACCTCATAGCGCAGGCGCCGGGGGTCGAAGCCGGTCTGCTCCATGAGCTGCTTCATCATGCCGCCGCGCTTGTGGGACAACCAGTTACCCCACATGTGGTGGCACGAGTTCTCCGGGCAGCCGCCGATGAAGACGCCGTCCACCCCCTGGCGGAACAGCTCCATCACCAGGCCCAGGTTCATGGAACATGAGCAGCGGACCCGCATGGTGCGCACCCCTGGCGGGATGCTCCGTTGATCCGCCCCGGCCAGGTCCGCGCCGCCGTAGGCGCACCAGTAACAGAGCAGGGCCAGCAGCCTCGGCTCCCCCGCTGGCGCCTCGGTGAAGGCGGCCTTCGCCTCGGCCAGCAGCCGCTCATCGCTGAAGTTGCGCAGGCCCGCGGCGTGGGAGGGACAGCTCGCCCCGCACATGCCGCACGCCTGGCAGAACGCCTCCTCCACCAGGGCGCCGTCGTCGGTCATGCGCACCGCGCCGTGGGGGCAGACCGAGGCGCAAACCCCGCAGGACGAGCAGCGGGTCAGGTCCACCCGGCTGGCATGCTTGAGGGGCTCGCGCTCGCCGGGCGCCAGGGCCTGGATCGCCTTGAGCGCGGCGGCGGCCCCCTGCTCCACCGACGGTTGGATCGGCTTGGGCCCCGCGGCAGCGCCCACGGCATAGACCCGGTCCACGAAGGTCTCGGTGGGGCGCAGCAGCCGCGGCTGGTTCTCGATGGGGAAGCCGTACGGATCCACCGGCATGCCGATGTCATGCGCCGCAGCGGGAAGCCGCGGCTCCTGAGCGCAAGCCAGGACCACCAGGTCAGCTTCGAGCTCCCCACCGTCGCCCTCACCGTCGCCGATGGAATCGTACTGAACCTTCAGCACCCCCTCCTCTTCCGGGTCCGGAACCACCCCGGTGACTTCGCCGTTGTGAAACTCGATCCCCATGGCGCTCACGTCCTGATACAGCTTCTCCAGGGCGCGCTCGTAGGTACGGAAGTCACGGTAGTAGAGCACCGACACCTCGGTCATGGGGGCGTTAAGGCTCAGGCGCTTGACCTGCTTGGCCGTCACGGAGCAGCAGGTGCGCGAGCAGTAGGGCACCCCTTCACCCTGCTTCTCCATACCCGCCCTGGAGCCGGCACACTGGATGTACACGATGGACTCTGGCTCGCCGCCGCCGTCGGGGCGCTCCAGGCCATGGCGCAGCATTCGCTCCATTTGCAGGGCGGTGATCACGTTGGGATGGGAGGCGCCCAGCTCGGGGTTCTTTCCAGGATCCCGCGGCGTGGCCCCCGTGGCCAGGATCACGGCGCCGGCCCGCTGCTCCACCTCGGAGGGCCTGGCCTCAAGGTCGATGGCCTCGGTGGGGCAAACCGGCAGGCAGTCGCCGCAGCGCGTGCACGCCTCGTCCAGGATGGAGTAGGCGTCGGGCACCGCCCTTGGGAAGTCCTTGGCGATGGCCTTGCGCCGGATCAGGCCCAGGTCGTGGGCGCTGGGCGCGCTCTCCGGGCACACCTCCTCACACGCGCCGCAAGAGATGCACTTCTCCGGGTCCACGAAGCGGGGCCCCAGGGCCAGGTGGGCGGTGAAGTTGCCGTCCTCCTTTTTCAGGGAGGTCACCGTGGCCGAGGTTAGCGTGGTGACCAGCGGGCTGGTGTCCGCGGCCCGGGCGTGCACCGGGCCAACGCAGCGGCTCTCACAGGTGGAGGGCCACCCCTCGGTCTGGAAAATATAGGGGAGCTGGCACATGGCCCCGCCCAGGTAGGCGTTCTGTTCCACCAGGGTCACAGGGACGCCGGCCTGGCACAGCTCCTCGGTGGCCGCCAGCCCCGCGGGGCCACCGCCGATGACCAGCACACGCTTCTCCAGGGGCACCTTCTCTCCGGTGGGATCGGCCCGGAGCAGGCGCGCCCGGGCCATGCGCAGCATATCCCGCGCCTTTGCGCTGGCCGCCTCATGGTCGCCGGTGTGGAGCCAGGCGCACTGCTCGCGGATGTTGGCCACCTCCACCAGGGACGGATCGATGCCCGCCTCCCGGGCCGTGGCCTCCAGGAGCTGCTCCGGCAACTTGAGGGACATGCGGGGGGAGCAGCCGGCGTAGATCAAACGGTCGGCGCCTGCCTCCCGCAGCTCGGCGGCCATGGCTGCCAGCTCGGCCTTGCCGCACAGCTTGCCAACCCTGCGCACCAGCCCCACCTCTTCCCAGGTGCCTGCCAACTCCTCGAGGGTGCCGGTGTCCAGGTGATCAGACACCAGCCCCATGCAGTCACAGATAAAAACCGCTGTCTTGGCCATCTCTCCCTCCGCTTTATGGCCGGGATCTTAATCCCGCCAAGGACCGGCGCGCAATGCCAGAGGAGAGAGAGATGGACTCCAAAAACCACACGAATAACGTGGTTTTTGATGTGATACGCTGGATCCGGGACAGACAGGAGGGCGGGTATGACTGGCAAACCGAAACAAGCACCTGGCCACTTCAGGGTGGACAGGGCGGACCTGCCCCTCGGGATCGAGCGGGCGATCTTCTTCGCCGCGTCGGACAGCCGATTCGCAGACGATCTAATCAGGCGGAGGGCCGAGGCTGTGTACGAACGCGGGGTCTTCCTGCGTCCATCCGAACGGGCCCTGCTGGAGGCGATCCCCGAGGAGCAACTCAGGGCAACCATCGGCGCTGTAGACGTCTCACCACCCAACGTGAAGCGGCGCACCTTTCTTCGCGCCGCCGCCCTGACCAGCGCCACCGCCACCATTGCCAACCGGGGCGTGCTGGACGGGTGTGAACGTGAGGCCTCCGCGTCTCCCCTGCGCCCCTTCGCCGTGCAGCACGGTGGCGGACGCCTGGACAGGCGCGGGTCCACCGGCTTCTACGTTGAGATTGAAGATCGGGGGCTCCTGCAGCGCCTCTCGGTGTTCGTGCAGGTGGAGGCGGACGATCCTCGCAGCGTGGAGGTGAGCCTTGTCACGCCATCCGGGGCGACGTTCAAACTGCTGGACGGCGAGCGGTCCCGGGGCGTCACCGGAGATGGCGTCAGGGGCTGGTACGGCTCGGACGGCAACCCGACCATCGACTCGCTCGCAACCCTGAGCGATACCCCGGCGCGTGGACAGTGGATGTTGGAGGTGCGGAGCCTGGGCGGCGGCCAGCTGGTGCGCTGGCGAATGGGCGGCCAGGTGAGCGACGAGTCCATGAGCGGGGCGTACTCCACCTACTCACAGTACGGCGGGGCCCCCAGCCTTCCCTACAACACCAGGGGCGGGTGCGATTGCCAGAGTTGAGGTAGCCGCCCGCGCGGCCTCCCCGGCTCCTTACCGGGGGAAGGCGGGGCTACTTCTTGGTGGTGCAGGCGCCCGTACCGCTGCAATTCTGGTCGCACCCGGAGGTGCAGCCGGTCATGAAGCAAGCGCCCGGACCGGAGCAGCTCTGCTTGCAGGTTTCCTTGCAGTTGGGCATCTCGCAGCGCCCCTGACCAGAGCACTCCATGGTGCAGTTCTTGGCGCAGTCCTTGAGTTTGCCGACGCCCGCGCCGGTGATCACCATCTTGCAGTTGTCGATGCAGCCCTTGAGGATGCACTCCCCAGAGCCGTCGCAGGTCATGGTGCAGCCGTTGCCCTCGCAGTTGAGCACCCTCGCCCCGGCGCCATGACCGGTCGCCTCGCAGTCGCCGCCCTGGCAGTGCAGGGCCCCCGCGCCGGTGCCCCGGAAGGTCGCCTTGCAGCCGCCGTCCGGGCAGTTGAACGAGGTGAGCCAGCCGTTGTCGCTGAAGAACTCGCACCCCCGCTCGGTGCAGTGGCGCGTGCAGTCCTGGATCCCTGTACAGGAGCAGACTGACGCGGCGTCACAATCCTCCTCGGTCGCGCCGCAGCCGAGGGCGAGCCCGGCGAGGGCCAACAGAGAAATGGCGATGGTGATTTTCTGGAAGCGTTTCAGAGCTGGCATCAGCGCGATCCTCCTTGACGTGTCAATGGCGTCCCGGCCCCTTCGTTCAATATCCGGGGGATTTGACCAGTCATTATGAGCCATCGCCCGGGCGTTGGGTAGGCCGGACATTGTTGATATGCTCGCGGCATGAATAGAGCCTACCTGATGATCCTCTTCCTCCCCTTGATGGCCGCCTGCGGCGATGAAGATCCCGCGGGCCAGAACGACCTCGGTCCAGGCTCATACACCGTGGGCGACTTCACCGTCCTGTTGGGCAAGTCCTCGCTGGAGATCAAGCGCAAGGCGGACGGATCCCTGCTCATGCGCAGCGACGTGAAGCTCGAGGACAAGGCAGACGGCAAGAAGCCCCCGGGCCTCGCCGGCTGGCGCAAGTCCGAGCTGAACATCCAGACCGCCTACGGCATGTCCGTGTTCGACGAGACGCCCCCGGTCTGGAGCGCTGCGGACAGCGTCAAGGTCCTCTCCTACAAGGGCGGCCAGCTCACCCTACAGGCGGGGGAAGGGACCATCACCTACAGCTCCCACGCGGCCGGCGTGCTGGCCGTGACCGTGGCCCAGGGCAAGTCCCCGGCCAACCGCGCCATCCAGTCCTTCGCCTGCGGCGCCGCGGACCGCTTCTATGGCATGGGCGCCATGGTGCACGGCACCCAGCACCGGGGCGAGATCATCCCCACCTGGACCTCGGAGCAGGGCATCGGCAAGGTGCGCCGCAAGTTCCTCACTGACCAGTGGCCCCTCAAGGGAGACATCCACGACAGCTACTTCCCGATCCCGTTCATGATGCACACCACCGGCTTCGGGATCCTGGTTCAAAACAGCCAGCGCAACGTGTTCAACTTCTGCCACAAGGACAACAGCAACCGCTGGGCCGTGGAGACCTGGACCGGCACCCTCAAGTACCTGGTTGTGGACGGCCCCGCCTTCACCACCGTGCTGGAGCGGCTCACCAGGGAGACCGGGCGGCCGCCGCAGCTGCCCAAGTGGGCTCTGGGCCCCTGGATCGACATCATCCATGGCGCCAAGAAGGTGCTCGACGGCGCCAAGGTCCTGCGCCAGGAGAAGATCCCGGCCTCGGCCATCTGGAGCGAGGACTGGATCGGCGGGAAGAACGAGGCCGGCGGCTACCACCTGCACTACAAGTGGACCCAGGACAAGACCCTCTACCCGGACCTCAAGGGGATGATCAAGACCCTGCACGGCCAGGGCATCCGCTTCCTCGGCTACTTCAACCAGTTCATCGACAAGAACTACCCGCACTGGAAGCAGGGCCACGACAATGGGACCCTGGTCAAGGACAAGGACGGCAAGGTGCTCTCCTTCTCCGGGGTGTTCGGCCAGCCCACCGCCCTGCCCGACTTCAGCCTCAAGGCGGCCCAGGACTGGTTCAAGGGGTACGCCAAGACGGCCCTGGATATGGGCCAGGACGGCTGGATGGCCGACTACGGCGAGTGGCTGCCGGTGAAGGCCAAGATGTCGGACGGCAAGCTGGGTGACGAGGCCCACAACCTGTACCCGGTGATGTGGCAGAAGGTGAACCGGGAGGCCTTTGACAAGGCCCGCCCCGACGGGGACTACGTCTTCTTCGTGCGCTCCGGCTTCACCGGCACCGCGGGCCAGGCGCCGGTGGTGTGGGCCGGCGACCAGCAGACCGAGTTCGGCGGGTACGACGGCATGGCCTCGGTGATCCCGATCATGGTGAACCTCGGCATGGCCGGGGCCCCTGTGGTGACCCACGACATAGGCGGCTACTCCAGCCAGGGCGTGCCCCACCGCACCAAGGAGCTGTTCTACCGCTGGACCGCCATGGGCGCCTACTCCCCGGTGATGCGCACGCACCACGGCGCCGACGCCAAGGACAACTGGCAGTGGGACCAGGACGCGGCCACCAAGAAGTACTTCGGCGCCATGGCGCGCGCTCACGTCGCGCTCTTCCCCTACCGCTACACCTTGAGCAAGGAGGCGTCGGGGAAGGGGGTCCCCATGGTGCGCCACCTGGCGCTGCACTACGCCAAGGATGCGAAGGCGGCAGACATCAAGGACCAGTACCTGCTCGGCCCCTCGCTGCTGGTGGCGCCGGTGGTCACCAAGGGGGCAACAACCCGCAAGGTGTACCTGCCCGGGGGTGATAACTGGCGGCTGCTGGCGGACGGCGGCAAGTACGCCGGCGGCCGGGAGCACACAGTGTCCGCGCCCCTGGAGAAGATCCCGGTGTTCGGCCCGGACGGGGCCATCATCCCCTACTTCCGCGCGCAGGTGGACACCCTGGACCACAAGGCCACCGACAGCTCCGTCAAGGGGCTCAAGGTGGCCGAGGCGGGCGAACTGGGCCTGTGGGTGCTCACAGGCAAGGACGGCGCCTACACCATGTACGACGGCGCCACCTTCAAGCAGACCCACACCGCCCTGGGCACGGGAACCCCCGGACTCACCCTGGACGGCAAGGCGCTCGCCGCCTGCACCGGCGCGGCCAAGACCGGCTGCACCGAGGAGATCCAGACCGGCAAGATCGTGCGCGCCTACCTGGGCTCCATTACCAAGGGCACGCTCGAGGGGAAGGGCCGCTTCACCCTGGAGATCTCCAAGCTCCCCAACGCCCGCAAGGTGACCGTCGATGTCTATTACTAAACCCCTGGCCCTGGCCCCGGCCCTGGCCCTGGCCCTCCTGGCCCTCACCGCTTGCCCTTTACCCCCAGCACCCAAACCCCCCACACTCACCCCCCCCACCCTCCCCACCTTCCTCCTGGGCGCCTGGAGCGGCCAGCACAAGAACAACACCCTGGAGGAGCGCTGGTGGCAGGTGCACCCGCGCCTGATGATCGGCCTGAGCCGCACCCTGAAGGGCGAAACCGAGATCTTCCGCGAGCACCTCCAGATCCTCCAGGCGGGGAACCAGGTGGTCTACACGGCCTGGCCCCAGGGCCAGCGCATGACCCGGTTCACCGCCACGGCCACAGAGGCCAACGCCGCCCTGTTCGAGAACCCGAAGCACGACTTCCCCCGGAAGGTCCAGTACCGCCGCCAGGGCCAGTCGCTCACGGCCGCCATCTCCGGCGTGGAGAAGGGCAAGGCGCTCTCCAGGGAGTTCGCCTGGAAGCGCGCCCCGGATCCCCCGGCCGGTCTGTTGCCCATTACCTTCACGGTCCAGGTATCGGCGAAGCCCCAACAGGTCTACGAGGCCTGGTCCACCACCGCGGGGGTGAAGACCTTCTTCTCCCCCTCCGCGCTGGTGGAACCCAGAGAGGGCGGCCGCTACGAGATGTACTTCGTCAAGGAGGCCCCGGCTGGCAAGCAGGGGAGCGAGGGGTGCGTCCTGGTGGAGCTGGATCCACCTGGCAAGGTCGCCTTCACCTGGAACTTCCCGCCCAACATCTCCGAGCTACGGGACGCCCACACCTTGATCACCGTGAAGCTGGCAGCCCAGGGTGAGGGCACCCGGGTGGAGATAATCCACTCCGGCTTTCAGGCCGGAGCTTCGTGGGAAAAGGGGAGGGCCTACTTCACAAAGGCCTGGAGGGTGGTGCTTGAAAGGTTAATGAAACGCTTTAAGACTGAAGACCCACCCGCCGAATAATTATTCAAATTTCCCAGCGCCAACAACCGGTCTAATCTGCAGCACTCCCTCCCCGTCGCAGCGCGGGCAACGGTAGCCGCCGAGCACCCGGTCCTCGTCCGGCCACACCGTGTCAGCGGCCCACGGATCATCCGGGTCCAGCTGCAGGCCCAGCTGCGCGCCGCACCCGTGGGGGCATTCGTCCACCAGCATGATGCGCGGGCTCTCCTTCAGCTCGGTGGGTCCGCCCGCCAGGCGCAGGGCGCGGGGATCCGAACCCAGGACCAGGCTCCAGGCGAACGAGATGGAGACGATCCCCTCACAGGCGGCGCAGGCGAAGAGGAAGGCTGGTCCGTCCGGCGCGCGCCAGGCCAGCTCCTCTTCCACGGCCAGGCTAAGCTCCCAGCGGTAGGCAGCGTCACAGTGGGGACAGACCGAAGGGATCTCCATCAGCTCACTTCTTGAGGTGGGCGCAGCGGCCGGCGTCCCGATAGACCTTGAAGGTCTTGTGGGTCTGCAGCTTGCCGCCGCCGATCTTCTCCAGGGCCCGGTACATGGCCTTTGTACCGGCGAAGAAGTCGAAGTGATAGCCCTTGACCCCGCCGCCCACGTCGTCGGCCCGGAAGCACCCGTCGTGGTTCCAGCCGCCCAGGCCGTCCACCTTGGGCAGCTTCACGCCGTCCCAGGCCGGGGCGTAGAGCACGGTCCCCAGGGGGATGATCCCCTTGTCCACGGCCCAGGAGCGCAGGGGCTTGAGCGCGTTGACGCTGGCGCCCATGCCCCAGGGGAACTTTTTGACGTCCAGGGCCTTGTAGCAGATCTTGCTGCCCGACTTGCAGGCAGCGGCGCAAGAGCACTTCTTCCAGTAGTTCACCACCCGGCCGTCCTTGAGCCGGCCGCTCCCCTCAATGCAGAGGGCGTCGTAGAACTTCTTGGACACCGTGGCGATGGGCTTGCAGGCCGAGTTGACGATGGTGGCGTTGGGTGGCCCCGCCGGATGATCGCTCTCCTGAGCCAGCCAGTAGTAGGTGATCTTCATGGGAGAGGTGATGAGCTTTCCCGGAGAGACGCCCTTGTCCCTGCGCGCTGCTTTATCCCGGACCGCCCTGTCCCGTGCGACAGTATCCCGGGCGGCCGTGTCCCGGCGGGCGGCTGTATCCCCGGCGGCAAAGTCCCTGGAGTCCGCGGGGGTGGGGGTCTCCGTACAGGCGACGAGCAGCAGGAGGGAGAGGTGAGCGGCGGCGCGTGGAGGCATGTTCATGGCAGAGCATTATACCGGCAACGCGGCCAGCTCTTCCGCCCTGAGCACCATGCGCCCGGGAGGCAGGCGGTAGCCCGCGGGGAGGCCCCCGGGATCAGGCACGGTCTCCAGGCCGCCGCAGACCCAGACGCGGGCCCCTGGATCCAGGCGCTGTTCCAGGGCGGCGACCCGGTTCCGGCGGACGGGCGGGTGGCGCAGGAGGCGCTGATACAGGGCGGCCACCCGGGCGTCGGCCCCGTCGTGCTGGCCCAGGCGGATCCTGTGGCGGCGCCCCTGAGAGAGGTGCACGTGGGCAGCGCCGGCGCAATCCACCAGCACCTGGCCCAGGCGGCAGGTGATCGAGAACTGCGCGCCTGACAGCTCCTGGCTCCCCCCGTCGCCCCAGCCATCCAGCAACCGCTGGAGCAGGCCCAGGCGCACCCGGTACAGGACGCAGGCGGCGCCGGAGAGGGGGGCCTGGACGGTCCCGGGGGGCTGCACCGTGCCCACCAGCTCAACGCGCCCAACAGGTCCCATCCGCCCTACTCCACCCTCGAGAAGAGGGTTCGCGCGCCGCCGTTGCCGGCCGCGGCCTCTCCTTCCCGGGCGGGCGCTGGCCGGGCGGGCGCCGCGGACATGCCCTCCACCGGGGCGGGTTCAGGGGAAGCGCCCCAGGCAACCGAGGGCTCCCCCGACGGCGGCCCCGGCTCATGGCCCGGGTCAGGCGCCGGGCCTTCTCCGCCCCAGTTCAACTTCTCCGCCCAGTCCACCCGCCCGGTGAGCTGCATCACCACGAAGAGGGTGAGCACCGAGAAGATGGTGATGGTCAGCCCGGTGTACCCCTTGAGGAAGAAGGCCAGGGAGAAGAGCACCAGGTAGAGCAGCTGGGCCCCGCCGGCCCAGATCAGGGCGAACCGCCCGCCCACGGCCAGGCGAAGGTACGACACCACCAGCCCCACCGAGGTGACCGAGGCGATGGTGAAGGAGGCCCAGAGCGGCAGGTGGTCCACCATGTAAGCCATGAGCAGGTGGAAGGCGAAGAAGGACGCGGCCAGGAGGCCGTAGTGCACCGGGTGCAGGCGCACCTGCTTGAGCACGCTCACCAGCAGGAGCACGAAGAAGAAGAAGAAGAGGGAGACCGGGGCGAAGCGGGAGATCTCGGCTGACAGGGGCCCGGGGTTGAGCCGCTGGGGCATGCCCACGGCCACGCTGGTGTCGGCCAGCAGGTTGCCAAAGCGCCAGGTGAGCAGCCAGCCGGCGCCCCTGACCTCCTTGGCCGAGGGGGAGAGGGAGGCCGCGGGGAAGTCCACCTCGTCGAAGTTGGTCTCCACCTTGAGGGTGAAGTCCCGGGCCCGGGCGGTGTTGGCGCCGAAGGCGTAGCTCCACCGATCCATGCCGCGGGAGCTGTAGCGCAGGCGCACCACCCGCTGCTGGCCCGCGCCGAAGGAGACCCGGGCCAGGGCGGCCGAGGCGGGGGCCCCGGACTGGTCATCCGGGGCGGTGATCTCCACCGGCGTCTCCTTGCCGTCCAGCTCCACGGTGAACGCGTCGTAGATGGCGCCCTGGGCTGGCAGGGGGATCCAGAGCATGGCCGTGCGCTTGCACGGGGTGCTGTTCTTGAAGGCGTAGGCGCCGTCGAAGCGTACGCCGTAGGTGCTGTACCAGAGCAGCCCCTTGCGCCGGTGCTCCAGGTCGAGCTTCACCCTGGCGTCGGTGGAGCGCGGCTCCAGGGCCGTGGTCTGTTGGCACGCCTCGGGGATGGGAGGCGGGGCCTTGGGCTTGGGCTGCCCCTCCACAACCTTCGCCGGGCGCGGGGTGGGCACCCGGGAGAGGGTAACCGTGGGAGGCACCTGGTTGTGGGATCCGCCCCACAGGCGCCCCACCTCGGCGCGCAGGGAGTAGTCACGGTCCTCGGTGCGGCCCTGCGTCACCCCCCCCAGGTAGAGCCAGGCGCAGGCGGTGCACAGGTAGATGAAGCCCACGGCCACCAGGTAGCGGGCGTTGATTCGAAAGGGTCTCTTTGTCGGCATGTTCTCTCCTCCTCTGACTGTTATCGGGGACCCAGATGGCCCGGAGGTGGCCCGGCGGTTGAGGATCGAAGGAGAAGATGTGGCGGATCCATGACGAACCCCGGCTGGCCAAAAACCTGCGATCTCAAATCGAAGCTGATACGATCCAGGGCTGCGATGAAGATCCACCTCCCCATCCCAAAGGGATCCCTGGCCCTGGCCCTGGCCATCCTGGCCCTCCCCTCCTGCCCTTCCCCCTCAAAGCTGCCATCCCCGGACCAGGGCAAGCAGAACGGGGCCACCCCGCGCCCTTGCCCCAAGAACGCCCCCTCCCCTCCCGTGCTGCCCCACCAGCGCCCCGAGCACTCCCTGGCCGCTTTCTGGCTCAGCCGCATGGAGGATCCCCCGGCGCGGTTGCTGGATCGGGACCAGATCGGGGCCCACAACCAGCGGATCCTCTCCATGGAGAAGGACGGCTACCCGGTGGGGCGCTTCGACCTGCTCACCTTCCGCCGCACGGTGCCACAGCTCCAGGCGGCCATGGAGCGGAGGCTGGGCGCCCTAAAGAAGGTGATCGAGGGCGGCAAGTGGGTCTCCCCGGACGGCACCCGTGCCGACGGCGTGCTCAAGGAGGTCAAGGGGCGCATGACCTCGCTCAAGCTCAAGCGCGAGCTGAGGGTGGCCCACCGTGGCGCTGACCTGCGCTGCTTCCCCACGGCCAAGCCCCTCTACGAGGAGCCCTGGGACGAGGCCTTTGACATGGTGCAGTGCTCCCGGGTGCGCATGGGCGAGCCGGTGCTCGTCTTCGGTACGGCCCCCGGGTTCGCCTACGTCTTCACCCCCTACGCCGAGGGCTGGATCGACACCGCCGCCCTCACCCCACCGCTGAGCAAGGATCAGGCCACGGCATACCTGGCGCCCGAGGACTTCGTGGTGATCCAGGCAGACCGCATGCCGGTCTGGTCCGCCCTGGAAGACGGCGCCCTGCTCGGCATGGTGCGGCTGGGGCTCCGGCTCCCGCTCCAGGCCGAGCCCGCCGTGCCTGGCGGCCGCCTGCGCGTGGCCCTGCCCACCCCCTCTGGCCTGAGCAAGGGGTGGCTCGACGACGGCCCGGGCCTGAGCCGCGGCTACCCGGCCTTCACCCGCGCTACCGTCTTCTCGCGGGCGCTCTCACTGCTCGGGTCCCCGTACGGCTGGGGCGGCGTGGGCGGCACCCGGGACTGCTCCCGCCTGCTGATGGACCTGTTCGGAGGCTTCGGCCTGCTCCTGCCCCGCAACTCCTGGATGCAGTCCCGCGCCGGCGTGCGCCAGAAGGATGTGTCCGCGCTGGGCGACCAGGCCAAGGCTGACGCCATCGAGGCCGCGGCCCAGGACGCCGTGGTGCTGCTCTACATGAAGGGGCACATCATGCTCTACGTGGGGCGCGACGGCGACCACCTCTACGCCATGCACCTCTTCTCTGGCTACCTGCGCCCCTGCCCCGCCGGCGGCGAAACCATGATGCGAGCCAACCGCACCCTGGTCTCCTCCCTGGAGCTGGGCCGGGGCTCGTCGCGCAAGGCGTTCATCGAGCGGATCTCCACCCTCGTGCTGCTCGGCGGGGAGGCTGCTCAAGACGAGGCCACGCCATGACCACACCCGAAGAGAAGCCGACCCTGCGCCAGAGGGCGGCAAGCCTGTGGGATCCGGTCTGGCTCCGCACCTGGGCCCACAAGTACCGCGGCCAGAAGAGCTGGACCGCCTTCGCCGTGCGCCAGCTCGAAGTGTTCATGTTCACGGCGCGCTCTCTCTACCAGGAGAAGATCACCCTGCGCGCGGCGGCCCTCACCTACCACACCATGCTCTCCATCGTGCCCCTGCTAGCCGTGGCCTTCGCCCTGTTCAAGGCGTTCGGCGGCCTGAGCCGGCTGGAGGGGCCGCTGAAGCAGGCCATCGTGGACAACCTCGCCGTGGGCAAGGCCGACGAGGTGATGGCCTGGCTGGAGAAGTTCGTGCAGAACATCAACGCCGGGGCCATCGCCGGCGTCGGCGTCCTGATCCTGATCTACTCGGCTGTGGGGCTGCTCACCAACATGGAGAAGTCCCTCAACGAGATCTGGGCCACCCGGCGGCGGCGCACCTTCTTCGTGCGCTTCGCCATCTTCTGGTGCCTGATCACCCTCACCCCCCTGCTCATGGGGTACTCCATCTCTCTCACCGCGCGCTTCCAGAGCTCCACCTTCGCCCTGACCGTGGTGAACTGGCTCCCCTTCGGGCTGGGGCGGCTGCTGCTCAGCCTGACCTCGGTGCTGGCCGTGTGCATCTCCTTCACCCTGCTCTACCTCATCGTGCCCGCGGCCAAGGTGCGGGTCACGGCGGCCCTGGCCGGCGGCCTGGTCGGCGGCACGCTCTGGAGCCTGGGCAAGGTGCTGTTCATCAAGCTCACCGCTGGCTCGTTGAAGTACAGCGCGGTGTACGGCGCCCTGGGCGTGCTGCCCCTGCTCATGATCTGGATGTACTTCAGCTGGATCATCGTCCTCTTCGGCGCCACCTTCGCCTACGCGACCCAGTCGGTGCGCGCCGAGTACATGAACGTCGGCGGCCTGAAGCTGAACACCCGCTACCGCGAGCACCTGGCCCTGCGCCTGTGCGTGCTGGTGGCTGGCGCCTTCCGCCGCGGGGATCCGCCGCCCACGGCGTCAACCATGATCAGGGAGGTCGAGACCCTCGGCCCGGTGGTTCGGCGGGTGCTGGAGACCCTCTGCCTGCACAAGGTGCTGGTGCGCTCCGAGGGCGCCGACCATGTGGGCTACCTGCCCGGAAAGGACATCCAGGAGCAGACCCTGGCCGACCTGGTCCATGTGCTGCGCGACGTGGACGGCCAGTCCTTTGATCTGGAAGAGGACGTGGAGAACAGCCGCCTGGCCGGCATCCTCGACGAGGCGGAGGCCGCCGGCCGCCAGGTGCTGGAGAAGGTTACCCTGCGCGACCTGGCCTGAGCATCACGCGTCAGGCCGCGACCTTGACCCCGAACTTGCTCTCGTAGTGCTCCAGCGCCTGGGCCTGGGTGGCCTTCACCGACTTGCTGATGCTCGGCAGGTCCTTGAGAAGGATGTCCACCACCTTCCAGTCCAGCAGCCCATCGTCCGCCTGCTCCTTGAGGATCCTGGAGATCTTGCCGTTGTCCATGCCCGGGCGGTACGGCCTGTCCTCGGTCAGGGCGGTGAAGATGTCGGCCACCGCCATGATGCGCGAGCCGATGTTCAGGTCCTTTGCCTTGCGCCGGAACGGGTAGCCGCTGCCGTCGAGCTTCTCGTGGTGATAGGCCGCCCATTCGGCCAGGTCCCGCAGCCCGCTGATGGTGCTCAGCACCGAGAAGGTGAAGTAGGTGTGCTGCTTGACGATGGCGAACTCTTCGCGGGTCAGCCTGCCGGGCTTGTTGAGGATGGCGTTGGGCACCACGATCTTGCCCAGGTCATGGAGGTGGCCGGCGATCCTGAGCAGCTCCACCTCCGCCTCGGTTTGGCCGAAGAGCATTGCGAGCACGGCCGCGCATTCGGCCACCCCTGACGAGTGGGTGGCGGTGAACCGGGTCTTGAAGTCGATGATGTACCTGAACATCTCGGTGATGTCCTTGATGCTATCGATGTCGATCTCCAGCCGCCGGAAGGGGCCGTTGTGCAGCAGCAACGAGTAGAGCCGCGGGGACATCAGGTCCAGCCACAGCTCCTCACGCTCCGCGATCTCCATGAACAGGTCCACCAGGCCGGTGTCCAGGTCATCGCCGGCCAGGGCCTTGATGCGCCGCTTGATGTGCCGGTCCTGGTGCAGGATGTACTTGTCCCGGTCGATGGCCCGCTCCACTGAATCGGCCAGCAGGATGATCTGGGAGTCGAAGCCCACGCGGTCCAGGTTCGGCCCCCAGCTCTGGCGCGTCCTGTGGTGGTGCCTCACCAGGGGAGCGGCCCCGGACAGCAGGTCCACCTCCTCGAAAAGCTGCGCTCCACGCACGCAGTGCAGGTCGATATCTTCTATCTGGCCCCGTTGGAGCTCGAGCTTCTCCTCCAGGGAGAGGGCGCCGATGTCGTGCAGCAGCGCGGCCACGAAGATCTTGGCCTGCCGCTCCCGGGGGAGCCCGGCGGCCCGCGCCATCTCCCAGGCGAGCAAGGCGGTGCGTTGCTGGTGCAGCGCCAGGGAGTCGGACGCCAGGTCCAGGGCGTCGCTCATGGACAGGAACAGGTTGCCCAGGTTGACTGTGATCTCGGGGTACATGATGTCTCCTCAGGTTTGGGCCTTAAGGAAATACTATCACATCATGCATATTGCGCAATTGCTGTTTTTTGCTTATTCGCCGGGCTGCTCTTTGAGGATCCGCTCCTCCGCCTCCCCCGGATCCTCGGTGAACTCCTGCTCGGGCGTGCAATCCTCGATCTCCTTGCGGACCCGATTCACCTGCTCCCAGCAAGCATCCCAGGGGCCG
>CAZCFB010000069.1:0-18561 GCA_964497805.1 uncultured Kofleriaceae bacterium
CTTACCGCAACGACTTTCCCCCCTCGTCCACCTCCACGGCGTACCGCCCCAACGGCTTCCGCTGCGTGCGCACCCTGAAATAGCGGTTGTCAGGAATCCAGCGTCTCTCGTATCCGGCGAACCAACTCATGGGGTAAGAACGGCTTCTGCAGCAGGTTGATGCCCTCCACCACCACGCCATGGTTGGCCACCGTGTCGTCGGGGTAGCCGGACATGAAGAGCGCCCGGAGCCCCGGCTTCGTCTGCTGCAGCTGCTCATACAGCTGGGTGCCGCTCATCCTGGGCATCACCACGTCGGTGAGCAGCAGGTCCAGGCGCCCCTGGATCTCCTCCATGCGCGCCAGGGCCTCGGCGCCATCCCTCGCCTCGTGCACCTTGTAGCCGGCGCCCTTCAGGACCCGCGTGGCCAGCCTGCGCACCACCCCCTGGTCCTCCACCACCAGGATGACCTCCTCACCCTTGGCGTCCACCACAGGGGCCTCCAGCTGAACCGGGGTCAGGCCGGAGCGCACCGAGGGGAGGTAGATGACGATGGTCGTGCCCTGGCCTGGGGCAGTGCGCACCGAAAGGTGGCCGCCGTGCTGGTGCACGATGCCGTGGACGGTGGCCAGCCCCAGCCCGGTGCCCTTGCCCTGCTCCTTTGTGGTGAAGAACGGCTCGAAGATCTTGGACCGGAGCGCGGCGTCCATGCCCGGCCCGTCGTCGATGACCTCGAGCGAGACGTACTCCCCCTCGACGGCCTCGCCGCAGGTGTCACACTCCTCGCCGTCAAGGCGCCGGGTCTTGGTTTCGATGGTTAGCTTGCCGCCGGTGGGCATGGCGTCCCGGGCGTTGACCGCCAGGTTGATCAGGATCTGGTCCAGCTGGCCCGGGTCGAGCAGGACCTTCTCCAGGGTGCCCTCTGGCCGGAAGGAGAGGTCGATGTCCTCGCCGATGAGGCGCCTCAGCATGCGCTCTGACCGCGCCACCTCCCTGTTCAGGTTCACCACCCTGGGGGAGATGATCTGCTTGCGGGAGAAGGCGAGCAGCTGGGCGGTCAGCTCCGAGGCCGAGGCAGCCGCCTTCTGGATCTGCTCCACGTCCTCCTTGAGCGGATCTTGCGGGTCCAGCCCGTCCTGGACCATGTCGGCGAAGCCGCTGATGGCGGTGAGCAGGTTGTTGAAGTCGTGGGCCACGCCGCCGGCCAGCCGCCCCACCGACTCCAGCTTCTGCACCTCCACGAGCTGTTTCTGGAGCTGCTCCCGTTCCTGGGCGGCCCTGTGATGCCCGGTCATGTCGGTAACTGTGGTGAGCACCGATAGCACACGGTCTCCAATGCTCACCGGCAGCTTGGTGGTCCTCGTGTGGAGATGTTGCCCGTTGACCTCCACCTCCTCCAGGGTAGTGCACGGCTCCCCGGTGGCGAAGACCTGCCGGTACTCTTCCTGGACCCCGGGGGGGAGGAACGGGAACAGCTCCAACAGCGGGCGCCCTTCGGCCTTGGTGTCAAGCCCCAGCTCCTTGCACCACTCCTTGAAGCGGCGGTTGAAGAGCACCACCCGCAGGTCGCGATCCACCAGGTGCACGGTGCTGTCCAGGGAGTCGATGGTGGTGCGGTAGAGCTCCTCGGCCTGGCTGCGGGCCTTCTCTGCGGCGCGGCGCCCCGTGATGTCCTCGCCCGAACTCAGCGTGCCGATGATGCGGCCCTCCTCGTCACGGAGCAGGGCGTTGTGCCAGGCGATGGTCCGCTCGAAGCCACTTCGGGTCAGCACGGGGTTCTCGTGAAACTCAAGCGGTTCCAGCTCTCCGGCCATCAGCTTGGCAAAGACCTCCCGGGTCTCCTCCCGGTGGGCCTTGGGCAAAAAGGTAGCGAACCAGTCCTGCCCCAGGGCCTCTTCCATGGTCCAGCCGAGGATCTCGCAGCCGCGCTGGTTGACCTGGGTGACCGTGCCCTCCTTGTCCAGCTTGAGGATCATGACGCCCGCGATGTCCAGCACCTGCTGGGCCTGATCCCGCTGACTGGTCTGCTCGGCCAGCTCCGCCCTCAGCGCGGCGACCTCACGGCGGAGTTGCTCCACCTGCTCTCGGCCACTCATGCGGGGATCATACCCCTTCACAGGGTGCGCGTACCATGTTCTTCCTGCAAATCAATCAAGATTTGCGAGTGGTCCGCTGCTGCGCCGGGTTGCCCCGGTACGGCTCGTCACCGGGCTCGGGCCGGCTGAGCATCCAGAGGTCAACGGCCCGGGAACGGATCAGGTGCATCAGCTCGCCGTACATCAGGCCGGCCTCCCGGCGCCAGGCGGTGAGGGGATCTTGCTGGGCGTAACCCTGCAGGCCGATGCCCTCCTCCAGCCGGTCCAGCGCGGTGAGGTGGTCCGTCCAGAGCTCGTCGATGCTCTCCAGCAACAGGGCCCGGCCCAGCTCGCCGTACGCCTCGCCCCACCGCTCCAATCCCTGCTCGGCCAGCTCGGCGGCTCGATCTGCGGCCGCCTGCTCGAAGTCCGACGGGCGCAGCCCCTCGACAGAGAAGGGCTGGTGAAACATGGCCTCAAGAGCCCGCTCCAGCTCCCGGGGCTCCTCGTGACGCTGGCACAGGTCCGCGGCCAGGTCCGCGGCCAGGTCCGCCGGATCAAAGCCATCGCCCGTAACCAGGGTGGCCCGCCAGGCGTACATCGCCTCACGCTGCACATGCACCACCAGGTCGTACTTGAGCACCTCCCGGCGGATGGCCTCGTCCTCGGCCTCGACCTTTTTCTGCAGCTCCCGGAGGGTGCGCCCCATCCCGGGCAGGGTGATGGGCTCGCCGGCCGGGTGCCCCGCGGCGTCCAGGCGGCGGCGAAGGGCGTCGATCTCAAGGCCGCCGAAGCGCCGCCAGATACGGTCGTCCAGGGAGATGTGGAACTGGCTCGAGCCGGGATCCCCCTGGCGCCCGGACCGGCCCCGCAGCTGGTCATCGATGCGCGCCGACTCGTGGCGGGCCGTGCCGATGACATGCAGCCCCCCGGCCTCTTTCAGCGCCCCCCCTTCCTGCTCGTCGTCGCCGCCCCCCAGCACGATGTCCACACCGCGGCCGGCCATGTTGGTGGAGATGGTCACCGCCCCCCGCCGCCCCGCGCGGGAGATGAGCTCGGCCTCCTGGCGGTGGTTCTTGGCGTTGAGCACCTGGTGGGGAATGCTCGCCCGCTCCAGCAGGGTCGCGATGCGCTCCGACTCCTCCACGCTTGTGCTGCCCACCAGCAAGGGCCGGCCCTCGGCGTGGAGCTGGGCGATCTCCGCCACCACCGCCTGGTGCTTGTCATCGGCCGTGGCGTACACCAGGTCCTCGTAGTCCTCCCGCCGCGAGGGGAGGTTGGTGGGCACCCGCACCACCTTGAGCCCGTAGGTCTGCTTCAGCTCCTCCCGGGCGGTCCAGGCCGTGCCGGTCATGCCGGCCAGCTTGGCGTAGCGGCCGAAGAAGGTCTGGTAGGTCACCTTGGCCAGGGTGCGGTCCTCGGCGCGCACGGTGAGGCCCTCCTTGGCCTCCAGCGCCTGGTGCAGCCCGTCGGCGAAGCGCTTGTCCTCGGACACACGGCCGGTGAACTCGTCCACGATGTGGACCTCCCCCTCCTCCACCAGGTAGTCCACGTCCCGCCTGTACACGCCGTGGGCCAGCACCGACTGCCGCGCCGCGTGGTAGAAGGCCAGGTTGGCCGGATCTGCCAGGCTCCCCACGCCCAGCCCCTCCTGCACGCGCTGAAGGCCCAGGTCGCTCAGGGTAGCGGTGCGGGTCTTCTCCTCCACGTAGTAGTGCATGCCCGGGTCCAGGCCGCGCACCACCCGGTCAACCCGGGTGAAGAGGCCGGTGTCCTCGTGGCCCGGGCCGCTGATGATCAGGGGCGTGCGCGCCTCGTCAATGAGCAGGAAATCCACCTCGTCCACCAGGGCGAAGGCGAAGCCGCCTGTTCGGTGCACCACCTCGTTGGGCTGGAGCGCGAGGTTGTCGCGCAAGAAGTCGAAGGCCAGCTCGTGGTTGGTGCCGTATGTCACGTCGCAGGCGTACGCTCGCTGCCGGGCGGCCGTCTCCGCGGCCGGGTCGTCGCCCATATGCTCCAGGATCAGGCCCACGCTCAGGCCGAGCAGCTCATAGAGCGGCCCCATCCACTCGCTGTCCCGCTGGGCCAGGTAGTCATTGACGGTGACCACGTGCACGCCGCCGCCGCTCAGGGCGTTGAGGTAGGCGGCCATGGGCGCCACCAGGGTCTTGCCCTCGCCGGTCTTCATCTCGGCCACGCACCCGTCGTGCAGGGCCATAGCCCCCAGGAGCTGCACGTCGTAGTGGCGCATGCCCAGGGTGCGCCGGGACGCCTCCCGCGCCAGGGCGAACGCCTCGGGGAGCAAATGATCCACCGACTCCCCACTCCGGGCGCGCGCCCGCAGGGCCTCACTGCGCTCGGTGATCTCCCTGTCAGACCGGGGCAGCAGCTCCGCCTCAAGACGTTCGCACGCGCGCAGGCGCCGACGGTAACCTGCCAGGCGCCAGGCGGGGGGACCTCCGATGATGGTTTCTATGACGCTCATGGGTGGACTGCCTGTCAGGAGGAACTTACAGTATCTCTCGGTTCAAACAACAGGGGCGCGAGTCCCCCACCCACTGGAGAGACCCACATGAGCATCGAAGTTACCTGGTATGGCCACGCGGTAACCCTGATCAAGACCCCCATGGCGCGCATCCTGATCGACCCCTTCTTCACCGGCAACTCCCAGACCGAGGTGGATCCCGGCGAGGTGGAGGCCGACGTCATCGTGATCACCCACGGGCACGTCGACCATGTGGGCGACACGGTGGACATCGCCAAGCGCACCGGCGCCCTGGTGATCTCCAACTTCGAGATCATCGGCTGGCTCCAGGAGCAGGGGCTGGAGAACGTGCACCCGCTGCACATCGGCGGGGCGCGCGCCTTCGACTGGGGCCGGGCCAAGCTGACCATCGCCCAGCACGGCTCCCAGATGCCCGACGGCAGCTACGGCGGCCTGGCCGCGGGGGTGATCCTTTACCTGGGCGGCACCCGCATCTACCACGCCGGCGACACCGGGCTGTTCTACGACATGAAGCTCATCGGCGAGGCGAACATCGACCTGGCCCTGCTGCCTATCGGAGACAACTTCACCATGGGCCCGGACGACGCCCTGCGCGCGGTGAAGCTGCTGGAGCCCGGCCGCGTGGTGCCCATGCACTTCAACACCTTCGACACCATCGAGCAGGACCCCGACGAGTGGGCGGTGAGGGTGAGCAAGGAGACGCGGGCGGATGTAGCGGTGATGAAGCCGGGTGAGACGATTACGCTGGAAGTCAAATGACAAACGGGAAATGACAAAACGGTAAACGGGAAATGATCAAGCTGGAGTCTGTGCCCGTTTCCTGTTTCCCGTTTTCTGTTTTCCGTTTTCCGTTTCTAGCTTTCAATTCCTGGGGGTTTCCCCATGACTGACAAGAATCCCAATCCTGATCTCTCCTCCCTCCTGCCCGCCCGCCTGGCAGACGCCATGCCCACCATGCTCCCGGTGCTCATCTCGCCGGGGGGGCCTGTGTTCCCTGGCATGATGACGCCGG
Source organism: uncultured Kofleriaceae bacterium (assembly GCA_964497805.1). GTDB lineage: Bacteria > Myxococcota_A > Polyangia > CAZCFB01 > CAZCFB01. The sequence continues at coordinate 5,573 of CAZCFB010000069.1, forward strand.
TGCCGATCTCGGAGCCGCGGGCAGAGGCAACCCTGGAGCAGGCCACCGGGTTCGTGGGCCTGGTGGCGGCCCGGCCTCAGGCCGAGGGTGAGGAGCTCCCCCTGGACCCGCGCTTCCTGTACGAGGTCGGCAGCGTGGGCCGGGTGATGCAGAGCACGGAGCTATCCGAGGGAGAGCCGGGCGCGCTGGTGATGTCCACCCGCCGAATGCGCATCACGCGCTTCATCCAGCACGACACCGTGCTCATGGCCGAGGTGACCTACCCCGACGAGGACGTTCGGGACCAGCGCGAGGTGGACGCCCTGTTCCGCCAGCTGCAGCAGCGCTTCGTGGAGCTGGTGCGCACCAGCCCGGAGATCCCCGAGGAGGTGGAGAAGCTGGTGCAGGCCGTGGACGAGCCCGGCCGCCTGGCAGACTTCGTGGCCGCCAACCTGGGCAAGGACACGGCAGAGAAGCAGGCGGTGTTGGCCAGCTTCGAGGTGGACAGCCGCCTGCGCTCGGCCCTGCTCATGGTGGAGAAGGACCTCGACCTGGCCAAGCTGGGCGAGAAGCTGCGCGACGAGATCCGCGAGAAGATCGAGGAGCGCCAGAAGGAGCACTACCTGCGCGAGCAGATGCGGGCCATCCGCAAGGAGCTGGGCGAGGAGGTGGACCAGCGCGACATGGATCGCGAGGGGTACGAGGAGAAGATCGAGGCCGCCGGCATGCCCGAGGCCGCCGAGGAGCGCGCCCGCCACGAGCTGGCCCGGCTCAACCTGCTCCCCCCCGAGGCCTCCGAGTACCATGTGATCCGCAACTACCTGGACTGGCTGGTGGAGCTGCCCTGGTCCCGGCGCTCCACCGAGCTGATGGACGTGGCCGAGGCCGCGCGCATCCTCGACGAGGATCACTACGGCCTGCGCGAGGTCAAGGACCGCATCGTGGAGTTCCTCGCCGTGCGCAAGCTGGTGCCGGAGCAGAAGGGCGCCATCCTTTGCCTTGTGGGCCCGCCCGGCGTGGGCAAGACCTCGCTGGGGCATTCGGTGGCCCGGGCCACGGGGCGCGAGTTCCACCGCGTCTCCCTGGGCGGCATGCGCGACGAGGCGGAGATCAAGGGGCACCGCCGCACATACGTGGGCGCCATGCCGGGCAAGGTGATCCAGGGCATGCACCGGGTGGGGGTGCGCAACCCGGTGTTCATGCTGGACGAGATCGACAAGCTCGGCTCCTCCTGGCGCGGCGACCCATCAAGCGCGATGCTGGAGGTGCTCGACCCGGCCCAGAACCACGCCTTCGAGGACCTCTACCTGGACCTCCCCTTCGACCTCACCGACGTGATGTTCATCGCGACGGGCAACGTCGCCTCCAACATCCCGCCTCCCCTGCGCGACCGCATGGAGGTGATCAACCTCTCCGGTTACATCCCCGAGGAGAAGCAGGCCATCGCCCGGCGCTACCTCTTGCCGCGGCAGATGAAGGCCCACGGCCTGACCAGCGCCCACCTGCAGGTGTACAAGAAGGCCCTGGGCAAGATGGTGGATGGCTACACCCGGGAGGCCGGGGTGCGGCAGCTGGAGCGCGTGGTGGGGCGGGTGTGCCGCAAGGTGGCCGCGCGGGTAGCCTCCCTTCCCGAGGGGGAGAAGCCCGACAAGGCGGTGATCACCCCGGGCAACCTGGAGGAGTTCCTGGGCCCGCGCAAGGTGTACCGCGAGCTGGCCAAGCGGTGTAAGCAGCCCGGCGTGGTGGTGGGCCTGGCATACACCGCCGTGGGCGGCGAGATCCTGTTCATCGAGGCGACCAGCATGCCTGGCAGCGGCCGCCTGCAGCTCACCGGCAAGCTGGGCGACGTGATGGCCGAGTCGGTGCGCATCGCCCACTCTCTGATCCGCAGCAACGCCGACAGGTGGAGCATCGACCTGGCGGAGATGAAGAAGCTCGACCTGCACCTGCATGTGCCGGCCGGGGCGGTGCCCAAGGACGGCCCCTCCGCCGGGGTGGCCATGGTGTGCGCCCTGCTCTCATTGCTCTGGCGCGGCAAGGGGAAGGCAGCCAGGGCCCGGGTGGCCATGACCGGTGAGATCACCCTGCGCGGCCTGGTGCTGCCGGTGGGCGGTATCAAGGAGAAGGTGGTGGGCGCGCGGCGCGCCGGCATCAAGACCCTGGTCATACCAGCCCAGAACGAGAGCGACGTGGCCGAGATCCCCGAGGAGGTGACCCGGGGGCTGAAGTTTATCTACGTGGAGCGGGTGGAGGAGGCGGTGGAGGCGGTCATAGGTCCGCTGCCCGGTACCAAGAAGACCAAGAAGAAGCCCCGGATTGTCACCACCTGAAAGCGTGAACATCCGTTCTCTTGAGTGAACGCCCGTTCACGCTCCCTCCAGTAATTTCAATAAATTAGCCTTGGCACTTTCCTTGCTCTTTAATGGGATGTAGCAAGCGGATTCACAAGGAGGTGAACCATGAAGGCATTTATCGGAGGCGTTATCGCAGCAGCTATTCTGGTTGTTCCGCCGGTTCTGATTGGGATTCTGGTTTAGACGGAACTTGTCGCGCAGCATCGTGTCTGATCGTTGGACCCTCAAGTGATTTGAGACTCAACAGCGGTGGGGTCGAGGAGCGTCCACGTTGATCAGATATGTACTCATTTTCGTCACACTGCTAGCCCCACTCCAAGTCAAGGCAGAGTCGCATGGGTTCAAGGAGACACCCTGCCCCGAGGGCATCACGGGGGGAGGGACCAGGATCGTTTGCGGCAACCTGAGCGTCGCCGAGGACCGCTCTGACCCTGCCAGTCCAAAGGTTGATCTGCGGGTCGTCGTGCTCAAGGCGCCCGCCGAGGTGAGCAAGGCCGACCCGGTTGTCTTTTTGAGCGGCGGCCCCGGGCAGAGCGCCGTGGACACGGTGGAGAGCTGGTCCTCACACCCACTCGCCAGGCAGCGTGATGTCATCCTGATGGACCTCAAGGGGCTCGGCAGGTCCAGCCCCCTCTGCCCTGGCCTGAGCAAGGAGCTGTTCAAGGTCATGGCGGCGGACCTCTCGGTGGAGGAAGAGATCACACGGCATGTGGCCGCGGCCCGCGCCTGCCGTCTGAGCCTCAAAAAGCGCGGCGCGCGGCTCACCGCCTACGGAAGCCTCGACTCGGCCGCGGACCTGGAGCAGCTACGCCGCGCCCTGGGCTACGAGAAGTGGAACCTGTTGGGCGTCTCCTATGGGGCGCGCCTGGCCTTGACCGTTATGCGGGAGTACCCTGACAGCCTCCGCTCTGTCATCCTCGATTCCCCCCTGGCGTTGGAGGACGACTTCTACCGCTCCATCCCGGAGGACTTTCAGCGCGGCCTGGAGCAGCTCTCCACGGAGTGCGAGGAGGGACCGAGCTGCGGCGAAAATGCGGGAACGTTGATGGACGAATACGAGGACCTGCTAAGCAGCCTGCGCCGGACACCGCTGGTTATCCCCCTGGCGGATTTCTCCACCGGGAAATTCGTACTGAACCATCAGGACTTCAAGTTCTTCATGGCTCAGTTCCTCCACTCCAGCACCATGCGCCCTGTCCTGCCCGCCCTGATAAGGGCGACACGCCAGAAGCCGGAGATCTGGGCCCCGTTGATCCGGGTCTTCACTCAGGTCTACTCCGAGATCGACATCGGCATGTACTACGCGGTCCAGTGTCGCGAGGAGCTCCCTTTTGCCCGGCCAGTCACTCGGGAAGGTAGGGCAATCGGCATTATCGGCGCCAGCCACGCGGTGTGCCGGGAGTGGAACATCGCCCCGGCCCCAGCCAAGGAAAATCAGCCGGTCAAGAGCGACATCCCCACGCTGATCCTCTCCGGTGCCCTGGATACGCGCACGCCGACCAGGCGGCTCGGCCCGCTCGAGCAGAACTTGACGCGTTCCCACATGGTCACCCTCGCGAACAGCGGGCACGGCGTCTACACCGACGCCTGCGCCAAGGAGCTGATTGCCTCCTTCCTGGCAAACCCAGGGGATCGCCCCACGGATCAATGTGTGGCTCCGCTGAAGCCCGCCGCCCTGGTGGGGCAGGTAACCCTCCGTGGCGGGGTGCTGAAGCTGCTGCGGATGTTCACGCGGCAGCAATACGCTCAGCTCGCCGGGGCCGTGGCGTCCCTGGTCCTTCTCGGCCTGGTCTTTGTGGGCTGGCCGTTGCTCTGCTTGATCCGCCGGCTCAGGCGGCCTGGAAACCGGCCCCGACGGCTGCACGCCATCGTCCCGTGGAGCATCTGGCTGGCGGGCATGATCGCCCTGACGTTTGGCGCCTTGTTAACCTCTTCCGTGTTCAGCACCTTCGCCGCGCAGCCAGCGCTGATCTTGCTGGGGCTCCCCTCCAGCGCCGCGCCGTTTTTCATCCTGCCAAAACTCCTGGCGTTGATCGCCCTGGTCGGGGGAATGGTGCTCCTGGTGGCCTGGCGCCGGGCAGGGTGGTCACGGCTGGTCAAGGCGCACTACATCCTCTCGTTGAGCGCCTGCTCCTACCTCCTACTTTTTCTGTTGCGGCTCGATCTGCTCTGATTAATCCTGTGCCGCTTCCGGCTCATCCTGCGGCGCACCCCCGGAAAAAACTCCGCTCTTCAATACCCGCCCCCACAGGGCACGCCACGGGGCCCACTCGTGACCGCCTGGCACGCGGTGTACCCGCTCCCTGGGCAGCAGGCTGGAGAGGAGCTCGCCGGCCCGGGCCATGCGGTCCTCGGTGCCAAAGCATAGCGTGATCGGAGGCAGGGGAGAGGGGCCGGGCTCAGCCTGGCGCTTGAGCCAATGCCAGAGCCGGCGCTGCCACTGCTCGTCGGTCATGTCGGCTGGCGGGCGCCACTTGCGCGGTCCGCCCGCCGCCTCGATCTCATCGATGACCTCGGCCTCCCCAAGGAAGGGGGCGATGAGGATCAGCCCGTCCACGGTGTCGGGGTGGAGCTGGCTGTACAGCATCGCGCCCACCCCACCCATGGAGATGCCCACAAGCCAGATTTGCGCGTAGCCCCGGGCGCGGGCCGGCAGGATCACGTCGTACAGCAGCCGGTCGGGCAGGGTGCGGTGCAGGTAGTGGCCCAGGTGCGCGTCCACCGCCACCGCGTCCAGAGGGAGGCCAGCCTTGCGCAGGGCCGGGATGAAGCCCTCGCTCCTGTACTGCTCAGGGGTCATGCCCATGCCCGGGAGCAGCACCAGCAGGGTCCTGCCGGCCACGGGCGTGTCGAGGCTGTGGTTGATGGCGCGGATGGGGGCCGCAGGCGCGGACACCAGGGCGCAGGAGGAGAGGGCCAGGGCCAGGGCCGGGGTCATCAGGACCATATGCAGCTTGAGCTTCATGGTCCGAATATTACATGATGCTCCATCGGGATGTACTCACACAGGGTCGCCATCGCGGGCGCCGCCGCGCTGCTCCTCACCGCCCCCTTCGCGGGGTGCATGTTTATGTCCCGGGCCCTGACCTACCCCTTCGAAGATCCGGTCATGGACGTGACCTGGTACCGCCCAATGGAGCGGGTGCGGGGGGGGCGCGCGCCGGCCCTGGCCCCGGCGGCTCCGTCGGTGACAGGCATGCCGGAGGGGGCGCTGGACCGGGCGTCCCGGTATGCCCGCCGCATGGAGAGCTGCGCCCTGCTGGTGTTGCACCGGCGGCGGGTGATCCTGGAGCGATACTGGTGCGGCGCCGGGCCGGAGACGCGCCCCAACGCCATGTCCATGGCCAAGGGAGTGGCGGCCTTGCTGTTGGGCGTCGCCCACGGCCAGGGGCTGGTGGGCCCGCCCCATACGCCGGCCGCCCGATACCTGCCCGAGTGGAGCGGCGGCCCTCGGCGAGCCATCACCCTGGAGCACCTGCTGCAGATGGCCTCGGGCCTGCGAAACAGCGGGAGCCCGTTCAACCCCTTCTCTGATATCGCCCGGCTCCATCTGGGCAGCGATGTGCGCGGGGTGGCCCTGGCCATACCGGCGGCCGAGGCCCCGGGGCAGCGGTTCCAGTACAACAACGCCAACACCCAGGTGCTGGCCCTGGTGCTGGAGCGGGCCACGGGGCGGCGGTACGCCGACTACCTGTCACGCGAGCTCTGGCGTCCCCTGGGCGCGGCGGATGGGGCGGTGTGGCTGGACGAGGAGGGTGGCGGGGCCAAGGCCTATTGCTGCCTCTTCGCCAGGGCCCGGGACTGGGCCCGCCTGGGCCAGATGATGGTGGACGGTGGCCGGGTCGGTGACCGGCAGGTGGTGCCCGCGGCCTGGATCGCGCGCATGCTCACCCCGTCGGCGCTGGAGCCATCCTTCGGCTACGGCCTGTGGTTGGGGCGGACCTGGTCCGGCTTGCGGCGCAAGGACTGGCGGGAGCCCTTCGTGGCCCGGGACACCTTCATGCTGGTGGGGCAGGGGGAGCAGCGCGTGTTCGGCGTGCCCTCCCATGAGCTGGTCATCGTGCGCCTGGGGCGTGAGGCGGGCCCCGACTGGGACGATACCGTGATCCCAAACCTGTTGGTGCGGGCTCTGGGGGGGAGCGCATGAAGAGCCAACCCCCCCTGGGCATATCGCCCCGCGCTGGCAAGGTCGTGGTGGGCCTGTTGCTCTGCTTCTTCATGGCCTGGGACCTGCGCGCGGTGGCCACGGACCAGAGCCCACTGCCCACGGACAGCGTGATGGAGCCGGCTTCCTTGCTCTTCAGCGCGCTCTTTCCGGGGGCGGGTGCGGAGGTGGAGGTCGCCCGGCTCAAGACCTGGCTGGCCAACGAGAAGAAGGGGCCGCTCTCCGCGGTGATTACGCTGCTGGGGGGGAGCGCGATCGGCGACCCGCTGGTCGGAGCGCGGCTGCCCGGGGTGCTGGTGCATGGGGGCAGCCTGGCCCTTGTGGGCGCCATGGCCGCGCGCCTGGGGGGCGGGTGGAGCGCCGGTGTTTTGGCGGTGCTCCTGGCCGGGGTCACTCCGGGATCCTTCGCCTGGCACCGCATGGACGTTCACGACGCCCTGCTCAGCGCGCCTCTGCTGGGCATCCTCTGGTTTCTGGTCTGGCCGCCGCGGCGGAAGCGAGGGGCCCTGGCCCTGGGGCTCCTGGTGGGCCTGGCCGCCATGCTGAAGGTTGGGGTCGTGCTCTTCCTCATCGGGCCGGGCATGGTCTACATCATGGAGCGGGCGAGCAAGCGGGGGGAGCGCGGGCGGCTGTTGATCACTGCGGTGGGGGCCACGCTGGTGCTGCTGCCCTGGGTGGTCCTGGCGGCCAGCACCCTGGCGGCATACATGGGGCTCAGCTCCCACGACAAGCACAGCCTGCCCATGGCGTTCCGGCTGAAGCATTACCTGCTGCTGGCCCCCCTGGGCTGGCTATACCTGTCCGGCGCCCTGGTGTCCTGGGTGGCGCTCCGGTTCGCGAGCGGCGTGTCGCGGCGGTTCTTGCTGATGGTGGGGCTCATGGCGGGGGGGGGCGTCACCCTGTTGGTGTTGGCCTTCGACCCCATGGTGCGCTACATGACGCCCCTCTACCCACTTCTCGCGCTGCTCATGGCCCTGGCCCTGCACCGCGGCTTCATGGCCCTGGCAGCGGTGTGGCGGCGCCCCTCGCTGGTCCTGGGGATGGCGGCCCTGTTGTGCGTCGCGCTGCTCGGCCTGTACGTCCAGGCGAACCTCGTCGTGCACCCCGAAAAGGTAGTGCATCGGATGCTGTCGGACGGCATACGCTTCCCGGATCAGCGCCCTAACAACGGCCTGATGAAGTTACTCTCGCGAATGAAGGCCAGGGGGTACACGACCCTGAACCTGAAGAGCCATGTCCTCCCCGGGGATTGCCCGGTGTCCACCCAGTACATCTGGGCGCGGCGAGGGTTCCGGATCCCGTGGACCGAACCTGACGCGGAGCGGGAATGGTTGGCGCGCGGCGGGGTGGCGCACCTGCTGGTGTGTCACGACGCGAACGTTGACGCCCTGAGGCTCGACAAGAAACTGGCGCCGCCCCCTGATAATGAGCTGGCGGCCAGGTTGCGCGTGGCCCTCTTGAAGACGCCATACGAGGTGGAGGCCAGCGCCAAGGATCCGAGCGGGCATGTGCTATTGCTGCTGCGCTTTGGGCAAAAGGCCAGGGGGACTGGGCCCAAACCCGCGCCTGGGCCAGAGCCCAACGCCGACCCCCACGCCAGGGAAATGAAAGAGGGGGCCGAGCAAAAGCCCGACCCCCACGCTAAGTAAGAACTACAGCCCTAAGCAAGCCTATGAAAACAAGGCGGCGGCGCCCGGCGGAACCCGGCCCTCGCCCCGGGCAGCGTAGCTAACGTGCTGCACGCCCGAGGAGGGTTGATGCTCGACGCAGGCGTCGTGGGCGTGTGGCCCAGGAGCCTCGCTGCCCGGAGTGATGGTCGGTGTACGACCGGACCGGGTGAGGCGTGGGCAGGCGGTGGACTGGATCGCTCCAGGCTCACCGCGCTACTCGGACCACGAGGCGCCGCCGCCGCCTACTATTCGTTGGACGGCCTCTGCTGCCGGCGAATGAACGCCGGGATATCCCACTTGTCCTCTTCCCTGGAGCCGAGCCCCGGGTGCAGCGCCGGCACCTTGTGGGGGCCGGTGGGGCGGTGAGGACGCCCGGTGCCCGCGGCGGTCTCCTCGGTGTAGTCGAAGGCCGTCTGGGCCTGGCCTGTGGTGGAAGCTGGCGGCGTGGGCTCGGTGTCGTCCGCGACCTCGTGCTTGGGGGTGGCGCTGGTCTTGATCTCCAGGGGCTCCTCGGCCATCACCGGCTCCGGGAGCTCGGTTTCGGCCGGGGTCACGCTGGCCGCTGCCATCTCCAGGGTCTTGTCGATCTCTTCCTCGGTGACGTCGAGCGCCGGCGCGGCGGCCTCCTCGATCACCTCAACCTCAACCTTGGTGGGCTTGGGCGGGGCCGCGCGGCGCGGGGCCGGAGCGGGAGGGGGCGTGGCGGCGGTGGCCTTCTTCACGGCCGGCTTGGGGGCCGGGGCCGGGTTCACGGCCACGGCGTACGCGGGCTCCTCAACCACCTCGGCCTTGGGCTCCGGGGCGGTCTTGGCGGCCGCGATGCGCTGCTCGACAACCGAGCGTGGCGTGGTGGTGTGGGTAGTGCTGCGGGGCCGCCGGGTCCTGCGCGGCTCCTTGTTCTCCCGGGCGCGCGGCTCGGGGCGCGTGGCGGTGGTCGAGGACTTGAGGGTGGCCGCGTGGGCGTGGTCAAAGCCGGTGGCGATGACCGTGATGCGGACCTGGTCCTCCATGTTGGCGTCCACCACCGAGCCGAAGATGATGTTGGCGTCCTCGTCGGCGGCCTCCTGGATTAGCATGGCCGCCTCGTTGATCTCGGTGAGGGTCATGTCCGGGCCGCCGGTGATGTTGATCAGGATGCCGGTGGCGCCGTCGATGCTGGTGTCCTCGAGCAGCGGGCTGCACACCGCCTGCTTGGCGGCCTCGAGGGCCTTGCGGTCGCCCATGGCGTAGCCTGCGCCCATCAGGGCACGGCCGGTGTTGCTCATGACGGTGCGGACGTCGGCGAAGTCCACGTTGATGAAGCCGTGGATGATGATCAGGTCGCTGATGCCCTGGACGGCGTTGAGCAGCACCTCGTCCACCTTGCGGAACGCGTCCAGCATGGTGGTGGCCTGCCCGGCCACGCTCAGGAGCCGGTCGTTGGGGATGGTGATCAGGCTGTCCACAGACTGGCCCAGCTCGTAGATCCCCTCGTCCGCCTGGCGCATGCGCTTGCGCCCCTCAAACATGAACGGCTTGGTGACCACGCCCACGGTGAGGATGCCCAGCTCGCGGCTGATGTCGGCGATGACCGGCGCCGCGCCGGTGCCCGTGCCGCCGCCCATGCCGGCGGTGACGAACACCATGTCAGAGCCCTCGAGCATCTCGTGGATGTCGGTGGTGTCTTCCAGGGCGGCGTCCCGGCCGATGCCGGGATTAGCGCCGGCGCCGAGGCCGCGGGTGAGCTCGCCGCCGATCTGCATCTTGACCGGGGCGAGGTTGCTATCCATGGCCTGCAGGTCGGTGTTCACCGCGATGAACTCCACACCCTCCATGCCGGAAGCGATCATGGTGTTGATTGCGTTGCCGCCGCCACCACCCACGCCGATGACCTTGATCTTGGCCTGGCTCTGGACGGACTCTTCGATCTCCATCTTCATCTGTATACCCTCCTCTGGGTCTCTGGTTTCAGCCGCCTCAAGCGCCTCTTCTCTCGCCGACAGAAACCGTAATATTTGACATAACCGAGGAAAGCACCCCCCCGGATCGCGGGCAAAAAAATGACCGAAAAAAATTAAAGAAATCGCTAAGTGATCGAAATCAGATCGTTTTCGAGGAGGGGTAAAACGGGATCTGAAGGTAGCGGCTACTTCAGTTTCACAGCGAATAAGGCCGAGATGTTCTTCGAACTGTCCACGTAGCCCTTGAAAAACACCTGGTCTCCCCAGACCCGGAGGGATGTCTTGTATCCGCCGGTCAGGGCCAGCTGGCGGATCTTGTTGGCCTTCAGGTCCTTGACGTAAATGCCGCCGTTTACGCTCATCCGCTCCAACCAGGCCACGGTGTCGCCATGGATATCGGGCTCCACCTGGGGAGAGGCCGTATTGCTGGTTATCGCCTCCAGCTTCCGCGTCAACAGGTCATACAGGTAAACCTCTGAGTTGGGTGACGCGCCGCCCCCGCGGTGGTCGGTCCACACCACGCGGTGCTTCCAGATGGCGGCCTGATTCTGCTTGTCCTTGTGGTTGCTCAGGTTGGTGGTCTTGCCCAGCCTCAGGTCAGTGACCATCACATCACCGGTGTACTTCTCCCACACCAGCTGATGGCCCCAGAGGCGAAACCTGTGGAAGGCGTCGGACGCTGGGGTTTCCTTGCCTGTGGCCAGGTCCAGGCGGTAGTTGTAGGCGGCGGAGGGCCTGCCGCGGTGCCAGGCGTAGACCAGGCCGGCCTCACTGAAGTCCATGGCCGAGATGGAGCCGCCGGCATGGGACAGGTCCCACAACGGATCAGAGCGAGCCCAGCACCCCAGGGTGGTCTCCTGCTGGGTGGCGATATCGTAGACCAGCAGCGCGGCCTCGCTAACCATCTGGTTCTGATCCGACCAGAGGATGTGCACGTTGTAAGCCACCTTGCCGTTGAAGACCGCCACCGCCGTGGTGGCCACCGAGACATCGTTGCTCCGGGGCGGGTGCCGCTCCAACACCCACTCCTTGTCCGTCTTCAGGTCCACCAGGTACACGCTTGATGCGTATCCCGTCAGGTAGGCCAAATGCTCGCCCCACAGGTCGTACTTTTGCGCCCCTCCGCTCGTTACATTGAAGGTCAGCTGCCTGCAGTTGGTGCCGCAAGCCAGGCCCTTGCCCCGAGGCGCCAGTGTGGGCGACAGCTTGCGCACCCGGCCCACCTTGCAGGTGGCATAGGGCGTGCCCAGGTCGGAGACAACCCAGGTATCCCCCGGGGCGTCTCGGCTCCGGTCACGCTGCACGTACATGTCCACGGGGCGGCTGTCCGGCCCGGCGTCCTGAACCCTGGAGGACTCGCAGGGCGGCGCGGGCTCACACTGAAAGGGCCCTGCGCCGCAGGTGGCCAGGGCAGCCAGCGCCAGAGCTGATGTCAGCCTGCGGCCCATCACTTCACCTTGACGGCGAAGATCGCCGGGGCGGTCTCGGCCTTGTCAGTCCAGCCCGTGAAGAAGACCTGGTCTCCCCAGACCCGGAGTCCTTCCTTGGAGCCCGATGAGAGGTTGAGCTTCTGGACCTTGCCTGTCTTGAGGTCCTTGACGAAGACGTCGCTGTGGTTCACCCAGCTCGACCCGCAAGGCGTTGCGTCCGGGTGGTCCCGGTAGTCGATCCAGGCCACCAGGTCACTGTGCAGGTCAGGGGTGTCCTGCTGCGAGGGGTGCTCAGCCGTTACCGTCTCCAGCTTCTTGCTCTTCAGGTCGTACATGCGGATATCCGTATCGCCGCAGGCCACGCTGACATGGCCGCTCTTGTTGTCGCGGTGGTCGGTCCAGACCACACGATCCTTCCAGATGCTGGGCTGCCACTGCCTCTTTGCATGGTTGCTCAGGTTGGTGATCGTGCCCGTGGAGAGGTCGGCGAGCTTCACGTCCTTGACGCCGTCGTACCAGACCAGCTGCTTGCCCCAGAGGCGGAAGGCGAGGTCGGTCTGTCCAACCAGCGCCTCCTTTTTGCTGGCCAGGTCCAGGTGATAGGTCGCGTATCCGGCGGCGCTTCCGTCGTCCCAGGCGTAGACCAGGCCAGCGTCGCTGAAGTCAATCTGTCTTATGGTGCGCCTCTTGAAGGGGCTCATGAGCTGCGCGGACCAGCACCCCACCATGGTCTCCTGTTGGGTGGCGATGTCGTAGACCAGCAGCGACGTGTACAGCATGTCCCTGGAGGTGTCGGTCCAGAAGAGACTGACGCTGTAGGCGACCTTGCCCTGGTAGAGGGCCGCGGCCGTTGTCTTCAGGTCGAAGAACCGGTTCTTGGGCGGGTGCTCCAGCAACCCCCACTCCTTGTCCGCTTTCAGGTCCACCAGGTTCAGGTCCTTCTGGGACTTCTGGCGGTAGACCAGGCGGTCGCCCCACAGGTCGTACTTCAACGATTCGGTGCCCCCGGACCGGGCCGGGAAGGTCACCTGCTTGCAGTTGGAGCCGCAGGTTGTGCCCGCACCACGGGTGAGCGGCCTGGGCGAGAGCTTGCGCACACGGCCCACCTTGCACAGCCCATAAGGCCCGGCGTTGTTGGGGCCGCCGACATCGGGGTAGATGCGGAAGCCGATATCATACTGGAGTGGAAAGACCTGGTCGTTGCACCAGCCATCACACCCGCCGTGGCAGGCGGCCAGCAGCGTCAGCGCCAATATCCTGAGCCTGTTCACCTGGTCTGCACCCCGCGAACCAGAGTATCACGGCGTCGCGCGGAGACGTCTCGGGGGGACCTACAGGTTGGCGCTATGGATTGATGAGCTTCAGAAAACCCGGGCGAACCAGTTCTTCATGCGGGTTCCGAGGGGGGGGCGGTCATGTTGGGCGGCCATTTCGGCCTCCACGAGCAGCTT
>CAZCFB010000069.1:18661-23869 GCA_964497805.1 uncultured Kofleriaceae bacterium
CTCCTCCTCCGGCTCCACCATGCGCGTGGTGGCGCAGCCCCACTGGCGCTTGATCTTCTCGGCGTCGTCGAAGGGGGTGTGGAGCCCGTAGGAGATGTCGTTGGTGACGTTGTTGCCGCCCAGGGGCAGCACCGAGGTGTGCACGATGGAGCCCTTGAGGAAGATGGAGATGTCGGTGGTGCCGCCGCCGATGTCGATGAGCGCCACGCCCAGCTCCTTCTCGTCGTCGTGGAGCACGGCCTCGGCCGAGGCCAGGGGCTGGAGCACCAGGTCGTCCACGGCGAGCTCGCACCGGTCGCAGCACTTGATGATGTTCTGGGCGGAGGGCAGGGCGGCGGTGACGATGTGCACCCGCGTCTCCAGGCGAACGCCGCTCATGCCCAGGGGCTCCTTGATCTCGTCTTGCCCGTCGACGATGAAGTCCTGGGGAAGGACGTGAATGATCTCACGGTCCATGGGGATCGCCACCGCCTTGGCGGCGTCGATGACCCGGGCGATGTCCGAGGGGCCGACCTCGCCGTTCTTGATGGCCACCATGCCGTGGCTGTTGAGCCCCTGGATGTGCCCGCCGGCGATGCCCGCGAAGACGTTGGAGATCTCGCAGCCGGCCATGTTGGCCGCCTCGCCCACGGCGTGCTTGATGGCGGCCACGGTATTGTCGATGTGGGTGACCACCCCCTTGCGCAGCCCGTTGGACGGGGCCGTGCCCAGGCCGATGACATCGATCCCGCTGTCCTTCACCTCGCCCACCAGGGCGACGATCTTGGTGGTCCCGATATCCAGCCCGACGATCAGCTCATCTCGTTTTGCCATCATTTTTGCTTCCTAAAACCTATTCATGCGCACCGTGACCCGGTCCTGGCGCGCCTGGTTGTCCAGATATACCACCCTCACCCGCCTGGCCTTGGGCCCCAACGCAGCCAGCACGGAGTCCAGCTTCTCCAGCCGGTCCTTGTTGATCAACTTGCCGAAGCGCAGGGCCACGCCGCCGCGCCTCATGTAGAGGGTCACCTCGTTCAGCTCGCTGACGTTCACCTCGCTGAGCGGGGGCCGCTCCTGCTCCCGGTACATGGCCAGGGCATCCAGCGCCTGCTGCAGCCGCGGCGCCTGGGCGCCGGAGTTGTTCATGTAGTCCACACGGTTGATGCCGGTGATCACCGGCAGCCCGTCGGTCTCCTCGGCGGAGGCGCGCTTGAAGACCCGCCCCTCGACGGAAACCAGGTAGAGGTGGCCGAGCAGCATCAGGGCCAGCGGCTCGTGCTCCTGCACCTCCAGCACCAGGGTATCGGGCAGCTCCCGCCGCGCCTCCACCTGGCGGACCCAGGGGTGGGTGGCGGCGGCCTGCTGCACGTTGGCCAGCTCCAGGGTGAAGATCTGGCGGCCCACCACGTCCTTGATCAGGCGCTGCACCTGGGGTGCCGCCGCCCGCTTGTTCCCCTCCACCCGGATGATCTTCACGGCGAAGTGATCCGAGGTGATGAGCTGCTGGTAGCCGAAGTAGCCCGCCGCGCTCACGCCCACCACCATCCCGATGAGCAGCAGGACCTTGGCCAGCAGGATGGAGGCCCCCACGAAGATGGCCCGCAGCTGCAGCAGGTCGGGGCGCGCCCACCTGGGGAGGCTGCGGCGGGCCGCCGTCTTACGCTTTTTGCGCGGAACTGCCTCACCCGCTGGCGTAGGCGTGGCCTCCTCGGCGCGCCAGGTCGGCTCGTGGAGCCGGCGGTTGCGCCCCCTGCCGAACAGGCGGAAGCCCCGAGTGGGCCGCTTGAAGCGTCCGGTGTCGTTGGGCCGCTTGAAGCGCCCGGTGTCGTCGGTGCGCAGGGTGCGGCCGGTTGGATCTTTGCGGCGGATCATGGCATCGCCCCCCTGGCGGCTGGCAAGGTCTTGAGGCTGGCGTCGGCCAGCATCGCCTCGCACAGGTCGGCGTAGTCCAGCCCCTTGAGCTTGGCCACCATGGGCAGCAGGCTGTGGCTGGTCATGCCCGGGATGGTGTTGATCTCCAGGGCCTGCGGCTCGTTCTCGCCGTCCCAGCGGAAGTCGGTGCGCGTGGCGCCGTGGCAGCCGATGAGCTGGTGAGTGGCCAGGGCAGCTCGGTCCATGGCCTCCAGCACCGGCGCGGGCACTGGCGCGGGGGCCAGGTACTCGGTGTCATCGCTGAGGTACTTGGCCTCGTAGTCGTAGTGCCCGCCCTTGGCGCGGATCTCCACGCTGCCCAGGACCTGCGCGTCGTCGCCATGGCCCAGCACGCCCACCGAGAGCTCCTGCCCCGGGATGTACGCCTCGGCCATTGGGTCGCGGGCCGCTGCCAGGGCTCCGGGGACTTGGGCCTCGTCGTGGACGATTGTCAGGCCCACGCTGCTGCCGTCCCGCAGGGGCTTGATCACGGCGGGCAGGCCGAGCTTGAGCACGGCGGCCTCATCGGCGGGGTAGGCCCACGCCGGGGTGGGGATGCCGACCCTCGCCATGAGGGTCTTGGTCAGGTCCTTGTCCATGGCCACGGCCGAGGCCTGTACGCCGGAGCCGGTGTACGGGATATGCAGGCACTCCAGCAGGCCCTGCACGCAGCCGTCCTCGCCCCAGGTGCCGTGCAGGGCGATGAAGGCCACCTCAATCCCGGCCTCCCTGAGCTGGGCGCACGGGTCGCGCCCCACGTCCACGGCCACAGCGTCGTGGCCACGGGAGAGCAGGGCCTCCAGCGCGGCGGTGCCGGTCTCCAGAGAAACCTCCCGCTCGGCCGAGAGGCCGCCCATGAGTACGCCCACGCGGGGCTTTTGGGACTGGTCAGGTGTCATGTTTTTTGCTTTTACGCCTCAGATCCAGTAGGGCAGACGCGTCGCGAACGGGCAAATTTTTGGGGGGGGATTTGGGGGGAAATTGCGACGGTCACGGTCACGGTCACGGTCACGAACCACGGACCACGATCCCGGACCAAGGATCACGGCATTCCAGCGTCAGCCGCGCAACCGCTCCAGCAGGCCTTCACCGACCTTCCAGATGTCGCCCGCGCCGAGGGTCACCACCAGGTCCCCGGGCTGCACGCGTTGGTGGAGCTGGTCCAGGAGCAGCTCCTTGGTGGGGCGGTAGGTCACGTCCCGGTGGCCGTGTCGGCGCATGGCCGCCACCAGCTCCTCGGAGTGCACCCCGGGCCTCGCCGCCTCTCCGGCGGCGTAGATGTCGGTGACCAACACCAGGTCGGCGTCGTAGAAGGCGGTGGCGAACTGGTCAAACAGCAGCTCGGTGCGGCTGTAGCGGTGGGGCTGGAACACCGCCACCAGGCGGCGGGAGAAGGCCTCCCGGGCGCCCTGCAAGGTGGCCTTGATCTCCGTGGGGTGGTGCCCATAGTCGTCCACCACCGTGATGCCGTTCTCCTCGCCCCTGATGGTGAAGCGCCGCTCCACCCCGCCGAAGCCGTTGAGGGCCTGGCGGGTTACGTCGTATGGCACCTCCAGCTCGTCTGCCACTGCCACCGCGGCCAGGGCGTTGAGCACGTTGTGGCGCCCGATCATGCGCAGGGTGATTGGGGCCAGCTCCTCGCCGCGGCGCACCGGGGTGAAGTGGGTGACGTCCGGCTCGCAGCGGACGTCCTTGAGCTGGTAGTCGGCCTGGGAGGAGGTGCCGTAGGTCACCACCCGCTTCTCCACCCGCGGCAGCAGGGACTGGACGTTGGCGCAGTCCAGGCAGAGCACGGCCAGCCCGTAGAACGGCACCTTGTTGACGAAGTCCAGGAAGGTTTCCTTCAGGTGATCCAGGTCGCCGTAGTGGTCCATGTGCTCCGGGTCGATGTTGGTAACAACGGCCACGGTGGGGGAGAGCTTCATGAAGGAGCCATCGCTCTCGTCGGCCTCGGCGGCCATGATGTCGCCTTGACCCAGGCGGGCGGAGGAGCCCAGGCTGTTGACCTTGCCGCCGATGACCACCGTGGGGTCCACGCCGGCCTTGTCCAGTACGGTGGCCAGCAGGGAGGTGGTGCTGGTCTTGCCGTGGCTACCGGCCACGGCCACGCCGTACTTGAGGCGCATGAGCTCGGCCAGCATCTCGGCCCGCGGGATGACGGGGATGGCACGGGAGCGGGCCTCGGCCACCTCCGGGTTGTCCGGCTTGATGGCGCTGGAGATCACCACCACATCGGCCTGCTCCAGGTTCTCCGCCCTGTGCCCCTTGGCGATGGTTCCGCCCAGGGAGGCCAGCCGGCGGGTGGTCTCGGTGTCGTTAAGGTCCGAGCCGCTCACGGTGAGGCCGAGGTTGAGCAACACCTCCGCGATCCCGCTCATGCCGATTCCGCCGATGCCGACAAAGTGAATGTGTTGCACGCGCCCCTTGAACATCAGATCCATCTGGAGTCACTCCTGAGTTTGCGCCGGTACTCTAACCGACCACACGGTCACGGTCACGGTCACGGTCACGGCCCACGGCCCGGTCAGCCCGCCAGCGACTCCACCAGCGCGGCCGCATCCTCCGCCGCATCCGGCCGCCCCGCCCCCCGCATGGCCGCCTCCATCTGCTGCAGGCTGCCCGGATCGTTGAGCACCCCCCCCACGATCTCGGCCAGGCTCTCCGGCGTCAGCTCGGCCTGCCGCTTCACCAGCGCGCCGCCTGCGTTGCCCACCTCCTCGGCGTTGTAGAACTGGTGGTCATCCGCGGCGAAGGGGTAGGGGATGAGCAGGGCGGGCAGCCCGGCCAGGGTGAGCTCGGAGACCGTGGAGGCCCCGCTGCGGCCCACCATGAGCCAGGCCGGTTCGTAGGCCGCCACCATGTCGTGGATGAAGGCGTCCACCGTGGCGTCCACACCCACCTCTGCGTAACGCGCGGCCACCCTGTCTCTGTCCGCGGCGCCGGTCTGGTGGATCACCCGCAGCCCCGGAACCCTGGCGGCCAGCGTCGGCAACGCTTCACACACAAGCTCGTTGACCGGCCGGGCGCCCTGGCTCCCGCCTAGCACCAACAGGCAGGGGGGCTCGCCACGGGCGGCTTTCTCCTCGGCGCCGTCGCGGGCGAGCAGGGGGTGGGCGACTTCATCCCGGATGGGGTTGCCCAGGAGGATCGCCTTGCCCCGGGGAAAGAACCCACCGGCGTGCTGGAAGGTGGTCACCACCCGGCGGGCAAAGCGTGAGAGCACCCGGTTTGTGATGCCTGGCACCGCGTTCTGCTCCAGCAGGATCACCGGCAAGCGCAGCAGGGCGGCCGCCATGACAACCGGCGCCGAGGCGT
>CAZCFB010000070.1:0-13713 GCA_964497805.1 uncultured Kofleriaceae bacterium
CCATGAATTATCTCTTGCCCCTCATATTCCTGTGCTCCGCCGGCGGCGCGGACAGCACGACCAGGAGCCGCGACGCCGGCCGCGACCGGACCATCACCCTTGATGGCGGAACGGACGCGCCGCGCCCCGACCTGGCCATCACGGATCTGAGCAAGGTGGAGGGAGGGGTGACGCCTGACCTGACCCCGGACCAACAGCAAGGCCAGGAGGCGGGGGGAGACCTGTACATCGCCGACGCCACCGGCTGGGACCTGTCCCTGTCAAAGTCCACCGCGCTCTACACCGCCACGGTGAGCACCGGATCGTTCACCCTGCGGCAGGTCTCCGGGGCCGGCGGCGCCAAGCCCACGGCGGTGACAGGCTGGAGCGGCACCCTCGACCTGGAGAGCCTGCAGCTGGCAGCCATGGACCCGTACCAGCAGGTGAACCGGACCACGCCGTACCGCGCTGCCGAGGCGCTCACCGGCTTCGAGGGGATCCACCTGCCAGGGGCCCTGGGCACCGTCTACTACTACCACCGCAAGCTGAGCGGCATGTCGGGGCTGATGGTCGTGCGCCCCAAGGGCCCGCCCGTGGTGCTGCTGGAGGTGAGCGGCCTGTACTCGGACACCCTCTCCAGCACCCTCGGCTTCTCCTCGGACGGAACCCTGGGGGCGGTGGTGGAGGGGAAGACCAAGGTCCATATCTTCCGCACCGACGGGACCACCTTCACCGGCGGCAAGGCGGTGGTGGAGGTCACCCCGCCCTCGACTGTGGGGACCTTCACCAGCTTCTCCTCATCGAGCCTCACCTTCGCCGGCGGGCACCTGTACTGCGTGGGGAAGGACAAGACAAAGGGCGACATGCTGCTGCGCGCGCCGGCGGACGGGTCCGCTACCCTGAGCCCCATCACGCTGCCCAAGAGCGCGGGCGCCACGCCCACGGCGGTGAACCCCCAGGTGGTGGTGAGCGCGGACGGCAAGAGCATGGCCCTGACCGCTGGCTCCATGAGCACGGTGACCGACCTCTACCTGCTCGACCTGGCCAGCGGCAAGGCGCACAACGTCACCGCCTCTCCCAGCTATATCGCCTACCGGGGCAGCTACTTCGGCAACGTGGGCGGGCAGATGGCGTTGTCTCCCAAGGGCGGGCAGGTGGCCTACGTCAAGTGGGTCAACGGAACCCCCGAGCTCTATGTCTCCTCCACCACCGCAGGGGCCAAGCCGGCGCTCCTCTCGGCCAACAACCAGTTCCGTGCCACGGTGGCGGCCTTCTACAACCTGATCTTCCCCGACGAGAAGAACCTGCTCTTCATGGCTGGCCAGGTCTACTACTACATGGACCTCTACCGGTATGATGTGGCGACCAAGAAGCTGGCGAACCTCTCGGGCAGCGGGAGCACGGCCCGGCCCTTCGACGGGCAGGGCGACTTCTCGCCCCAGGGCGCGTGGCTCAGCCCCAACGGCAAGTGGTTCTACTGGGTGGGCTATGACTACTACGCCTCCCCGTCGCCCACGGCGGACATCATGGCCGTTGATCTGAACACATACAAGCACAGCAAGATCACCAGCGGGGCCCGCGTGTCCACCTCTGCCGACGGGCATGTGGCCTGCCCCAAGGACGGCAACGTGTACTGGGCCGTGGAGGCCAAGCCGGGAACCTACAGCCAGGAGCTCTACGTCTTCAACCAGAACACGGGGAAGAAGGGCGTCCGCGTCACCAACATGACCAGAGGGACCAGCGCCTACTGGTTCAACCACGGGCTCACCCTGACCAAGGGGTGCGGTGAGCTGGCGTGGGCCGGGGGCGGGGGGTACAGCAACCGGCACATGTTCGTGATGAACCCGAAGCTGCCCAGCACCGAGCGGCAGCTGACCAAGACCCCGCGCTACATTGCGCCGCGGCTCACCTTCTCACCCGACGGGTTGAGCCTGCTCTACGGCGGGGGCGGCTCGTCCACCGCGGCCACCCTCAAGACCGTGACCATCGCCGGCGGAGGAGCCACGCAGCTGGATTCCAAGGCGGGGTACCTGCATATCTTCTCGGTCTACTGACCGCGCATCGCCCGCATCACTCCTCGTCGTCGCCATCCACGGCCAGCCCCGACCCCGCCAGGCCCAAGGTCCCCTGCAGCAGCGCATCATTGATTGCGGCTATTTCGTCCTTGGGGCTGCCAGGGCGGGTGTAAGCGTGGTCCGGTGAGGGCTCCCTGGTGCGGTAGCAGACGACCTGGCCGTCCACGCGGATCAGGGGCTGGGGTTCATCGCAGCAGCGGCAGGCACCCAGGGGCAGGTCCTTGATCAGCCGCAGCTGGTTCGGATGGTCGAAGGGGCGCACATGGACCAGGCCAGACTCGGGGCAGACCAGCACCTGGCTCATGCCCTCCCGGATCAGGGGGCGCTTTCGCCTGCAGCCAGGGCAGAGGCAGGCGCCGAAGGGGGTGGCCCCTGCGGCGAACACCTTGCCCCTGGCGGCTTGCACGTACTCGGCGTCGCACTGGGGACAGCGCAGCTGCTCCCGCCTGTCCCGGGAGACCCAACGCAGGACCCCGCCGCACTCGCACCAGCTGCGCTCCTCGGCGCGCCAGGTGCCGTTCGGGCCGCGCAGGGCCACGATGTCGCCCCTGGGGGGGAGCTTGGTCAGGGCGCGGGAGGCCAGGGCGACCACCGGGCCGGAGCGGCTGTTGGCCACCTCCACCAGGGCCTCCACCGCGGCCCTGCCGCCCACGCGGGCCAGGGCTTCCACGGTGCGCTGGCAGATCACCTCTTCACCGCCACGCATGAGCCGGCGCAGGGCGGGCACCGGCAGCGGATCACCGGGCGGGGTCAGGCGAGCCACCTCCTGCACCAGGTCTTCGCGGCCGTCCGGATCCTCCTCGAGCATCCGGAGCAGGATCACCAGGGTGGGGCGATCAACGGCCGGCGCGCACCGGGCGAGCAGGCGCGAGGCGGCCCTGCGCACATCCGGGCTCTCGCTCTCAAGGAAGCCGCTCACCGGGGCCACCATGGGCTCATTCTCCGCGGCGGCGGGCTTCATGAGTCGGGTCAGGGTTTCCAGCAAACAGATATGAGTTTCCTGGTCTTCTGCCAGGGTGAGCAGCGCGGTGAGGGCGGGCAGCAGCTCCTGATCACCGGGGTCCAGGGTGGCGGCCCGGGAGAGCGCCCGGCAGGCTGCCAACGTCACCCAGGGGTCCTCCTCCTCCGCGATCATCCAGGAGAGCACCTGGCGCCGGGGATCCGGGCCGGCGCTCACCAGGGCAGCCACCGCCCCGGCGCGCACATGGGCGTCCTCGTGGCCCAGGTGGTGGCGCAGGCGGGTCAACAGCTGAGGATCCACGGGGCCATCCTCCTTGCCCAGGACCCTGGCCACGGCGTGCAGGGCGGCCGGCCGCAAGGAGCCGGGCAGGGGATCCTGATCCAGGAGCAGGGCCAGGGCGTGCAGTGACTCGGCCCGGCCCAACAGGGCCAGCACCTCAACCGCGGCCCGCCGCGCGTCGGTGGGGCCCTCCAGGACCACCGGGGTGAGCTTCGGGATCACCTCCGGGCCGCGCTGGAAGAGCAGGGCCTGGGCCCTGCGCTGGACCTTGACGTCCAGGCTCTGTAGCTCCCGCAGCAAGTCCTCCACTTCGGACGACGGGCGCGCTGGCCGCTCCCTGTCTCCGCTTGCTGGCGGGGGCGGCTTGGTCCTGCTGGTGTCTGGGGCCTCGCCGGCTCCCTTTGCCAGGGCATCGGCCGCGGCGGAGCGCACCCACTCGTCGTGGTCGCTCAGGGTCTGGGTCAGGGCTCGCCGGGATGGTTCGTCCCCGATGCGCCCCAGCCCCTCGCAGGCCAGCGCCCTGGAGAACATGTCCGGGTGGTTCAGGTGTTCCTGCAGGCAGTCACGCAGATCCTGATCCGCGCCTGGCCTGGCGGCCGCGGCCAGGGCACGCAGGGCGAGCTGGCGCACCGAGGTGTCGTCGTCTTCACGGCAGAGCGCGATGAGGGTCGGCGCCGCCCGCGGATCACGGATGACAGCCAGGGCCATACATGCTCCGGCGCGGGCGTCCCGTTCGGGGTGCTCCAGGGCCTCCACCAGGGCGGGCACGGCCACAATCCCCGACGCCGCCAGGCTGGTCCTGGCAAGGTCGCGGTGCTCCTGCACGGGGGAGGCGAGCTGCTCGACGAGCTCCTTGTAGCGGGGATCCACCTGGTAAGGATACACGCGGTGGCCGCTGATGGCTTCCCTTGGCTACCCAATCAGCAGAGGCTATTGTCATGCCCATAACCACAAGCTGGAGCGGAAAGATGACGGCGGATCTACTCGGGAGGTTTCTGCCGGTGGCAGGGATTGGGATCCTGTCGCTGGCGCTCGGCTGCAGCGATGATGGCTTCACCAGCAAGGATAGTGGGCCCGGCGGGGACGCATCAGCCGACAGGTCCGTGGGGCATGACTTCGGCGACAGCGGCCTCAAGCTCAAGGACCAGGACACGCGGGACAAGGCCCCCCTGGACCAAGAGACACCCGATCAGCAGGTGGTGGATCAGCTCGCGCCCGATCAACAGGCCGCGGATCAGCTGACGCCGGATCAGCTGGTCATCGACCAGACCGTCGCCGTTGATTTGGGGGCGGGCTTGCCGGTCAAGCTCAAGACCGGCGGCAACACCACGACCCGGGGGAGCGCCACTGGCGGCACGGCTTACAACGAGACCTGCCCCTCAGGACAGGCGCTCATGGGCTTCTACGGTCAGATTCGCTCCGGCTCCCAGTACCACGGCAAGATGGGCGCCAGGTGCGGCAAGGTCGACCTGGTCTCCGGCCCGAGCGTCAAGATCACGGCGGGCATGACCTACGCCCTGCACGGCAAGTACGGCTCGTCCACCACCTGGACCAGAGACTGCCCGTCCAACCAGGTGATCGTGGGGTTCCGGGGGCGCGGGGGCGGGCTCGTGGATCAGCTCACCTTCCGCTGCGCCTCACTCAAGGTCGCCAGCGGCCGCGCGGGGTACACCGTGACCATGGGCGCCACCACCGACCTGGCCGCCATCGGCGGCACCGGCGGCAGCGCCTTCGCCCAGACTGACTGCCCCTCGGGCCAGGTGGCCAACACCTCGAGGATTCGAGCTGGGGACGGCATTGACGGGTTCGGGTTGGGGTGCGCCACGCCGAGCTTTTAGGGCGCGATTGGCCGGTGTCCGTGGTCCGTGGTCCGTGGTTCGTGACCGTGTGAACCGAGGGCAGAACCCCTACTTGGCGTAGTTGTAAGCGTCGAACTTGCCGCCCTTGATCAGGGCGCGGCCGGGGGCTGAGGCGGGGGCGGCTTCCTTGGCGGTGCGGAGCTGGCGGCGGAGCTTGCCCACGATCTTGTCCAGCTCCGAGTTCTTGAGCTCAATGTTGGCCGTGGTGGATGCCTCGATCTGGTCACTGAGTTGGGCCTTTGCGCCCTCCACATCGCCCGAGGCGTATGACTCCATGGCGGTGGCGAGGCTGGCCGAGATGTTGGCCTGCTCGGCCCTGGCCAGCACCGAGCTGTCACGCCCCGCCTTGATCCGGGCAGCGTCGCCGGTGACCAGGACCGTGGACGCGCTGGAGAGGGTGACCAGCCGGCCGCTCTTCACCTCGGTGAAGGCCAGCTTCGTGCCAGCCAGCGGCGTCACGCCCGCCACCGAGGTGGGCGCCTTGAGCTTGCAGATCACCTTGCGCTCCTGCCCGCCGAACATGTCGGGCAGCTTCACCGTTATCACGCGGCCGCGCTGCTCATAGGCGTACCCATAGAGCTGGAGCAGCTCCACCCCGGGAGCCAGGGTGATCTCCAGGCTCGCCTGGCGGGCCATGGCCGAGGTGAGCGTCTTGAGCTCCTTGGCGAAGATGGCGGCCAGGGCGGTCGAGTCCTCGATGAAGTAGTAGTGGCCGCCGCCGTGCTCGGCCATGGCGGTCATCAGGTTCTCGTTGAACTCAAGGCCCACACCCATGGTGGTGAGGTGGATCCCTCGGGCCAGGGCGTCCC
The DNA here is from genome assembly GCA_964497805.1 of uncultured Kofleriaceae bacterium. Classification (GTDB taxonomy): domain Bacteria; phylum Myxococcota_A; class Polyangia; family CAZCFB01; genus CAZCFB01. The sequence goes on from CAZCFB010000070.1 coordinate 5,963, forward strand.
GCGCCATGGAGGCCAGGCTGTTGGTGGCGGTGATCCCCTCGTTGGCCTGTCCATCGCTGATCAGGATCACCCGCTGCAGCTGCCCCGGTGAGCTGGACTTGAGCAGCTCGTCGCGCCCGGCCTCGAACCCGCCGGACAGGTAGGTGCCCCCACGGTCAGTGATGCCGGCCACCGCGGACAGGAGCCGCACGCGGCTGGCCTCGTCGATGAGGGTGGAGGGGACCAGGGTGGTGACGTCCGAGCCGTAGGTGATCAGGGCCAGCCGGTCGCCGATCCTCATGCTCTGCACCAGCTTGCGCGCCGCGGCCCGGGCGTGCATCAGCTTCTGCCCGGCCATGGAGCCCGAGCGGTCGATGACCAGGGCGACGCTCACCGGGGCGCTGTTGGTCTGGCTCCCCCGGTCCACCTTCATGGAGAGGTCCAGGTACACCTCTCCGGGCCCGCCGCGCAGCAGGGCCGCGCCGGAGAGCCCCGTGCCCAGGGCCACCGGCCCCATGCGTGACACCGGGGGCGGCTTCACGGGCGGGAGCCGATCTGGCTTCCTGCTGTTGGTGCTGCGGGTGAGGAGGATTGCTGTAACCGCCAGCAGCGCGGCAAGCACCAGGATCGCCTTTGTCCGGTTCATGAGTTGGCTCCGTCGAGGTAGGTCATTCACTACCTCAACGCACCATCCGCTGAAATGATCTTAGTTTTTTTAACCCCGGCTCAGTCCGAGCTGAGGATCTCCCGGTTCAGCGCCACCCTGGTGGTGTACGCTTCGCGCCACTCCGGGGTGTCCAGGCGGCCCAGCTTGGACTCCAGGGCCTGGCGCGCCCGGGCCAACCAGCGGTCCGCGGCCGGGTTCCCCATGGCCTCCAGGATCCGGTGGTGGTTGAAGAAGATCTCCTCCTCCGGGCCCTCGATGACCTCCTGGTCAGCCAGCAACTCCACCGCCCGCCGGGAGAGAGACATGGCCTCCGGGTAGCGGCCCGCGGTGGCGTACCCCCACGCGGCCCTGCTCAGGCCCGGGATCTCGGCCACCACCAGCCCGAGCAGGCGCGCCGTCTCGGCCGCGGCCAGGCCCTCCTCGGCGGCCAGCTCACCGTCCCCGGGCCCGCCGCGCTGGCACAGCATCCAGGCGGAGGCGTTCTGCGCAGCGATGGTGATGGAGCGGGCGGAGATCTCATCGGCCGCCGTCCTCGCCTGGGAGAGGCGCGCCTCGGCCTGCTCAAAATCCCCCTGGGCGGCCGCCAGCAGGCCCAGGTACACCAGGGTGTCCGCCTCGCTCCAGCGGGATCCTGTCTCCCGGTGGATCTCCAGGGCTTCAGCCAGGTAGCCGGCGGCCTGTTCATGCAGGCCGAGCTCAAAGTGGATGATGCCCACAACGGTGGCGTTGTCCCCCTCGCGCGCCCTGTCCCCGTACTCCTCGCACAGCTTCAGGGCGTAGATCGCCTCGCCCAGGGCCTGGGGGTAGTACCCGCGGCAGGTGTGGATCACGGCCTGGAAGGTGCGCAGGATCCGCTCCAACCAGCGGTCCCCGGCGTCCTCCAGCAGCTCCTGCGCGGCGACGAAGTGGTCCAGGGCCTCGTCGTAACGGGCCTGCCCCAGGCAGATCCGGCCGAGGGTGGCCAGGCCGCGCACCTGGTCGTCCACCGCCTGCTGCTCGGCGAACAGGTCCAGGGCTTGCCGCACCGCCTCCTCGGCCCGCTCATGGTCGTTGATCCGGTGGTACGCCTCACCCCGCAGGCGCAGGGCCTCGGCCCGGGCGCGCTGATCCCCGCCGTTTGCAGCAGCCTCCTCCCCCTGCTCGGCGGCGGCCAGGGCCAGGTACGCCTCCCCGCTGCGCAGCAGGTGGGCCGCCTCCCTGTTGCGCAGATCAGCCAGCCTGGCCTGATCGTCGCCCACGAGGTCGCCCAGGGCCTGCAGCTCCTCGGATTGCTGAGCCGCCCAGCCGAGCTTCCGGTAGACCCGCTCCCGCCCCGCGTGGGCGGCGTGGCACAGGTCCGGGTTCTCCACGCCCAGGCGCAGGGCGTGGCCGTACAGCTGCAGAGAGGCAGGGCTGGCCAGGGCCGCAGAGGCCATCTCCGCTGCCTGGAGGTAGTAAGCGGCCGCTTGCTGCCCAAGCCCCCCCAACTCCAGATGCCGCGCCACCTCGTCCGGCGGGTCCCCCGCGCCGCGCTCGGTCCGGCTGGCCAGGATCTCACCCACGCGCCGGTGAAGGCGCCGCCGCGTGGCCACGCCGAGGTCCAGGTAGATCACCTCCCGGATGAGCATGTTGCGGAAGGTCCACTCCCGCTCAAAGTTGTCCGCCTGCCCCCGGGTCAGGCTGCCCGGCACGATGATGCCGCGGCTGCGCAGGGAGCCCAGGGCGCGCGCCGGGTTCCGCCCGAGGAAGCGCGCCAACACCGGCTCCTTGAAGCTGGGCCCGATCATGGCCGCGTGCTGGACCACCACCTTCACCTGAACCGGCAACCGGTCCACCCGGCCGGCGATGATCCGCTGCACCGTGGCTGGCACCTCGGCCACCCCCTCCGCGTCGAGCTCGGCCACGGCCTGGCAGAGCTCCCGGATGTAGAATGGGTTCCCCCCGGCGCGGCGGGCGATCTCGCTCACGAGGTCCGCGTCCTCGCCCCGCTCTCCGCCCAGGCACTCCTCGATGAGGTGCAGGCGGTCCGGCCCGTGCAACTCGTCAACGAGCACAGGCGTGACCCCTTCCACGCCGCTCAGAGACTGCGCCGCCCCCTCCACCCGGCTGGTGAGCAGGAAGAGGATGGGCCCGGTGGCCTCGGCGGCGCCTTGCACCAGGGCGGTGAGGCAGTCGAGGCTTGTGGCGTCTGCCCAGTGCAGATCCTCCACGATCACGGCCACCGGGTCCCCCTCGGCCATGCGGTTGATCAGCTTGCGCATGGCCCGCTGGAGCGCGACCGGGTTGATGGCGGGGGCTGGCTGCGAGGGCGCGGCGTCGGGGCCATGCTGCACCAGCGAGAGCAGGGTCTCGGCCGTGCGATCCTCCCCTGAGGCGTCACCGAGCAGCTGGGGCAGGGCGGCGCCGAGGTCGCCCTCCAGCCCGGGATCCCGCTGCCACCCGGATCCCGCCGCGGCGCGCAGGAGATCCGTCAGCACGGCCCCGGGGGTGCCCCGCCGGTGGGGCGTGGCCCTGGCAGCGAGCAGCTGCACATCCGTGGCAAAGTAGCCGAGGAAGTGGTCCACCAGCCGGCTCTTGCCGATGCCCGCCTCGCCCACCAACATGGCGCACTGTTGGCGCCCCTGGAGCAGGCACTCTCGCCAGGCCGACTTCACCGCGCGGATCTCAACCTCGCGCCCCACCAACAGGCTGCCGGGCCGGGACTGCCGCTGCCCCTCCGCGAGCCTCGGCCCCACGAGCCGGTGGCGCTCCCCGCGGCTGCTCCCACCCCTGGACGGCTCGTCCCCGCTGAGCTGGTAGTGCCCCCACGCCAGGCGCGCGGCGAGCCCCTCGAGCAAGATCTCGCCGTGGTTGGCTCCGGCGGTGAGCGCCTCGGTGTCCTCGAGGACGTTGCCCAGCAGCTGGTATCCGTGACGCCATGCACCGTGGCTGCTGCGCGCGGTGCCGGCGCGTACCCCGATCCTCACGGCGAGGTGTTCCGGCACCCCCTCCGCGGGGAGGGGGAGGTGGAAGGCGGCCTCCCTGCAGTCAATGGCGAAGCGCACCGCGGCCACGATGTCCAGCTCATCCGCGGTGGGGAGCCCGAAGAGGACCACCGCCCGCCCGGGGCTCTGCTCGTGGATCAACCCCTCCATCTTGTAGGCGATGTCCGAGATAAGCGCGGTGGCCTCCTCCATGGCCCAGAAGGGCCCCTCCATGCGCAGGCACACGGCGATGAACCGCTTACGCTGAGCCAGGCCCTCCTCGTCATCGGCCACCGGGTCGGGCACCGCCGCGGTGTCATGCTCGGAGAGGGTCTCCACCTCAGACTTGCCGGTCTCAATCTCCAGGGGCGCCGTCTCCCCCAAGGGGTCCACGGAGAGGGGCTCCAGGGTGGCGGACCTGGAGACCTCCAGCGGCGCGGTTTCCCCGACCTGCTGGTGCGCCGCCATGTCCATGGTCTCCCCAACCGGCCGGGGCGCCGACAGGTCCATGGTCTCGGCCACCTCTTCAGCCAAGGCCAGGTCCGCGGTGTCGGCTTGGTGCAGCGCCGCTGACGGCTCGGGGGTCAGGGTCTCGTCATCCTCGAGCTCCCCCTCGCCCAGCTCAAGGATGGAGATCTCCTCGTCATCCAGGTTCGCCGTGGCGGTGCGGTCGTCGACGATGCCGTCGGTGAGCAGCTCATCCGAGCCGAGCACCCGCACCGCCGAGGCGTCGGACTGCTCGGCATACAGGGGGTAGGCCGAGGAGAGCTCCTCGTCCAGATCCCGGCCGGTGCGCAGGACCCCAGCCACGCCTGGCTGGGCGCTCACCTCGCTGGCCGGCCGCTCCATGAGGGCAGGGACCGAAGGCTCTGGCTCCGGTTGCGGCTCCGGCGTGTTGTCAATGAGGTCCGGCGGCTCGTCTTCGGGGAAGAGGGTCCCCGGCCGGTCCAGGAAGAGGCTCTCGAAGCTCTGATCCTCCGTTGGAGCGGCGGGCTTGCGGGCGTCAAAGAACTGTCCGATGGCCTGGGCGCCATCCAGGGGGATATCCTGGCGCGCGTCCTGGGTGTCGGCGCGGCGCGGGAAGAGATCGTCGAGGAAGGTGGAGAGGGCGCGGGAGCCGATGACCGCCCCGAGCTGGCGCTGGATCTTGTGCAGCTCGGTCTGCAGCGCCCGCGCGTCATGGGCCCGGTGAATTGGATCCCTTTCCAGGCAGGCCATCGTCAGCGCCTCCAGGCCCCCGGGGATTTCCGGCGCCAGGGTGCGCGGGGAGGCGAGCTCGTTGTGCATCACCTGCCGCTGCAGATCAGCGAAGCCCGCCTCCTGGAACAGGGGCACGCCGGTCAGCAGCTCCCACAGGATCACCCCGAAGCTGAACAGGTCCGAGCGGGCGTCAGGCTCCTGTCCCTGGTGTTGCTCCGGCGAGAGATAGCGCGCGTCGTAGGGGAACGCCTCGCCGTGGGGGGCCATGGTCCAGGCGGTGCGCGCCACGCCGAAGTCGAGCACCTTCACCGATCCCTCGAAGGAGCAGGCCACGTTGATCGGGGTGAGCAGACAGTGGACCACCCCCAGCCCGGAGCCGTGGTGGTCAGCCTTGGCGTGGGCGTACTCCAGCCCCGCGGCCACCTCGCCCATGAGGTAGCAGGTGAGCCCGGCCGGCACGGGGCGCGCCGAGTTCCTGGCGTGGGTCAACGCCGTGGCCAGGTTGATGCCAGGGATGTGCTCCATGGCCAGGAAGAGATCCTCCCCGGTCTTGCCGAACTCGAACACCTGCACGATGTTGCGGTGGTTCAGGGAGAAGGCCACCTTCGCCTCCTCCAGGAAGGAGTGGAAGAAGGCAGGATCCCCGGAGTGGGCGGCGTGGATCTTGCGCAGCACCTGGACCTTCTCAAACCCGGCGATCCCGACGGTCTTGACCCGGTAGATCTCCGACATCCAGTCGGCTGCCAGGTGCTCCAGGATATGATACTTACCAAGCGAGGTGATCTGGCTCACTTCTCTCCCTTGGAGGTCGTTGGGGTGCGAGGGTGCCTGAGCACCAATCTATCACATAAGGGCAGGGCTCAAACCATGTGGGATGACGACCTTGGCAAGCTGATGGAAGGTCTGGGCTACAGGTTCAAGGACCTGGGGCTCCTGGAGCAGGCGCTGAGCCACCGCTCCTTCGCCAACGAGCGTCCGGGCCGCGAGCATAACGAGCGGCTGGAGTTTCTGGGAGACGCTGTCTTCGACCTGAGCGTGGGGCACCTGCTCATGGAGAGGCTGCCCGACGCGCGGGAGGGGGAGTTGACCCGGATCCGCGCCATGGTGGTGAGCAGCGAGGGCCTCAGCCGCACCGCCCACGAGCTCCTCCTCGGCAACTACCTGTTGCTGGGCAGGGGGGAGCGGCAGACCGGCGGCCAGCACAAGGCCTCGCTGCTCGCCGACACCCTGGAGGCCGTGGTGGGCGCCGTGTTCCTGGATGGCGGGTACGAGGAGGCGGCGGAGGTGACCCGGCGGCTGCTGGGGCCCAACCTGGACCGCGCAGTGGCAGGCGACCTGGACCGGGACCACAAGGGACAGCTCCAACAGCTCACCCAGGGGCGCGGGCTGGGGACACCGGAGTACCGGTTGGTGGAGACCAGGGGACCGGACCATGACAAGGTGTTCGTGGTGGCCGTGGAGGTGAACGGCGAGGAGCTGGCGCGAGGGCATGGGAGCGCCAAGAAGGAGGCTGAGCGCGAGTCAGCCTCCGCGGCTCTGGAAATACTCAAAGATTGACGGGAAAAGGCCTCACCCGGGAACAAAAGTGTCGGTAGGGACACGTATTTAGAACATACTGGCCGGACTCCTTGCCTTCTTGACACCCCTGGGTGCCGCAAATAGACTGCGCAGAGCCTGTCGAATCGGCCGCGCGAAACCGCCGGCCTGCATGCATATCCACGGAGGATACGTTGGACCAGAAACCGAAAAAAGCAGGACGTGACCTGTCGGATCTCAAGGCCAAGCTCGGCATCGCCAAGCCTGGTGGAGACGCCGCGCCGGCTCCTGGAGCAGCGCCGCCCGCGCCGGGCGCTCCGCCTCCCCCAGGGGCTGCGGCTCCTCAGCCCGGTGCAGCTCCCGCGCCCGGGGTGGTCGCCCCTCCCGGGGTCGCGCCTCCTCAGCCCGCCGCGCCTGCGCAGCCAGCACCGCCTGATACCTCGAGGAACCCCTTCGCGGCCTCGGCACCGGTGAACATGGCGGCGCCTCAGGTGATCACCGACGCCGGCCCACTGGTGGAGATCCCCGAGGAGAAGAAGAGCCCGCTCCGGCTGATCATCGTGCTCATCATCACCGCCCTGATCCCCCTGTGCGTGGGCTACGCCTGCGGCCGCATCTACGGCGCGCGCCTCCTGTTCAACAGGACCATCGAAGACGCCTCGCGGATCAAGACGGAGACCCAGAAGATCATCGCCACCAACAAGAAGCTCGGCTCGGTGATCGCCGGCACCCGCGAGAAGAACAAGGGCAAGCTGCTCTACGACGAGACGCTGCTCGAGGAGCTCAAGGACATCCTGCGCGCCTCCCCGCACGCCAGCCCGCAGAAGGCCAAGAAGCGCCAGGACGCCCTGTTCCGCACCAACTACGCCATGATGGAGGACATCACCATCAACCGGCTCTTCTCCTACTACAACAACACCCTTCGCCTGTACCAGCAGCTGGAGTCCTTCCTGCAGAAAACCGAGCGGAACAAGGACCTGATCAAGGCCTTCTCCGACGCCCAGGGAGCCTCCGGCGACAAGAAGTACGGCGTGGTGTTCGCCTCTGACGAGGGGAACTACTACCTCGGTCAGCTGGTCGAGGTGGGCAACATCGTCTGCACCGATGAGAAGGCCCGTGACTGCCCCAAGAACAAGATCGGCGGCTTCATGGTGCGCTCCAACTTCTCCGGCAGCTGGGCCCCCCGCATCGGCAAGCCCATGGAGGCGAAGCAGAAGTTCACGGACATCATCGTCCCCATCATCCCGGACAACAACTGGCGCTCGGTCGCCACCGGCAAGAAGGGCCGCCTGCAGTTCCAGGACTACAAGCGCGGCTACCTGATGCTCTCCGCCCTCGTCTCGCTGCTCAAGCGCGACGAGAAGACCCTGGTCCAGGACCTGGGCAAGGCCGCCAACCGCGAGAAGCTCTTCACACCCATCTAGGCC
>CAZCFB010000070.1:13813-21378 GCA_964497805.1 uncultured Kofleriaceae bacterium
CCAGGACCTGGGCAAGGCCGCCAACCGCGAGAAGCTCTTCACACCCATCTAGGCCGAGCAGATCCCCCCACCAGGCGGCCTCGTGTGCCGCCCCCGCATTACCAACATTCCAGGCTACTTCTTGCGGCGGATTCGCCGGACGATCCGCACCAGCGCGTAGATGGCCAGGGCGATGGGCAGGGCCCAGGGCAGCAGGGCGACCACGGTGAGCAGGGCGCCGCGGCCGAACTGCTTGAGGCTGTCCCATGAGTCGGACAGGACCTCGCTCATCTCCTCGGGCAGGGTGGGGGGCTTGGGCGGTGTGTACTTCTGGCGGATGAGGAGGTTCACCGTGATGGTGCTCAGGTCCACCAGGTTGTCGAAGAGGCGCAGCTTGCCCTCGAAGCTCTCCACCTTCTCCCGCACCCGTGCCAGTTCTCGCTCCACCTGCAGCAGGTCCGCCACCTTGTCCGTGCGGGTCTGGAGCAGCTCCAGCAAGCGCTTCTCCAGCTTGCGCGCCGTGGCCAGGCGGGCCGTGAGGTCGTAGTACTTCTCGGTGATGTCCTTGCTAGTGGTGGCCTCGCTCTGGACGATGCCGAGCTGGGCCAGGGCCTTCATCACAGGCGTGAAGCCCCTGGACGGCACCCGCAAGGTGAGGGTGGCCGACGAGACCTGGTCCAGGTTGTGTTCGGTGCGGCTGTTGGCGATGTATCCCCTGGACTTCTTGAGCATCGCGTCGATGGCCTCTCGGGCGGGCTTGTACGACTTGACCACCATGGAGATCTCGCCGTTGCGGATGATCTTGCGCTGAAAGGCAGCCGGGGCGCCCGCCTTGTCCTTGCCCGCTTCATTGTCAGCCTCGCCGCCGGCAGCCTCCATCTCGAGGGCGGCGGCCTTGCGCGCGACAGGGGCGGGGGAGGAGGCCATGGATTCGGCCATGTCCTTGGCGGCGCAAGAGTATGAGGCCACCACCAGGGTGGCGAACAGGATGCCAATCAGGGGTCGGGTCATCGTCAGCTCCACATTTGCGGTCCGTTGATTCTAACGGATACGCGCGGCGGAGCTTACAGGTGTACCAACGAGGCTACTTTTTCGCGAGGAGGCCCACGCCGGCCACGATGGACCAGAGGTACGCCACGAAGATGGGGATCAGGCCCAGCAGGGAGCTCCAGGAGAGGCCGATGGCCAGGATCATCACGATGCCGAGGATGAACAGGCCGAGCATGGCCCCGCCCATCTTTTCACCGCAGATCAGCGAGCCGAGCCCCGGGATCACGCAGTTTAGCACCAGCCCGTTGACGTTCTTCCCCTTGGCGCCGGCCTTGGCGTAGATGGGCGCAGGCGGGGCGTCCGCCGGGTTGTTGCTATACGCCGCGGGCGGCTGGCCGTCCTCTCCCTGGGCTGCGGGGAGCTGGGCGGCCGAGGAGGGCATTGAGCCCGGATCCGGCCGGTTGGGCATGACGTAGGTGGCGTTGCCGTCATCGTCTGTTTCCTGCTGGAGCACGCCGTTGAGCTCCAGCGAGAGCAGCTGCTCCTGGGCCTCTTCGATGCCGATGCCCAGGTGGTAGGCGATGTTCGGCGCGGTGATCACCACGTCGGTCTGGTACACCAGGTTCAGAAAGCGCTTCTCGAACTCAGCCTTCTCCATGGCCTTGGTTTCCATGATTGGCTCCGTTGTAATCCGGTACGGGGGCTAGTCTAGCACCTCAGAGGGGCGTGTGCTGCAGCTCGGCCAGGCGCTTCTCCTCGTCCGCGGCGATGGTCTCCCACAATGGGTGAAGCTCCGCGCGGAACCGCTCCGGGGAGAGCTCCATGCCAGTGGCCTCGATGCAGTGCTCGAGGTCATGAACCATCTCCGCGGCCGTCTGGTACCGCTGGTCTCGATCCCTCACCAGCGAGCGCATGATGACGTCCTCCAGCAGCTGGGGGACGTCACTGCGAACCTGGGTGGGCCGGGGCACATCGGCCATCAGGATGCGGCTCACCGTGTGCTCGTCGTCCCTGGCGCGGAAGAGGGGCCGCCCGAGCAGCACCTCGTGCATGATCACGCCCACGGCGAACAGGTCCAGCCGCTGGTCCAGGGCGTACCCCTCCAGCTGCTCCGGCGCCAGGTAGGAGGTGCGCCCGCGGAAGTCACGCCGACGGGGCAGGTTCCCCAGCCCCGTGGAGCGGGCGATGCCGAAGTCCATGACCTTGAGCAGGCCCTCCACGGTCACAAGCATGTTGTGGGGGGCCAGGTCCATGTGGATGATGTTCAGGTCCTGGCCGTCCCTGGTCTTGCGCGTGTGGACATGGTGCAGGGCACGGGCCATCTGCAGGGCCAGGTAGCTCACCAACGGGATGGAGATGTACCGCTTGGCGCCCAGGGCCGTGGCCAGGTAGCGCACCAGGGTGGTGCCTGGCACATACTCCATGGCGATGAAGTAGTGCCCCTCGGTGGTGCGCCCGAGCTCCAGGGTCTGGACCACGTTGGGGTGGTTGAGCAGTGACGCGACACGACCCTCGTGGAGGAAGTAATCCACGAACTCCTGGTTGCGGCACAGGTTGGGCAAGGTGCGCTTCACCGCGGCTGTGCGCTCAACTCGCCGGGCGTCCTTGAACTTGGTCAGGAAGATCTCGCCCATGCCACCCATGGCGATGCGCCTGACCAGGGTATAACGACCGACCTTTTTCTGAGCGTTGAGGCTCACCTGGAGGGGCGGGGTGGTGGAGTTCGGATCAGACATGGACGTGGTTCAGCATTATGCCCTGTCGCTGGTCAGGGACGCCAGAAAAGCAGCGCCCTGGCCACGACCTTAGTTGGCGGAGAAGCCCGGCAGCTCTGCCAGGTTCGGCATCAGGGTGATCTCGATGCGGCGGTTGGTCGCGCGGCCATCTTCGGTGGTGTTGTCCCCCACCGGGTCATACTCGGAGTAGCCAGAGGCGCTCACGGACTTTGGGTCCATGCCGCTCTCCACCATGAACTTGGTTACGTTCACGGCCCGCGCCGCGCTCAGCTCCCAGTTGGACTTGTACAGGCGGCTGCGCATGGGGATGTTGTCCGTGTGCCCGGCGATCTGAAACTGGCGCCCCTTGAAGCCCGGGCCGGAGAGGATCTGGGCCACCTCCTGGATGGCGATCTCGCCCTCATCCTTGAGCTTGGTCTTGCCCGGGTCGAACAGGATCTTGTCGGACATCTTGACGATCATGCGCCCCTTGCGCATCTCCACCTTCAGCTTGCCGGAGTCGATCATCTTCTGGAACTTGGCCACCAGGTCCTTGAACATCTGGGCCCGCTTGCGCGCGGCCTCCTGGGCCTTGAGGAGGTTGGCGATCTGCTGCTCCTTCTGGCCGATGTCCTTGATGTAGGCGCCCGCCTGGGTCTTGAGCTTGCTCAGATCCTGCCCCAGGGACTTGAGCTTGGTCTTCATCACCGAGTTCTCGTCGTTGCACAGGCTCAGGTCGTTGCTCAGCTTGTCCTTGTCCTGCTTGCAGGCCTCTTCCTTGGCCTTCATCTCTGCCTTCACCTTCTTCAGCTCGTCGAGGGTGGCCTGGTGCTGCTCCTCGGGGATGCCGCAGGCGGCCAGCCAGAGGGCGGCCAGCAGGGTGAGCCCTGCCTTTGAAAACCAATTACGTGCCAACATGCGCACTCTCCTTTGTCCTTTTTTAATGCCGACGCCGGGGCTTGGGCTCCGCGCCCGGGCCCCGGGTAGGTTTAGCTGCTAGAGGGAAGGCGGGCCGCCGCCAGCCAGGCCCCGGTGGGCGAACACCCCATCGACGATGGATTCCACCTGGTCAACCAGGCCGTCGGGGCACTTGTTCATTTCAAAGTCCCAGTTGAGGTTTCCCTGGAGCCGGGCGATGACCTGGTCCCGGTCAAAGCCGAGCCGGCGGAGCAGGGCCGCGCGCTCGCCCAACTCCTGTTGGTACATGCGCATCGCCTTCTCTGCCGCGTTTGCGAACTCTGTGGGGATCTCTGATTTGAACCACGAGAATGGCATTGTCGTGCGCTCCTGGGCTTGTAAGGAACCGTAATTTAGCACTGGGGCGCGGCCTACAGCAAGGTGGCTCTATCGCGCGGATCTCCCGAGGAAATTGATGGTCCATGGGCCGTCGCCTGAGGGGGGCTCCGCCGCCATCGCAGCGGCCGCGCACTTGCGCAGATCCTTGTCCTTGAGGCCCTTCCGGGAGGCCTTGAACTTGCCCCGCCTGCGCTTGAAGATCAGCTCCCCGGAGGGGGTGGGCATGTCCGCCTCCGCCATGGCCGCGCGCAGGGCCTGGTGGTAGCAACGGAGCAGACCCCGGCCAAGGGCGCGGCTGCCGGCCGGGGTGACGATGGCGCGGGCAGGAGCCAGGGTCCGCATGACGGAGGAGAGGTCTGCAGCCGAGCCGGGCATGGATCCGGCCGGCGCCAGGGCCAGGCCTGCGAAGAGGGGTTGATCGCCGGCGGTCCTGGAGGCGGCCCCGGCGGCGAACAGGAGCTCGTCCAGGGTGACACCCGGGGCGGGGAGGATGAGCAGCCCCTGGTCATCGGGGTAGGCCTGCCGGGCAGCCTCCAGCGTGGAGCGGATCTGCTCGAACTTCACCGGCTGGAGCACGCCGTCCCTGCTGGAGAGGGTGGCGCGCCCGCGCTGCAGGGTGAGCATCAGGTGGTTGGGGGCGCTTCTGGGGTCGTAGTCCAGGCCGCGCGGGCGATCCCGGGCCACGGTGGGGACGCGCTTGGCCGCCAGGGGGATCAGGGAGATGGGGACGCCGTGCAGGCGCAGCACCGGCCCCTGGCCGAACACATCGCGCTGGACGTCCCCCTCGGAAGTGGCGGGGGCCACCTGGCGCACAACGCCCAGCTCCAGAGTACGGGCCCCGGCCAGCCTCGCGGCGCGGCCCACGGTGAGGGCCACCCGGGCGGGGCTGGAACCGGCGGCTGCCAGGGTCACGCGGCCCCGGCGATCCCCGCGCAGGCGGTACTTGATGCCCGTCTCCAGGTCGGCGGCCTCGTCCTCGCTCTCCGCGATGATGGCGCGGCCTCCCACCAGGTAGCCCTTGCCCGTGTAGAGCACCAGGGGGAGCCGGTCCCACGGGGCGGCGCCGGTGGCGGGCGCGGTGGGCAGATTCAAGATCGCCAGGTCCAGGGGCACTGGCAGCGAGGAGCTTGCGTCTGACAGGGCATAATCCGCGGCGCGCTGGAGGGGAGCGGCCAGGCCAGCCAGGCGTCCGCCGGAGAGGGTGCGGGCCAGCTTGGACAGCCCCTTGCCCAGCAGGGTCCAGGGGGGATCCGGCGGGCGCTTGGTCGGATCCTTCTCGAAGTAGGGGGATGGATCCGCGGTGTACAGGGGGAAGAGGCACTGGTTCAGGCGCAGGTGCTGCAGGGCGGGCTCGCCGCCAGCGGCCAGGCGGAAGGCCGATATGCACCAGTGGCACAGGCGGAGGGTGGCGTTGGGCGCGACCTCGGAGCTGGCGCGGGCGATGCGCTTGACCGCCACCGCTGATGCCAGGGCCTCGGGTACGTCTTTGCGGGGCAGGTTGTCCGCCGCCATGAGGTCCAGGGCGGCCCTGGCCTGCGCTGTCTGGGGGCATGAAGCGGGCACGGCCTTGAACTGCTGCTCCAGGGCGGCCTGGACCTGACGGGTGGCCAGCTCTCCACGACCGGCGCTGCCCGGAATGTTTAGCCCGATCCAGAGCTGCAGGTGGGCCTGGGCGAAGGCCTCATGGTCGAGGTGGGACATCATGGGCTGGAGGCGTACGGCGTCGTACAGGTCGAGCAGGTAGCGCGCCCGGGTCCAGGCGGCGGCGCATGACCCTCCACCGGCCATCTTCTTCAGTTCGTCCATGGCCGGGCCCGTGGCGCTGCTCGGGGGCAGGGTCAGGGCCTGGCCCAGGCGTCGGGGCAGGGCGTCTGCGGGCGGACCCGTCTCCGCCTCCGGGGTGGCCGGGCAGGCGGCGAGCAGGGTGAGGACCGGGATCAGGAGCAATGATCGCATGGGCACCTGTGTAGCATAGATCAATGGCATTTGGCCGTTGTCAGCGTCGCGGGCCGCGGCCTACCATCCTACTGTCTTGTCGTCCTCCAGCTTCCATCGCGTCGCCCTGGCGCTGGCCGTCCTGGTCCCGGGGCTGCTCTGCGCCGTGCCGCCGGCCCACGCCTACGACTTTTTGATCACCTCGCGCACCGAGGGGTACGGCTACCAGCTCAGGCGGTACCAGCGAAACGGGATCGTGTTCCTGAACCGGCGGCGCGTTACCCAGTACCTGGGCCTGCGGGTCTACAACCTGCTTGACCCGGGCCAGGATCCGTACCGCAAGGGGAGCGACGCCGCCCCACGGCTGCTCACCTTCAACCTGCTCATGCGCTTCGACGCGGACTTCGGCGGCTACTCCACAACGAGCCTGGGGATCCCGGAGCTCATAAACAACCAGTTCGACCTGATCATTGGATCCCTGGAGGGGCGCAACCTGTTCGGCCGCGTGGACTTCAGCCTCGGACGGATCTACGACATGGAGCTGCTGGACATCTTCGCCTACGACGGGCTGAGGGTGCGGCTGAACCTGCCGTGGAGCCTGTACGCCGAGGCTGGCTTCGGCGTGCAGGTTGCCCGGGCGCACCCCCTGTCCAGGGCTGTTTTCGAGACCGACAGCGCGGCCGGAGATGACGCGGCGGAGGCCTTGTCCCCGGCCTTCAGCGCGGCGGTGGGGCTGGACGGCAAGTGGGACCTGGACCTGAAGGTGGCCTACCGGGGCGCGCTCTCCCAGGCCAACGAGCCAGGGAGGGCCGCCGACGACCAGGTGTCCATGTGGGGGGTTGATCAGGAGCTGATCTATGTGGGCGCTGGCTGGAAGGTGCCCGTGCTCGGCACGCACCCCACCTTTGGTCTGCGCTACAACCTGCTCACGGCCCAGGTGGATGACCTGTCGGCCGGCCTCTCCCAGCAGCTGGGCAGACGTCACAGCCTCTCAGCCGGCTACCTGCGGTCCATCCCGCACTTCGACGGCGACTCCATCTTTAACATCTTCGACACCGAGCCGTACCACGAGGCGTCCCTGGCATACGCGGTCCAGATCCTGGAGCCTCTGGCGGCCCACCTGCGCCTGGGTTACCGGTCCTACTGGGAGGATGAAGATGAAGCCTCCCGGGACGCCCGCCCCGACGGCTGGTCAGCGGGCGTGGGGGCCCGGTGGCGCTCGGACAGGGTGCGGGCCGGGCTGGACCTGTTCTACCTGGACGGGCACGGCGGCCTCACGGCGGGCGGGGACCTGGACGGCGCCTGGTCCCCCCTGACCTGGCTCACCATCCAGGGCCGGGTGTCGCTGATCCACCACGAGGGCGTGGGCTACATTGCCACCGACGGCCTGAACTTCGGCGCCCAGCTCGGCGCCCTGGTCACCTTCTTCAAGGGCATCAAGGGGCACCTGCTCCTGGAAGACAACGTGAGCAGCAGGTACAGGAGCGCCCTGCGCGTCCTGGCCGTCCTTTCAATGGAGGTCGCGCCATGAAGCGAAGCTTCACCCTGGCCCTGGCCCTCCTGACCCTGACACCCTCTTCCCTGGCCCAGGCCAGCCCCGCGATCTACCCACCCGCCACATCAACCCTGCGTTTCGATCACGACAAACAC
>CAZCFB010000070.1:21478-23868 GCA_964497805.1 uncultured Kofleriaceae bacterium
CCCCGCGATCTACCCACCCGCCACATCAACCCTGCGTTTCGATCACGACAAACACAAAAAGCCCCCCTGCCTCGCCTGTCACCCGACGGTGAAGAAGAGCATCTCGCCCCTGGACCGCAACCTCCCCTCCGAGGCGGCCTGCCGCCCGTGCCACGCCGCCATCACCCGCCCGGCCACAGGCAAGGCCGGCGCAAAGGCCGGGTGCGCCACCTGCCACCCCAAGAGGCAGCGGCTGATCCCTGCGCGCACCGTGCACCCACCGGCCAACCTGCGCTTTGGCCACCGCCTGCACCTGGACAAGGGGGTGGCGTGCGGGGCGTGCCACGCGTTCAAGGAGGGCCGCCGCCCGCTGCCAGCCATGAAGACCTGCGTGGCGTGTCACGATAAGCGAGGCGTGTCGGGCCGCTGCGTGGTCTGCCACCTGGCCAACAAGGACGGGCGCCTGAAGACCCGCTTCGCCACCGGGGAGCTCCGCCCCGTGCGCGCTGTCCCCGGCGCCAACCATGGCCCCGGCTTTGGCAAGCACCACGCCCGCGCGGCCCGCCAGCTCAAGAAGACCTGCGACAGGTGCCACACGAGGACGTCCTGCCTGACCAGCTGCCACGCCGGCTCCCTGCGCCCCACCAGCATCCACTCCGGCGACTATGTGCAGCGCCACGCCATGGACGCCCGCCGGGACCAGCCCCGGTGCAGCTCGTGCCACCGCTCCCAGAGTTTCTGCCTCAGCTGCCACCAGCGCCTGGGCGTGGGGCGTGAAACCAGGGAGAACGGCTTCAAGCCCGGGGCCGGCCAGGACTTCCACCCGCCAGGCTTCACCGCCATGCAGCGCGGGCCAGCGCACCACGCCCACAGCGCCCGGCGCAACATCCGCACCTGCTCCAGCTGCCACCGGGAGAGCACCTGCATCCGCTGCCACGGCTCCGCCGGCAGGGGCAAGGCCGGCTTCTCGCCCCACGCTCCAGGCTTCGCCGCCTCCAAGAAGTGCAGCTCCCTGTCCGCGCGAAACCGCCGGGTCTGCATGAAGTGCCACCAGGCCGGGGACGCGAAGATCGAGTGCCGGTGATGGGGGCCATGAACAGGTTATCTCTGCTCCTCGCCGTCTCTCTCCTGGCGGGCGGCTGCCCCGGTGAGATCTCCGACGGGGCGCCCGGAGCCGAGGCCGGGATCTTGCCTGACCGTGGCGTGGCGGCGGACCGGAGCGTGACGGCCAAGGACAAGGGCGCCACCCCGACCAAGGATAAGGGGACGCTGCCCCCGAAGAAGGACAAGGGCGCGCCGTCCGTGGTGCTGCCTCCGCTCAAGGGGTCATCGGGCGGCAAGGGAGGCGCCTCCTCCTCCTCTGGGAGCCTGCAGAACGCAAAAGGCACCAGCTACATCATCATCACCCCGTCAGGGTACAGCGCCTCCACCCCGCACCCGCTGCTCATGGTCATCTCGGGCACCGAGGGCTACCAGGTGATGGCGCAGAACCTGCGCAGCGTGGCGAGCTACGCTGGGCTCACCGGCATGATCTTCGCCGTGCTCGACGGCAAGGCGACCTACAACAACGGCCAGGCCGGGGCGGATGTGCTTGATCATGTTCGCTCCCGCTACAACGTTGAAAACGACCGCACCTACCTGTTGAGCGAGTCAGCGGGCACCCGGGCGGGGCTCCAGTTGGGCCTGAACCTGCGGCAATCGTACTTCGCGGCGTACTGGGCCAACGACGTCAACGCCTCGGCCACGCCGGCAAGGAAGGCGGCGCAGCTGGGCTTCAAGCCGTGGGGCAACGCCGGGCCGGGGGGGCAGTACACCCTGGCCAACAGCATCGTGGCTGGCATGAAGGCCGCCGGCTACCGGCTGCCGGCCCAGGCGCCGTACGCGGGCGCGGGCGCGGGCCAGCACGGGTCCACGCAGCAGTTCCTCGCGGCGGTGAAGTTCTTCGTGGGGAAGTCGCGGTAGGGGCCTACTTCTCTTCCTCGCCGGAGGGGTCCGCGCCCGATTCGTCGCCGTCGCCCTCGCCGTCGGGACTGCCGGCGTCCTCGCCTCCCTCCGTGAGGCTCCGGGATGAAGCGCCGGCAACCTCTACCTCGTCGTCGCTCGGCTCGTCTCCGGCGGCGCGGCCGCACACCTTGCACCTGCCGTTGGGGCCGATGACGCCGATGCAGTTGCCGTCCGCGCAGAGTTCGCGGTCGTCCAGGTCATCGGGGGGGGAGTCGTCCTCGTCTTCATCTTCTGGCCAGTCGTCGTCCGGCTCGGGCTCGTCGTCTTCCTCTTCAGCCTTGGCCAGAGCGGCCTCATGCTTTGGGGCGTCTTCCTCAGCCATGGGCTTTCCGCAATCCTTGCAGTTGCCGTCCGGGCCGATGATGCCGATGCAGCCGCCGTCAGAGCAGAGGATGCGGCTGTCGAGG
>CAZCFB010000071.1:0-15183 GCA_964497805.1 uncultured Kofleriaceae bacterium
GCCTTCTTTTTTGGCGCAACGAGCTTCGTTATTGCCTTAACCAGCTCTGCCTTGAGCATCCTGCTGTAGCCGGTAAGGCCCTGG
Source organism: uncultured Kofleriaceae bacterium (assembly GCA_964497805.1). Classification (GTDB taxonomy): domain Bacteria; phylum Myxococcota_A; class Polyangia; family CAZCFB01; genus CAZCFB01. The sequence continues at coordinate 85 of CAZCFB010000071.1, forward strand.
TTCTTGGCCAGTGCAACCAGCTCGGTCTTGGTCATTTCAGTCAGGTCGGCGGCTTGCTTCTTACTCATCTTGGTTCACCTCTTCGCCCTCGCTCTCGTCCACGGGACAGGTCCCTATCTGGTAGTAGCTGGCAGCAGATTTGTCGGCGACGCCCTGATCCGGCGTGGCACATGGTTGCTTCGGCTTACCCGTGGCGCCCGCACCTCCACTCGTGGCTCCCGAGCACGCTCCCAACAGGAGGAGCAGCATGAGCGCCAGGAACAGAGCGGGCTTGTTAGCCAAGGATATTTTGACGTCGTCCAGTGCCATAACAGTGTCAGAGCCGCACTTCAGGTAGCATGTGACAGGGGGCTGGTCAATGGAGCCGGGCTGAAAAACGCTCATGGCTCAAAATAAAATTAACTTAAAAATTACAAATGGTTCGATGTTGTTATTCGCAACGTTTTCAGCGGCGTTGCGAAAAGCACCATGACCATGACCAGACCCCTCGATGCCCCTCAAGACCTCGCCGCCGCCATCCTTGATCTCCTGTTGCCCCGCCGCTGCATCGCATGCGCAGAGCCAGTGCAGGACGCCGCCGATCTGTGCGCGCCGTGCGCCATCTCCCTGGAGCCGATCCGGGACCCGTGCCCCGTGTGCGCCCTGCCTGGCCCGGCCGGCAGCCCGTGCCTCGCCTGCCAGCGCAGGCCGCCGCCCTTCACCTCCAGCCGCGCGGCCTGGCTCTACGGAGGCGCCCTGGCCAGCGCCATCCAGCGGCTCAAATACGGCCGCCACGCCCACCTGGCCCCCGGGCTGGCCCGACTGCTCGGCCCCTGCCTGGAGGAGCACCCGCCCGTGGACATCATCGTGCCCGTTCCCCTCCACCCGGCCCGCCTGCGCCAGCGCGGCTACAACCAGGCCGCGCTCCTCCTGCGCCACGCCGCCCCGGCGCTCCCTGGCCGACCCGCCTGGGGGGTCCTTCACAAGATCCGCCCCGCCCCCCGCCAGGCGGCCCTTGACCGCCAGGCCCGGCTCCGCAACCTGAGAGGCGCCTTCCAGGTCTCGCCGAGCTCCCGGGTGCGCGGGGCGAGGGTGCTGCTCATGGACGATGTGATGACGACCGGGGCAACGGCCGCGGCCTGCTCGGCGGTGCTGCTCGACGCTGGCGCCGCCAGCGTGCGCGTCTTGACCCTCGCGCGGTCCGTGCGATATTGAGGGCCATGTCGGCCCGCCGGAAAAAGAAGCAGTTTGAGGACGTGCCCGGACGCAAGGTGGTGTGCAAGAACCGCCGGGCGCGGAGGGACTACTTCGTCTCCGAGACCTTCGAGGCGGGCATGGTTCTGCAGGGCAGCGAGGTCAAGTCCCTGCGGGAGAGCCGGGTCAGCCTGGGGGACAGCTACGCCGAGGTTCGCAACGGCGAGATCTTTTTGGTGGGCTGCCATATCTCCGAGTACCCCTGGGCCAACCAGTTCAACCATGTGCCCATGCGGGAGCGGAAGCTGCTCATGCACGCGCGTGAGATCCGCCGCCTCGGCATCAAGACCAACGAGCGCGGGTACACACTGATCCCCCTGCTCATCTACTTCAAGAACGGGCGCGCAAAGGTGGAGCTCGGCCTGGCCAAGGGGAAGCGCAAGTATGACAAGCGGGACGCGGTCAAGGAGCGGGACATGAACCGCGACCTGGATGTGGAGGCCAACCGCAGGCGTTGAGAACGATTAAATCGTGCTCTCCGCCCCATCCTCTCTTGAACCGCGATCAGCGGAAATGCTACGGTTCTTTCTGGATCTTCGGCCTCCTTATTAATCGCTGACTTGCGCAGGACCCCGGTGACTGATCTATCTGAAACCTGGCGATATCTGCTCAAACGCGGCCTCGAGTTGCGCCGCGCGGGACGGCTGGAAAAGGCGGCCGAAGCCCTGGAGCGCGCCATCCGGATGGCTGGCCGGCGTCCCTCGATCCTGGCAGGCCTAGGGGAGGTCAGGACAGACCAGGGGCGGTACTCGGAGGCGCACGACCTGCTGCATGAGGCGTGCAACCTGGCGCCCCTGAACGCCGGCCCCGCCGAGGTCATGGCCCGGCTCCTGGGCCTGCACCTGGACCGCACCGACGAGGCGCTGGAGCGGTTGGACCATGTGCAGCCGCACCACACGGGGCAGGCCCTCTGTTCCCTGGAGTTGGTGCGTGGGGAGATCCTGCTCAACCTGGGCGATCTGGATCTGGCCGAGCGATCTTTTGGCTCCGCCCTGGAGGACACATCGGTTGCCCCCGTGGCGCGCATGGGCCTGGCCCGGTGCTCCAACGCCCGCGGCATCGCCCTGGCCGAAGGTGGTCAGCTGGAGCCGGCCGTTTTTGCCCTCAAGCGGGCCGCGGATCTGGACCCGCGATGGTCCAGCCCCTGTGTCAACATGGGCGTGGTGCTGGGACGCATGGGCAAGCACGCCCTGGTGCTGGACGCCTACGCTGACGCCCTGGAGCGCGAGCCGGCCAACCCGGTGGCCTACTTCAACCTCGGCACCACCCTGCGCCAGATGGGCCGGCTGGAAGACGCCGCCAGCGCTCTGGAGGACCTGCTCGATCTGGATCCGACCTTCCCCCGGGCGCGGGTCGCGCTGGCCAACGTGCTCGGCGAGCTGAACCGTCTGGAACCTGCCCGAATGTTGCTGGAGGACGAACTGGAGGACCACCCCGAGAGCGCGGCCTGCTGGTCCAGCCTGGGGCTGGTTCATGTATGCCTCAACGACCCGGTTGAGGGTGAGCGTTGCCTGCTCAGGGCCCTGGAACTGGATCCACGCCACTTCAACGCCATCCAGAACCTGATCAACCTGTACGTCACCATCCAGCGGGAGCAGGACGCCCGGGTCCTCCTTGAGCGCGCCCGCCTGCTGGACCCGGGGCGCACGGATCAGATCACGGCCTCCGGGCCTCAGTTCGAGGCGCTCGCGGAGCTCCCCCCGGAATGAGACGGCTGCTCGTGGCCGTGGCTGTGGCCACAGCCGCGCTGCTCTCCACCCTGGCGCTGGCCGAGGTCGGGCTCCGGCTGGCCCGGCACATGGCCCTCCAGGCGCGAAACGGCGCGGACGGCGCGGACGCCACCGGCGGGCAGGGCGTCCGGATCCTCGCCCTGGGAGACTCCTGGACCTACGGCATGGAGAGCGGCGATCCGGCCCGGTTGAGCTACCCGCCCCGGCTCCAGGCGCTGCTAAATGAGGAGGCCGAGGCAGGGAGCTACAGCGTCATCAACCGGGGGCGTCCCGGCCTCACCTCAAGGCACCTGGCCGCCGCCCTCCCGTCGCAGCTGGAGGAGCACAAGCCGGGCGTGCTGCTGGTAATGGTGGGGCCGGCCAACTTCTTCCAGACCGTGGGCGCCTCACCGGACCGGGGCGGCTGGGGCATCCTGGAACGCTCCCTGGCGCTGGCCACCCTGCGCATGTGGATGAGCCCTGCCGGGAGCCACTTCGCCCCGCCCAGCCCCGCGCCGGTCAAGGACGCCCTGGCCCGGGTGGTGCAGGAGGGGCCAAAGGAGGCGGAAGACCGCATCCCGCCCGGGACCCCGGAGGCCGCCTCCACAGGCTGCGACGGCGTCAGGGAGGACCCGGGCCTGGAGGCCCGCCTGGACCAGGCCATGGGGTTGCCCCCCCTGGAGATGGTCCGCGCCCTGGGCGACGGGATCCGCTGCCTGCGAACGTTGGTCCATGCCGCCGAGTTTTGTCTCGGGCGGGGCAAGCCCACGCGGGCCTGGCACTTCGCCAGCCTGGCGCTCCGCCTGGCGCCGGCGGATCCCCGGGCGCTGGTGGCCTGGGCGCGGGCCGTGTTTCTCAGGGACAAGAAACCCACCGAGAAGGTGCGCGCCACCCTCCGCCAGGTCACCGAGGCTCATCCACGGTTCACCCGGGCCTGGCGCCTGCTCACTCTGGCTGAGCTCACCCTGGAGCCGACCCTCTGCTCGGTGCGCGGCAACCTGCAGAAAGCGGGCAGGGCGTGCCCCGGTTGCGCCTGGGTCAAGGAGGCCAGCGCCATCCTGGAGCGTGACGTGGCCAGGCCGGGGTTGCGGGCCCTGAAGGGAGACCTTGAGGAGATCGCCCGCCACGCCGAGCTGTCGGCGGTGAACCTGCTCCTGCTCAACTTCCCACCCATCGACAACGATCCGTGCAGCGCCCTGGCCCGCCAGGCTGTCACCAAATTCGCGGCGGATAACGGTCTGGCCCTCCTGGAGCTGGATCGCGTGCTCGGCCCCTTCACCGCGGAAGGCCAGACCAGGCCCTCACACTACGGCGAGGCCCACCCCAACGCGGAGGGGTACCAGAAGATCGCGAAGGCTGTTTACAAGGAGATGAAGCGGAGAGGCTGGCTGTAGGGGAGAGCCTCGCGCCCTCCCGCGCTAGACCTGCTAGCTAAAACGCCGACGCACGAACAGCAGCAGCGCCAGCAGCGCCAGCGATCCAGCCGAGCCGACACCGCCAACCGCGCAACCGCCCGCGGCCAGATCCTCTTCAGGGAGCGGCTCGGTGTCGAACTCGTCGCCGGCCAGGCTGGCGGTGCCCATGTTGCCCGCGGAGTCCTTGACCCGCACGGACACCTCCACGCCCTCGGGGACGATGGCGTCGAGCTGGGTGCCGAAGGCCGTGAACGGTGCGCCGGCCACGCTCCAGGCCACCTGCACCTGAGAGGCGTTGTCCACCATGTCCTCAACCGACACCTTCACGCCGCCAGCGGCGCGCGTCAGCCGCACCTCGGGGGCCACCGTGTCGATGAGCACCGGGATCTTCTGCGGGGTCGGGTCGAGGGTCATGTGCTCCCCCTTCACGCGCGCCATGACCTCCACGGTGTGGCGGCCCTGCAGCAGGAAGAGCGGATCGGTGATGGTGAGCAGCCTGGCGCTGGTCCAGGTGCGGTACAGGCCGCCGTCCACGCGGTAGGCGAACTCAAGCTGCTTGCCTGCGTGCTCGGGCGGCACCACCGCGTCCAGGCGCAGGGTCAGCTCGGGCCCGCGGGTGCCGCCCGGGCGGATGCGGAAGCCCTCGGTGGGCGGCACGTAGAAGTTCTCCACCGAGGCGAATGTGTCCACCGGCGGCTGCGGCGCGGGCATGGCTGGGCTCGTCGAGCTTTTGCTGATGCCGAGCTTGGCGAAGATGGCCAGCATGTCGTAGCCGGCGCCCTTCTTGTCCACCGAGGTGATGGAGCCGCTGTCCAGGATCAGCTTGATCCCCGACATGGCGGGCAGGTCGATGGGCGAGATCGCGTCGCCCAGCATGCCCGAAGCCATGCTGATCAGGGTGGGGAGCAGGCCGGTGATGATGCTCGGCTTCTCGGTCATCAGCTCGTTGTTCTCCAGCCGGATGTTGCTCAGCGCCTTGGTCAGGTCGCCGATCATGGGCTGGAGCTGGTTCTTGCTGTTGGCGTAGAGCAGCACCGGGATGTTCATGTCTGTGACGATGGTGAAGGCACGGACGTAGCGCTCGTCGCCCATGAGGTACAGGTCGATGCCCAGGTCCTTGGCCTTGAGGTTGAGCAGCGGCTCCTTGATCGTCGGAACCCCCTTGCTGTCCACGGTGTAGGTCCCCCTGCCCAGGGTGATGGTGGGGGGCTTGCGCGGGCGGATGGCCAACACCAGCGGCGTATTCTTGGCCTCGGTGATCACCTTCAGCGACGGCAGCATCAGGGTGAAGATGGAGCTGGTGAGCTGGGGAACGGTGGCGGAGCCGATGTCCAGGCAGAGGCCGCCGCTGGAGAAGAAACCGTAGGCCGCGTGATCCAGGGCCTGGCGGTGCAGGCCGATGCCCACGTGGAAGTCCTTGCCGTCGGGGCGCTTGTTCCCCTTGAAAGACGGGGACCAGCTGATGGCGGTCTTCTGGGGCGGGGCGCACTTGCCAGCCGGCTTTCTGCAGTCCGGCACGCACGGGTGATACACGCCGGCGCGGAAGCCGGCCATGGCGCCGATGGACATGCCGCTGTTCTCCGCCTTGGAGTGGCCGCCGGCCCAGATGGAGTAGTCCATGAGGCCGCTGGTGCGCGGGGAGAAGCTGGCCAGCAGGGAGCCCACGTCCATGCGGGCCTCCTGGCCCAGGGGCAGGTCCTTGAGCATGGTGGCCAGGGCGGTGTTCATGGTGCCCTTGAGCTGCTTCTTCACCTCGTTCTCGATGAGGGTGCTCAGGCCGGGGACCTTGGCCAGGAAGTTGCCCACGGAGCAGTACCAGGTACCCGAGATGGCCAGGTCGCCGGTGTCGAAGTTGGAGATGGTGGGGTCGCCCAGCTTGATGGCCAGCTTGTTCTGGTTGTTTGCCTGCACCACCAGGTCCACGTCAGTGGCAAGCCCCACGGTGCTCGGGCTGGACTTGGTGGAGTTGAACTGGATGTCGCAGGTGAATGTAAGCAGCAGCTTGGCCTTCACCTGCATCTTGGTGGTCTTGATGATGGCGTCGACCTTGGCCTTGATGGAGCTCTGGGGCGTGGGCGTGAGCTTGGTCTTGGACAGGATGATGTCCGCCTTGCATTTGGCGCCCGAGTTACAGCAGATCTGGGTGCTGCTGCTGCACCCTGTGGGAGGGATCGGGAAGCTGAGCCCGCCCGGCACCAGGGTCGTGACCAGGGACGAGAGGTTCTGCTCCAGGAAGTTGACGCCCCCCTGGCTCAGGCGCACCTGGGCGCCGTTGTCCATGCGTCCGGAGGCCGGGAAACCCGGGGCTGGGATCTTGGTGGACCCGCTGCCGCAGCAGCCGCTGCTGCTGCCAGATGAGCTACAGGCGGCGATCATAATGAGCAAGACGACGCCGGCTGCGATACGGGTCAGGGTATTTTCAGGAAGGAATCTCATGCCAGGATCTCCATGTTAAGCAGGGCAGTTCAAGATTACAGGCCACCGGGTGGTGAGTCCAGGGGCCGGGGATGACCTTTACCCCGCCTGACTGCGCGTGATAAGCGCAATTGTGGTGAGTTTCAGAACATATATAACCCACGGGGCCCTGGCAGGGGCAGGGGCGGGGGTGCTGTTGGCTGCCCTTGAGGGGCTGGCCCTGCAGACTGCCGACCGGGAGCCCGAGCTGGTCCTGGCCCTGACCGGTATCATCCTGGCCGCCGGAGTACTGGCCGGGGCGGCGCTGGGGCTCGTTCTGGCGTTGCTGGTGCGGGTGGGAGCCGCGCTCAGCACCCGCAGGCCGGAGCTCTACTCGGGAGTCGTGCTCGGCGTGCTGGTTGTGCCCGGGGTGTACTCCCTGGTGCAGCAGCTGGCCAGCGGTCGCCAGGCGTCCCTGGTTATCGGGTCGCTGCCGGTCCGCCTGGGTCTGATGGCGCTCCTGGCAGGGGCGGCTGTGCTTGGCCTCTGGTGGGGGCTCTACGCCGCGCGCGCGTTGGGGCGGACTCGCCTCAGGGCGCTGGCCATCTCCTTGCCGCTGCTGCTGCTCTGCGCGGCGCTCTTCTATCTGGACGCCCACCACTACCGCCGGCTCTACCAGTACCTCCACGCTCTGGTGATGGCGGGCTCCTTCATGGCCGCCCTGTTGGCCATGTGCGCCCTGAGCGTGGCCGCGGACCTGCGCCGCCGCCTGGCTGGCCGCGGCCTGGTGGTTTCCCTGCTCGTGGCCGCCCTGGCCCTGGGCGCTGGCGGCTGGGGGCGCGCTGCCCTCACCCGCGAGCAGCGCCTGCGCTTCACCGCGCTGGAGATGACCACGGTGGTGGCCAAGGTGCTCACCCTGGCGCCGCTGGCCAGCAAGCCCGAGGTTCCGCGTTTTTTGTTTACCGGCGAAGACGGCGGCAGCAGCAGCGTGGGCCGGGGCCGAGGGGCGTTCACCGTTCGCGGCGCCAACGTGGTGTGGGTCACCGTGGACGCCCTCCGCCCGGACCACCTGGGCTGCTACGGCTACGGCCGCCCCACCAGCCCAAACATCGACGCCCTGGCCGCACGATCGGTGCGCTTTGATCTGGCCTACTGCCAGGCGCCCCTCACCTGCTACTCCGTGCCCTCCCTGCACACCGGCGACTACCTCAAGTCGACCCTCCCCATGGGCATCTCGCCGCCCCCCACCCTGGCCCGGGTCCTGGGCGCCAGGGGATACCGCACGGCCGCCTTCTACAACGCGAGCATCTTCTTCTGCGATGACCGCCGCGCCACCGCGTACGGCGAGCGCCGCTTCGATTTCCAGTACACCGAGACCGCCCTCCGCCCGGCGCCCGAGCTCACTGATCAGGTCCTCGCCTACCTGCAAAAGCACAGGGCCGGCGGTGAACAACGCCTCTTCCTCTGGGTGCACTACTTCGACGTGCACGAGCCTTACGAGCGCCACGAGGGCTTTGACTTCGGCGGCCGGGAGATCGACAGGTACGACTCGGAAATCGCCCATGTCGATCGTGCGCTGGGGCGGCTTGTGGCCGCGCTCTCCAGCCTGGAGCGGCCCACCATCTTCGTGCTCACCTCCGACCATGGCGAGGAGTTCCGCGAGCACGGCGGCAGCTACCACGGCTCCAGCCTGTACGACGAGCAGGTGCGCGTTCCGCTGCTGCTGGGCGTGCCGGGGATCAAGCCCGGGGTGGTTCGCGCGCCGGCGCAGCTCGTGGACGTGGCCCCCACCATGCTCAAGCTCCTTGGTGAGCGCGTGCCCGCCTCCATGCGCGGGCGCTCCCTGGTGGACCACCTGCTCGGGAGCGGCGACCCGGACCAGGCGGCCTTCTCCGAGGTGCACACCAAGAAGATGGCCCGCTACCGCGACTGGAAGCTGATCCATGATTACCGGCGCTCGACCTATGAGCTCTACGACCTGCGCGGCGATCCGGGCGAGCGGCGCAACCTGGTGGGCCAGCGGCCCCGGGAGGCGGCCAAGCTCAAGGCCGTGCTCACTGGCTGGTTCGATACGCTCCGCGGGGCGGCCAGCGGGGGCGGTGTGGGCCGGCCCGAAGCCATTGACCTGGGCCGAATCGGCGACAGGCGGGCAGTGCCCGGGCTGGGCAAGCTGGTGCTCAACCCGAAGATCCCGACCCGCTGGAGGCGAGAGGGGGCGCGGCTCCTGGGCCAGCTCCAGGACCGGTCTGCAGCCGAGGACCTGTGGGGGGCCGTGGCCGACGACGACGAGGTGGTGGCGGCGGAGGCGGCCATCGCCCTGGGCGAGATGAAGGACCGGCGCGGGCGCCTGGTGCTCCCGAGGGCCTTGCGGAGCAGCGACGACGGCCTGCGTATGCGGGCGGCCATCGCCATGGCCCGGGTGGAGGACTCGTCCGCCACGCCGGCTCTTGTGGAGACCCTGTACAGCCAGAACTGGGAGCTTCAGAACCGGGCCGCCCATTACCTGGGCTTCCTCGGGGACCGCCGTGCGGTGGAGCCCATGCTGCGGGCGGCGGGGCTTGGGCACCTGCGCTCCCGGGTGGCGCTGGCCCTGGGGCGCCTGGGGAGCAGGGTGCGCGACCGACGGATCCTGCCCTTCCTGCTCGGCCTCGCCCAGCGGGATCGCAAGGCCGACACCCGGCAGCGCGCCCTGGCTGGCCTCGGCTACCTGGGGGACCGGCGGGCGGTGAAGCCGCTGGTGCGGATACTGGCCAGCGAGGGAGGCGCCGCCCAGCCCTGGCTCCCGGAGACGCTCTCACGGCTGGGCGCTCTGGGGAGCGAGCTGGTTGGGCTGGACCTGGCCCCCGGGCGGCGTGGCCTCAGGCGGGGGTGGGGCAGATGCGTGCGTGAGCGGTCCCAGTCGGCCCAGAGCTATCTGGCCGGCACCTGGTGCGCTGCCAGCGGGGACTCCGCGACCCTGGATGTCAGGCTACGCCGTCGCCAGGCGGGCGGCGCGCTCCAGCTCCATGTCAAACCCCTTGGCAAGGGGGCCAAGGGGCGGTGGCTCTATGTCCAGCTCAACAGGAAGAACCTCGGCGCTGTGCGGCTGAGGGGAGGCTGGCAGGTGGTGCGGATGGACGCGCCGACGCGGCGCTGGCGGCGCGGCGCCAACCAGATCAGGATCGTGCTTGGTCCACGCCAGGTGAGCGGGGCGAGGATCGTGGAAGCCGGGGAGTCCATGGCTGTAGACTATGTGCTCCTGGCGCCCTCGCCTCGGGCGGACAAGAAGCGAGGTCGCCGCCAGAAGAAGAAGGGGAGTTGATGCGCGCTGTCTCGATCACTGCCATGGGGGCGGTCACACCGTTCGGCGCCGGGCCGGAGGCGCTCTGGTCAGGCCTGCTCCGCGGGGAAGGGCGGGTGGAGCCCGGGCTGAGCCCCGAGAGCGGCGAGCCCGTGGTGGCTGCCCTGGTGAAGGCGGAAACCCTGGGGCAGCGCCAGGGAGAGGACCGCGCCCTGGCCATGGCGCGCGTGGCGGCAGAGCAGCTCACGGCCGCGCCTGCCTGGGCTCGGGTGGACCCCTCAAACCTCGGCGTGTTCGTGGGCACCACCCAGGGGGCAATCTACACCTGGTCCCACCACCAGCGGCGCCTGCGCGCTGAGCCGGCCGGGGAGGCGCCGCCCATGCCCTGGCTGGCAGATCCTGCCCGGCTGGTGGCCCGGATCTGCGGCGCCGGCGGCCCGGTGGAGTGTCCATCAATGGCCTGCGTCTCGGGCACCGCTGCCCTGGGCCTGGCCCTCAACTGGATCAGGGCTGGAGAGCCGGGCCAGCCACGCTGGGCGGTGGCCGGCGGGGTGGACGCCTTCTCCGACTTCGTGCACGCCGGCTTCCGGTCGCTCAAGGCGGTGGACCCGGACCGGCCGCTGCCCTTTGACCGCCGCCGGAGAGGCCTCGGAGCAGGCGAGGGCGCTGGCCTGCTCCTCCTCGAAGGGGCCGAGGTCGCGGGCGCGCCGCGTGTGCTCGGCTGGGGCCTGGGCGGCGACGCCAACCACCTCACTGGGCCCCACCCGGAGGGCCTCGGGTTGAGCCGGGCCGTGAGCGAGGCGCTGGCCGACGCGGGCCTGGCCCCGGCGGACCTGGACCATGTCAACGCCCACGGCACGGCCACCGTCTACAACGACCAGATGGAGTCCCGGGCTTTGCACCACGCCCTGGGGAGCGAAGCAGCCTCGCGGGTGCCGGTGAACTCCATCAAGGGCGCCCTGGGCCACTCCATGGCCGCGGCCGGGGCGGTGGAGGCGCTGGTCGGCGCCATGGTCCTGGAGCGTGGGGCTATCCCCCCCACCGTCGGGCTGGAGCAGCCGGATCCGGAGATTCACCTTGAGCTGGTGTGGGGGCAGGCCCGCGCGGGGGAGGTGCGCAATGTGCTCTCCACCTCGGCCGGCTTCGGCGGTCTCAACGCGGCCATCGTGCTCGGCGTCGCGTGATATCCTGAGGGCTCACCCGTCGGGGAGCGCGCATGCCTCGGTTCTGGATCCTGGAAACACTCTTCTCTATTTCGTTGTTGGCCATGGCCGCCTGCACCACCCCCAACGAGCATTACAAGCGCGACGCCGGTCAGGTACCTCCCCGCGCCGACGGCCAGCCGCCGATGCTGGACCTGTCCACAAAGGACCTCGCCCGCCCGGATCACGCCCGCGTGGACCTCCCGCGCCTGGACCAGCGCCAGCCTGATCTCCGGCCGCCCGATCTCCCCGGCCAGGATCTCCTCCCGCCAGATTTACCTGTGGCGGATCTGCCTGCCGCGGACCTCCCGGCTCCGGATCTCCCCACCCACGATATCGGCCTCCCCACCTGCAAGGACGGGGTGAAGAACGGCACGGAGACCGACGTGGATTGCGGCGGCCCCATCTGCAAGGCGTGCGGCCTGGGTGAGAAGTGCAAGGTGTGTGACGACTGCGACAAGGGGGCGTGCAACGGGGGCACCTGCAAGCTGGCTCCCAACTGCCTGGCCCTGCGCAAGGCGTGCCCCGGGATCAAGGATGGGCTGCACTCCATCGATCCCAACGGAGGGAGCCCGGCCGACAGCTTCGCCGTCTTCTGCAACATGACCGGGGCGGGCGGCGGCTGGACCCACATCGCAACAACCGCCGACGACGGCAAGAACACCTGGACCACCAACAATCGGGCCTACCTGTGGGACAAGAAGGTCTTCGGCAGCACCGCCCAGCTCAACCAGGACTACAAGTCCAAGGCCTACTTCACGGTGCCCTTCAATGACATGGCGTTCATGGACGCCAAGGGAAACTGGGCAGCCTACGCCCAGGTGAACCAGAAGGCCGGGCTCACCGTGGCGGCCTGGATGCCCCAGAAACTGGCCTGCGCCAATGCCGCGGGGCGCTCGTTCAAGATGACCGCGGGCAACCTCAAGGCCACCAAGCCGGCCAAGCCGGGCAAGATGAACAGCACCACCATCTACTTCTCCATCTACGACAACGAGGGGTGCAGCTGTACCCCGGGCGGGCCATACAACCAGAACGCGTACGGGCCGACCTGGTCGTACATGAACAACTCCGCCTGCGGCGCCGACGACGCGGGCGGCTTCGGTTGGGGGCCGGGCGGGGCCGGGAACAACGAGGCGGGCCGCGCCACCCTCGGAGACAAGACCTACGCCGCCTCGGAGACCAAGACCGGCGATTACATCAGGTGGTACGTGCGGTAAATGAGCGTCGCCGGAGGGATCAGGGTTGGTACGGGTTGTCCCGTACCTCCTTGACCTTCTTGCTCTTGGGCGGGGTCCGCCTCTGCTTCACGGGCTCCAGCACCACCTCCACCTCCCGGTCCTTGTCAGGGACCAGGGGCAGGACCTTGCGCCGGTGCCCGGGGGCGCGCACGTCCAGGGCCAGGGCATCCTTGCCCCGCGGGACCTCCAGGGTCACGCTGCCAGTGCCCACGGGCTGGCCGCCGCGAAAGATCCGGGCCCTGGGCGGCTGAGCGGACACCTTAATCTTCACGGTGGCTGCCTGCTTGAGGGCCCTGTCCGTAGCGGCGGTGCTGGGGGTGGCGGTGCGCATGTCCGCCGCCGGGATGGGTGTGGTGGTCAGGGCGGCCGGCGGCTTGGCTGGGCCAGGACGGCGGCTGTCTCCCCGCAGGGCCAGCAGGGCCCCGACCGCGCCCACCAGGACCAGCGCGCCCAGGCCCACGATGATGGGGACCGTGAAGCGCCCGCGCCGGGCCGCCGCAGCCGCGGAGGGGAGGGGGCCCGAGGCGAACCCGCCTGGCAGGGCCGCAGCGTCGGGCAGGGCGGCCTGCATCTCAGCCGCCGTGGCGTAGCGGTCCGCCGGGTCCTTGTTCAGCGCCTTGAGCACCACCCTGTCCAGCTCGGCCGGGATGCCCAGGTCTGGCCGGCGCTTACCCGGCGCCACGGGAGCCTCCTGCACATGCTTCATCAGGATCTCCAGCGGCGCCCGCCCCTCGAAGGGGAGCTGGCCGGTGAGCATCTCGTACAGGATCACCCCCATGGCGTAGATGTCGGCCCGGTGGTCCACTTCGTCGAGCCCGCTGGCCTGCTCTGGCGAAATATATTGAGGCGTGCCCATGACCACGCCCGTGGAGGTGAGCCCGACGTTGTTCTTCTCCTCCTCGGGGAAGGCCACCTTGCTGATGCCGAAGTCGAGCAGCTTGACGAAGTCGTGCCCCCCCTGTCGGGTGATGAAGACGTTGTCCCCCTTCAGGTCGCGGTGCACGATGCCCTGGCCGTGGGCCGCGTCCAGGGCGCGCAAGGTCTGGCGGCAGATGGAAACCGCCCGGCCGATGGCCAACGGCCCCTCCGCGCGGATGACCTGCCGCAGGCTCTGACCTTCGAGGTACTCCATGACGATGAAGGCGTCGCCCGAGGTGGTGAAGCCGTAGTCGATGATGTGCACGATGTGCGGGTTGCCCACGCTGGCCGCGGCCATGGCCTCGCGGTGGAAGCGGGTCACCGATACCCGGTCCGCGGCCAGGCGCTTCTTGAGCACCTTCACCGCCACGGTTGTGCGCAGGGTCTGGTGGCGCGCCCGGTAGACGATGGCCATGCCCCCGGAGCCCAGGCGGTCGAGCACCTTGTACCGCTCGGCCAGCACCTGCCCCACCGGCGTATCCAGGGCGTCCACCTGCTCAGGGGTCAGGGTGGGCTGGTTGTCCTCGTTCGATTCGCTCCCGGAGGCGGACACACCGAGCCCTTCCAAACGTTCTTCACCAGAAGGCATGGGAAGTGTCTCGTCGGTGCTGTGCTCGGCGTCGTCGCCGCCGGGTCCTGCCATGGGCGCAATCCTACATCCTACAAGTGTAGGGTTACGGTACCCCAGACAGAGCCCATGGGGAAGGAGCCGTCTTCGGTCTGTCTCGGGTCCTCCGAATCCAGGCGCGTGCCGTGGATCACGCCGAAGCGGAAGCCTGCACCCAGGGAGATCCAGGAGGCGGCGTACCCCTCAACGCCCGCGCCCACCACCCAGACGAAAGCGCTCTCCTGTTTGGTGGCTGAAATATCCCGGGTAACGTCCTTGGGGGGCTTGCTGTTATCCTTTTTGGTTTCGATCCCCTTGTAGATGATCTGGTCCAGGCTCAGACCAACCCCGCCCAGCACATAGATGTACGAGGTGTCGAAGGTGAAGGCGTACCCCGCCTCGGCCAGGGCCAGGATCCAGCGCAGCTGTGCCTCGGAGTAGTGTTCCTTGATTTCGTTTCCGTCTTTCGTGATGGTCAGCGTGCTGTCGATGGACAGCTCACCGCCGGGGAAGATGAGGAAGGTGGGCCCCACCATGACGTTCTTGATGGTGACAAAGGCCGATACGCCCGGGCCGCCGGCCATGGGCCGGTCCTGCTGGAAGCCAAAGGCCCCGATCAACGACAGGTTCAGGTGCAGGTTGTAGGTGTCGGTGATCTTGAGATCCGGGCACTTCTTCTGCTTGGGGCAGCTCTTCGTGGGCGGGCACGCCTCGGGCAAGGGCTTGAGCCTCACCTGCACCGGCTGCTCCTTGCCCATCTCCACCACAACCCTGCGCGCCTCCAGGTGGTAGCCCTCCTTGCGCAGGAGCAGCAGATGCGCCCCGGGGTGCAGGTGCAGCACATTGGGCGACACCCCGGGCTCCGGCGCCTCCCCGCCGTCCACGGTCACCGTGGCCCCGGGCGGGATGGTGGTGACGAACACCTTGGTTGGGCGTGAGCGCAGGCGGGCGATGCGGCCCTGGATGTCGCTGACGCTCTCCGGGTTGGTGCTGATCACAAGGGCCTTCTCGTAATACTCCAGCGCCCGAACCAGGTCGGCCAGGTTCTCAAAGCAGCGGGCGATGTTGAACAGGGCCGAGGGGTGCGGCGCGGTCTCGTGGGC
>CAZCFB010000071.1:15283-23591 GCA_964497805.1 uncultured Kofleriaceae bacterium
CTGAGCGTAGCATAGGAGGCCGCGCCGCGGACCGTCAAGAAGGCTATTGAATCTGGCAGGATACGGCGGTGAAGCCGAAACCGAGGGAGAGTGCGTCCTTGACCTTGTCCCCGTCCGTGTCCAGGTCGGGCACCAGGATGGACTTCACCAGGATATTGGCCTGCAATTCCTTGGCGGTGATCTTGCCGTCCGCGTTGGTGTCGAAGAGTGTCTTGAGCAAGGACTTGGTGGAGGAGTCGGTGAGGGGATCGTTATAGATGCGGTCGAGGATGCTGGCGATGATCGGCACCACCTTGGTGTTGATCTCGGTCATGGGGATGGCGCCGCCCAGGACCCCGTTGGTCACGCCTGTTGTGGAGACCATGCCCTTGAGCCGGCTCTTCTTCATGCTGGTGAGCACGGCGGCGCCCGAGCTGAGGGGGAGGGGGGCGATGATGTCGTTGGGGCCAACATCGGCCTGGCCGCTCACCACCTTCCCCTTGAGGAAGGAGCCCTTGGGGCTGCCCGTGGACACGGCCAGCTTGGCCGAGCCGGAGAAGTTATTGGCCGCGTTGCCGTCGGTGTCCACGCCAAGGTGGACCTGCACCCAGGCAGGGTTGGAGCTGGCCAGGGCCGAGCCGAGCACCTCCATCAGGTAGATCAGGTTCCCCTTCTTGATGTCGTCGTTGACCATGGACTGCAGATCCACGGTCCCCCCCAGCAGGGCCACGGTGGCCAGGATAGTGCCCAGGCCGTTGTCCTTTGAACCGTTGCCGTCCAGATCGAAGGCGTAGAGCTGGCTCAGGGTGGAGGTGGTGGGCAGGTTGATCTTGTTCACCACCGCCTGAAGCTGCGCCTTGGGTAGCGAGAAGTCGCCCAGTGAGAAGTCGGCGGGGACCGTGTCCGCGGCCATGATCTGGTCCGGCGGGGAGGCGTCCAGACTGGTGAGGTCCGGGCCGGCGGAGTCGAGGGTGGCCTGGTCCGCCGAGGCCAGGTCCGCGCTGCTATCCGGCACAGATGCGTCCGCAATCGGTCCATCAGGCAATCCAGTGTCCGGGGGCGGCGCCCCGTCCTTGTTGGCTGTCGTGGCGTCGTCGCTGCAGGCGGTCAGCGCCAGAGCCAGCGACAGGAAAAGGAGCGTCCGAATCCTCATGGTTCACCTCAACTGGAGTGTGTGCGAATCATCGGCTGAAACAACGGAGCGCGCCTCAATAATCCCGGGCGCTACTTGAAGGTCACCGGCACCTTGATCACCTGGCCGAACTTCACCGTGGCCTTGGGAGATTTGATCTCCCCCCCGTGCTTGACCTCTTTTACCTTGGCGGCCGTGTGGTAGGTGTAACCCTGGAATCCGGCCATCACCTCTTCCTCCCTGATGGACACATAAGCGAATTCAGACTCCAGGTTGATCTTCCACTTGGTGGCGTACGTGCCGGACCAGTCCGCCTCGCCGCGGACGTCGCCCTTTTTTGTCTCCACCACGATCATGGCGATGCGATGCACCGCGTCGGCGTAGTCGCTGCTGAAGGTGAGCTTGAAGAGGATGACGCCGTCAACCTCCTCCCCGCAGCCAGACAGGAGGAGCATAGTTAGCAGGACAGCGGAGAGGGTGCGCCTGGACAGGATCATCTGCTCACCTCCAGCTCACGCCGAGCTTTCCAGTTACCGTGCCCAGCTCGGTTGGCGGGACGTTCGTGTGCTTATCTCTGGTGCCGAGCACGACCCCCGTGGCCACGCCGCCCACCACCACCACGCCCACGATGGTCCAGAGCCACCACTTCTTGTAGAGGGGTGTCTTCACCGTCTTCGGGGCGGCCTTCACCGGCGCGGGCTTCGCCGCCTTCTTGATTACTTTCTTCGCTGTTGCCGCCGTGGCCTGCTCCTTTTTGAGCGCCTTTATCCGGGCGTTCACCTCGCCCTGCCGCTCCTCGGGGGCGCTGCTGTCCTCGGCCAGGTAGCGCTCGTAAAAGAAGATCGCCTCCTTGCGCTGCCCCGCCTTGTCGTGGGCGAAGGCGAGGTT
Organism: uncultured Kofleriaceae bacterium; assembly: GCA_964497805.1. Lineage (GTDB taxonomy): Bacteria > Myxococcota_A > Polyangia > CAZCFB01 > CAZCFB01. The sequence goes on from CAZCFB010000071.1 coordinate 17,283, forward strand.
GTAGAGCAGGGCCGGCTTTTCGCTCAACTTGTACGCCGCCTTGAACTTGTCCACCGCCTCGGCGAAGTCGCCGACGTTGAACGCCTTACGGCCGGCCTGGTACAGCTCCTTGGCCTGATCGTCCACCCCGGCGGGGGCCGCCTCCTGGTCCTGGTCAGGCGGATCGTCCAGGTCGCCCTTCAACGACTCCACCTCGTCCGTGGGCGAGGGGGGTGACTTCAGATCCTGGGCAGCGACCGGCGCCGCAGCCAGCAACACGGCCAGCGCTAACGGGAATGTCCTTGTCATGATGAACATCATGATAGCGCCCCCGCGGAGCGATGACCAAGTTTGAACATGTGTGGTAAAGGTGCGGGAACAATCGAGGAGCGCAACATGAGTCAGGAAAAATCCATCGTCTGTGTCACCGGCGCGTCGGGGTACATCGGGAGCCACGTGGTCCAGGTCCTGCTTCGCCGTGGGCACACGGTGCGCGCCACGGTGCGCGATCCGGCCGACCAGAAGAAGACCGCCCACCTGCGCGCCATGGCCGAGGCGGAGCAGGCTGGCGCGCTGGAGTTGCTGGCCGCAGATCTGCTGGAAGAGGGGAGCTTCGACAGCGCCATGGCCGGCTGCGACCTGGTCTGCCATGTGGCGGCCAGCGTGAAGCTGCGGTCCGATGATCCACAGCGGGAGATCGTGGACCCGGCGGTGAAGGGCACGGCCAACGTGCTGGGCGCCGTGCGCAGGGCCGGCACGGTGAAGCGGGTGGTGATCACCTCCTCTATCGCGGCCGTCTTCGACCACAACCAGCCGCGGGATAAGGTCTACACCGAGGAGGATTGGAACCAGGGGTCCACCCTCGCGAGCGAGCCGTACAACCTGGCCAAGACCGAGGCGGAGCGGTGGGCCTGGGACCATCACGCCAACCTCCCCGAGGACGAGCGGTACGAGCTGGTGGTGCTCAACCCCGTGGTGGTGTTGGGGCCGCTCTTTACCAGGGGCCACGGCCGCAGCTCACCGGCCCTGCTGCGGGACATCCTGGCCCGCGCCATCCCGGCGTGTCCGCGGATCTCCCTGAGCATGGTGGACGTGCGCGACGTGGCCGAGGCCCATGCGCTGGCCCTGGAGAAGCCGGATGCCAGCGGGCGCTATATTTTGCACAACGAGGGGCGCTGGATGCAGGAGATCGCCAAGATGATCGAGCCCCACTTCCCGGCCTACAAGGTGCCCACCGGGCGCCTGCCCAACATCGCCATGTACGCCACCGCCCTGTTCGACAAGCGGATCACCTTCTCCTGGGTGAGGCGCAACATCAGCCGGGTCTACAACGTGGACAACCGCAAGTCCCGCCAAGGCCTGGGCCTGACCTACCGCCCCCTGGAGGAGACGCTCGTCGACACGTGCGAGTCCTTCATCGAGCTGGGGCTGGTCAAGAAGAAGGGGTGACCGGTTAGCACCACTTAGCGGTAAGGGCTGCCTTCCTCATCCGTCCCCGGCGCCTCCTGCAGCTCGAGGTGCTTGAGCAGCTCCTCCGAGTCCTTGACGTACCACTCCACCAGGCCGCAGTCCGCGCACAGGTAAACCTCGAACTCGCCGGCCCCGCGTACGCGCCAGATGCTCGGCTGGAGCAGGGCCATCTTGGTGCGCCCCGAGTCGCTGCGGTCCAGCACATGGTCGGAGTACAGTACGCGCCGGCAGCCACAGGCGGGGCAACACCGCTGGCCGCGCAGGGTTAGCTCCGCCCGTCCCTGGGCCGCGGTGAGCCGGGCGCTCAGGTCTGCCACTTTCTCGGTCAACTCCTCGACCTGGGCCTTCATCTCGAGCAGGGTCAGGGCGTCATCTTCCTGGGCCATGGGGCTGGCGTCCTCCGCGTGGTTTGCGTGTATTGTACCTGGAAGATGTCCCATCTCCACTCACGCGGGATCGTCGCGTTGGCCGCCAGCCTGCTGGCGGGTTTGCTCCTGACGGTCACCCTGCTTGCCGCGGTGCAAGCCAGGGCGCTGGAGGCTTGCGACGACGCCTTCATCTCCTTCCGGGTGGCGCGGAACCTGGCCCAGGGGCACGGCGTGGTGTTCAACGAGGGGGGGCCGCCGTCGGAGGCGGCCTCGAACTTCCTCTACACCGCCATGTTGGCCGTGGGCCACGCGGCGGGAATGCCCCTGATCCAGCTGGCCCTGGCCCTTGACATCTGCTTTGTGCTTCTCACCTTGCTCCTCCTCTCCTGGCTCGTTGTGCGCAGCGTTGGGCGGGGAGGGCTCTGGGTCCCCCTGGTTTTCGCCTGCCTCACCCTGACCCATGTCAGCGCGGTCAACGGCCTGGAGACCACCCTGGTGGGGCTGCTCCTGCTCGGCGCTGTGGGCGCGTATCTCCACGATATCGAGGAGGGCGAGGACGCATGGGGGGTGGGCATCGCCTCGGCCTTGCTGGCGCTGCTGAGCATGACCCGCCCGGAGGGGCCACTCTACTGGCTGGTCATCAGCGGTTGGAGGGGCTGGCGCTGCTGGCGGGAGCGCAGGGCGAGTTGGAGGGCGCTGTGGCCCGTGGAGCGGGCCTGGATCGTCCCCTTTGTCGGCCTGTTCCTGCCATATCTCCTGTTCCGCCTGCTCTACTTCGGCCAGCTGCTGCCCAACGCCTTTCACGCCAAGGACGCCTTCTTCTCTGGCGCGGGAGCCAAGCTTGCCCAGGGAGGGATCTACCTGGGGACCCTCTCCCTGGTGGAGCCGTTGCTCCCGCTGGGCATCGTGGCGGGCATCTGGCTCATGCGCCGCGGGCAAAGCCCCCGGCGGATGCTGCTGCTCCTGCTGCTCTGCACCCAATGCCTGTTCATGGTGCTCTCGGGCGGGGACTGGCCCCACATGTTCGGCCACGGGCGGTTCGTCTACCCGGTGCTCCCCCTTTGCCTCTGGCTGTTGGCGGACGCCCTGTCTCTGGCCTGGCGACGCGTGGGCCGAAAGGTGGCCGTGGCCGCCGGTGTCTGCCTGCTCCTGATCAGTCAGGTCGATCTGGTGGGGCTGAGCGGTCTGTCCCTGGCTCCCCACTTTCACCTGGGGCGCGGGGGCGGTCGTCCTGTCCTCACACGACAGGTCCTGGTCCGCTCCCTGGGCCAGGAACTGAGTCGCAAACCGTTCGGCCGCTGGTGGGGGCAGGCCACGGCCGTGTTCCGGGACGGCAGGTATCTGTCATCCTTCGACGCCAAGGTCGCCCTGGCGCTCAAGGGGCAGTACGGCACGCTGACGCCCATCGCCGCCATCCAGGCGGGGCAGTTCGCCTACTGGGGCGAATTCCCATTCTTCGACCTGTTTGGCCTGGCCACCCCCGGCGTGGCTCACCTTCGCGACAACGGCCCGGCCATGATGGAGCGTATGGGCAAGGCGGGCGTGCTGGCGGTGGCCTTCTACCGCTGGGGCGACGACATGCACAACCGCGGGGTGGTGGAATCAGGGGCGCTCTGGCGTGCGGGCTACGGCCTGCGCTTCGTGCTTCAGCAGGGGACCTTCCGCGCTTTCGTGGTGTTTGAGCGGGGATACAAGAGCGAAGTGGACCCGAACGCAGCCCTGACCGTACCGCTCAAGGACCTGCCAAACCTGGTCGGCCCCGGACCGCACATTCCAATCCGATAACCGTAAGGAGATGGAGTCCCTCCGGCGAGCGCGCGGAAGCGCCGTGAGCCCACAGCCCGCGCAGCGGGCGATAAAACATGGTTTCAAGGCGCAAAGCGCCTTGAAACACTTTCTTCAGCCGAGGCCAAGGGCCCCGGCTGAAGAAAGTGGCGACCGCCGTCCGAGAGCGGGCTGTAAGCCGAGTTCTGTCCACGTTCCGGTTACCCGGAGACGCGCGATGATCATTCATCTAGGCCACGCGTTGCCACGTGGCTCCAGCGACACTACCTGAGGACTGGGGCGGGCTACCCCTGGCCCGACTCGCGCCGGACCGCCTCTGTTCGGTCTTGCTCCGGGTGGGGTTTACCATGCGAGCCCTGTTACCAGAGCCCCGGTGCGCTCTTACCGCACCCTTTCACCCTTGCCTGCCCCCACCCCCGAGAGGATGGACGCATCGGCGGTTTGCTTTCTGTGGCACTTTCCTTGGGGTTTCCCCCACCGGGCGTTACCCGGCACCTTGCCCTGTGGAGCTCGGACTTTCCTCCCCCGGCACAAAGGCCGGCGGCGATCACCCATCCGCCTCTGGCGGCGGCCGCCAGGTTCTATATAGCATCAACTACCAGCGATCGTAATGGTAAGGCGTCTTGATCAGGTCGAGCACCAGGGCCGCGGTGGTGGCCGCGCCCTCCTGGCCCAGGCCTTCACCGGTGCTCGCGTCGTAGGCCGGGTAGATGCCAGCCTCGCTCACCATGGCCAGCAGGGCGTCGTTGAGCAGACCGGCTTGCTCCTCAAGCCCGTAGCGGAAGAGGCCGCGGATGAGCAACCAGTTGAGCAGCGGGCTCACCACCCCGGAAGCGATCACAGCGCGCACTGGCCGCTCCGTCCAGAATGGCCCGCCCGGCGCCAGGTGGCGATCCACCATCCGGCGGGCCTGATGCGCCAGGGCTGCGCCGGACCAGAGCGGGAGCAGCACCTCGGCGTCCGCCGCCTCCACGCGGTCTCCCCCCCGACGCGAGGCGAAGAGCTCCTCCTCCTCCCACCAGAGGTGGCTGGCCAGTGACTGGGCCCTCCGCGTACGCCTGGCGATGATCAGCCTGGTGGGGTGGCCGGTGTGGATGGCCACATCGGCGAGGTCCGAGTCGGCCTGGATGAGGAGGGCGTTGAAGCCGATGTCCTTCTGGGCCTCCTCAACCGTCGGCGCCTGGGGTCCCAGCGCCCTGGCGTCTCCTGGTTGCCATACATAAAGGTGCCGCTGGCTGTGGCTATCCAGCCAGGCATGGTACCTGTCCAGAGCGGGCACCAGGCGGGCCAGCCGGCCCTCAAGGGAGCGCTGCCGGCTCCTGCAGCCGTGGTAAATCATGCGCGCGATTGTGCTGATCAGGGGCAAGGCCACGCCGCCGCCAGAGGCTGACGCGGGCAGGCGGCCGTCCTCATCCTGCAGGGCAACGGCGGACTCCAGCTCGATTACCGCCCGCTCCAACTCCATGTACATCCAGCCCACCGCAACGACCGTGGCGTGCCACAGGTCATGCTCATCGCTGTCCGCTGACGCGGCGCTGTACGTCTCGCGGTCAACGGCCTGCACCAGCCGGACGCATGTGCGCTCCAGGCTCGCTTCATCTATGACGGGCGTGCTCATTCCGAAATCAGGTTTACCACGACAGGAGGGGGGAGGGGAGAGGGTGCTGCGGGATGATGTTGGCTATTGCTGCGGGGCGCCGGCCATGTTGGCCATCTGGGCGGCCTCGGCCTGACGCTGCATGCGCTGCATCCAGGCGGAGTTCATGGGGGCGATCTGGGGCTGGGTGCGGTTGTACGGCTGCTTGGTGATCTTCTCCCAGAGGCGCTTGATGGCGCCGGGGCGCTTGCCCTCGAAGCTGTCCGCGTTCTGGATGGAGGTGACGAGCATCTTGCGGGTCTTGGAGAACTGCTTCTTCAGGCTCTTGCGGAAGAGGCCGGTCTTGATCTCCACGCCGCGCTTGGCCAGGCGGCTGGCAGTGTCCATGGCGTACAGGTAGCGGTTGGCAGCTTCCTCGACGCTAACCTGGCCCATGCGGCCGGAGAGCAGCAGCTGGGCGTCTTGCAGCGCGCGGGGCACCGAGTTCTTCAGGGCGGTCATGTAGAGCTTCCGGATGGTCTTGAGCTGGCCCTTCTTCAGCGCGCGGCCGTCCTCCTTGGCGTAGGCGCTGGCCAGCCGCATGGAGGAGCGGAACGCCTCCATGTTGCCCTGCTTGGCCCGGATCTTCATGTCCTTCATCAGGCGGCTCTTGGCGCCGCGGCGCACCCAGCGGTAACGCAGGGTCGGCTTCTTGTAGCCCACGCTGGCCCGCACGGCCCGGTGGAAGTTCAGCATCTCGGAAGCCAGCTCGGGCCGGTGAGACTTGGCCATGCCCTTGGCGCCCTTGAGGGACTGGTGGGCGATGTTCTTGACCTTGCGGCGGTTGTTCCAGCTCATGTTCTCTTTGCCGCTCTTGTCCAGGGCGCGCATTGAGGTGACGGCGTCAGTGGCCATCTCCATATCGCCCATGCGGGCGGCCTTCTTGCCCTGCTTGTAGGCCTGCTTGTTGATGGCGCGGCGGGTGCTCCACTTGCGGTAGCCGTCCACCAAGCCGCCCAGGCCCTTGCGCTTGGGCGCGGCCTCGAGCTGCTTGTAGGCGTCGACGGCGCCCAGCAGGTTGCCGGACTTGAGCTGCAGCTTGGCCTGGCGCTTCATCTTGTAGGTGGAGAC
>CAZCFB010000072.1:0-8276 GCA_964497805.1 uncultured Kofleriaceae bacterium
AAGAAGAAGGCCGCCCCAAAGAAGAAGGCCGCGCCCAAGAAGAAGGCCGCTCCAAAAAAGAAGGCCGCCCCCAAAAAGAAAGCCGCCCCGAAAAAGAAGGCCCCCGCCAGGAAGCGCCGCTAGTCGTCGCATCCCCTCATGTCTCCCCGGAACACGGTCCAGCGGACCAACCTGCTGACGGACCTGATCCTGGTCCTCCCCCTGCTCATCTTCTACGGCATCGGGGTGCTCTTCAGCCAGGGCGCCATCAACGGGGCAGACTTCCTCACCCAGAGCCTGCTGCTCCTGTTCGGCGCCCGCGGCTACCTCGTGTTCCAGGGGGTGCTGGTGCTGGCCTTCCTGGCGCTGGTGCTCACCCTGCGCCGCCGCCAGGACTTCGAGCTGAACCAGTTCGTGCCGGTGGTGTTGGAGAGCGGCATCTACGCCCTGACCATGGGCACCCTGATCATCTTCGTCATGGTGGACCTGCTCGGCATCGATCCTCGCCTTGCTGCGGGTACGGACCCGTTGTTGGGCCGGGGCGTGTTCGATCGGCTGGTCATGGCCGTGGGCGCCGGGGTCCACGAGGAGCTGGTGTTCCGGCTGCTCCTGCTCAACGCCCTCATCTTCTTCAACCAGAAGGTTCTGGACCTGCGGCCCTGGCTGGCCATTGCGCTGGCCTTCGTGGTGAGCTCCCTGCTCTTCGCCGGGGCCCACCATATTGGCCCGCTGGGGGAGTCACTCCGTCTGGGGGTGTTCACCTATCGGGCCATGGCCGGGCTCTTCTTCGCGGCCCTTTATCAGTTCCGTAGCTTCTCCATCGCGGTGTATACCCACGCCATCTATGACGCCTATGTATTCCTCCTTCACTAGCCTCCTCCTGGCCGCTGCCGGCGCCCTGGCCCTGGGCCTGATCGTCTGGCTCCTGCTGCGGCGGCGCACCCTTGAGCGGTTGGTCCTGGAGGAGGCGGCGGAGTACGAGGACGCCCGCCGCGCCCTGGAGGCGGCCGAGGCCCGCTACCGCGGGGTGTACAGCGCGGTGTCTGACGGCCTGCTCATCCTGGATGAGGAGGGGCTGATCCAGGAGGCGAACCCGGTGGCGTGCGCCATGTTCGCGCTCCCCCTGGGAGAGCTCCACGCCCGTCCCCTGCAGGAGCTGTGCGGCCAGGGCCACGAGAACACCCTGCCCGAGATCCAGCGCCAGCTCCGGGACGGCGACGCCGCCCGGGTGGACATCTCCATAAGGCGGGCCGACGCGGCCGTGGATGTTGAGGCCAGGGCCTCGCGGTTCGTCATCGAGGGGGAGAGTCAGCTGCTCCTGATCCTCACCGACGTGAGCGGCCGCCAGGAGGCGGTGCACCGCCATGCGTCCCTGTCACGCAAGGTGCTCATGGCCCAGGAGGAGGAGCGGGCGCGGGTTTCCCGGGAGCTCCACGACGAGCTGGGCCAGGTGCTCACCGCCCTGCGCTTCGAGCTGGAGTTCCTGCGCCGCAGGATCTGCCCCACCACCGAGGGCGCCGATGAGGGCTTCGACAACGCCCTGTACATGGTTGAGAACGCGGCGGACGAGCTGCGCAGAATTTGCCGCGGCCTGCTCCCTCCGCTGCTGGACGACCTGGGCCTCGGCCCCGCCATGCGCGCGCTGGTTGAAGAGCTGGAGCAGCACACCCACATCCCCATCGCGCTCAACCTGGACATCCCGGACGATCCCGAGTGCGTGCCGGCCGAGGCCAGCCTCTGCTGCTACCGCGTGGCCCAGGAGGCGGTGCACAACGCCTGCCGCCACGCCGGGGCCAAGGATATCAACGTGACCCTGAGCCTGGGCGTGGGGGAGCTGAACCTGTCGGTCTACAATAGCGGGCGGGGCTTCGATCCCGAGGCCGCGGCGGCCGGCGGAGGGAGCGGCATCGGCGGCATGCGGGAGCGGGCCCACCTGGTGGGCGGCACGCTGGAGATCCGCTCCCAGGAATTTCAGGGCACCAGGGTGCTGTTGATGGTGCCCCTGCCCTGCACGGTATTTGAACGGGAGGAGCGATGATCCGGGTGCTCGTGGTGGACGACCACACCCTCGTACGTGATGGGCTGGTGCGGCTGCTCGAAATGGAAGAAGACCTCGAGGTGGTGGCCCAGTGCGGCTCCGGGCAGGAGGCCCTGAAACTGTGCCAGGAGCACGAGCCCACCGTCACCGTCCTCGACTACAACCTGCCCGACCTGGACGGCCTGGAGGTGACCCGGCGGGTGGTGGCCCTGGGCCTGCGCACGCGGGTGCTGATCCTGACCATGTACGCCAGCGAGGAGTACGCCGCCCGGCTGATCCGCGCCGGCGCCGCGGGCTTCCTGGTCAAGGCGTCGTCCACCGACGAGCTGCTGCACGGCATCCACAAGGTGGCCGAGGGGGGCATCTACATCAGCCCCTCGATAATGGAGAAGATGGTGGACGGCCCTGCCCCGCCCGAGGAGAACCCGCCGGAGCGCGCCCTGAGCGACCGCGAGCTGCAGGTGCTGGTGCGCCTGGCCCGGGGCGCCACCACCCGGGAGATCTCCGAGGAGCTGGAGCTGAGCCTGAGCACCGTGGAGACCTACCGGCGCAGGATCAGAGAGAAGCTGGATCTGCGTAACAACGCCGACCTGACGAGGTTCGCGATTCGGCGGGGGCTGATCAGTTTGGAGTAGGGAAACTAGAAACTAGTTTCATCCTCAGAGCTCATTCAACACCTCAAGAACCCGATCAACCTCCTCCACCGTGTTGTACCCATGCGGCGACAGCCTGAGCGCGCCACCCCGCGCCGACGCCACGATGCCCTGGGCGTCCAGCTTCTCCGGCAGCGTCTCGAAGTCCACGCCCTCCCGGGTGCAGAGCACAATCCCCGAGCACTCTCCCCTGCTCTCCCTCGGTGACAGCACCTCCCACCCGATGCGCTGGAGCCCCTCGGCCAGGTGGTCCGTAAGCTCCAGGATCCGTGCCGAGATCCGGTCCACCCCCGCCTGGAGGATCAACTCCAGGCAGCCCCGCAGTCCGCTGACGCCGGCCACGTTGTAGGCCCCCTCCTCGAACCGCGCGCCCCCTGCCTTGAGGGGCTGCTCCAGGTCGAAGAAGTCGAAGGGGCGCTCCACCGACAGCCAGCCCTGCACCGCCGGCTGGATCCGCTCCAGGGCCCGCGCCGAGGCGTACCCCAGGCCAACCCCTTCCGGGCCGAGCATCCACTTGTGGGCGTCCGCGCTGAGCAGGTCCACGCCCGCTGCCTCCGCGTCCAGGGGGAACGCGCCGAGCCCCTGGATGGCGTCCAGCACGAAGAGCGCGTCGTGACGCCGGCACAGCTCGGCCACCGGCGCCGGGTCCAGGCGAAAGCCCGAGAGGAACTGCACGAAGCTCACCGAGATGGCGGCCGTGCGGGCGTCCGCCGCCGCGGCCAGGTCGTCCAGCAATACCCGCCCCTGGCGCTGGGGCACCATGCGCACCTCCACGCCCTTGTTCCTGAGCGGCAGCCAGGGTCGAATATTGGCCGGGAACTCCCGCTCCACCAGCACCACGTTGTCGCCCTCCTTGACCGGCAGCCCCGTGGCGGCCAGGGCGATGCCCTGGGTCGTGGAGCGGACCACAAACACATGCTCCGAGTTGGCCCCGCCCAGCAGCCTCGCGCCCAGGCGGCGCACCCGCGCCAGGGGGCCGAGGAGCGGTTCCGGGTAGTTGGCCGCGCCGTGCCGGCCAAGCTCATCCAGGTAGCCTGTCATCAGCTCACGGCAGTGGTATGGAAGCGGCGAAACAGCGGCGTGGTTCAGGTAGATGTGGTGATCCGTGACCTCGAACTGTCGACGCAGGGCTTGCAGGTGTTCCACAGGCTATTCGATCTCCTCGTCACGGATGGGGGTGTAGTGCTCCACGTTGCTCTTGCCCTCCTGGGCCTGGGCGATGGCGTTTGCGTAGAAGTAGGTGTACCGCGTCATCTCGAAGGTCATGCTCGCCGGGCCGCGCTCGGCATAGAAGGTGCCGGTGAAGCCCACGAGCCAGCGCTCCTTGTCCGATCCGGGGATCTGGTCAGCGATGGCCATCAACCCCTGGGCCGGGTTGGGCAGCAGGTGCTCGTTCTCCAGGCCCAGGGGCTCGATGCGGATCTTCAGGGTGTCCTTGACCAGGTGCACGTCCGCCTGCTTGGCGAACTCCCGCACCACCACGCCCACAAGCTCCTCGTCGATGAGGCCCTTGTCCGTGCGGGCCAGCAGGGCCATGTGCAACTTCTGGTAGGCCTGGGAGAAGGCCCACTGCTTGTCATTGAGCTGGTAGCGGTTGTAGCCGTAGTACGCCCCGTACATGCCGCACGCCAGCATGCCGAGCAGCAGGAAGCGCAGCATCCGGGACCGCTCGGGACGCTCTGGCATGACCGCGCGGATCTCGTTTGGGTCAAAGGTGCGCTTGGGCGGCGCCTCCTCCGATTCCTCGGGCGGCAACTGGTTATCCATGTCTGCTCCTAAAGGTGCGTGGTAATTTATCATAAGGTTTTTATGAGAATAGCCACCCTCCCTCTCTTCATCATCATGGCCGCTAGCCTCCTGTGGGCGCCTCCTCCGGCCCAGGCTCTGGAGCTGAACCGCAAGTACGAGGCGGACCTGCTGCGCTGGGCCATGAAGCAGAAAGGCCTCACCCCGGAGCCCTCCCCGGCGGGCAAGGTCATCGAGCGGGTGGTCATCGTGCGGGAGGAGATCATCGCCGAGTCGGATCCGTGGCCCAACTTCCTCAACTGGTTCCACGCCACCACCAAGGATCACGTGGTGCGCCAGGAGCTGTTGGTGAAGCGGGGTGATCGGTGGGATGACGAGCTGGTGAAGGAGAGCGAGCGGAACCTGCGCAAGCTCTTCATCCTGGCCGTGGCGCGCACGCAGGCGTGCAAGGGCTCGGCGCCGGGCAAGGTGGTGCTGCTGGTGGCCACCAAGGACCTGTGGAGCATCCGGTTCAACACGCAGTTCAGCATGGTGGGCTCCACCCTGCAGCTGTACGACTTCTTCCCCACCGAGCAGAACTTCCTCGGCCTCAACAAGCGCGTGAGCCTGCACCTTCAGCTTCGCCAGCTGGAGCTGAGCACCTTCAAGAACCATGGCAGCTTCTCCCTGGGCAACCTGTACGTGGACGACCGCGTCCTGGGCAGCCGGGTCCGGTTCACCCAGCGCTTCGACGCCGTCATCGCCGGGGATGTGCCATGCGGGGGCACCACCTCGAGCGGATCCCAGAGCGCCTGGTGTCCTGAGAAGAGCTTCGGCGAGCTGGAGGGCATCCTCGGCTACCTCTGGCTGGAGCGGCCGCTCTACTCCCTGTCCACCAAGTGGGGCTTCTCCCTGTTCGGGCTGGTGGACACCAGGCAGGAGAGGGCCTACGTGCAGCCCGGCCCCGCCCTGCGCACCGTCTCCCTGGACGGCGTCGCCCCCGGGTTGAGCAAGAAGGACCGGGCCCCGAGGGTGTACGACAGGAGCCGCTACGAGGTGTTCGCCAGGGTGACGCGCTCCCTGGGCCAGGAGATCAAGCATGACATCTCGGGCGGCCTGTCCGCCTACCGCAAGCGCTACACCGTGCCCGGGGGGTTCCCCTTCGGCGAGGAGGCGGAGGAGTGGTTCACCCGCAACTACCTGCCCCGCTCCGAGTCGGCGGCCTACCTCTCGGTGATCTACCGCACCCACGAGCCGCGGTTCGTGAAGGTGAAGAACGTCAAAACCCTGGGCCTCACCGAGGACCTGCGCCTGGGCCATGATGTGAAGATTGAGCTACGCGGGGGCGCCGGGCTGGCAGACTTCGACCCCCTCTTCGTGGCCGCGCTGGCAGAGGCCTCTTACCGCTGGGAGCGGGGCGGGAACATCCTGTACGCCAAGGTCGCGGCCAAGGCGCGCTGGCAGCCGTCCCTGGAGGATGAGGGGTTCGACGACCCGTGGGGCAACGCCATCCTCGAGGCGGAGGTGAAGGAAATATCGCCGCCGGTGCCGGGGGGGCGCTTCCACCTGCGCCTAGGCCTGCGCCTGCGGCACAACGACCTGACCCGCCAGCGCAGCTACCTGGGCGGCGAGGACGGCCTGCGCGGCTTCTCCAGCAAGCAGTTCGAGGGCGACAACCTGATCCGGGCCAACGTTGAGTTCCGCAGCAAGCCCATCAACATCCTCACCCTGCATGTGGGCTTCGTCCTCTTCTACGACGGCGGCGCCGTGTGGGGCGGCCCGGATCCCGAGCAACCCGGGCAACCCCTGAAGCTCAAGTACCACCAGAGCCTGGGCCTTGGCCTACGCGCCCTCTTCCCCCAGTTCGACAGAGAGCCCCTGAGGGTCGATTTCGGCATCCCCCTCAAAGACGAAGGCGGAAGCATCGGGACCTGGTTCTCGTTGAGTTTCAAGCAGGCGTTTTGAGAGGTTGCGGACGGTCAGATCTTTCTACTATCCGCCTTCAACAACTCCATCCTCGCCAACTGAAACCCTCCCAGCAAAACATGCTTCAGCTCGCTCGCCGTGCGTAGTCCGGTGAACGTCCGCAGCAGGGTGGCGGGGTGGCCGTAGAAGCGGCGGTGGAGGATCTTGAACAGGTCTAGCAACTCGGCCTTGGTGAGGTACTGCTCCCAGGCCGTGGGGAGGTTGTGCTCCTCGGTGGGGTTGAGCATCCAGCGTTCCCACACGTCGGCCTCGTATAGCCCCATCTCCGCCCCCTGGGGGAATATGGGCGCGTCCGGGTAGGGGGTGAACAATGAGATCACCACGTACGCCGGCCGGATGCGGTGCAGGAAGTCGGCCATGCCGAGGATCTGCTCGGCGTTGGGCTCGTGGGGGCAGCCCATGATCATGTATGCGATGGGCTTGACCCCCTCCTCTCGCACCATGCGGAAGACCGCCTCCACCTCATCCACGGTGGTGCGCTTGCCCATGGCCGTGAGGCCCTCGTTGGTGAAGGTCTCCACGCCGAAGTGCATGCGGTAGCAGCCCGCCTTCTTGGCCAGGCGCACCATCTCCCGGTTGGTGTTGCGGATGCTCGCCTTGAAGCCCCACCAGATCTTCAGGTCCCGGCTGAGCACCAGCTCGCTGATGGCCATCACCCGCCGGATCGTGCTGTTGAACAGGTCGTCCAGGAAGTGGATGTCCTGGATGCCGTGGCGGTTGGCGCACTCGGCCATCTCCTCCACCACGCTCTCGGGCGAGCGGGCCCGGTAGCGGGAGGGCACGTTGCAGAAGGAGCAGCGGTTGGGGCAGCCGCGGCTCCCCATCATGGTGGAGGTCCTGCCCCCGCGCATGCCGGGGGTGTAGTACTTGCCCGGCGGGCACGCCTCCCGGTCCGGGAAGGGGAGCAGGTCCAGGTCATGCTCCACATGGATCTCGTCGCTGCGCTGCAGCTCGCCCTGGTCGTCCAGGTAGAGCACCCCGGGCACGCCCTTCGGGCCGCCGCCGCCCTCAAGCGAATCCAGCAGCCGGGAGAGGGCCAGCTCGCCGTCCCCCTGGATCGCCGCGTCGATGCCGGGCAGCATGGCCGCCTGCTTGGGGAAGGCGGTGACGTGGGGTCCGCCGAGCACGATGAACACCTCGGGCAGCGCCGCCCGCACCGCGTCGATGGTGAGGGTCACGTTGAGCAGGCCGTGGGTGGCGGTGGCCGAGATCCCCACCACGTCGGGGCGCAGCGCGGCCACCCGCTGGGTGATCTGGGGGAAGGTCAGGTCGTCCGCCACGCCGTCCAGCACATGCACCTCATGGTGGGTGCGCGCCTTGAGGTAAGACGAGAGGGACATCACGGCCAGGGGCGGGAAGAGGTAGGCGTACCGGTCGTTGAAGACGTTGGGCACACCGGCCCAGACCTGATGGGTCTTCGGGGTATGGATCAGGAGTATTCGCACGTTGGCAGTCTAGCGTAGGGGACGCCCCGCGTCCCGTTGCCGTTACGTATTGCGCGGGTCGCCCGCATCCCGTAACGCCTCGCCCAGCAGGTTCAGGGCGGTGACGGTGATGAACAGGAGCAGCCCGGGGCAGATGACCAGCCACCAGCGGTCGGGGAACTCGAAGCCCTGCCCCAACAGCTCGCCCCAGGACGCGGTGGGCGGCGGCGTGCCGAAGCCGAGGAAGCTCAGGGCCGCCTCGGCCACCATGGCGCCGGCCACGCCGAACGCGGCGTTGACCCACACCGGCCCCATGGCGTTTGGCAGCACATGCCGCAGCATGACCCTGGCCGGCCCCGCGCCGCACGCCCGGGCCGCGGTGATGTAGTCCATCTCCCGGATGCGCAAGGCCTCGGCCCGAACCAGCCGGGCCACATGGGTCCAGCCCGTCAGGCCCAGCACAAGCACCAC
>CAZCFB010000072.1:8376-23570 GCA_964497805.1 uncultured Kofleriaceae bacterium
ATGTCCCGGCGCAGGCGCTGGTTGTCCTGGTCGCGCAGCGCGGCGGGGCGGGTGAGCCCGGGCATGACGTAGACCTCCCCGTCCAGGCTCAGGAGCAGGGGCAGGTCGCTCGCCAGCACATCGGCCAGCAGTGCCATGGCCAGCAGGACGCCCAGCGCCGCCACCCCCACGCGCCCCTGGCGGCTCCGGGCCAGGCGCTGCCTCAGCCGCCCCTTCACCGGCGCTCTCCCTGCAGCGAAATGCGCGGGTCGGCCGCCGCGTAACAGAGGTCGGCCAGCAGGAGGCCGACCAGGGTCACGGCCGCGGCCAGCACGCTCACCGCCATGATCACCGGGTAGTCCCGGTGGAGGAAGGCCTGGAAGGTGAGCAGCCCCATGCCGGGCAGGTTGAAGATCCGCTCGATGATCACGCTGCCCCCCAGCAGGTAGGGCAGCTGAAGGCCGAGCAGTGTGATGGTGGGCAGCAGGGCGTTGGGCAGGGCGTGGCGCAGGATCACGGCCCGCTCGGGCAGCCCCTTGGCCCGGGCAGTCCGGACGAAGTCCAGGCCGAGCACATCCAGCATGGCCGCCCGCTGGTGCCGGGCGATCACGGCCAGGGATCCGTAGGTGAGGCACGCCACCGGGAGCACCAGGTGGTGGATCCTGTCCCCGAGCCAGGTGAGCCCCACCGCGTCCTCCTGCCCCGACGAGGAGAGGCCGTGGATCGGAAACCAGTCGAGCAGCCCCACGCCCCCGAACAGGAGGATCAGCAGCATGGCCGCCCAGAAGGAGGGCATGGAGTAGAGCAGGAAGAGGCCGAGGGTGGAGGCCCGGTCGCCCACGCTCCCCCGGCGCACGGCGCCGTACACCCCCAGGGGAACGGCAAGCAGGTAGGCCAGGAAGAGGGACAGGCCGCTCAACAGCAGGGTCAGGGGCAGGGCCGTGGCGAGCTTGTCGCCCACTGGCTGGCCGTCCCGGGTGGAGTGCCCCAGGCGCAGGGTGAGCAGCCGCCCCATCCACTTGCCGAAGCGGGTCTCGGTGATGTGGCCGGCCAGGCGCTCGCCGGAGCTGAAGGCCTCATGGTCCCTGCGCGCCACGTACCACCACTCGTCCCAGCCGCCGCGGCGCCCGGTGATCCGCGCCGCCGCCGACGTGGCCGCCGCGTTGCCGTCCAACACAAGGGGCATCAGGGCGGGCAAGGCCGCGCTGCCCAGGGCGGCGAGGTTCTTCGTGGCCGTGTCCGGGTCCTTGCCCAGCCGGTGCACCTCCCGCAGCGCCTCCTCCCCGGTGAGCCGGGGCAGCGCCGCCCGGATCCAGGTCTCCAGATCAGCGTCCCGCGGCCCGAGGTCAGGGTGCCTGGCGCGCACCGTGGCCACCATGGCGCCGGAGATGGTGGCCGGGTTCACATCTCCGGGTCCGCCCAACTTTTGCACCAGCAAGGGCAGGCAGGCCGTGCCGCACCGGGCCACCTCGTTCAGTGCCGCGGCAGACGCCACCCCGCCGCTCTTGAGCCTCGCGGCCAGACGCTCCACCCTCCCCTCCAGCCCCCTGGGCCGCGAATTGAAGAAGATGGGCAGGTCCAGGAAGTAGAGCCGCCGCACCGCCTCCGAAGCGGCCCGTCCGCCCCCGCCGGTGCGCGCCCCCTCCCCCGCCTCCAGGGGTGAACCTGGCGCCAGGTGCACCAACCCGAAGGTGACCAGGGCGATGCCCAGCAAGGTGGGCAGCGCCAGGGCCAGACGCCTGGCGACGAATCGGATCACTCTATCCACCAGTCGCGGATCTGGAACCAGAGCGCGGATGTATAAACCCCGTGCACATTCCTGGAGACCACGCCCACCTCCTCCTCGGCGAAGATGGGCAGGAGGGCCACCTGGTCGTACAGCAGCCGCTGCAGCTTCCCGCTCAGGGCCGCGCGCTTGGGCTCGCTCATCTCCACCCGGATGGCCTCCATGAGCCGGTCCGCCTCCGGGTCGCTGAAGGCGGCGTAGTTCTGCCCGTCCTTGATCTGCGAGGAGTGGAGCTGCTCGTACAGGTCGGAGAACGGCCCGGTGAAGCGCATGCCCAGGGCCGCCGCGTCAAAGTCGTGGGCCCGCAGCCGCGCCAGGTAGGCCGCCCAGTCCATGGGGTTGATCTCCAGGGTGACGCCAGCCTTGCGCAGGCTTTGCTGGTAGATGGTGAGCCACCGTTGCTGCGACTTGGACGCGGCCACGTAGAGGAAGGTGAAGCGAAGCGGCTCGCCATCCTTCTCCAGCGTTCCGTCGCCGTCCTTGTCGGCGTACCCCGCCTCGGCCAGCAGCGCCTTGGCCGCCTCGGGGTCGTACGGCGTCGGCTTGAGGTCCCCGGCGTAGTGTGGATCCTTGAACCAGTACAGGGGCCCCACCCGGCGGCCGATGCCGTGCATGATCTTGCCCACCACCGTGTCCAGGTCGAGCAGCATGGCCAGGGCCCGCCGCACCCGCACGTCTTTGAAGATGGGCCGCTGGTGGTTGAACATGATGTAGGCGATGCCCGGCGGGTAGTGCCTGGTGCGCACGAACTCGTGACGGAACACTTGATCCTTGTTCACAACGCCCACCCACTGGGCGGGCCGCACCCGCGGCACGAAGTGGAGCTCCCCCTTACGCGCCAGCTTCAGGGCCAGCGCCGGGTCGCTCACGAGCTTGTAGGTGACCCGCTCCAGCCGGGGCTTGCTCCCCCAGTACTTGTCCCACCGGGCGAGCACGATGCGCTGGCCGGTCTCCCACTTTTCGAACTTGAACGGGCCCGTGCCCACCGGGGCGCGCAGGAAGGGGTGCTTGCTCAGGTCGCCCTCTCCCACCAGGTGCGCAGGCAGGATGTCCAGGTTCGCCAGTGCCACCCGGAAGAAGGGAGACTGCGCCTTGAGCGTGATCTCGAACTGGTCCTTCTTGACCAGCTTGTAGCTCTCGATGTGCGGGGCCAGGGTGGCCCGCACGCTGGCCGCGCGCACCGACGGATCCAGCACCCGGTCGAAGGTCGCCTTGACGTCCGCCCCGGAGAAGGGCTTGCCGTCATGCCACAGCACCCCCTTGCGCAGGTAGAAGGTGTACTTGAGCCCGTCCTCGCTGACCTTGAACACCGAGGAGAGCTCGCCCTTGAACTTGTAGGTCCGCGGGTCCATGCGGATCAGGGACTCGAACAGGTTGTGGGAGGTGATGCGCTTGGCCCAGAAGTCGGGCTGGAGCAGGCTCACCAGGTGGGCCGGCTCCACCTCCATGTGCACCACCAGCTCCTGCCGGGGCGCGGCCTTCTTCTTGTCCTTGGGGCAGCCGGCCAGGCACAGCGCGGCGGCGGCCACCACCAGCAGGAGAGCGGATCTACTGCTTCGCTTGTTCACCTTTCTTCTCCTCGCGCCGGAAGTGCAGGCCCACCAGCTTGGGCCAGCGCCCGTTGTTGGCCACTCCCCCCAGGCGGCGGTCCAGTACCATCAACTCGGTGGGGGCGTAGAGCACCGCGGCCGCCGGGCGCACGTTGAGGGTGCGGTGCAGGGCGCGGGCGGTGGCCAGGCGGGCGGCCGCGGTGGGCGCCGCGCGCAGGGCCTGGAACGCGGCGTCCCGCACCGAGGATCCCTTCCCCCCCAGCCTCAGCGGCCCGTCAGAGTTGAACCAGTGCCCCAGATCTGACTCCGGGCGCGGGGCCAACCCGAGCAGTGCCACCTCGTAGTCCGCCCGCCGCACCCGGGCCATGACGAAGGGGTAGTCCCCCGCCTCCACCACCACCTGGATCCCGGCCGCCGCGAACTCCTTCTGCAGGATCTGCGCGGCCTGGGCCATCTCCCGCGAGTTCCGTGTGCGCAGGATCCGGATGCGCAGCGGGTGCCCCAGCCGCTCCAGCCGCTTGCGCCGCTTGTGCAGGCGCCACCCCACGGCCTCCAGCATGACACCGGCGGCCCTGCGGTCGAAGGAGGTGGGGTGAATTGAGCTGTTGTACCAGCTGCTCAGGGGCCAGATGGGCGCGCTCAGCACCTGGCCCAATCCCCCGCGGATCTCCCGCACCATGCGCTGCCGATCCGCCAGCCGCACCAGGGCCTGCCGCACCTTCAGCTCCTTGAGCGGCTCCCGCCGGGTGTTGAAGATCATCAGGCGCATGCGGTACGGCTGCAGCCGGAGCACCCGGTAGTCGGTCTTGAGCCGGCCGCGGTTGATCTGCTTGGGGTAGTAGCCAGGGTAGAGGTTGGAGATCATGTCCACCTCGTTGTTGCGCAGGGCCGCCAGCGCCTTGGCCGGATCCGGGATCACCCGCACCACAACCCGCTGCACCCTGGCCTGCTGGCCCCAGTACTCCTCGTTCCGCTCCAGCACCAGGGAGATCTTGCCCTGCCGCTCGCTGGCCTTGAACGGCCCGCTCCCCACAGGGAGCGTGTTCACCTTGCCGTTGCGCACCCCCTTCCGGGCGTAGATGTGGGCCGGCAGGATGGGCAACTCGGCCAGGGTGCCCTCCAGCAGGTAGTTGGGCTGGTCCAGGATCAGGTCCACCGTGCGTGTGTTGGGCGTGCGCACCTCCATCACGTCCTGGAGCTCCCGCAGGAGCTGGGGCGCGGGGCTGCGTGCGTCGAAGAGGATGGTCTTGAGGGTGTACTTCACGTCGGCGCTGGTGAGCGGGACGCCGTCGTGCCACTTGACCCCCGAGCGCAGGGTGAAGCGCACAAGTTTTCCCCCGCGCTGGCGCTTGACGGAGGCGGCCAGGTGCGGGCGGTACCCGCCGCCGGCGTTGGCCCTGACCAGGGTTTCGAAGACGTTGTGCATCATCACGCGGTGGCACCAGCGGTCGTGGTTCACCAGCGGGTTGATGAAGCGCGGCAGGTAATCCACCTGGATCCGGAGGGTATCCTCCCCCCCCACGCGCCCGGCCCGGGCCGCCCTGTTGGCGCTGCCCGCGTCGTGTTGCGGCCCCTTTTCCTCGCTGTCGCAGCTGGAGCAGCCGAGGAGCCACACTTGCGATGCCAGAATGGCTATGATAATTCTTTCAATATTATTCACGGGATTTGGTGGAAACAATGGCATCGACAAGACTGTGCTGCGTCCTCCTGGCAACCGCGCTGCTCCTCGGCTGCCAGAACCAGAGCGGCGCCCTCGGCGACGGCGAGGAAGGGTCAACGTCCCAACTCCCCAAGATCAAGGTGAATCTACCATCTCCGCCGTCCTTTCAGAAAGAGCACGCGCCCGAAAGTTACTCGGACAGCAGCCTCTCCATCTACGGCCTGCGCAAGAAGCTGCGCAAGAACCTGAACCAGCAGGTGAAGGTGAAGGCCTACATCGTGGAGGTGTATACGTGCCCCTGCAACCTGCGCAAGAAGTCGTGCAAGTGCGACAAGCCCCACATCTGGCTCTCCGACCGGGCCGCGGGCAAGAAGGACAAGGGCATGATGCTCACCGGGTACCCCAAGAAGGACCCGAAGAGCCGCAAGAAGATCAAGTGGAAGATGGGCATGGCCTACCACTTCACCGGCGTGTTCAGCCGAAACTCCGGCACCGGCTTCTCGGCCTCGGACGGCCTGCTGATCTACCAGGAGCACGCTCCCGCGGTTGGTAATTAGCGCTACTCCAACGCGGGCGCGTCCCCGCAGATCCGCACCCCCACGCTCAGGTCCTTGAAGGATGACTCGGTGATCTCTCGGTCCGGGATGCGGCTGGAGTTGGGGCCGAAGTACCAGCTCCCCCCCCGGGCGGCGAACGCCCCGTCGTCCATGGACGAGCGGGTCCACTCCCAGACGTTGCCCGCCATGTCCAGCAGGCCGAAGGGGCTGGCGGAGGCCGGGTAGGCTCCCACCTCATCCGGGCCCATGGCGGAGGGCACCTTGCCGTAGGTGTCATCAAAGTTGGCCTCGTCCGGGCCCAGGGTTGCGCCGTGGGGGTACTCCCGACCGTCGGCCCCCCGCGCGCCACGCTCCCACTCCAGCTCGTTGCACAGGCGCGCCCCCCGGAGCTTGCCGGACGACCTGAGCCACGCGGCGTACTGCTCCGCCTCCAGCGCGGTGATCCCCACCACCGGCAGCCGGAGCCAGCGCTGGGAGGCGCGCGCCTTGCGGCCCGGGTAGTTCAGCGCCTCGCCGCTGAGCGCGGTCAGGGCATGGACCGTGGGCTGGAAGGTGATGCGCCAGAGGCCCTGCTTGATCCGCTCAAGCTGGAGCGCCCCCTTGAAGCCGCCCTTGCCCACCCGCGGCGTCCGCCGGCTGCGCTCCGCCGCCGGGAGCGCCTC
Source organism: uncultured Kofleriaceae bacterium (assembly GCA_964497805.1). GTDB lineage: Bacteria > Myxococcota_A > Polyangia > CAZCFB01 > CAZCFB01. The sequence goes on from CAZCFB010000072.1 coordinate 14,571, forward strand.
CAGGTAGGTCAGCCACTGGGCGAAGGTGGTCTCCGTGTGGGCGATGAGGTAGCCCCGGGTGCTGGCCGGGTGCCTGGGCACGCTGTGGAAGAAGTCCCTGCGCTGGCTGTCCTCGGCCGCGCTGCCCAGGAGGAAGCGGCCCGGCGGCACATATGCGTAGCCCTCGGGCACCGCCGCCGCCGCGGGGAGTTTCAGCGAGACCGACAGGGACTCCCCGCGCTTGAGGTGGATCGGGTACCGCACCCTGGCCCGGCCTGGCGCGCTCACCGTGGCCAGGTAAGAGCCCCGTGTGAGCGAAACCCCGCCCTGGTTAAGCGGGCCGCTGGATACCGGGACCAGGCGCAGCTTCCCCGCGCCGGTGGGCATGTACCGCTCCAGAGTCACGCTGGCGTTGGCGGGGGTGGTGCTCAGGGTGAGCTTGCACGCCTCGTCCCACCTGGCCATGCGGGATCCGTCCCCGTCGTAGAGGCTCAGCCGCTGCAGCAGCTCGGCCTCCTCCCGGGTGTCGTTGGATTGCTCGGCCTGGATCAACCGCTCGTAGAGCAGGTCCGCGAAGCTGTCCAGGGAGCTGCGCCGCCCGGGATCCAGCAGGAGCGCCGTCTCCATGGTCTGTGAGGCCGCCCGGTACGCCTCCCCCACCCGCCTGACCTGGGCCTGGTGGCGGGACCAGGCGACCTCGGCCTCCTTGAGCTTGCCGTGGTCGAACAGGTCCAGCGCCGCCCGCCGGAGCTCTGCTGACCTGGCCGCCGCGCCCCTGGCCCCGGTGAGCTTCGCCCGCGCGTCGGCCAGCTTGTCGGTGAGCCTCACCTCCAGGGCGGCCCGGTTCTGGTACTCGATGAAGGTGTAGACCCCGGCCAGCGCGCCCAGCACCGCCAGGAGCAGGCCCAGGCGCAGGTACGTACGCCTGAGCCCCGCGTGGCGGCTGGCGCGGAGGAAGGCCCGCTCCAGCGGAGTGAGCCTGGCCGGGTCCACGTCCGAGGCCTGCTGCAGCTGCTTGCCGGCCCACAACCCCTCGGGTGAGCGCCCCAGGTGCTCCCACTCCTTGACCGCCGCACCCAGCCGGGCCTGAACCCGCCGGGTGTCCGCGTCCTCGGCCAGCCAGTCAGACAGGGTGGCCCAGCCCCTGACCAGCACCTCGTGGGCGATCTCGTGCACGCCCCCCGACGAGGTCTCCCGCGCCACCACCAGCCGGCCCCGCACCAGGACGCGCATGGCCTCCCTGGCCTCGGAGGCCAGGCCGGAGAGCTCATCCACCGGGAGCTGCCGGCGGGTGCCGTCCTCGCTGACCATGCGGGGGAGCAGGTCCCGGGCGGCCCTCCGGGACGCGGGCACCATGGAGGCCAGAACCGTGTCGGCGTAGCTGGCGAGCGCCCCCTCCACACCCCCCAGAGCCTCCAGCTCGGCCCGGGTAATCACCGCCTCATCGGCGAGCCTGGAGCGCCACAGCTCGGCCAGGGCAAACTGCAGCAGGGGCAGCCCCCCTGCGCCGGCATGCCGGGTGGTGGCCACCAGCTCCTCCACGAGCTCCTCTGACTCAAAGGTCACGCCAAGGGCCTGGGCTGGGCCAGTGATGGCTTGCCGGATCCCCTGCCCCGTGAGCGGGCCGAGGATGAACAGCGACGAGGAGAGCAGACCGGCCAGGGGCTCCAGGCCTGCCAGCCGGCCCAGGTGATCGCCGCGGCATGTGGTGAGCACGCGGATCCCCGCGCCCAGCTCCGCCAGCTCGCGCAGCACCTCGGCGAACGCCAGGGCCTGCGCCGCCTCCGCCTGGCTCACCAGCTCCTCCAGCTGGTCCACCAGCAGGACAAGCCCCTGGTCCGTGCCCGCCCACGCCCGTAGCCGCCGGGCCAGGCCCCTCGGGTCGTCCAGGCACTCCCGCTCCAGCGCCTCCGCGTCCTGATCCAGGCGCCGGCTCAGCGCCGCGGCCAGGGCCCGGCAAGGCGCGCGGCCGGGGACCAACACATCGCGCTGCCAGCGCCGCCCCTCCAGGTTGGCCTCCAGCACCAGGGGCAGCACGCCGGCCCGGCAGAAGGAGGACTTGCCCACCCCGGAGTCGCCCACAACCAGCAGCAAGGGCTCGGCCCTGAGCCGCTCCAGCGCCTCCTGGCTCTCGTTGTCCCGGCCGAAAAAGAGATCGCGGTGTTCGGCCTCGAAGCAGCGCAGCCCGCGGTACGGATTCCCGGACGGGAGGGCGCCGTGGGGCCGCGGGCGGGTCAGGGCTTGCAGGCGGATATGCAGCGCCATGGCCGACTCGAACCGGTGGGCCGGATCATGGTTCAGGCAACGGTCCACGATCTCGGCAAAGCGTGGGTCCATGCCGGGCGCCAGGCTGGACAGGGGCCGGATCTCCTCGTCCCGCACGCTCCGCCGCAGCTCCTTCACCGTGGCGCCCTCGTGGGGGAACCTGTCCGCGCACAGGTTGTAGAGCAGCGCGCCCAGGGAGTAGATGTCCGAGCGGGCCGTGGCTGGCTCGCCAGCCCAGATCTCCGGGGCCATGAAGATGGGGGTGCCAACGATGGCGTTGCTCCCGGTGATCCGGGTGTCCTGGCTCATGGCCTCGGGGCTACGGGTGTCTGCCAGGCCGGGCTCCGCGGCGGGCCGATCCAGCTGCATGACGGTGCTCATGAGCGCGATGGTGGGCGTGGGCTCGGAGCTGTCCAGTGGGTCCGGGGTGTCCGGCCGCACGGTGGCGGCCCGGGAGTCCAGGCTGAGGCCCGGATCGTCCGGATCCAGGGGCGGCTGGGTCGGGGCGCGCTCCAGGTCCTTGAGGGTGGCCACCTTGGCCAGGCCGAAGTCGAGCAGCTTGATCTCGCCCTCGTCGGAGAGGATGGCGTTGGCCGGCTTGACGTCCCGGTGCAGGACACCCTTGCGGTTGGCGGCGGCCAGCCCCGCGGAGATGTCCAGGCCGATGCGCAGGGCCAGGTCGCCGGAGATGGGGCGGACCAGGCGGTCCAGCGGCTTCCCCCGCACGTACTCGTACACCAGGTAGGGGGTGGCGTCCTCCATCTGCCCCACCTGGTAGATGGTGACCACGTTGGGGTGCTGCAGCCGGGCGATGGCCCGCGCCTCCACCATGAACCGCTCGCGAAGTTCGGCCATGGAGGACGCCCGCGCCACCACTTTGATGGCCACGGCCCTGTCCAGCAGCGCATCCCGGGCCAGGTACACCTCCCCCATGGCCCCCTTGCCGAGCAGCCGCGACACCTGGTAGCCGCTGAACTCCCGCCGAGTGTTCACCTGGTCAGATGTATCATGGAGGGCATGAGAGCCACCATTATGTCATGGGCCGCGCGGGCAGCGGCGCTGTGGATCCTGACCTGTCTGGCGTGGCTCCCGGGCTGCGGCCGCACCGGTCTGTGGGAGCTGCTCGCCGACAGCGGCGCCCCGGACATTCAGCAGCCAGACCTGACGCTGCCGGACGCGTTCATCGCGCGCGACGCGCCGTGGGAGCCGTACTGGCTGGTGCGGGCTGGCGGACCCATGGGGGACGGCCCGATGGGCCTGGCCGCAGATCCCTCCGGGGAGGTCACCGTCACGGGCGGGTTCAGCGCCACCGCGACCTTCGGCCCTGCCAAGCTCACCGCGAACAAGGGGCTGGACATCTTCGTCACCCGCCTGGACCGGACCGGGCGCTTCCTCTGGAGCACCGCGGCCACCGGCGCCTCCGCCAGGGACATGGGCACCGGGGTGGGGCTGCTCCCCGGGGGCGCCGCTGTTATCCACGGCGTGCAAGACGGGCCGGTGAAGTTCGGCTACTACACCCGCAAGAACGGCGCCTTGAACGACATGTTCGCCGTGCAGGTGGACATAAAGGGCGGCTTCGGCTGGTTCCATGGCGGGCCCACCCTCTCCGAGCCCGGTGGCGTGGTCACCGACGCGGCGGGCAACAGCTACCATGTGTGCACGTTCTGGGGGACCTTCACCACCGGCTGGAACAAGCGCCTCCCTCAATTTGGCCTGTGGGACCTGGCCGTGTTCAAGCTGGATCCCAAGGGCAAGCTCCTGTGGGCCGTGTCAGCGGGCAGCGTGTACGCCGACTGGGGGCGGAGCATCGCGCTGGGCCCCGGGGACACCGTCACCATCACGGGCAGCATCGAGACCGGCGCCAGCTTCGGCGTCCACAAGGTGAAGCCGGTTGGCCACAACGATATCTTCGTGGCTCAGCTGGACGGCAAGACCGGCAAGTTCCTCTGGGCCACCGGAGGCGGTGGCAAATTCGATGACGATGGCGGCGCGGTGGCGGTGGATCCGCGGGGTGATATCACCATCGCGGGCCGCACCCGCGGGGACATGATCCTGGGCCCGGTGAAGCTCACCGGCGGTCCCGGTGCCTTCGTGGCCCGGCTGGACAGCAAGGGCAGATTCCGCTGGGCCAGGCTCCTGCCCGGCGGCAAGAAGACCGAGCTGAACTTCATGTTGGCCACCCCCGGGTATCGCGTCCTTACGGGCGGCAGCTTCCAGGAGACCATCAGCGCTGGGGGGCACACCCTCACCTCCCGGGGGCTGGATGACGCCTTCATCCTGGAGCTGGACAGCGCGGGCAAGGTTGTGCGGGCCCTCTCCGCCGGGGGCAAGGGGCTGGACAATGTTACCGCCGCGGCGGTGGACACGCGGGGGGTGCTCTACCTGGCCGGCGGGTTCTTCAGCACTGCGGCCTTTGGAGGCAGGACGCTCACCTCCAGGGGTTATTCGGACATCTTCATCTGGAAGCTGCCGCCCACCTGGCGCTGACGGTCGGCGTCGGAAATCGGACCGCCGGGCGTTTTGGCGCCCGGCCACAGCCTGGCGTAGCCAGGCGAAACAAACAGGCGGCCGCAGGCCGCAGCGAAAGTGACGGGGCCGTCAGGCCCCGGCGCTTTCGCTAGTTGGTGCCGAAGTACATCCAGTACTTGTAGGTGCCCGAGCCGGCGTACACCTTCTTCGGCTGGCAACAGGAGCCCATGGCGGGGGGCGCCACGTACATCTCGTACCTGTTGGAGGCGTAGCCCGCGAAGTAGATCACCTGGCTCTTGTCCTCGGAGTAGCCCATGTAGTCGTACACGTAGCGCGTCTGAGACGAGGAGTTGTTCTGGGTCATCTGTCCCACCATGGGAGGCGTGGTGGCCTGGACGCTGTAGGCGTCGTAGTAGGAGTAGCCCGCCCTGAAGGCCACGAAGGAGCAGTCCTCGTTGGCCGTCATGTCGTAGATGTAGTTGTAGGTGGACGAGTTCTTGTTGGTCAGGTTGGTGAGCTGCACCGCCTTGGCCGGCTTGTTCATGTCGAACATGTGCACCTGCAGGTAGGTGTAGCTGACATACTTGGGCTCCGCGGCGAAGAACATCTTGCTCCCCTTGCCGCAGGAGGCGAAGGCGTCGCTGCTGGTGTACACCTCCGCGCCGGTGGTGATGTCGAACTTCGTGCCCGTCGCCATGTTGTTGCCCTTGATGTCCCGGGAGGTGGGCGAGTTCTTGTAGCTGATGTAGTAGACGTACTTCTTGTTGGGGGAGAACCAGGTGCCGTAGATGCGGTGGTAGGTCTGGCTGTTCAGGCTGAACGGCTTGGTGCTGTCCTGCTGCTTGCTCAGGTTGCGCACCGTATTGGTGGAGACCTGGTAGGAGAAGATGTCCATGTAGCTGGACGATGAACCGTAGGCGGTGAAGGTCAGGATGTCGTCGGTGGCCCACCGCACGCTGTAGAAGCGCTTGTTGCTGTTGAAGTTGGAGGTGGCGCTCACCTCGATGGGCGTACCCGTGCCGTCGGTTTTGGCCACATACAGGCTGTAGTTGTAGCTGGAGTTGTACTTGACGTACGCCACGTAGCTCCCCTTGGCCGAGACGTCCACGTAGTGGCTGCTGGTGCCGTAGCCCCAGGATGTTGAGGGGTAGTAGTGGTAGCCCGTGGACTTGGTGATGCGGGTGGCCTTGCCCGTGGCCGCGTCCACCACCACGATGTCCCTGAGCGACGAGGACGAGGAGGTGGGGCCGATGTTGAAGGCCACCTTGGAGCCGTCCCGGGATCCTGCCGCGTAGGGGTAAATATAGTATGGGTTCGCCCCTCCGGAGGTGGGGAAGTTCACCACCTTGGGCGCCTGGGTGCCCGTGGTGGGCGCCCACCAGAGGTTGTACTTGTAGGAAGATGACGTGGGGCGCGTGACGAGGAAGACGCCCTTGTCCGTAACGGTGATGCCGTTGGTGAGCACATAGTAGGCCGGGCTGAGAGACCACTCCACGTACGACTTGCCGTTGGAGAAGGTCTTGCCGTCGGTGCGCATGAGGATCAGCCGCTTGTAGGTGCTGCTCACGCCGGCCACGAAGGTCCCGTTATCGCTCACCGCGATGTAGTAGTAGAAGTAGCTCGTGGACGAGCCGGGCGTGGAGTACAGGGACTTCACCGTGCCGTCCGCGGCGTAGTGCAGCAGGCCCACCTTGTTGGCGGTGACGTCCCGGTACCAGCGCAAGCCCCCCTTCCCGTGGGGAAGGAGCACGGGGTAGTAGGAGTACTTGCTGGCATACTGAGGCACGTCCGCGGTGAACTGGTAGTACTGCCTGGGCCGGCCGTACATGTAGGTGGAGTAGTTGAGCGCCACCGTGCCGAAGCCGGGCACCTTGGTCAGGTTCGTGCCGTCGCTGTTGATGGTGTACATGGTCATGTTCGAGGTGCTGGACCCCGTGGCGAAGGTGATCTTCTTCTTGGGCAGCGGGTAGGCGGTGCAGCCCACCTTGGTCCAGGTGGTGGTGCTCTGGGTCGGGTCGCAGATGTCGCAGCCGCCGGCGGAGACCTGGCCCTTGTTGTAGCACTTGTTGGCGATCCAGCACTTGTTGGCCACCGTCGTCAGGGAGGTCTGGCTCTTGGCCGTCACGCACTTCTGGCAGCCGTTGGTGGCCATGCCGCCGTTGTTGTAGCACTTGGCGCCCACGTAGCAGTAGCCGCCGCCGATGGTCCAGTCCTTGTCGTTCTTGCCCGGGGCGCAGGTGCGGCAGCCCGAGCCGTCGCCGGCGCCGGCGTTGTAGCACTTGGCGCTGATGTAGCACTTGCCCGCCACCGCGCTCCAGGCCGTGCTGGTCTTGGCGGAGTTGCAGATCTGGCAGCCGGAGGTGTCCTTCACCCCGTCCTTGATGCACTTGCCGCCGACGAGGCAGGTCTTGGGATCAACGGTCCAGTTCTTGGAGTTCTTGGCCGTGTTGCAGGAGCGGCACGAGATGGCGGTGTCCTTGGTGCCGTTCTTGTAGCACTTGCCGCCGATGAGGCACATGCCGGTGAGCGGGGTCCAGCCGGTGGTGCTCTTGGCGGGCGCGCACTGCTGGCAGCCGGAGGTGTCCTTGGCCCCGGCGGCGTAGCACTTTCCTCCGATGAGGCAAGAGTTGGTGGTCTGGGACCAGCCGCTCTTGTTCTTGGCCGGGGCGCACACCTGGCAGGAGGCGGGTCCCTTCATGCCAGACGGGTAGCAGACGCCGCCGACGGAGCAGACGTTGCCAGCCGGGGTCCAGGAGGTGGTGGACTTGAGGGGGGCGCACACCGAGCAGTGGGTGCTGTCCTTCTCGCCCTGGGCGTAACACTTGCCGGCGATGGTGCAGGCGCCTGGCTTGGAGGTGAGGGAGGTCTTGGAGACGGAGGGGTTGCACACCTTACAGCCGGTGTCGTCGAATTCGCCGGAGCGGTAGCAGCGCGTGCCCACCTTGCAGCCGCACGGGGCGTACTGGAGGATCGTGTTGCTCTCCCCCACGGCGAAGATGTTGTCCGACCCGGTGCCCCACACCGCGTAGAGGGCGACCTTCACCCCGGACACCTTCTTGGACCAGCTCGTGCCGTTGAAGTGGAGGGTTTCGCCGTAGTCGCCCACGGCCCACACGTCGGTGGGCCCGCTGCCCCACACGCCGAACAGCTGGGTGGAGATGGGCACGGTCATCTTCTTCCACGCCTTGCCGTTATAGCGCAAGATGACGCCCTTCTCGCCCACGGCGAAGATGGCGTTGTTGCTGGCGCCCCAGATGTCCCACAGGTGCTCGGAGGTGCCGGAGGTCATCTTGGTCCAGGAGGTCCCGTTGTACTTGATGATGGTGCCGTTGGAGCCGGCCAGGTAGAAGTTCTTGGCGCCGGTGCCCCAGCCGCCCAGGAAGGTCTCCTGCATGCCGGCCTTCACCGTGGTCCAGGTGTTCGGGTAGGTTGCGCGGGTGTTGTGGGCCAGGGTGCCGAACTCGCCCATGGCGTAGACGCTGGCGTGGCCCGAGCCGTGCACCGCGCGGAAGGTCCGGGTGAAGCCCGATGTCTGTGAGGCCCACTTGGAGCCGTCGAAGTGAACGATGGTGCCCTTCTCCCCCAGGGCGAAGATGTCGAAGCGGCTGCTGCCCCACAGGCCGTGCAGGGAGGAGCTTGTACCCGAAGTTACCGGGGTCCACCAGGCCTGGGTCTGGGACTTGCGCCCGGTGTAGCGCATGATGTTGCCCTTCTGCCCAACAACGTAGACGTTCTTGGCGCCGGTGCCCCACACGTCGTAAAGGCTCTCGCTCTTCTTCGGCGTGGGCATGACGCTCCACGGGTACTTGGCCATGGAGGCGTCGGCCGGGCCGATATCCTTGAGCGCGCCGTCCGCGCCGGCCTCGCCGCCCGCGCTGTCCTTGGGCTTCACGCCGTCCCCGCCCGCGCTGTCCTTGGGCTTCACGCCGTCCCCGGTGGCGGCGTCCACCGCTCCGTCAGAGCCGCCGTCCGTCGCCGTGCAGACGCACTTGCGCCACGACATACCGTCCGAGGCGCAGTCGGAGGTGCCGCTGGCGCCGCCCGCGCACTTGCAGGCCTTGGTTTCGCCCTGCTGGCAGACCTTGCCGACGCTGTCGTCGCTGCAGCCTGCTACCTGAAAGAGCCCAGCCAGGGCGAGCACACAAATCAAGGATGTTACGGGGGAGGAGCGATACGTCATGGGGGCCTCCGTCACGCCATGTGTTTCACAAGGGGAGTGATTGCCTTCTCTATTCTGACCTATTGTTACACAGTAGCCAGGATCCCGGGGGCTGTGAAGCGCGGTAG
>CAZCFB010000073.1:0-5309 GCA_964497805.1 uncultured Kofleriaceae bacterium
CATCGTGCTCGCCGACGAGATCAACCGCACCCCGCCCAAGACCCAGGCCGCCCTGCTCCAGGCCATGCAGGAGAAGCGCGTGACCGCCGGCGGGGAGACCTACCCTCTGGAGCCGCCGTTCTGGGTCTTCGCCACCCAGAACCCCATCGAGCAGGAGGGGACCTACCCCCTGCCCGAGGCCCAGCTCGATCGCTTCATGTTCCAGGTGGATGTGGGCTACCCGTCGGAGGAGGAGGAGGTGCGCATCGTCCGGCAGACCACCAGCGAGTATCAGCCGACGCTGGAGAAGGTGCTCGACCCGGAGCGGATCCTGCGGCTCCAGCGGCTGGTGCTGCGGGTGCCGGCGGCCGATCATGTGGTGCGCTACGCCGTGCGGCTCTGCCGGGCCACGCGCAAGGAGGAGCCGGACACACCCGCGGAGCTGCGGCGCTACCTGAGCTGGGGCGCCGGCCCGCGCGCTTCACAGTTTCTGATCCTCGGGGGCAAGGCCCGGGCCGTGCTCCAGGGACGCCACGCGGTGGGGCTGGAGGACGTCAAGGCCCTGTGCCGCCCGGTGCTCAAGCACCGCCTGGTGCGCAGCTTCCACGCCGAGGCCGAGGGGGTGAGCGCGGACCAGATCATCGAGGGGCTCCTGGAGCAGGTGCCCGAGGCGTAGGGCGTGGCCTCCCTGCTTAACGCGGAGCACCTCGCCCGGCTCACCGGCCTACAGCTGCGGGTCAACTCGGTGGTGGAGGGGACCCTCACCGGCCTGCACCGCTCGCCCCACCACGGCGGGAGCGTGGAGTTCGCCGAGCACAAGGAGTACGCGCCCGGGGACGACCTGCGCCACCTGGACTGGAAGGCGCTGGCCAAGTTCGATCGCCACTTCATCAAGCGGTACGAGGACGAGACCGACCTGAAGGCGTACCTGCTGCTGGACGTCAGCGGGTCAATGGGCTACGGCCAGCCCCTGAGCAAGCTGGAGTACGCCGCCACCCTGGCGGCTTCGCTGGCCTACATCCTGCTGCGCCAGGGGGACCAGCCCGCGCTGCTTGCCTTCGGGGAGCGGGTGAGGTCGTACCTGCCGCCGCGCTCCCGCCAGAGCCACGCCCTGGAGATAGTGCGCCTGCTTGAGGCGCTGCAGCCGGAGGGGGGCACTGACCTGGCCCGGGCAGTGGAGCACCTCACCGAGGTGATGGCGCGGCGGAGCCTGGTGGTGCTGGTCTCGGACCTCTTTGACGGCGGCGACGCGGGGCTCGGCACGGTGCGGCACCTGCGCGCCCGGGGGCACCATGTGGTGCTCTTCCACCTGTTCCACCCCGACGAGCTGGAGTTCCCCTTCAACCAGCTCACCCTGTTCCAGGGCATGGAGGAGGCGCGTGAGGTCCTGGTGGATCCGGGCGGGGTGCGGCGCGCCTACCACCAGGAGATGGACAGGTTCCGCCGGCGGGTCAAGGTGGCGTGCCAGGAGGGGGAGGTGGAGTACCACCAGGTGACCACTGACGAGGCCCTGGACAGGGTGCTGATCCGGTTCCTGCGACGGGCCCGCGGGGGGACGCGGTGAGCTTCGTCGCCCCCCTCATGCTCATCGGCGTGCTGGCGGCCGCGCTGCCCCTGGTGGTGCACCTCATCGGCCGGCGGCAGGCCCCGCGGCGCCCCTTCGCGGCCCTGGACTTTGTGCTCCGCTCCAACCGGCGCCTGGCCCGCCGGTTGCGCCTGCGGCAGCTGATCTTGCTGGCCCTGCGCATGCTGCTGGCCGGGGGGTTGGCGGTGATGCTGGCGCGCCCCTTCTTCGAGACGCCGTCTGACCTGCCTGCCCTGGACGCCCGGCCCCGCAGCGCGGTGCTCGTGCTGGACGACACCCTGAGCATGTCCCACGGTGACGGGGCGCTCTTCCGCCGCGCGCGCCGCAAGGCGCTGGAGTTGGTGGACGTCCTCGGGGCGGCCTCGGACCTGGCGGTGCTCCGGGTCACCGATCCCTCGGGGCCGGTGGTCACGCTGACTCACGACAGCCGCCGGGTGAAGACCGCCATCGGGCGGCTGGAGGTCACCGCCCGGCACGCCACGGTGGCCAAGGCGGTGCTCAAGGCTGTGGGGGTGCTGGCCAAGTCCACCGAGGCGGAGCGGGGCATCTTCGTCATCTCTGATCTGGCAGCCCACGGCTGGCCCGCGCGCATGCCCGAGCTGCCCCGGGGGGTGCGCCTCTACCCGGTTGAGGTCAGGCCAGCGGAGGAGCCGGCCAACGCGGCGGTGGTGCGGCTCTCGGCGCGGGCGTCCACCGCGCCAGGGGTGAGGGCGACGCGCATCACCGCCCGGGTGTGCAACCACGGCGTCCGGGAGCGCAAGCTCCAGCTCACCCTGCGAATGGAGGGGCGACAGGCGGCCAGGGGGTATCTGGAGCTCGCGTCCAGGGAGTGCGGGGACAAGTCCTTTGAGCACACCTTCGCCAGGGGGGGGATGCACAGGGCCGAGGTGGCTCTGGAGCCGGACCGGCTGCCCGGAGATGATCGGCGCTTTCTGCTGCTGGAGGTGGAGGGCGCCCTCAGGGTGTTGCTGGTCAACGGCGCGCCCTCGCCGGTGCGCCACCTGGACGAGCTGTTCTACCTGGACGCCGCCCTCTCCACCGCCGGCAAGAGCGGGCAACCCCTGGGCGTGAGCCAGGTCCTGGCCGCGGACCTCACCAGGGAGAGCCTGGCCAACCACGACGTGGTGGTGCTGGCCAACGTGCGTGCCCTGAGCCCGCCTGTGGCCAGTGCCCTGGCCGCCTTTGTTAAAAAGGGCGGCGGCCTGCTGGTGGCGCCCGGAGATCAGGTGGACGCGGCGGTGCTCAACCAGTCCCTGGCCGGGCTTTTGCCCCAGGAGCTGCGGGGGGTGGTGAGCGCCGGCGCCGCCGGGGACCCGGCCGCGTCCATGAGCCTGGGGCGGCTGGACACCATGCACCCTGTGATCAGCTCGCTCTGGTCCACCAAGAGCGGCGGCGGCCTGCGCAGCGCCCGCTTCCGTAAGGTGTTCCGCCTGCGCCCCGCCACCCGGCTGGAGCGGCGGGTGCTCGCCTGGTTCGACGACGGCTCGCCCGCGTTGCTGGAGGCGCGGCGTGGGGAAGGGCGGGTGATGATGCTGACCTCTTCCCTGGACCGCGACTGGAACGACCTACCCATCCGGCCGGGCTTCGCGCCCCTGGTGCAGCAGGTGGTGCGCTACCTGGGCCGCACCAGCTTCGGCCAGCCGCGGCGGTCAGTGGAGGTGGGGCGCCGGGTGGCCGTGACCGCGCCATCTGGAGCCACCCAGCTGCGCATGGTCGGGCCCGGCGGGCGGGAGCGGGGATGGTCCGGTGAACAGCTCGGAGGCGTCCGCGCCGCCCCGGCCCAGGTGCAGGTGGATGTGGAGCGTCCGGGTTTCCACCGCTTCAGCTTCACCGGCGGCGACGGCGTCACCCGTCCGCTGGCCCGCGAGAGCTTCGCGGCCAACGTGGACCCGTTGGAGGCGGACCTGCGCAAGCGGGGCGTGGGGGGGGACCAGGAGGGGCCAGAGGCGCCTCGAAAGCTGGCCATGCGCAAGGTGGAGCTGTGGCACGGGCTCGGGGCCCTGCTTCTGATCTTCCTGCTGTTGGAGGCGGTGCTGATCCGGCGAGCGTGATCGTTGAGCCGTGATCAGATCTTGCGCAGCATGTCCTGGTACTCCTTGCGCGGGTCCATCTCCATGGCCACCTGCAGGGCCAGGCGGGCCTGCTGGTACTCCTGGCGAAGGCCCATGAGCTCCGCCTGCTTGTAGAGCAGGTTGGCGGAGACTTGCTGTTGGAACTTGGTGATCTGCTCGTTCCGGTGCTCCACCCGGCGGTCCCTCTCGGTGAGGAAGGCCTTGGCGTCCTCGGCAATCTTGATGATCTGGTTGCACACGGGCACGGTTTCGGCGTGGAAGTGGTGCCACTTGCTTTCGGGGCCGAACTCCCGCTTCACCAGCTCCAGGGCCTTGGGATAGACCCGCGGGTGGTCGCTCCAGTGCACGCCGAGCTGGTCGAAGCGCGTGGCCTTCTTTCGCCGCTCCAGCTCCTCCTGGATCTGCTGCTCCGGGCTGAGCACCTTGGCCTCGGCGGCGGGATCATCGGAGACGGTCATCAGGCCCATGGCCATCATGGTCAGGAAGAGGCGCTTGGTGCGGTGGATGCCCAGGGGGCTGGTCTTTCGCACATGGTCCAGGTTGACGCAGCCGTTGAGGCTCTCCTCGAAGAAGGTCTGCGTCTGCGGGTCCAGGCCGAGGGTGTGTATGGGCCAGCGTGAGTCCGGGTTGAGGGTCGGGAAGCTGTACCAGAACTTGGAGAGCTCTTCCTCGGTGTCGTCGCTGCTCATGTCGCGCAGGGCGATGTCCATCCATGGAACCACCAGCATGCCGAAGGGCACCCCGGTGCGCCGCGTGATCACCGCGGTATGCAGATGGAAGGGGACCGAGCCCATCTTGCGCGCGTCGTTGAGGGTGTCGGTGGCCTGGGTCCGCATGGTCATCCAGTAGTCCTGGACGCGGATCTGACGCCGCTCCACCAGGAATGTGATGATGCCGCGGTCCGAGAGCTTGTCCCCCAGCTTCTCGATGACCATCTCCTTGCGCTTGCGCTCCAGGCGGTTGTCCTTCTCCAGGCGGTCCAGCAGATCGAGGGCGCTGTCCTTGCGGCTGAAGCCAACCAGGTTGCCCTTGACGTTGAAGTCGAAGGTGGCCACGTCGTCGTCGGCCATGGGGAACTCCAGGGTGACCGGGAGCTGGCAGGTGGAGATGGTGGCGATGAGGCGGAGCAGGGGGATGGTGCGCAAGTTCTGCTCGTTGACCTCGAGGGGGGTGATGTCGTCGAACTCGCCGCTCCCCTTTCCGCCGGTGGCCGTGCCCTTGATGGAGAGGCCTGGCGCTCCACCGGCCGCGGGGGGAGGAGCCGGCAGCGGTGGCGCGGCGGCCACGGGCGGTGGGGGCGCCGCGGGTGGTGGCGCGGCGGCCACGGGCGGTGGTGGCGCCGCGGGTGGCGGCGCGGCGGCCTCGGGCTGGGGGGGCGCCGCGGGCGGCGCGGACGGGGGATCATCTGCCGCGCTGGGCTCGGCCTGTGCGATCTCCTCGTCGGCGACCACCGGCTGTGGCGTGGGCGTGATGACTGCCTCCCGGGGAGGTTGCGGGGGCGGCGGGGCAGACGCCACGGGGTCCTCCGCGGGCGACCCCGGCGGGGGCGGCGCGCTGGCCAGAGGGTCTACTGACTCCTCCGCGGGCGACCCCGGCGGAGGCGGCGCGCTGGCCAGAGGGTCTACTGACTCCTCCGCGGGCGACCCCGGCGGAGGCGGCGCGCTGGCCAGAGG
>CAZCFB010000073.1:5409-21919 GCA_964497805.1 uncultured Kofleriaceae bacterium
TCCTCCGCGGGCGACCCCGGCGGGGGCGGCGCGCTGGCCAGAGGGTCTACTGACTCCTCCGCGGGCGACCCCGGCGGAGGCGGCGCGCTGGCCAGAGGATCTACTGACTCCTCCGTGGGCGGCGGGGCCGACACGATCATGTCCTCCGCGGGCGGCGGGGCCGACACGATCCTTTCCTCCTCGGGCGGCGCCGGCGGAGGAGGCGCGCTGGCCAGCGGTTCCGGGGCGGGCTGCGGCGCTCCACCCTGAGCGCGGAACTGCTTGACCACCGTCTCCAGGGCCCGCTCGGTGATGGGCTCGAAGTGAATCTGGAGGCCCAGCTGCCCTCCGGACGAGAACACCACCTCGGCCAACAGGGTCATATCCACGTCGGTACCCTCGACCTTGATGGAGAAGTGCTGCTTCTCGCGCATGGGCACCTCCTGGTCGGAGGTGAGGAAGAGGCCGCTGTTCACCAGGTTCTTGTCGTATTCTTCAAGTAGCTCATTGGCGGACTCAAAGACGATGGTCTTCTCATCGATCAGGCGAGGCATCTGGTCTCCCGGAGCGTTTCAAACGCGTGCATATCTTAGCGTGGAGGGCCGCCTCCACTGAACTGATTTCGGCCAGCGCCTGCTGCAATCCGCAATGCAGCTCCGGGCTGAACGGGTTGAGGCGCAGGCCCGCGCGAAGGTGCCGGGCGGCGGCGCGCATGTCCCCGGCGCGGAGGTAGGCCATGCCCATGGTGACCTGAGGCCCCGGGAGCTCCGGGTAATACTCCAGCACCGGCAGGAGCGCCGCGATGGCCTGGGCCGGGCTGGCCACCTCCAGGTAGGCCCGGGCCAGGTGGTTGGCCACGAGGTCGTCCCGCTCTCCCAGGAGCTTGCGCGCCTTCTGGTACTCCACGATGGCGGCGCGGGTACGCCCCCGCGTGCGGAGCATGCCGGCGAGCCGGAGGAAGTCGCGGGCCCGCTTCTGGCGAACCCTGGCCAGGCGCTGCTCCTCGGTGGGGGCCTTTCCGAGGGTGAGCGGGCGTAGTTCATAACCGGGCCGGATGCGGAGGTCGAGTCCGCTCAGATAGCGCCGCCACTCCGCGGTGAACTTCTCCTGTGAGAGGCCGCTGACCCTGGTCAGGGCCTGCCAGGCGTCTCCCTCTCCCTTGCGCAGGGCGCCGAGCATCTTGCGCACGCCGCCGAGCCCGACGCGCTGGATCAGAAGGTCCGCGGCGGTCTGCACCTGGGCGAAGGCGAGGGTGGCCGACTTCTGGTCCGGGAGCTTGGCCATGGATGGGTGCATGCGAGCCCAGCCGATGAGCTTGCGGGCCCTGATCCCCCGGGCGAGAAGGTGCTCCTGAACCGGGGCCAGGAGGGATCTGCCACCTGCCGGCAGACGCCAGCGCCGCTCAAACACCTTGGCCAGCCCCTCGTGGAGCCAGATGGGCACGCTGTTGTGGGAGACCCGGCTCACAACCAGGTGCACATACTCGTGGGCCAGGGTGTCGAGCCAGCCGTAGCCCCGGAGCAGAGAGCGAGGCGTCACGATCATCAGCCGGTTGAACTTGCACAGGGCGATGGTGCCGGTGCGGCCAATGTCGGCCACCGTGAGGCCAGTGACTCTGGCCAGGGATTCGGCCGACGGGTAGACCTCTACCCGGATAGGGTCCGAGGGTGCGTAGCCAAGGTCAGCCTTCAGGGCCAGGCGCGCGGCCTCCAGGGTGCGGGCGGCGAAGAGGGCGAGCAGCTGATCCTTGCCCGGCGGGGTGAGGATGATGAAGTGTCCGCCCGGTGAGGGGTAAACGGAGTAGCCCTTGACCTGCTCGGCGGTGGCTCGAACCCGGGAGAGCAGCGCCTTGAGCTCCAGAGGGGCGGAGCCCTGGCCGGCCGCCGCGCGCAGGTCCTTGATGGCGTCGCTGTACTTACCCTTGAGAAAACTGAGCGCTCCCCTGAGGAAGAGGAACCGCTGGCCAGGCTTCTCCGGTGTGGTCAGATTCGCGAAGCGGGCGAAGGCCTCTGGCTCGCGCCACTGGGGGAGCAGAGCCTCGATCTTGGCCAGGGCCTCGTCGGTGGCGGGGGCCTTCTGCTGGGCGAAGGCAGGGCGGGGGGTGAGGGCAAGGAGGGCGAGGGCCAGGGCCGGGGCCAGGGTCAGGGGGCGGCCTTTCATCGGACGAGCTCCTCGTAATATCTGCGAACTAGATCTTGAAAGGCCGCCGGTGATTTTTCCTTCATGGCCTCCAGGATGTCCTGGCGGAACTCCCTTGGCGGGCGGAAGGCGCTGGCGTCGGGGATCTTCACCCGCTCCCTGGGGCCGCGGGAACTGCCTCCCTCCGACTGTTTGGGCGAGCGCGCGGACTTGGCCTGTTTCTGGGCCCGCGCCAGGGCCTCCGCCGCGGCCTCCTGGTGCCCGCGCGTCTCCTGGAGCTTGAGCCCACGGAGGGTACCCCGCGCCTGACCCATCTGGCCGGCAGCCTCTTTGAGGCTCTTGAGCAGCTCGGGGCCGATGAAGGGGGCGTTGGGCGCCTCCTTGCCCAGGCGGGCCCCCAGCTGCTGGACCTTGCGCTGGAGCTCGGCCTGGAGCTTGCCCTGGCTCCTGGCGGCCTGGCGACCCTCGCTGCCGACCATGGAGGAGGGGGAGGGGAAGATCGCCTCCAGATCTGCCACGATCTCGTCGGCCAGCCGCCTGGCGGCGCGGCTCCGTTTGTGCGCCCGCCGCACCTTGCCGCGGCCCATGGCGTAGGGGTCCTCCAGCTCCTCGCCCAGGTCATCCTCCAGCATGCGCAACCCGTTCCGGGCGCGCTTGGCCATGCGCAGGCTCTCGTCCAGGTCGCTCTGCTCCAGGAGCCCCTCCAGGTCGCTCAGGCGCTGCTCAACGCGCTGGAGTTGCTCCTGGTCGTATGCGCTCAGGCTCTCTCCGTCGACCTCCTTGACCTTCTTCTTTAGCTCGGCCAGGCGGGCCTGCTGCTGGCGGATGAAGGGTTGGATCGTCTTCTTGAGCATCTCCGCGGCGCGCTCCCGGTAGCGCTTGATCTCCCTGGAGGTCTTCCCGGCCAGCTCGCGCTGGGCCTTCTCCAGCTCGCGCAGGCGATCCAGGGTGTCGGAGTAGCGCTTCTCCTGCGCGGCCTGCCGCCCCTGGTTGAACTGATTCATGCCGCTGTTGAGCATGCTCTGGAGCTGGTCGAGGTTTCGATCCAATGCAGCCAGGGCGTCATCCAGCTTGTCCAGCTTGCCGCTCTGGATATCTCGCGAGAGCTGGCGAAGCTGCTCACGCACCCCCAGCGACTTCATGGCCTCGTGGTTGAGATACTCGTCGGGCATGGAGGGTTCCATGGCGGCGGCTCTGGCCATCATCCTGGCGCTCAGCTGCTCCAGCTGCTTGATCAGGCGCAGGATCTGCTGCTTCAGCGCCTCGGAGGGCGCCTTGCGGTACTGGGCCAGCAGCTCCTTGAGCCGGTCTCTGCCCTGGCGCAGCTCGGCGGCCAACCGGGAGAGGTCCTTGAGGCGCTGCTTGTCCAGCAGATCGGCGAGCTGCAACACGCTCCGCTCCATCTCGCTGGTGAAACGTTGGTTCCTGTCGCGCAGGGGCTTGAGCCGCGCCTCCTTGAGCCGCTGCTTCCGCCGGTCCGCCGCCGAGGCACGGATCAGGACCGCCTCCTGGCGGGTCAGGCTGGAGATCCTGCCCCGGATCCGGTTGATGGCCCGGCGCAGGGCGGGTGTGGCCAGGGGATCCTTGTGCAGCTTGTTGGTCAGCTCCCGCAGCGCATCGCGGAGCTGCCCCTGGGAGCGGTGGACCGCGACGGCCTTGTCGTAGCGCAAGTTCGCCGACAGCGGCGGATCCTTGGCGAACAGGAGCAGCCTGTCCCCGAGCACCAGGATGCTGCGCTCCAGCGTCTTGCTCATGAGCGCCAACGCCGCGCGGTGTTTCTGGTCCGGGCTGTGGATCCGCAGGGTTCGGGGGCGGGTCTGGGCTACCTTGGGGCCGCTCACCGTGTCGTTGTCCAGGGCCTCCAGCCAGTAGGTGAGGCGCGCGCCGGGCCGCAGGTCCACCTGGTCCAGGTCCCAAGCGTCCTTGCCCATGGCGCTGCGCACCGCCACCGCAACCGCTACCGCGATCGCTGCCGGGCTTGAACCCGGCGGCTTCCAGAGGGTCCGCCGCTGGGTGCTGGCGTCGCCAGGCTGCTGGTAGACCAGGCGCACCTCCCGCAGCCCATAGTCGTCCTCGGCGATGAAGCCCAGCTCCACCACCGTGCGGTCTGTTACCTCCAGGTCGTTGTCCGGCCCGTAGAGGGTCAGGCGTGGGTAGTTGTCCGCCTCAACGGAGATCCTGCGCTCCACGGGATCCAGCATCGGCTCCCCGCCGGGGGGGGCAAGGCTGAAGCGGTATGAGCCCGGGGCCCGCACCTTGAATGAGCCGGAGATCTTGCCACGCCTGCCGACGGCGAGGTCCATGGGCCGGGGAGCCCCCTCGTCCTCACGCTTGAGCAGCAGCGAGGCCCCGGTGACCGGGATCAGGGCGCTGGTTTCGAAGGTGATTCGGGTGCCCAGGGGGGCGCTGATCTGGCCGGTGGAGCTGCTCACATGCCGCACCGGCAAGGCCGTGTGAGCAGGGAAGCGGTAGGTTAGCGCGAGATCCCCCACCAGGGGCTCGGCTGCCTCGCGCTGTTCCCGGGCGCCGCCCGTTGGATCCAGCAGAGCGCCGGCGCCCATGAGCAAGCGCTTGGGCGCCGCGGTGGCCGCCACGGCCCAGGCGATGCACGCCACCGAGAGGACAACGGCGGCGGGCTGGATAATGGCCAGGGGAGCGTGGGAGCGGGGGGGCGCGGCCGTCAGCCTGCGGGCCGTGCGGGCGGTGAGCGCGGCCAGCAGGGCAGGGGAGTGGGGCGCCCTGGGATCCGCCGGGGTCCCCTCCAGCTCCACTGCCGAGAGGAGGTCGCTGAGCAGGGCGGGCCTGCCTTGACCCACCAGCCGGGCCAGGTTCTCACGCCGACCCAGGCGCCTCAGCCCCTGCGCCACGAGCAGGGCGCCCAGCAGGAGCCCCGCCCCGAGCACACCCAACGGGAAGGCCCTCGGCACGCCCAGCGACCGAAGCCCTGGCAGCAGCAAGATCAGCCCGAGCAGCCCCAGGCCCACCACCCCCAGGGTCACGCCGCCGCCACGGAGCGCGGTGAGCAGCGCGGCCCGGCGCCTCAGGGCGGCCAGGTAGCGGTGGATGATTTGGGCGGGCTTCATGGGCGGCTTACCTCGGCGTGGCAGGCGCCGTCACCCGGTGGCCTGCCCGTTGGATTCTACATTTTATTACCTATTTGAATCGGGCGCTTTCCTTGAAACCACGGAGAAAATAAATAAAACTGCTGTGAATATGTCCATGGGGCTTTCGTCAAATTCTGGGAGCGGCGAGTAATGCCTGCGGATGACCGCGCGCTAATCTTGCAGGCTCGGGCGGGGGATCAACGCGCCTTCCGCGAGCTGGTCCGCCGCTACCAACAGAAAGTGTACGGCATCGCCTTCGGCATGCTGCGCAACGCGGATGACGCCATGGACGTGACCCAGGAAGCATTCATCAAGGTCCACCGGTACCTGGACAACTTCAAGGGGACGTCCAGCTTCTACACCTGGGTCTACCGCATTACCGTGAACCTGAGCATCGACCATATGCGCAAGCACAAGAAGGCGCAGGTGCTCGACTTCGACGAGGCCATCGCCCACGACGAGGACACCCCGGACGAGATCGTGCCCAGCACCACCGGCATGAACCCGGCCAGGAACCTGGATCGCCAGGAGATGCGCCAGATGATCGACACGGCTCTGGACACCTTGTCACCGGCTCACAGGGCCGTCATTCTGATGAGAGAGGTCCAGGGCCTGAGCTACAAGGAGATCGCGGAAGTCACCGAGATCTCCATAGGAACCGTGATGTCACGGCTCTTCCACGCCCGGCGCCGCATGCAGGTCGCCATCACCGAGGTCATGGGCGAGGATTTGCCGGAGTCATTCAAGAAGGCGGCTGGGAACCATGCCACGGAAGCGTGACGAAGAGCTGCAGCGCTACCACGACGGAGAGCTCGACCTGGGGCAGGCGCGTCAGGTGGCCGAGAGCCTGCGGGTCAAGCCCGACGATCGGGCCCGGCTGGACGCCATGGATGAGATGGGCGAGATGGTCCGGATCTCCTGCGAGGACGCCGCCGCCGAGGCCAACTTTGACCACCTCTGGACCCGGGTGGAGGCGGGCATCGGGGATCTCGAGCCGGCCGGCGCCTGGTCACGGCTGGCCGACTGGCTGCGCTGGAACAGGGTGGCCGCGGGATCGGCTCTGGCCGCCGCCGCGGTGCTGGTGGTGGCCCTGGTCGTGACCCTCTCCTCGGGCAATCCCGCGCCCGCGCGTTTCGACGTGGCCGTGGAGGAGCTGGACGTGGGGCCCGACGTGGTGAGCACGGTGATGACCGTGGACGCCCCCGACGGCGAGGGCGAGGTCGAGGTGATCTGGTTGAGTGACGAGGAAGGCGAAGAGGAGACCATGTGATGACCCGAACCGTGATGTTCGCATTCTGCGCCACGCTGATCTCTGGCACCGCCGGGGCAGATCCGCTCCTGCTCGACCTGCCCAAGGTAACCGTCCGGGAGGGCAGGGCCCTGGAGCGCCTGCAAGCCTCCGAGGACAAGGTCCATTGCAAGCTGCGCTTCATCCAGGCCAGCAAGGAGGGGCCCAGCGACAAGGCGCTGGAGAAGTACAAGAAGGCGATCCCGGGGTACAAATCCCTCAAGCTGCTCGCCGAGGCCAGCCTGACCATCCCCCACGACCAGACCCGCCAGGCCCCGGTGCCGGGCCACGGCAAGGTGAGCGTCAAGTTCATAGAGAAGGTGCTGGAGGGTAAGGAGCGGGTGCGCCTGCGGTTGCTGGTCAAGGCCCCCCCCAAGATGAGGAAAGCGGTGCTGCAGGTTTCCAACGGTGGCACCGGATTCATCGTACGCGCAAAGAAGGGGCGCGCCCTCGCCATCGCCCTCACCTGCCGCGCCAAGTAGCCCACACAATATTCACATTTCCGTAACTTGAGTCGGACCCCCAGCCGGCCTATCCTCTGCGTGTACGTCGGACCGTCACGTGGAATCCCTGGAGGAGGTGGGCCGTGAAAGACGTCACCGCAGTCATCCTGGGCGGAGGTCGCGGAACGCGCCTCTTCCCCCTGACCCTTGAGCGGGCCAAGCCGGCCGTGGCCTTCGCGGGCAAGTACCGACTCATCGATCTGCCCATCTCCAACTGCATCAACAGCGGCATCAAGCGGGTGTTTGTGCTGACCCAGTTTCTGTCGGCCAGCCTCCACCGGCATATCATGCAGACGTACGCCTTCGACAACTTCACCGACGGCTTCATCGACATCCTCGCCGCGGAGCAGACACCGCAGGGTTCGGACTGGTTCCAGGGCACGGCGGACGCGGTGCGCGCCACCATGCACCACACCAGCTACTACCGCAGCCAGGACACCCTGATCCTCTCTGGCGACCACCTGTACCGCATGGACTACGCGGACCTGGTGGAGTACCACCGCGACACCGACGCGGACATCTCCATCTGCGCCTACCCTGTGGAGCGGTCAGTGGCCAGCGAGATGGGGCTCATGAGCGTGAGCCCGGATGGTGAGATCAAGGAGTTCGTGGAGAAACCCACGGACGAGGCGGTGATCAACGCATACAAGGCGCCGACCAAGCTGTTCGAGGATCGTGGGATCCAGCTCAACGGGGAGCGGTTCCTGGCCTCCATGGGGATCTATGTGTTCAAGCAGGGGGTGCTCGGGGAGCTGCTGAAGAACAAGGAGCACACCGACTTCGGCCACGACGTGATCCCGTCCGCCCTGGCGAACTGCAAGGTGATGGCGTACCCGTTCAATGGCCACTGGATGGACATCGGGACCATCACCTCATTCTTCGAGGCGAACATCGCGCTGGCCCAGCCGGAGCCGCCGTTCTCCCTCTACTCGCCCAAGCAGCCCATCTACACACGCAGCCGCTCGCTGCCGCCGAGCCGCATCATCCGGAGCGAGATCCGGGACAGCCTCGTGGTTGAGGGGAGCGACGTCACCGGGGCCTTCATCAGCGACAGCATCGTGGGCGTGCGCTCCATCATCAAGCGCGGCACCGTGCTGCGGGACGTGGTGATGTTGGGGGCCGACTTCTATGAGAACGAAGAGGTGCTCACCGTCGAGGACTCGGATGAGGGCCTGCCCGAGCTGGGCATCGGCCGCTCATGCGTCATCGAGCGCGCGATCCTGGACAAGAACGTCCGCATCGGGGACAACGTGGTGATCCGCGCCCGCCCGGATGTGAAGGAGTTCAAGGGGGACCTGCACTGGATCATTGATGGGATCACGATCATCCCCAAGGGGACCGTGATCCCGCCCGGGACAACCATCTAGGGCTTCATCGCCTTCACCGTCTGCCACGCGATCTTGGAGAGCTTGGCCGCGTCCGCTGCCGAGACGCCGGCAGGCACGCCGCCGATCCCCACCGGCGAGTGGCCAGTGAGCACCGCGTAGAACACACAAGCAGCCAGGTAGCTGCCCGTTATCCGCGCGTGGCTGCCGTCACCCTCGTGGAGCTTGATGGTGGGGTGCGCCTTGAGCGATGCCTCCCAGGCGTCGCCCACCGGCGCCATGATCCCGCCCGTGGCCTTGGCCACGCTGCTGTACGCCAGGCGCAGGCCCTTCTGCATGGCGGCAGGCGTGCCGCCAGACCAGGATTTCTTGTAGTCGGAGTGGCCGGCGACCCTGGCCCAGGTCTCGAACCAGACCTGCGCGGTCTTGTTCTTCTTCGCCTCGTCCGCCAGCTTCTTGGCGTAGGTGCCGAAGTTTGTGGGAGCGATGAGCGCCTCGTAGCTCTGCCCCTGGAACACCGCGTGGGTGAAGCCGCCCTTGTTTAACTTGGCCACGGCCCCCGTTGACTGGAAGTGCATCTGCAGGGTCGCGCCCCCCGCCAGCACCGAGTCCACCGTGATCTTGGGCGCCTTGCCCGACGCTGTGGCCAGCCCCGCCACCAGCTTGGGCAGGTTATTGCCCTGGGTGTAGCTGTTGCCCACGAAGAGCACGTTGATGGCCGCGAGCGGAGCGTCCGCGGCGGGCGCCAGGTCCGGAGGCGTGACGTCCGGCGCAGCGGCGTGGTCGGGCGAACCGGCGCCCGTGTCCTTCTGCGTGACGGCGCCCTTGTCCGGGGCGCTGGCCGCGTCCGGCGCCTGCACCGCGCTGTCCATGGACCCGGCGGGATCCTCGTCTTTACAGCTGAGCCCTGCGGCGAGGAGGGCTGCAAGCAACAGATACCTCACGAATTGTTCTCCTTGCGCACCTTGCGCCATGACTGAACAGAGTATAGAGCATCTGAAGCCATGAGCGATTCCAGTCACGTCCTGCTGATCAACCCGCTGATCCACGACTTCGCGGCTTATGATTTCTGGGCCCGGCCCCTGGGCCTGTTCTTTCTGGGGGGCCTGCTCCAGCGCCCTGGTCTGGAGCTCTCCCTGCTCGATTGCGTGGATCCCCTCTCCCCCTGGCTCCCCGAGGGGACGCGCCCCAGGCGCAAGGCGGGCGGGCAGGGCAAGCTCCGCCGGCAGGTGATCCCCACCCCGGATGAACTGGCCAGCGTGGGGGGGCGGCGGTACGCCAGGTATGGCCTCCCGCCGGAGCGCGTGCTCGCGGCCCTGGAAGCGCAGCCGCGGCCTGACCTGGTGCTCGTCACCTCGATGATGACGTACTGGTACCCGGGCGTGGCGGAGACCATCGCCCTGGTGCGCCAGGCCTTGCCGGGCGTCCCGGTGGTGCTCGGCGGGGTGTATGCCTCTCTCTGCCCGGAGCACGCCCGCCGCCACTCGGGCGCCGACGCGGTGGTGCCCGGCCCCGCGGAGAAGGCGCTCCCCCTGCTGCAGCACCTGCTCGGCCGGCGCCTCGATCCTCCCCGGGATCCCGAGGCGTTCCTGCCCGCCCACGCCCTGGCGCCCGACGCCGACGCGGCCGCCTTGCTCACCAGCCGTGGGTGTCCATTCAAGTGCGCCTACTGCGGAGTGAAGAGCCTGCACCCCGGCCACCACCTCTACTCCCTTGAGCGAGTGGAGCGTGAGGTGGACCTGCTCACCGCCCAGCTCGGCATCCGCGACATCGCCCTGTTCGACGACGCCTTCCTGGCCAACCCGGAGCGCGCCGCCGATCTGCTCGAGCGCCTGGCCGCGTCACAGCCCGGCGGCGGCATCCGCCTGCACGCGGCATCGGGGCTGGCCTGCCGGGGCCTGAACGGGCGGGTGGCCAGGGCCATGCGCGCGGCTGGCTTCACCACGGTGCGCCTGGGCCTGGAGACTGTGGACGGCGAGAGCCAGCGTCGCCTCGGGGGCAAGGTGGACGGCGAAATCTACGAGGCTGCCCTGACCAACCTGGAGGCCGCGGGTTACGAGCGCGGCGAGGTGGGGGTGTACGCCATGGTGGGGTTGCCTGGCCAGGGTTTCTCAGAGGTGGAGCGCTCGGTGGCTGCGGTTGTGGCCAGCGGCGCCCGGCCCAGGCTGGCCTACTATTCGCCCGTGCCCGGCAGCCCCATGTTTCAGGAGGCCGCCTCCATCAGCCACCTGGACCTGGCTGAGCCGCTGAACCACAACCCCAGCCTGATGCCGTGCGCGGGAGCTGAGTTTGATGGGGAGGCGCTGAAGAGGATTCGGGAGCTGGCTTCTTCCCGGACGGGGTAGAGGGGGGGCTGGCTTAGCTGCCGTCGCCGGTGGTGCCCGCGTCCTTCTTGGTGGTGCTGCCGCCCGAGGAGCGCTTGAAGAACTTGTCGCCCGCCCTCACGCCGTTCTTGGTTTCGTAGACCTTGAAGGAGCCCTTGCCTGCCTTGGGGGTGCCGTACCAGTCCACCGCGATCTCGTGATCCGAGCCCACGGCGTCGAAGCCGTATGTGATGGTCTCGGCGGGGGTGGCCTTGCACGCCTTGGGCGCGCCGCTCTTGATGGTCTCGGTGGCGCATTTGATGGCCGACTTGATCTCGCCGGTCCACTCGCCCGCCAGGCCGGAGAACATGCCGCCCTTGCTGGACTTGGTGGAGCCGCCCCCCGCGTCCTTGGGGGTGGTGGTGCCGCCGGTATCCGGCGTCGCGCCGCCCTGATCCGCCAGCGGCATGGTGAAGCCGTCGCCGGCCATGAAGGTGGGGCTGACGCCGCCGTCTGTGGCGCTGCCGCCGCCGCCCTTGGAGGCGGATCCGGTCACGGTGTAGGTGCACTCCCGCACGTCGTAGCAGGTGGTGTTCGACTCCTTGGTGGTCCAGGAGAAGCTGTCGATGGAGACCTTGTCCTCGGCGATGGTCACCGCGATGCTGATCTTGGCGCCGGAGGTGTCGCACGTGGCGCTGGCCCCGTCCTTCTTCACTGTGAGGTTGCAGCCTGTGGCGATCTCGAAGGTCCCCTCCAGGTTGGAGAGCGGGTCACCATCCTTGCTGCAGGCGGGGAGCATCAGGACGAGGGCGAACAGGACGAATATGTGAGCAGGTTTCATACGAATGCTATCTCCCTTCTCGAATTGGCCCGCAAACGCGAAGCTTATTTTTTGCATGCTATCAGCCCCTCGTTACGTGGGCTACTTGATAACCGGCCCCTTGCAGCCAAACAAGAACTGCACCTTCTTCACCTTGCCCTGGCGCAGCTTGGTGCAGTAGCTGCCATAAAAGGTGATCTCCGTATTGTTGCTGGTGTAGTTCCAGCCGTCCTTGTTGGAGAGGTTGCGCGGCACCGCGACCCCGTCGAACTTCACGGTGACCAGGTTGTAATCCTGGGGCTTGGTGGTCAGGGAGTAGGTGCAGTTGGGCGGGATGATGCCCCCGGCGATGGCGAAGAGGGCGTCCTTGAGCTGCTTCTCGTTGGTGGCCGGGTAGAACTTGTTGGAGCCCCCCTTGGGGTTCGGCGCCTTGCCCGCCACGGCCAGCTTGTTCAGCAGGCTCGAGTTGCCGTTCACGATGCCGCCGAAGCCCACGATGATCACCTTGGCGCCGGTGGCCGCCAGCTTCTTCACCGAGGCCAGGGTCTCATTGCTGGTGTCGGTGTCGGACTGGGCGCCGCAGTTGGGTGTGCCGTCGGTGGCCAGCAGCACGAAGCGGCCGCCCTTGGCCACAGGCGTGTTCTTCAGGTAGATGCCCACCTTGTCCAGGGTGGTGTAGATGGGCGTATTGCCCCTCGGGCTGTTCTTGTTGAGCTTGGCCTTGATGGCCGGGTGGTTGCCAACCTGGAGGGGCACGTCGATCTTGCCCGCGCCACATGAATTGTCGCTGGGGTAGAGGCTCAGCCCGAACTTGATGTTGGTCTTGTACGCCTCCACCAGGGCGATGAGCACCTTCTTCATGGCCTGCCACTTGGTGCCCTTGGCCCAGTTGAAGAAGTCGATGGGCATGGACATGGAGCCCGAAATGTCCACCACCAGGAAGAGGTCCGGGATGTCCCCCTTCTTCTTGAGCACGATGGGGATGTCCTGCCCCCCGCACGCCGAGTCCTTCTTGGGCTTGGGCGGCTCGATGGGGGGCTTGTCCCATTTGATGACGTCGTTTTTTGGGGGTTTTGTGCCGCCCTTGTCCACCGTGGTGTTGCCCCCGCCGCTGTCGGAGTTGGACCATCCCTCGCTCTCACAAGCAGCAACGGCGAACACCAGGGGGAGCATTACGCAGAGCGCCAGTATCCTTTTCACCGAATCACCTCGCTGACCTGAGGCCATGTTACCCCGTTCTAGCCGGGGGTGTCGATCCAGCGGGTCCTGTGCTATCCAGGCCTCAATGGGCGGCACACGATATGTCACCGTGGAAACCCTGGCTCGCCGGTCCGAAGCCTGGCTGGCCGCCGTGCGCCCGTACACCCGGCCGCGGCCCGAGCCCCCCCTGGAGCGCGCCGCCCTGTTGGTGGTGGATGTGCAGCGCCACTTCTCCGAGCCCGGCGGCCACGCGCACCTCCCCGCCCTGCAGGCGGTGATGCCCAACATCGTGGAGCTGTCGCGGGCCTTCCGCCAGGCGGGCAGGCCGGTGGTCTGCACCCGGCACGGCCGCCAGCCCGGCACCGCCGAGGACCAGATGACCCGCTGGTGGGGTGGCTCCGTGCTGGTGGGCGAGCCGGCCCACGCCCTCAGCCCGGAGCTTGACGAGGTTGAGGCGGACCTGGTGCTGGACAAGGCGCGCTATTCGGCCTTCAACGGCACGGATCTGGGGCGTTGGCTGGAGCAGCGTGGCTGCGGCGCCCTGGTCGTGTGCGGGGTGATGACCCACCTCTGCTGCGAGAGCAGCGCCAGGGACGCGTTTATGGCCGACCTGCAGGTGTGCGTGGTGGCGGACGCCACGGCCTCGCGGGACGAGGACCTTCATCTGGGGGCCCTGCGCTCCATGGCCCACGGCGTGGCCAGCATCAGCTCCACCCGCCAGGTGGTGGGCGGGCTGGCCGGGCGAGGTGTCCAGGCCACGGGGGCGGCGCCCGCGGCTGACCTGCCGGGTGAGGTGGACCTGGCCGTGGTGGGGGCAGGGCCCGCCGGTTTGGCCGCTGCGATCCAGGCCACCCGGGCCGGGGTAGAAACCGCCGTCCTGGATCCCGGCGCGCCCGGGGGCTGGGCCCTCACCGCGCGGAAGATCGAGAACTACCCCGGCTTCCCCGGCGGCCTCTCGGGGAGAGCGCTGATGGCGAGGGTGGTGAGCCAGGCGGGCCAGTGGGGCATCGCGGCTCACCCCCGCCAGGTGCTGGAGGTGGAGGCTCCCCAAGCCCCGGGCGGCCCCCTGATCTTGAGGCTGGATCAGGAAGGGACCGTGCAGGCACGGGCGGTGATCCTGGCCACAGGCACCGACGCCAGGACCTTGCCCGCGACCCTCCCGGACCACCCTCGCGTGCTGTACAGGGCCGACCGCCTGCCCAGGGTGCCCGGCCTGGACCTGGTGGTCGTGGGCGGCGGCGAGGCGGCTCTGGACCAGGCGCTCATGGCCCGCGCGCGCCTGGGGGCCGAGGTGACCGTGCTGGTGCGGGGAGCGAGGCCCCGGGCGATGGCCCTCTTGCGTCAGCGCTGCCAGCAGGCCGGGGTGCGCCTGGAGACCGGCGCGCGCCTGGAGGGCGTGGCGGTGGGGGAGAGCCCGGACATGCTGGAGCTCACCCTCCGGCGGGGCGACGAGGTCTCCACCCGGTCCGCGGGCGCCTTGCTTGTTTGCGTGGGGAAGGAGCCCCGGTTTCCGGCCCTGCCTCCGTCGGTGGAGCGTACCGACTCGGCCGGGGGCGCGCCGCGTTGCGACCTGCTGGGCCGTACATCCCTGCCCGGGCTCTACCTGGCCGGGGACCTGCGCAGGGGCCGCTACAGGCAGGTCGTTGTGGCTTCCGCGGACGGCGTTGTTGCAGCCATGCACGCAACGCGGTATCTCAATGACGGTTCCTGGAATGAAGAGTGACCTAACGATGAATCCAAGCCTCCGATTGATCGCCACGCAGGGAGACCCTGAGCTGGCCCTGGTCCACCTGCTGCAGTGGGGGGATGATCCCCGCAGCCAGGTGGAGACCGTCGACTCCATCGACCCACGTTTTCCGCGCCACGAGAAGTCGTGCATCATCATCTCCACCCAGCTGGGCTGCGCCGTGGGGTGCCTCATGTGCGACGCCTCCGGCGCGTTCCACGGCAACCTCACCGCGGATCAGATCCTGGACCAGGTGCGCTTCGTGCTGAGGCGGCGCCCGGAGCTGGTGAACACGGCCAAGCTGAAGGTGCACTTCGCCCGCATGGGTGAGCCGGCCCACAACGCCGCCGCTGTGCTGGAGGCGCTGGAGGGGTTGCCCGGCGTGCTGCCCGCGCCTGGCCTGCTCCCCGCCCTGGCAACAGTGGCGCCAGCAGGCAGCGCCGATTTCCTCTCGTCCCTGGGCCGGATCAAAGATCGTCTCTACTCGGACGGGCGCTTCCAGCTCCAGCTCTCCCTCAACAGCACGGACGAGCAGGTGCGGCGGCGGCTCATGCCCACCCCGCAGCTCCCCCTGGATGAGGTGGCCCGCCTGGGAGGAGAGTTCCACCGGCCAGGCGACCGGAAGGTGGCCCTTAACTTCGCCCTGGCTCGCGGGATCCCGGTGGAGCCTGACGCGCTGGCCGCGGCCTTCCCGGCGGACAGGTTCATGGTCAAGCTCACCCCGGTGAATCCCACGGAGCGCGCCACGGCTCACGGCCTGGACACCGTGCTCTCGGCCGAGTCTCCCGAGGCAGCCGCCCGCCTGGTGGAGCGCCTGCGCGATGGCGGCTTCGACGTGGTGGTGAGCATTGGAGAGCCCGAAGAGATCCGCATCGGGTCCAACTGTGGACAGCTCGTGAGGGCGTGGAAGGTCGCGGCGACGGCATGAGACGGCCCGGGCGCGGCGGAGCACGCATCCCCGAGTGGCGCGAGCTCTCCTTGCCGCTCCTGGCCTACATCGGCGCTGGCTGTGGCATGGTGCTCACCATCCCGGGCGCCCTGGAGACCCTCTTTGTCCACCAGATGGGTCTGGATCACAGCCTGGTTGGGCTCTCTCAGACCGGCTTCTTTATCGGGAACCTCATCGGATCGTTGCTGGCCGGAGAGCTGATCTCGCGCCTGCCTCCTCGCCGGGTGGGCGCGGTCTTCATCGGCACCATGGCCCTGGGCAGCCTGGTGGCCGCGTGGCCCGCGTTTGCCGCCCTGCTGGTGGGGCGGCTCCTGGCCGGCCTCGGCCTGAGCACCACCGTGGTCTACATTTCCACCCTGATCGTTGGCCGGGATAGTGAGCGGCAGGGGCCATGGCTCAACGCGTTCCACGCCTGCATCGCCCTGGGCGCGGCCCTGGCTCTGGCCATGGCCCGGCCCCTGGCCGACGCCACTGGAGGCAGCACGCTGGCCATGGCGATCCCAGCGGCGGTTGCCACCCAGATCGCCATCTACCTGACCATCAAGCCCTTTGGTCTCCCCGACGGCAGCTCCAGCAGGCCCAACCCCGGGCTCGGCGCCTGGCTCCCGATCCTGCGCAAGCACCTGGTGGTGGCGCTCCTGTTGGTGATGGCCGGCTACATGGTGGCCGAGCAGGGGGCAACCCTCTTCGCCGCAGCGCTGCTGGAGGGCCGGGGTCGGCTCTCCGGGGGCGTGGCCGGGCTCACCGCGGCCCTCCTCTGGGTGGGCGTGGGCGGCGGACGGCTGGCCTCGGCCTTGCTCCTTCCCAGGCTCCCCGAGCGGCCCCAGATACTGGTCTGCCTCGGGGTGGGCGTGGCCTCTCTGGCCATGACGACGACCCTTGGCGGGATCCGCGTGGGGCGGGCGGCCTTCTATCTGCTCGTGGGCGGGGTGGCCCTGGGGCCGGTTATCCCGCTCTGCTTCTCCCAGGTGGCCCGCCGGGCGGGCGATGACGCCTCGGACGCCTCGGCCATGGGGCTGGCCAACTCTGTGGCTTGCCTGGGGGGCGCGATTGGGCCCCTCATCATCGGGCTATGCGCCGACGCGGCGGGTATCGCCTTCGGCCTGGCCGGCGGCTACGGTATCGCCCTGGCGTGCGCGGGGCCGCTGCTCTGGCTCACCCTGTTGCCCCCTGT
>CAZCFB010000073.1:22019-23346 GCA_964497805.1 uncultured Kofleriaceae bacterium
GGGGTGGAAGTAGCGCAGCACCGCGCCCTCGTAGCCCATCCCGGTGCTCATGTTGGCCACCCCGTCGGCGGTGAAGTTGCGTGACTTGAAGCAGGTGGCCACCAGGCGGAAGGCCAGCTCCGCCCGGGCGTCATCGATAAGGTAGCTGTAGCCGAGGTAGCCGCCGCGCAGCCGCCCGGCTGCCTGAAGGTCCTGCTGGAGCCGGGTGCCGCTGTAGATTTCTGCCCGACAGAAATTGGATGGGAAATCGGTGGCTTTTTGCAAAAACTTCAAGTTTTGCTCGAGGTCCTGAAAGCGGGTCCAAGGCTCGAACATGAGCATGTTGTAGCAGGCAAACATGCCCACCCCGCGGAACAGGTCCAGGGCGCGCAGGCAGCTCTGAAGGTCATGCTTGCGCCCCAGGTGCCGCAGCCCCGCCTCGGATCCATTCTCGATGCCGAGGTAGAGGCGGAACACCCCCATCTCGAGGATCTCGCGCAACATCTCCGCGTCCAGCTGGTCGGGCCGGCACTTGCCAACCATGCCCACCTTGCCCACGCCCAGGCGGTCCAGCTCGCCCCGCAGCTCGGAGATACGCCGCACAGTATCCCTCGGCTTGGGCAGCAGGAAGTTGTCGTCGTGGAAGCAGAAAATCCTGGCGCCCCGCCCGTAGAGCAGCGCCATCTCCTGGGCGATGTCGCCCGGTGAACGGAAGCGGAGGCGCCTGCCCCGGCTGGAGCGGTGCCAGGAGTTGATGCAGCAGTAGGCGCAGTCGGCGTAGCAGCCGCGGCTCCCCACGATGGGGGCGAACCCGAGGCCCACGTGCCGGGCGTGGGGCCGGTCCCGGTGGGGGAAGGGGAGGGCGTCCAGCTCGACGACCTGCTCCCTTGGGGGCGCGGCCGCGGGCACCCCTTCTGGATCCCTGGCGCACACGCCCGGTAGCTCTGGCCACTGGCCCGGCATGTCCAGGGCATCCAGCAACGCCAGCAGGGTCAGCTCGCCGTCGTGGCGCACCACCGTATCCACTGCCGGCTGGTCCGCCAAGACCTCGCGCCAGGCCGCGGTTACCACGTGGCCGCCGCAGGTGATGTGCCCCCTGTAGCCGAGCCCTCGGACGGCCCGGGCCAGCTCCTTGAACTCCCGGGCGCGGTGCTGGAAGGCCACCGACAGGCCGATGAGATCATGGCCTCCGCAGGCGAGGGTGGATGCCAGGCGCGGCGCCTCTTCCGGGGCGCCGAAGGACAGGAGCGTCACCTCATGCCCGGCCTCGATGCACGCGGCCGCCAGGGAGCGGATGGCGATGTTCTCCTCCCACTCGGCGCCGACGAGGGCGATCTTTCGGGGGGTG
>CAZCFB010000074.1:0-23144 GCA_964497805.1 uncultured Kofleriaceae bacterium
CCGCCTCGGCAACATCCCGATGCAGATGAACGGCGACGCGGTCGTGAAGTTGTAGAAGCGGCGTCCTGCCGCTCCCCGGCTTGTTAGCGGCCTGGATGCCGCGTCTACAGAAAAGCGATGACGATGCCCACGACGGCCGCGATGGCCACGCCGACCCCGATCCAGATCATGTAGGTCCGGCCCCTGTTCATCTCGTCCAGGAACTCGCGCTCGTCCATACGCTCGCCCGGCACCTCGTTCTTGGGCAGCTCGATGGCCTTCATCTGCTGGGTCTTGCCGGTGCGCAGGGAGAGGTGGTGTGACCCCTCGGCGCCGATGCTGCCGTCGTCGTTGTACTTCTCGGCCAGATCCTCGGGGGTTTCCTCTCCGGCCAGGGCTGAGGGAGACTTCTTCTCCTCCTCCTCGCCCTCCTTCTCCTTCTCGTCCTCGGGCTTGGAGGCATCCTCGGACTCTTCCTCGCCCTTGACGAACCACATGGTCTCGCGGAAGCCCTTGCGCTGGGGCACCGGCTGGGAGAGATCCACCTGCTTCTTCTTCGGCTTGGCCTCGGCCGGATCCGGCTTCTTCAGGGTCGTCTCTGACTTCAACTCACCCCTGGCGGCCTCATCCTTCTTGGCCTCCTCCTCAGCCGCCGCCTTGGCAGCCGCCTCTTCCTCCGCAGCCTTGGCCGCGGCCTCCGCAGCCTTGGCCTCCGCAGCCTGCTTGGCCTCCTCCTCAGCCTCCAGCGCGGCATATTCCGCCGCCTCGGCCTCAGCCACCGCCTTGGCGGCCTCTTCTTCCGCGGCCTTGATGGCCGCCTCTGCCTCCGCCTCAGCCCTGGCAGCCTCTTCCTCCGCGGCCCGGGCCTCCGCCTCAGCCGCGGCCACTGCCGCCTCCTCGGCCCTCAGCGCCTCAACCGCCGCCGGAGCATCCGGCTCGGGCACGGTGTCTGCCATGGCAGGCTGCGCCACAGGCTCAGCAGGCGCCTGCATGGGCGGCATATCCATCACCGTCTGGCCGGCGGGATCAACGACCTGCTCGGGCGCCACGCTGTCGTCGGGGATGTCACGCACGGTGTCGCTGACGGAGGCCGCCTGTACGGTGGCCTGCCCCTCAGCCTGGTCGAAGCGCACGGTCAGGGAGTCGCGCCCGGCTGTGACTTCCACGTCCAGCTTGAGCCCCTCCACCTCGCGCAGGAACTGCCGCAGGGTCAGGTGCCGCCGGCTGGAGCTCTTGGCCAGCGCCTTGAGCACCAGCGCCTCCCCCTTGTTGGAGAGGTCAAGGTCCGGCCGCTTGCTCTTGGGCGACTTGGGCGGCTCCTTCTGGTGCTTGGTGAGCAGCCCCTCCAGCTCCGGATCGGAGAAGGGAGGCTCCCCGGTGAGCACGTAGAACATGACAGCGCCGAGGCTGTAGATGTTGGACCGCTGGTCCACGGGCCGACCCTGGGCCTGCTCCGGGCTGACATACTCGGCGGTGCCGAACACCTTGGGCTTGAGGCAAGGCGCCACGCCGAAGCCACGGATCTTCACCGTGCCCTCACGGTCCACCACCACGTTGTGCGGTCCGATGTCCCGGTGGATGACGCCGATCTTTTGCGCCTCAGCCAGGCCGTTGCCGATGCTCTTGATCAGGTACTGGGCGTCGCTCATCTCCATGGGCCCGCCCGTGGCCACCAACACGTCAAGCGGGGTGACCCTGGTGGGCTCGGTGACCACGTAGAACTGGCCCCCGTCGGTCTTGCCGTAATCGAGGACCTTGACGATATTGGCGCAATCCACCTTCACCAGCTGGTGAAGCTCGCGCCTGGCCCGCTCCATGTCCAACGGCGAGGGGAAGACCCCGTCGTTGACCAGCAGCAACGCCACCTCGTCGCCTGTCCCTTCCACCGTGGCCTGGAAGACCTTCCCCACGGGGAGCTCCTCCATCACCGCGCCGAGCTGGTACTTACCCGCGATGCTCTCCGGGCCGGCATCAACCGGGATGGTTGACGCCATGGTGTCCACGTGCATGGCCCCGACGGGGATCGTCTTGGACATGTCATCTGGCTCTTCCGCGGCGGGCTCCGGCTCGGGCTCAGGTTCCGGCTCGGGCTCCGGCTCAGGCTCAGGCTCAGGATCGGGTTCCGGCTCGGGCTCCGGCGCGGCGTCCTGCTCTGCCGAACTGCCGAGGTCCTCACCTCCCTCCGTGAGGCTCCGGGATGAAGCGTCGGCAACCTCTGGAACGGGCTGCAACCCGGCTGCCTCGCCCATCTTCTCCGGATCCACCTCGTAGCCGTACACGGTCTTGGCCGCTTCAGGCGCGGGCTCCTCGACCATATTCGATCCGCAGAAGCCGCAGAATGCCGCGTCGTCAGGATTCTCGTTGTTGCACTTGGGGCAAATTACCATCGTCAACTCCGACCGGCGGTTTGTACATTGAGTACGGATATCTGATACATAGAACCGACGCCTTGCCAGCGCAGGTACTTGATATGCCACCTATCCAATGCGAGAAAGCCTACCGCCCGGTGAGGTGGAAATCAAGCCGAAGGGTGCGAGATTCTTGAGTCTCGATTGGTTGACACCGGCCTGGCGTTGAGCTATACGCACTGCCTGTTTCAGGAGAGATACAATGGCATCCAATACTCGCATCACCAAAGCAAAACGCCGCGCCGTCCTCAAGAAGGCTGGCCGCAAGCGCAAGAACCAGATGGCCATCAAGTCCACCCTCAGTGAGAAGGAGCTCTTCGAGGGCATCCCCGAGCCCCCCAAAGAGAAGTAACTCCCCGAAAGTCCTCTCAGATTCTTTCTACCGAGTAGACGCCGCGGATACGCTGGAGCGCCTTCATTACGCGCTTCAGA
The DNA here is from genome assembly GCA_964497805.1 of uncultured Kofleriaceae bacterium. GTDB lineage: Bacteria > Myxococcota_A > Polyangia > CAZCFB01 > CAZCFB01. The sequence goes on from CAZCFB010000074.1 coordinate 2,820, forward strand.
TCGTCCAGGTTGTAGACGCTGAAGTGGAAGGTGTTCACCGCCCGGGCGTCGCCGGTTGAGCGGCAGTCTGCGCTCTTGATGTTCACGCCGAGATCGCTGAACGCTGCGCTCATCTTGGCCAGCAGCCCGGGGCGATCCGTGGTGTGCACCTTGAGCGCCACCGGGTGCTCCACCTTTGCCCGCTCATCCCAGCTCACCTCAATGCGCCGAGCCGGATCCAGATCCAGGGCGCGCGGACACTCAACCTTGTGGATCGTCACCCCCCGCCCCCGCGTAATAAAGCCGGTGATCCGGTCACCGGGCACCGGGTTGCAGCAGTGGGCGATGCGCACCACCAGGTCGTCCACGTCCTGCACCAGGATGCCGGAGGTGGAGCGCGGCCGCACCCGCTCGAACACCTCGGCGATGCGCTCCCGGGCAGGCTTCTTGGCCGGCTTCTCCTCCTTGGGGATGACGGCCTCCACCACCTGCAGGGCCGTGACCTTGCCGAAGCCCACCTGCATGTAGAGCTCCTCCTCGGTGCCCAGGCGCAAGGCTTGCATCCCCTTCTTCAGCTCGCCCTTCTTGGACAGCTTGACCAGGGAGTGGCCCTTCTTGCGGAACGCCTTCTCCAGCATGTCCCGGCCCAGCTCGCGCCCCCGCTCCCGCTGCTCCTTGCGGATGTAGTGGCGGATCTTTGAGCGAGCCCGGGCAGAGACCACGAACTTGAGCCAGTCCTTGTTGGGCCGCTGGTTCGGGTTGGTGATGATCTCAACCCGGTCGCCGTTTCGCAGCTTGTAGCGCAGGGGCACGATGAGGTTGTTGATCTTGGCGCCGGAGCAGTGGTGCCCCACCTCGGAGTGGATGGAGTAGGCGAAGTCAACCGGCGTCGCCCCGCGTGGGTAGGCCCGCACCTCCCCCTGGGGCGTGAACACGTACACCTCATCGGAGAAGAGGTCGATCTTCACAGCGTTGATGAACTCGGTGGGGTCCTTGAGATCGTGCTGAAACTCCACCAGCTGCCGCAGCCAGCCGAACTTCTTCTTGTCCTCGACGGAGATCTCGCCCTGGCCGTCCTTGTAGACCCAGTGAGCCGCGATGCCCTCCTCCGCCACCTGGTGCATCTGGTCGGTGCGGATCTGCACCTCCATCCGCTCCCCATCCGGCCCCACCACCGAGGTGTGTAGGGACTGGTAGCGGTTGGGCTTGGGCATGGCGATGTAGTCCTTGAACCGGCCGGGGATCGGCACGAACTGTTCATGGACCACGCCCAGGGCGGCGTAGCAGTCCTGGATGGAGCCGGTGATGATCCGGAAGGCGACGATGTCGTGGATCTGATCCAGGTCCCGGCCGCGGCCGCGGCGCATCTTGTTGTAGATGCCCCACAGGGTCTTGGTCCGCCCCTTCACTGTGCAGCGCACGCCGTGGCGGGCCATGGTCTTGCGCAGGATCCCCTCTACCTTGCGCGTGTAGCGGTGGCGCTCGCGGTCGTGGGTGGCCATGTCGTTGACCAGCTGCTCGTGCTCGGCGGGGCTGGTGTAGCGGAAGGAGAGATCTTCCAGCTCGGCGCGCATCCAGTAGATGCCCAGGCGGTTTGCCAGGGGCGCGTAGATGTCCATTGTCTCCTGGGCGATCCCCTCCTGCCGGTCCGGGGGCAGGGCCTCCAGGGTGCGCATGTTGTCCATGCGGTCCGCCAGCTTGATCAGGATTACCCGGATGTCCCGGGCCATGGCCACCAGCATCTTGCGGAAGCTCTCGGCCTGGCGATCCTCCCGTGTCTTCCAGCGCAGCTTGCCCAGCTTGGTGACGCCGTCCACCAGGAAGGCCACCTCGGCGCCGAACAGCTTCTTGACGTCGTCCAGGGTGGTCGGGGTGTCCTCCACGCAGTCGTGGAGGAGGCCGGCGCAGATGCTCGGCACATCCAGCCGCAGCTCGGCGATGAGGTGAGAGACGCGCAGGGGGTGCACCACGTACGCCTCACCCGAGCGCCGGCGCTGGCCCTCGTGTGCCTTGCACGCGTACTCGTATGCGCTGCGCACGAGCGCGTCGTCACCGCCGGCGTTGTAGCCCCGGAGCTTCTCCAGGACCGCATCGATGTCCGCCGTGGCCCTCAGCAAGGGCGTCGATTCCTACGTCGTGAATCCATAAACGTCATAACGCATCAACTCAAGTTGAAGTCTATTCATGTGGACGTAGCGGAGCAATAAAAGGTGACGCCAGAAAAGGCCCGGCGGGTAGATTTAGGCGCCGGAGATGAGGCGCTGGGCGATGTGGGCCTGGCGGGTGCTCCTGAGCCTGGCCGCGCGGTAGACGCAGCGCAGGTCGTCGTAGGCCTGATCCAGGTCGTCGTTCACCACCAGGTGGCCGTACTCCTGGTAGTGGCGCATCTCTTCCTGAGCAACGGCCAGGCGGCGCTGGATCACGGCGGCGCTGTCCGTGCCTCTGCCCCGCAACCGGCGGCTCAGGACCTGCAGGTTGGGGGGCATGATGAACACCATCACCGCGTCGTCTGGGTAGCGCCTCTTGAGCTGCACCGCCCCTTGCCAGTCCACGTCGAACAGCACGTCCTTGTCCGCCTCCAGGCTCGCGTCGATGGCGGCGGTGGTGGTGCCGTAGTGGTTGCCGTGCACCAGGGCCCACTCGGCGAACTCCCCCCTGGCCAGGCGCGCCTTGAACTCCGCCTCCTCCACGAAGTTGTAGTGCACGCCGTCCTCCTCCCCGTCTCGTATGGGCCGGGTGGTGTAAGAGATGGAGTAGCTGAGCCTGGAGAACTCGGCGCGCAGGCGGTCGCACAGGGTGGTCTTGCCGCCGCCTGACGGCGCCGAAACCACCAGCATCAACCCCCGCTTCGTTGGCCTGGTCATGCTCCTGCTCCTGCGCTTCCCGCTCTTACTCGACATTCTGGACCTGCTCCCTCATGCGCTCCAGCACTGATTTGGCCTCCACCACCAGGTGGGACACCTCGGTGTTCTGGGTCTTGGATCCGGTGGTGTTCAGTTCACGCAACAGCTCCTGCTGCATGAACTCCAGCTTCCGCCCCAGGGGCGAACCGCCGCCCGCCTGCTCCTGGAGCAGCGCCTCAAGCTGGTCCAGGTGGCTGCGCAGGCGATCCAGCTCCTCGGCCACATCGGCGCGGTCGGCGAGCATCGCGGCCTCCTGGGCCAGGCGCACCGGATCGATGCCCAGGGGATCGTCCGCGCCCTCCCCCAGCTGCTCCACCCGGCTGACGATCCGCTGGCGCAGACGATCCGGCTCCCCGGCGGCCAGGGCCTTGATCTTGCGCCGCAGCTCCCTGAGCTGCTCCAGGTGGCCGAGCAGCACCTCTCGGCTCGCCTCCCCCTCCAGCGCGCGCATGTTGCACAGCTCATCCAGGGCCCGGTCCAGGCCCTTGCCCAGGGTGGCCCACGCGGCGTCCGGATCCGCAGCGCCGGCGCCCTCCCCGGCCGCCTGGATCAGGTTGGGCCGATCGGGGAGCAGCGCCAGGGCAGCCTCCTTGCTCACCCCGGCCAACTCACCGATGCGGGCCGCCGCCTGCCCCAGCTGCCTGGCCACGTCCTCGTCCACCTCCAGCGCGCCGCCGCTCCGCGCGCCCGGATCCACGACCAGGACCACATCCACGTGGCCCCTGGTCAGGCGCGCCTTCACCCGCTTGAGCACCCGGGACTCCAGGTCCGGGCTGAACCAGGGCAGCCGCACGCGCACGTCCAGGAAGCGGTGGTTAACGCTGCGCACCTCCAGGCGGTGGGATCGCTCCCCGAGGAGCACCTCCGCCCTGCCGAAACCGGTCATGCTGATCATCCTTCTCCTCCAGATTTGGCAGCGGCTCGCGCCTGGGCCAGGCAACGGCGCCGCAGGGCCGAAAGGATACCCTGGAGCTGCTCCCCCGCGTAGTCCGGATAGGTCCAGGGGAGCGGCTGGTAAGCCCCGTCCTGCCAGATCAGGGTCAGCTCGGCGTGGATCCCGAGATCTAGCTCGATGCGGTGGGGAGAGGCCTTGGTGGAGGCGAGCACCACCTGGCCCGGGGTGAGGTAGCCGGGATCGATGTTCACCTGGCGCGCGGTTGGCTCACCGGCTCGGCCCAGGGACACCTCCAGGCGGCCACACGACCGCTTGATGGTGGCCAGCCGGGTGCGGTCCTCGAGGGGGGGGTGCAGCGCCACCAGCCGGCGGGCGGGCTCCGGGCCCAGCTCGTCTCCGTAGTAGTCGGTCCAGGTGAAGGGGAGCGGCGGGCTGGCGAAGGCCAGGCTGCCAAACTTGGTGGCGAACGCATGGACCGCGGCGTTGACCAGGTGCAGGTCCCGCCCCAGGACGCTGGCGATCAGGACGGCGTCTAGCTGTTTTCGCGGTACCACTCGACGGTCCGGCGCAGGCCCTCCTTGAAGAACACCTCCGGCTCGTAACCCAGGATCTCCCTGGCCATGGTGATGTCGGCCAGGGAGTGCTTTACGTCGCCGGCGCGGGCCGGGTCGAAGGTGGGCTCCACCTCGCGCCCGAAGATCTCGGTGAGCATGCCCAGCACCTGGAGCAGGTCCACGCGCTCGCCGCAGGCGAGGTTGAAGATCTTGCCCGGCGCGTCGGGGGCCTTGCATGCCTTCAAGTTGGCCTGCACCACGTTGTCGATGTAGCAGAAGTCGCGGGACTGCTTGCCGTCGCCGTGAACAGTGGGGGCCTCGCCCTTGATGTAGGAGGTGATGAACTTGGGGATCACCGCCGCGTACTGGCTCTTGGGATCCTGGCGGGCGCCGAACACGTTGAAGTAGCGCAGCCCGACATACTCCAGCCCGTAGGTGGCGTGGAAGGCGCAGCCGTACATCTCGCCGGCGGCCTTGGACACCGCGTAGGGCGACAGCGGCGCGCGCACCATGGACTCCACCTTGGGCAGGGTCGGCGTGTTGCCGTAGGCCGAGGAGGAGCAGGCCTGCACCACCCTCTTGACCCCGGCGTCCCGGGCCCCCACCAGCACCTGCAGGGTGCCGTGGGTGTTGTTCATATCCGAGGTGATCGGGTCCTCCACCGAGCGCGGCACCGAGGGGAGCGCGGCCTGGTGCAGCACGTAGTCCACGCCCTCCATGGCCCTTGCCACGGCCTCCGGGTCGGTGATGTCGGCCTCGAAGAAGGTGATCTGATCCATGACCGGCTCGAGGTTGGCCAGCTTGCCAGTGGAGAGGTTGTCGATGACGCGCACCATGTGGCCCAGCTCGAGGAGCTTGCGGGCCAGGTGGTGGCCAATAAAGCCGGCGCCGCCGGTGATGAGGTAGGTCTCTGACATGGAGGGGATTATTGCTTAGGGGGTGTGGAAGTCAACGTGGGGGCATCTCCCCAAAAACGATCCCCTCATACACCTGCAGCTCCGCGTCCTTCCAGCCATCAGCCCCCAGCCCGGCCTTCATGCTCAGGTGGCGCAGGGTGGTCTCGCGATCCCAGCCCTGCTCCGGGGCGACCTGGGGCAGGAAGGTGGCGGATCGCCTGCCCTTCGAGAGGATCACGCCGTGGCGGCCCACCTGGAACTTGTCGGGGCCTGAAATCGGCCGGGGCGGGGTGAGCACCGAGACCTCCACGCGGATGTGCTTCAACTCTCCGGGGCTGACCTTGCTCGGGAAGCGGGGATCTTCAAGAGCGGCCGAGGCCGCGCGCTGGGCCACGGTGGAGATCACCGAGTTGGTGGGCGCGATGGAGCCGATGCAGCCGCGCAGACCCTCGCCCGGCCCGGCGCAGGTGGAGCCGGGGCCCAGGCGGCACTTGAGGGTGACGAAGGCGCCCGCCTTGCGGCGCAAGGAGTCGGTGAGGTTCAGCGCCCCCAGCGGGCCTGCTTCGTACCCGCCGCTGCGCACCGCGCTCTCCAGGGAAGAGCGCGCCAGCTGCAGCAGGGTTTGTCTGTCCGTGGCCGGCAAGGGGAAGACCTTCAAGCCGCTGCTGCTGGCCCAGTCCAGGCCGCCGTGGCCGCTCTTTGGCGTGGGCCAGCGGCCAGAGTAGGCAACGGTGATGTAGGTCACCGTATTGGTCCAGTCCCCGGTGACGTCCCCCGAGGTGTAGTGGCTCCCCACCCTCCCCTTCACCCCCTCCACGCCGCCGAGCAGGGTGAGCAGCTGCGCCACGGGCTGGAGCCCGCAGATGGTGGAGCCGGTCCTGGCCGCGTGGGCCAGCAGCCCGTCACGGTCCATGGCCACCATCAGCCTGGCCGAGGCGCCGTCGATGGCCTTGAGGCGCGCCTTGACGTCCCCGTCGCCGGCCGGCACCTCATAGCTGTAGTTGGGTCCACGGTGGGTGAAGTCGCTGGACGCCACCACCAGGGTGTTCGGGTCGAGCACCTCCCTGAGGGCCACGGCCAGCTTGTCATGATCCGCCGGCGTCATCTGGCTGAGCAGGATCGGCACCAGGAGGAAGCCGCCGGGCAGGGCCCGCTGCAGCATGGGCAGCTGCATCTCGAGGGAGTGCTCTTGCCGGTGAGCCTCGGGCAGGGCGCTCACTAACCCCTTGAGCTTTCGAAGCCGGGCCACGGCCTGCGTGTCCACGGGGATGCGGCCCAGGGGTGTCTCGTAGTGGGTCACGTCCGCGATGGAGGCGCCGCGGAACGGCACGCGGTGGGACACGGCGAGCACCACCACCCGATCGATGTTCTTCAGCTCCCGGAGCCACTTGTAACCAGCGGCCGCGCCCTTGCCCGAAAACTTGTAGCCCGCGTGGGGCGAGACCATGGCCAGCATCCGGGGCACAGAGGCGTTCATGAGCTTCCCCCCAAGCATGCGGTCCAGGTACCTGGCCAGCTCGCTCCGCTCTCCCGGGTACCAGGAGCCGGCCACGGCGGCCTCGCGGACCTTAACCGGCCGGACCCGCGCGGCCGTGCCCGCCGCCGCCTTCTGGGGGAACTCCCGCACCTCCTCCCCGGTCCCCGAGGCGGCAGGATCCGGAGAGAGGGCAGCCGGCGGCTTGGCCTTGTTCACGCAGGAGGAGCACCCGGCGAGGGAGAAGATCAGGCATAGAGCAGGGACCGCGCGCATGAGATTGGACATCGGATCGTTCCTCCCTGGACCGTCCGGCATCGCGCCCGACATGCTCAATAAGCGAAGGTCAGATAAAACGCCCCGCTCAAGAAATGATCATGGGCCCCCTCGGCCAGACGCGCGCCGAGCTTCTTGAAGGTGATGCTGTAAAAGTTGTAGTTCGCTTCCAGGTGCCACCCGATCTTCCAACCGATGGGCCCACGGATGCCCACCGACGCTTGCAGGGCGAATCCATCGCCGTCGCCGTACCCGTGCAGGGGCCCCAGCTGGTCGGTGGTGGTCCCGATGCGGGCCTCGGTCGACTCCATAATCTCGCCCCAGCTGAGGACCGGCATGTAGTCGAAGTTCAGGAATAACTTGGCCGTGATGACGGGCACGTCGAGGCCGAGGCCCACCACGAGGCTCATGGCCTCCAGGTCCGGCACCGGCGAGGCGGAGAACAGGTCGTCCTCATCGTTGAAGGAGAACTCCTGGTGGTGCAGCCCGAAGCGGAAGTTCAGGGTCGGGACCCGCTCGCTGCGCACCGGCTGCCACCTCAGGCGCACGAAGTCCACCGAGATCACCTGGTGGGTAATCTCGGTGCCCTCGTCGTCGTCGGACATATTGTCGGTCTTCCAGCTCAGGCCGAATGAGCGCGCGTAGCGCAGGCCTATGCCGATGTTGGAGAACCACCCCTTGGTGAAGAACGCGCCCGGGTAGAGCTCGAAGCCGATCCCCACCCCCGCCACCGGCGTCGTGGTGACCGGCTCCTCGTCCATTGACCGGCCCACGTCGCCCACGTCTACCTCAAGGCGGCGCATGAACAGGCCGGCGGCGCCTACCATCACCCGCACCCCGTAGCAGTCGCCCAGGGGGCAGCGGGGGACGACTTCCTCCTCCTTGGCCTTCTTCTTCGCGGCCGCCTTGCGCGCGGCCTCCTCCCGCCGCTTCTCCGTGGCGATGGGATCCTCGCCGTCGCTCATCCAGGAGGTGGTCTCCTTGCTGGCGAGCCCGCGGGCAGGCTCCGGCTCCTCCCACGCCACCAGCACATGGAGCATCATGGCGAAGCGCCGCACATCGTTGGAGCTGTCGCGGAACATGGCCAGCCGCAGGGATTCATTGGCCACTGGAGAGCCCTCGCGGGCCAGGCCGCTCAGGGCGGCCATGCGCACCTGGGCGCTGGGGTCGCACAGCGCTGCCCGCGCCATGGGGAACAGGGTCGCCGAGGCGTCCGTGCGCAGAGCCAGGGTCTGGGCCGCCTGGAGCCGGAACTCGCCCAGCTTGTCCGAGAGCAGCTTGATCTGGTCCTGCAAGTTCAAGGTCTTGATCTTGAGGAACCCGGCGCAGGTGCGGCGCACCCGCGGGTCGCTGTTGCTGCTTGATGCGTTCATCACCGAGGCCAGGGCGCGGGGCGTGCCGATCACCGCCATGGACCAGGCCGCGGCCAGCCGCACCGAGGTGTCGGGATCGCGCCTGAGCAGATCCTCCAGCCGGGGGATGGCCGAGTCGGCGCCGCTGATGCCCAGGGCCACCGCCGCGTCCACCCGCCATGCGGGGTGCCGCGAGGAGGTCTTCTTGATCACCTTCATGTAGCTCATGTGGAACACGCGCCAGGCCGCCAGGCGCTTGCGCTCGTCCATGAACCCCCGGGCAGCCCGGGCCACCGCGGGATCTGTGTCGGCCGCGGCGTTGCGGATGGCGCCGCGGGCGCGGCCATCCTTGGAGCCGCGCAGGCCCTGCAGCGCGAACAGCCTCACCCCCGGGACGAGGTCCGCGGCCGCCCGGATCATCCCCTCCAGGCTCTCCTTGTAGCCGGCCATTGAGAGGGCCTGGGCTGCGGCCAGGCGCTGGCCCTGATCTGCGCTGGAGAGCTGCCTCAGCAGGGTGGTCACCTCCGCCTTGAGGGCTGCCCTGCCCTTGTTGATCTTCACCCTCAGCCCACGATCCGACTCGAGCCGCGCGGCCAGACGCAGGGCGTGGTTGACCACCCGATCGTGCCAGCTCTTGGTCAGCTCGGCGGCGGCCAGCTCCCGCACGTCCACTGAGCTGTCCATGAGCATGGCGCAGGCCAGGTGGGGGGCGGCCTGCCAGTTACGATGCCGCGCCAGCTCCCTGGCAGCGTCCATCCGGTCCCCCAACACGGGAGAGGAGAGCGAGGCCACAAGCCCCGCGACGGGCTTGAGGGGGATGGGCGCCGATGACTTGCTCCCCGGCTCCTCGGGGGCCTCCATACGGTCCGCCTTGGCGATGGCCTTGTTCAGCCTCGGCATCATCCGCTTCATCTGCTTCTCGGTGAGCCCCGAGCGCAGCAGCATCACCGCGGCCTTGCCCAGCTTCTTACCGTCCTGGCCGTTGTACACCGTCACCGTGAACCGCCGGCGCCACGGCACGCCCTTCGTGGCGCCGCAAACCACTGCCTCGGCCTTGAGCGCCACGCCCAGGGCGGCCACGTTGGCGGCCTTGCACTTGGAGGTGAGGCCAACCTCCTTGGCCTTCTTGTCCACCTTGTTGGGCAACACCACGGTGTGGACCTCATCGAGGCTGGTCATCACCGCGCCGCGCAGGATGGCGGCGTCCCCGCCGCGGAAGGTCGCCACCGCCACCCGGCGGCGATCATCTGCGTGGGCGGTCCCCACGGCGCCAGCCATGAGAACGAAGGTGAGCAGGGTGAGGTGCTTCTGGGAGCGAAAAGTCATCACGTATCCGTGTAATAGACGAAATCAGTGCCATTCAGCTTGGCTTAGCCTCCCATGTCATCTCAAGGAGTTTCTGCGCCATTGAGCGAAAGCTGTCGACTGTTGACTGTCGGCCCTCGACTTCCGTGGCACAATCCCACCATGCAACTGGACAAGTTCCTCCGCTCCATCGCCATGGAGCCGCGGGTGGCTCGTGCCCTGGACGCCATCCCCAATGAAACCAACTCCCTCGGGTTCGACCAGTGGGGGCTGAGCATCGAAGACAGCAAGCTGTACTACTCCCTGGCCTACCGGGTGTACCAGTACTTCCGGCCGCGGGTCACGGGCATGGAGAACCTGCCGCCTGGGCGGGTGCTGGTGATAGCCAACCACTCGGGCCAGCTCCCCTTCGACGGGCTGGTGGTCCAGGTGGCGTGCCTGCTGGAGGCGGATCCCCCCAGGCTGCTGCGGCCCATGGCTGAGCGGTGGTTCCCCACCCTCCCCTTCGTGAGCGAGGCGTTCTACCGCTCCGGCGTGGTGTTGGGGGATCCAATCAACTGCCGCAACCTGCTGGAGGCGGACAACGGGATCCTCGTCTTCCCGGAGGGCGCCCGAGGCAGCGGCAAGACATGGGACCACCGCTACCAGCTCGTGCCCTTCGGCCGTGGCTTCATGCGCCTGGCCCTGCAGACCAACACCCCCATCGTGCCGGTGGCTGTCATCGGCGCCGAGGAGTCGATCATCTCGGTGCACGACCTGAAGCCCCTGGCAAAGGCGCTGGGCATGCCGTACTTCCCGCTGCCCGCCCTGCTCCCCCTGCTCGGCCCCCTGGCCTTCCTCCCGCTCCCCACCCAGTTCCATGTGCACATGGGGGAGCCCATGAACTTCGAGGGCCCCTTCGACGACGAGGACGAGGCCATCGACCGCAAGGTGGATGTGGTGATGCGCACGGTCCAGGGCTTGATAGATGACGGCCTTGACCGTCGGGAGACGGTGTTCGGCCTATGACCCGCGCGACAAACAAGAAAAAAAAGAAGACCTGCCTGATCACCGGCATCACCGGGGGCATGGCCCGCCTGGCCGGCCAGCGCCTGGCGGACATGGGTCACGAGATCGTGGGCGTGGACTACAGATCCGTGCCCCAGGATCCAGGCTTCGAGGCAACCCTGTACCAGGCCAACTACAACAAGACCCGCATCGAGGACATCTTCCGTCGCCACCGCCCGGAGATGGTGCTGCACCTGGGGCGGGTGGGCAACCTGAAGGTCGACACCGCCAAGCGGTTCGACCTCAACGTCGTGGGCAGCTCAAAGGTGATGTCCCTGTGTCGCAAGTACAAGACACAACGGCTGGTGGTGCTCTCCACCTTCCACATCTACGGGGCGCACCCCCACAACCACACCCCGATCTACGAGGACGAGCCCCTGAGGGCGGGCACCGGCTTCCCCCAGCTCGGCGACGCCATCCAGCTGGATAACCAGGCCGTGATGTGGATCTGGCGCCACCCGGAGGTGAAGACGGTGGTGCTGCGCCCGTGCAACGTGGTGGGCCCCACCATCAACAACGCCATGAGCCGCTTCCTGCGCCAGGAGGTCAAGCCCCTGATGATGGGCTTCAACCCCATGGTCCAGTTCATCCACCAGGAGGATCTGGTCACCGCCATCCTGGCCGCGGCCACCGGGGACACCGTGGGCGTATTCAACCTCGCCGGCAAGGACTCCATCCCCTGGCGCGAGGCCCTGCAGCTCGCCGGAGGCAGGCTGGTGCCGGTTCCCGCGGACCTGGCGGCGCTGGCCCTGCGCGTGCTGCGCACCTTCACCGCGGCCCTGCCCCCATACATGGTCAACTTCACCAAGTATCCGTGCGTGATCTCGGACCAGGCCTTCCGGGACGCGTTGGGCTGGGAGCCCACCAGGAATCCACGCGAGAGCATCCTCTCAACCACCGGCAGAATGGGCGCTGGTGGCAACTTTCTTGATTAAACCCCGGTATTCGCCCACCATATTTTCATGCGATACACATACTTGCTCTCCGTACTACTGGTGGCAGGCTGCGCCGGGCCCCAGGTCAGGAACATCACTGGCCCGGGGGGTTCCCCCGCCTACGCCATCTCCTGCTACGACGACCGCGGGCTGTGCTACCGGGCGGCATACGACACCTGCAAGGGTGGCTACTACATTTTGGACGCGGGCGCGGTGGGCCGCGGCGACACCGGGCGCAACCTGAGCGTGAAGCAGGATCGCCCTGGCCGGGCCAGGCACAACCACACCCTGCTTATCCAGTGCACCCACGCGGCGCTGCTGGATCCGCTGCTGGCCGACGTGAGCAGTGACCGCGGGCGCTACCCGTACACCAGGTACGCGGCCCCGCTGGGCACGCGCAAGGCGGCGGTCACCACCCAGGATCCGCTGCTGCTCCAGCTCCAGGGGCCCGGGACGGTGCAGCGCCGGACCTCGGTGCGGCGAATTTACGGGCCGCTGCCCCCGGCCAACATGAAGCTCAAGCAGCGGCGGGGGCGCACCTACGTCGGCGACCCGTACGGCACGTCTCCTTACTACAGCGATGATCCGTACCTGCGGGGGCGCAACGTGGCCCCGTACAGCGAGGCCGCGGTGCCGCCCTACCCGGGGAAGGGATACCGCAGCTACAAATACGGCCGCCGCTATCGCCGCAAGAAGTCCACCAAGAAGCGGACGAAGAAGGTCAAGAAGACCACCGAGGACTGCGGCTGCCCGTAGGGACCTCTCCCCCGCCCTGTCACGGTGTCGTACAATCGGCCCATGACCATCAAAAACCCGCCGCTCCTCGCGACCCTCTTCCTGCTGATCTCCACCACCGCCTGTAGCGACGACACCACCGCTGCTGGTGGGGATGGCGGCGTCGAGGATCAGAAAGCCGCCCAGTCTGACACCGCCTTCCCCAACAAGCCCGAGGGGAACCCCCTGGTGCCCGAGGTGGCGGCCTTCCCCTTCCCTTCCGACTTCTTCCTGGTCAAGGACTCGAAGACCGAGACCGGCCGCCGGGTGAAGCTGACCAGCGCGGTGATGCCCAAGCTGATACCTGCCTCCATGTTCAACAGCGCGGACGGCTTCTCGCGTATCCCCGCCATCCTGGCCTACCTCACCGGCGGCATCGACCCCAAGTCCCTGCCCGATCCCACGGACCATGCCCTCTCTGTCAGCGACAAGTCGCCGGTCTGGCTGGTCAAGGAGAAGACCTGGGAGAAGGTCCCAATACTCATCGAGATCGACATGATGGCCGCGCTGGACAATGAGCGATCGTTGATCCTGCGCCCCCTGAAGGTGCTGGACGAGAAGAGCGGCTACGTGGTGATCGTGCGCAACAAGCTGCGGGACCTCAAGGGCAACCCCCACAAGGCCAACGCCGCCCTCGCTGCCCTGCTCGGCGGCGCCAAGACGTCCGACCCGTTGGTGGAGAAGCAGCGGGACGACTTCAAGCTGGTCAACGAGGCGCTCAAGGCCCTGAAGGTGGATCAGAAAGACGTGGCGCTGGCCTGGTCCTTCCACACGCGGTCCGAGAAGCAGGTCACCTCCACCCTCCTTGCCATGCAGGATCACATGGCCACGGCCACCCTGGGCGCCCCCACCATCACCTCGGACAAGGTGGAGACCTGGGGCAACAAGAACCGCCAGGTGGTGGCCACGTTCCAGGCGCCCAACTTCGTGGGCACCGACGGCAAGATCAAGCTGGACAGCGCGGGCAAGCCGGTTGTCCAGGGCACGCGCAAGGTGAGCTTCGGCGTCACCATCCCGCCCTCGGTGACCGCCAAGCGGCCGGTGATCCTGTACGGCCACGGCTTCTTCGGCGACTGGATCCAGGGCACCCGGGGCTCCTGGAACGACATCGCCGTCAAGTACGGCTACACCACGGTGCTGACCAACATGGGCTTCCACGACGGGTTGATGGGCCTCTCCGCCGCGGCGTTCGGCGGCGACATGAGCAAGTTCGAGGACATCGTGGCCGAGGTGATGCAGAGCCTGGCAAACGTCACCGCCCTGGGGCGCCTGGTGCAGACCGACCTGGTGACGCGCCTCACGGGTAAGGGCAGCTCGGGCGGCAAGGTGACCTTGCTGGACAAGGACCGCCTCTACTACCACGGCATCTCCAACGGGGGCACCTTCGGCTTCGTGGTGGCCGGCACCTCGCCGCTGGTGACCCGGGCGTCCATCATCGTGGGGGGCGGCGGGCTGATCCACTTCCTGCAGCGGGCGGTGCAGTGGAACCAGTTCCACCCGCTGCTCAAGATCATCTACCCCAACGCCTTCGACCAGCAGCTGCTCATGAGCATGGTGCAGAGCGTGGTGGATCCTGTGGACTCCATGAACTACGCGCCGCGCCTGATCAACAACCGCTTCTCCGGGCGCAAGCCGCTCAAGATGGCCGTGCACATGGCTGTGAACGACAGCCAGGTCAACAACCTGCTCACTGAATGGGTGGCGCGCTCGGCCGACATCCCTGTGATCACGCCCTCGGCCAAGAAGATCTACGGGCTCAAGACCATCACCGCCCCGTCGCCGGGCGGCGCCCCGGCGGGCACCCTGGCCGGCATGTTCGTCTACGACGAAAAGGTCAAGGCGTCCCCGGCCACCAACATCCCGCCAGCCAAGGACAACGGCACCCACGGCACCGTGCGCAAGCTCACCGTGTATCAGAAGCAGGTGAGCAAGTTCCTGGACGACGGCCTGTTCGTGCAGGTGTGCAGCGGGCCGTGCGATCCGCAGTGATGGAGCATGGGGAAGCGAGGGAGATGACGCTCAAAAACCGCATGCCCGGCAGCATGAAGCTGTCGGTGCCCTGGAACCATGACCTGGGCTTCCTGGAGCGCCTGGAGCCCATGGCGCCCCACATGGCGAACATCTACATGCCCTTCCACCCCGGCATCTGCGGCACGTCCCGGGTCTGGCGTGGGCCCGAGGAGGAGGCCGCCTACAGGGAGGAGGTGGACCGGGTGGCGGCCTGGACCGCTGACCGCGGCCTGGGGCTGGTGCTGGTGGCCAACATCCTGGGCCGCGCCGTGCAGAGGAGCGCGCTGGTGGAGGAGGTCCGGCGGGTGGCGGGCCGCGCCGGGAAGCTGCGCCTGACCTTCACCGACGCGGTGACGGCGGCGCGCATCAGGAGCCGCCTGCCTGACCGGGTGGACGTGGGCGCCTCGGTCCTGGCCAACGTGGCCAGCGCCATACAGGCCCTCTACTGGCAGGAGGCGGCGGGCGCCAGCTTCATCACCGTGGCCAGGGAGGTCAACCGGCGCCCCGGCGTCCTGGAGGATATCCGCTCCCTGGGGCTGCGCACCGGGCTGGTCACCTGTGACGAGTGCATCCCCTTTTGCCCCTTTTACACCCACCACCTGGGCCGCGGAGATGAGCGGGGATTCGTGGTCGCCACCTGCAGCCCCGAGACGGCGTGCATCCTCGCCAGCCGCCCCTGGCTCATCGCCCAGAAGGAGGTCCTCCCCGGGCACCTGCGCCACCTGGACGGCCTGGTGGATGAGGTGAAGATCCCCGGGCGCGAGCAGCCCACGGACAGGCTCATTGAGCTCATGACGGCCTACCTCTGCGCCCGCTCCCTGGTGCACCCCACGGGCTACTACGAGGAGCCCCCGGACCTCTGGGACGTCATCTCCACCTGCGACCTGCGCTGCCACGACTGCACGACCTGCGCGGAGATGATCCACCCGCTCATGGACGAGGCCCAGATGTGCGCCATCAAGTTGGGGCGGCAAAGCGAGGAGGCGCAATCGGCCGAAGGTGAGCCCCTGCCCGGAGCGGGCACCCTCGACGCTCCCTGGCGTTTCGTGAACGCGGAAGGCCGCGTGGTGGAGATCTGGCTCGAGCCCGCCGGGGGACGCCGCCCGCTGCGGCAGGTGGGGGGCCTGGCCGTGTTCTACCGTTGCCCTGGCAAGGAGGTCCCGGGGGTGGCCGAGCTGATCCATGCGGTGGGGGACATTCTGGAGGCGAGCCGACATGGTACCCCTGCCGCGCCGGCCAGGCTGGTGGCGCCGACCGCCGGGTGGCCTGGCGGCCTCACCCTGGATGAGCCCTCCTGAGCAGGACTGCCCCCCGGGGAATTATCCGGCAAAGATCTCCGGAATATCGGGTTGCGCCATCTCGCAGGATCCTTATGCTCCCTAATTGAATACCTTCAATTATAAATCCATCACCTGGGGACGCGACGCCGCCATGCCCGCCAGGAAAACTTGGTTAGCCAGGGTCGCCACCTTGCTCGCGGTGGTGATTGCCGCCTTGCTGACCCTGGCCCTCCTGGCAGAGGGCGGCATGCGCCTGGCCGCCTGGGTGAGCCTGAGCGCCAGAGAGTCGGGGCCGGCCCCCTCGGGGGCCAGGACCGTTCTGGCCATCGGTGACTCCTGGACCTTCGGCGACGAGAGCGGGGATCCCGCGCGGTTCAGCTACCCGGCCCAACTCCAGGGCCTGGTGGATAAAAAGTATGGCGCCGGGCGGATGAAGATCATCAACCGGGGCCGGGTGGGCTTCGACTCTCCCGAGGTCAGGGGGCGGCTGCCCAAGATTCTGAAGACCCACCGCCCATGGGGCATCGTCGTGCAGGTGGGTGGGGTCAACTGGATCGGCGCGGATCGCATCGGCCAGCGCGCGGTGCCCCCCTGGCTGGTGCGGCTGAGCAAGCGCAAGTTCTGGGGCCACCTGGCCGGCTTCCGCGTGGTGCGGCTGGTGGGCATGCTCACCGCCTCACCGGAGAAGCAAGGCCGCGCCAGGAAGGAGGCCGAGCTTGAGAGGCTGCGCACCCGGCTGGACAAGCTGGTCAACTCCCGGGAGGCCCGGTCGGACCGCAGGGCGTGGCCCGCGCCGCCCATCTTAGGCTGCCTTGCCCAGGGGGAGCCGCCGGCCTCCAACTTGGCAGCCCTGCTCACTCGGTATGGAGGGACGCCTCCCGAGAAGGTAAGGAAGCGGGCGCACACCTGGGTGCAGTACAAGCCAGAGGCCGTGGCGCGGTTGCTGGCGGCGCGGCCCACCTGCTCCGGGGCCCATATCCTGACCGCGGAGGCGTGCCTCAATGACCAGGATCTCTCCTGCGCCAAGGCTCACCTCAACTCCGCGGCGGCGGTGGCGGCCGCCAACTTTCGCTACCGGCTGCTGCACCTGGACTACACCATCATCAAGGAGAAGACCTGGCCCGAAGAGACGTTCCAATTATTCGAGAGCCTCTTCATCCTCTCCCCGAAGAGCATCCCGTCTTACCGCTTCAAGCTCAGGCAAGAGGCCGAGCGGGCTGCCCAGATCTGTCACATCGAGACGACCGTGAAGTGGCTGCTCGTGCGGCTGTCCGGCACCCCCTGGCTGGAGCGGATCAGGGAATTCATCAACAAGCAGTACCGCCGCAAGGAGCTGTGGGAGCTGCGGGATGGTGAACTCCGTGAGGACCTCACGGCCATCCTCGCGGTGGCCCGGGAGGCAGGGGTCAAGGTGATGCTGCTCAACTACGCCCCGAGGAAGAGGGGAAGCACCCAGTGCAACCGGAGCCTCGGATCCATCTACGACGAGGTCCACTCCGCCCTGGACGTGCCGCTGGTGGATATCAGGGGTCTCCTCTCCGACGAGGGGAAGGATCCGCACGCGGATACCGAGGATTACGGGGGGCAGGGGCACCCCAACGCCCATGGCTACGGCAAGATCGCACGCGCCGTGCTGGCGCAGATGGAGCGGCAGGGCTGGTTATAGGGCCAAGGCCAGCCGCTTATTGTAGGGAGGCTGCTAAAACCCCACGCCGAGCTTGCGCATGATGTCCTGGGCGATCTCGATTTCGCCGAACTCGGCCAGGGCCCAGACGATGGCGAAGGCGAT
Organism: uncultured Kofleriaceae bacterium; assembly: GCA_964497805.1. Classification (GTDB taxonomy): domain Bacteria; phylum Myxococcota_A; class Polyangia; family CAZCFB01; genus CAZCFB01. The sequence continues at coordinate 20,289 of CAZCFB010000074.1, forward strand.
GCCCGCGTATACGGCCCAGCGGATGAGCTGCTGGAAGAGGCCGGAGCCGCCGGAGGGGGCCACGCGCCGGTCCTTGAACTGCCGGTAAGCGTCGTAGCAGGGGTCGCCGCAGAAAGCGCCGTCGGCGTTGCGCGTGACACAGCTCCCGCACAGCGGCTTGGCGCACTGCTTACAGGCCGCGATTGCTTGCTCGTTGGGGTGATTGAGACAGACGCGCGTTGTGAGGTCCATGGGGCAGCCTACCTCATCCATGGAGGGGCCGTCACGAGGCGGTGCAGACCGAGGCAGAGCAAGGCGCGACGACGACGGCGTAGTCCTGCTCTACTCCGAGGAGGAGCAACACAGCTATGCTGAAGGGATCCGCCGCCGTAGTAGGCCACGGAGTGGATGAGGTGGGCTAAATCTCATCGGGGGCGAAGGCCACAACTTCTCTGATGTCATCCACCTCGCAAATCAACATCACCAGGCGGTCCACGCCCAGGGCGATACCCGAGGCGGGCGGCATGCCTTCGCCCAGGGCGGCCAGGAACCGCTGATCCAGATCATGCGCGGGCGCGCCCTCGTCCAGTCGCTGCCGCCGGTCCTGCTCCAGGCGGCGGCGCTGCTCCTCCGGGTCGGTGAGCTCCCAGAAGGCGTTGGCCAGCTCCAGCCCCCCGGCGTATAGCTCGAAGCGCCCGGCCACGGTGGGGTCGTCGGGGCGCAGTCGCGAGAGGGCGGCCAGGGGGGCTGGGAAGTCGTACAGCAACATCGGCCGGCCGATCCTGGCCAGGGCTGGCTCCACCCGCTCCACCATGAGCTGGGAGAAGATTGCCTCGTAGGATGGCGCCTCCTGGGGCAGGCGCAGGCCCGCGGCCGAGACCCGGCGGCCCAGCTCCGCCGCGTCCATGACGCCGGCCAGGTCCACGCCGCCATGATCCCGGGCGGCCCGGATCACGCTAAGGCGCTTGAACGGCGGCTCCAGATCCAGCTCACCGCCAGGGACCTGCACCATGGTACGGCCGAGCACGGCGCGCACGACGCCAGCCACCAGGGCCTCGGTCTCCCCCATGAGCGACTCCAGCGAGGCGAAGGCGCGGTACCACTCCAGCATGCAGAACTCCCGCAGGTGGTGGGGGCCGGTCTCGTCGCCGCGCCAGCAGGGGCCCAAGTTGTAGATCCGCTCCATTCCCCCGGCCAGCAGCCGCTTCATCTGATACTCGGGGGAGGTGATCAGGTGGTCGCCGCCAGCGGCCGGCAAGGGCCTCAGGTGAGGCTCCAGCCCCGGGTGGCGCACAAGGCAGGGGGTCTGCACCTCCAGGTAGTCGCGCTCGTCAAAGAAGGCGCGGATGGCCGCCAGGCACCGGGCGCGGGTGGCCAGGCGCCCTGCCCGCCCTGGCTCTCCCTGGTGCAGGCGGTAGAACTCCCCGCCCGGCGATGGGAAGGGGTCCTCCAGCCGGTACGGCGTGAGCACCTTCAGGGCCGTGATCAGGGGGTCGCGCGGGTGGTTCTTCAGGGCGGCCTCCACCCAGTCCCCTGGCACGGGGAGCGCCAGCTCTGGGGCCAGGGAGACAGACCGGGACGCCCCCTCATCAAGGATGGAGAGCGTCCTGCTCCGTGGATCCACGGCCAGAACCCGGCCGCGGATCACCCCCCGCGCGCCCGGCGTCTTTTCAGTCATTGGGGAGGAGCTTCGGGGCTAACGCTTCACCCGCTCCACGTACTCATTGGACCGGGTGTCGATCTTCAGGATCTCTCCCTCCTCGATGAAGAGGGGCACGTTGATGGTGCCGCCGGAGGAGAGGGTGGCCGGCTTGGTGGCGCCCGAGGCGGTGTCGCCCTTGACCCCCGGCTCGGTGTGGGTCACCTCCAGCTCGACAAAGTTGGGCAGGGAGAGGCCGATGGCCTTTTCGTCGAAGAACATGACTGTGACGTTGAGGTTGTCCGGCATGAACAGCGCCAGGTCGCCCACGATGTCGTCCTCGATGTACACCTGATCATAGGTGCTGTTGTCCATGAAGACGTACTTGTCGCCGTCGAGGTAGAGGTACTGCATCTCCCGCTCCTCGACGTTGGCCGGCTCCAGCTTCTCACCGGTCTTGTAGGTCCTCTCCAGCACGGCGCCGGTGATCATGTTCTTGATCTTTGTGCGGGTGAACGCCGTGCCCTTGCCCGGCTTGACGAACTGAAACTCCACGACCATGAAGGGGGTGCCGTCGATCTGGAACTTCAGGCCCTTGCGGATATCTGAGGTCTCGTACATGGGTTGGGTACCTTTTTCTGGTCTGACAGGCGGTCAATGTAGTGGGCGCCCTGCCCGGCTGTCAACGTCACGGTTTTGCTCTTCGTTGACCTGCCTGACCCCACGGTGCTAAACCACATCGGTTAGCAACGGGAGGTCCGATACCATGGCACACTACTGTCACAAATGCCTCAATGAGGTTGAATTCATCGTCAACGTGGGTTTCAAGGTGGGGCGCCTGGACACCTGTGTCCACTGCGGGGCGTACCTCCACTGCTGCATGACCTGCCAGTACTACGACCCCGGCCGGCACAACGACTGCGAGATCCCGGACGCGGACTTCATCCGCGACAGGGAAGAGGCCAACTTCTGCAACTCCTACCGGATCAAGGACTGGCCCGAGGGAGAGGCGCCGGAGAAGGACGACGCGGTGGAGAAGGCCAAGGCCAAGCTGGACAACATGTTCAAGAACCTCAAGTGAGCGACATGGACAAGCGGCCGGAAGAGCAGGAGCAGGACCTCGAGGTAGAAGAAGAGTTCGAAGAAGAGAAAGAGGAAGAGGAAGAGGAAGAGGAAGAGGAAGAGGAAGAGGAAGAAGAGGAAGAAGAGGAAGAAGAGGAAGAAGAGGAAGAAGAGGA
>CAZCFB010000075.1:0-13264 GCA_964497805.1 uncultured Kofleriaceae bacterium
ACCTGCACGGACAAGGTCAAAAACGGCAGCGAAACCGACGTGGACTGCGGCGGCGCCAGCTGCGTCAAGTGCGCGGACAAGATGAAGTGCGGGCTCGACTCGGACTGCCTCAGCGGGGTTTGCACCGCCGGCATCTGCCAGGCGCCAACCTGCACGGACAAGGTCAAAAACGGCAGCGAAACCGACACCGACTGCGGCGGCGGAACATGCCCAAAGTGCGCTGACACGAAGAAGTGCGCCAAGCCCACTGACTGCATCAGCGCGGTGTGCACGGCCGGCGTCTGCGTGGCCGGCACCTGCTCCGACAAGGTGAAAAACGGCACCGAAACCGACGTGGACTGCGGCGGCGCCACCTGCTCCGGCTGCGTGGTGGGCAAGGCCTGCAAGGGCCACACGGACTGCGCGGACCAGCTCTGCACGAGCAAGCTCTGCGCCGCCACCGAGTCGTGCAAGAAGCTGCTCGCGCTGAACTCGGCGGCCACCAGCGGGGTGGTGAAGATCAAGGCCGCCGGGAGCGCGACGCTGGTTGATGTGTATTGCGACATGACCACAAGCGGCGGCGGCTGGACCGCCCTGCTCAACCCCTCCACCCTGGGCATGAAGGACTTCAAACACCCTGACCTGAAGGCCTCAACCAAGGTGCACTCCGGCACGCAGACCTGCGGCGCGGGCACGATCCCCAACCAGCTCAACGCCAACGGCTGGTACGGCTACTACTCCTACGCCTGCGGCGTCGTCACCTTCTCGCTCATCCTGGACTGGAAGAACACCCTGGCGGCCAAGGACCTGATGTTCATCGCCACCCTCCAGGGGCAGAGCACCCGCACCCTCACCATCAACGGGGTCAACACGCCCCGCACCGGCTTCTCCAACGCCTACATGAAGTGCGCTTTCTGGAACGGCCCGGGCAAGTACACCAGCCCGGCCCAGAACATGTGCTGGAAGACCTCCCTGAACGTGGCGCCCAAGATCTACCTCAACAAGCTGGGCAGCACCCTGAAGATCGACATGAAGACCGGCCCGGCCTGCAGCCCGGACTGCAAGCATGGCGCGGGCATGAACATCCAGAAGCTGTTCGTGCGTTAGCCCTTTTGGGCGGCGTCCTTGGCCCCCGCCTCCTTGACCCCGCCCTCCTTGACCCCGCCCTCCTTGGCCCCCGCCTCCTTGGCCCCGCCCTCCTTGACCCCGCCCTCCTTCACCCCGCCCTCTTTCACGCCAGCCTCGGGCACGGAGCAGTCAGGCACGCCGGCGTCGTACACCTTGCCCGCCACGCAAGCGTAGCCCAGGGTGACCCCCGCCGAGCTGTCCACGACCTTGGTGCATGACTTGCCGCTGCACGCGCCGCAGGTGGCAGTGCTGCCCTTGAGGGTGCTGCAATACTTGAGGCACTTCTTGCTGGTTGGGTCGCACAGCAGCCCGGCCGCGCAGTAAGTGGCCTTGTCCGAGCAGTCCTTGCCCTCCTTGGCGCCGCTGGAGGTGTTGCCCGGACCGCACACCTTCCAGGTCTGGCCGGTGACGCCCAGGCAGGAGACCTTGTAGCCCTTGCAGTCCTTGGCGTCCGTGCACTCCTTGCGGCAAAAGGAGGCCCCGCTGCCGATGCACCTGAGCTTCTTCTGCAGGTCGCACATGGCCCCCGATCCGCACTGCTCCCCCTCGGTGATCCAGCCCCTGACGCAGGCGCCGTAGTCCAGGGTCTTCCCGGTGGAGTCCACGAGGCCCACGCAGGTCCTGCCGCACTTGTCGTCGCCGCACTGGTTGCTGCCCTTGGTGTCGCACTTGAGCCGGCAGACCGGGGCGGCGCTGGCCCCGTCGTTGACGCAGGTCTGCCCCTTGGCGCATGTGCCGCCCCCCGCGCAGGTGACGCCGTCCGACTGGTACGGCTTGCACTTGGTCCCCGCTTCATAGACCGGGGGGCCGTCCCCCGTGTTGTTGCCGCCATCGACGCTGGAGTTGCCGCCGTTGTCGTCATCGCTGCACGCCGGGAGCAGCAGCAAACAAACCAGCCCACACCGAACCGCAGCCTTCATGGCCTGTCCCTCCATCGTTGGTCAGATTTGAATACTGCTAGATTATCACGGCCGCGCTCACGGCCTTTGTATTCCCAGCTGCTTGGTCTTGCGCCACAGCGTGGACCGGTGGATGCCCAGCTCCTGGGCGGCGCGTGACATGCTCCAGTAGTTGCGCTGGAGGCAGCGGGTAATGCGCACCCGCTCGGTCTCTTCCTGCTTGCGTCGGTTGTCCTGCCGGCGCCGCCTTGGGCGCGCAACCGGGGCCGCCCCGGCGGTCATGAAGGCGGGCAGGTCCTCGGTGCCGATCTCAGGCCCTCGCGAGACGATGTAGGCGTGCTCCAGCACCCGCTCCAGCTCCACGACGTTGCCCGGGAAGGAGTAGGCCATGAGCGCGGCCAGGGCGTCGTTGGACAGGCGCCTGATGCCCCGCCCTCGGCGCAGGTCCATGCGCTGCAGCACCTCACCCGCCAGGGCCGGGATGTCCTCGGTGCGGCGGTGCAGGGCGGGGATCACCAGCTCCGCCGGCTTGAGCAACCTGTACAGCTCCATGGAGAAGCGCCCTGCCGTGGCCAGCTCGCCCAGGTCGCGGGTGGTCCCCAGGATCAGCCGCACATCCACCTCCACCGCCCGGCCCAGCCCCCTGGGCTCAACCTTCTCCTCCTTGAGCAGCATGAGCAGCTGGGCCTGCATGGCCGGAGAGAGCCGCTCGGCGTCCTCGATGTAGCAGGTACCGCCGGCCGCCTGGATCAGCAGCCCCTCCTGGTCCTCGGTGGCCTGAGGTGTCGCGCCCGCCACATGCCCCACCAGCTCGGAGGCGAGCACGCTGTCAGGCAGGCCGATGCAGCCGATGACCTCGAACGGGGCGCACCCCCTGGCGCTGTTGGTATGCACCGCCTCGGCCATGCGCCGCTTGCGGGTGCCCCTCCCCCCTCGCAGCAGCAGCGGCACGCCCGCCCGGGCCAGGGCCGGCAGGGTCTCCATGATCCGGCGCATCTCTTCGCTGGTGCACACCATCTCATCAAAGCTGCAGCGGCCAGCCAGCTCCTGGCGCAGGTCCCGCAGGTGGGAGTGATCGCGGAAGGTCTCCACTCCGCCGAGGAACTCCCCCTCCGGGCTCACCAGCGGGGCGGTGGAGACGCTGATCAGCAGGGGCACGCCCATGCGGGAGCGGGCGTCGATCTCCACGCCCTCCACGCGCTGGCCCTGGCGCAGTGAGCGCCGCATGGGGCAGTCCTGAGAGCAGCTTGCGGTGCGAAACACCCCCATGCAGGGCGAGCCCAGCACATCGTCCGATTTGTAGCCCGTGATCCGCTCGGCCGCCTGGTTGAAGTAGGTAATCCGGAACTCGTGGTCCACGGTGAACACACCGTCGCTCACGCTGTCCAGGATCAGGTCGACCAGCCCCTCACCCACCTCTCCACGCCCGGGCATCACTCCGCCCCCGGTGATTCCGTCGGGTTGAGGGCCGCGGAGATGGCCTCCTCCAGCGCCTCCAGGTCGATGGGCTTGTCCAGCCGCGCGGCCGGCTCTGGCAGGGGTGTACAGGCGTTGTCGAAGATCTTCACGTCGGTGAAGCCCGAGATGAAGATCACGGGGATCTTGTGGTGGCGCCGTTGGCTCCAGATCTCCCGGTAGAGCTGCATGCCCGTGCGCCTGGGCATGCGCAGGTCCATCAGCACAAGGTCGGGTTGCTGCTCGTGCAGCTGGGCCAACCCCTGCTCTCCGTCGCTGGCGCTGCAGGTGTCGTACCCCAGGTCTTCCAGCACGGTTTCCAGGAAGACCACGGTGTCCGGCTCGTCGTCAATGATCAGGATCTTGGCAGGGCCTGCCTTCACCCCCGCCGCCCCCTCCTTCGTGGCTTCAAAGCTCCCTGGCCCGCCCATTTCTGTCTCCTATCATCCCTCCCGCTAATTATCCTCGCCTCCAAGCGCCTTGTCCCACTCAGAATGGAGCTGCTCGCTGCTTTTATCGTGAGAGGCCGCCTCGACCTCCTCCTGATCCGGCTTCGGCTTGAGGGGCATGCGCACCGTGAAGGTGGTGCCTTGCCCCGCCTCCGAGGCCAGGTCCAGCTTACCCCCGTGGCTCTTGACGATCTTGTGCGAGATGAACAGCCCCAGCCCCGTGCCCTCCGCCCCCTTGGAGGAGAAGAACATGGAGAACGCCTTCTCCCTGGTCTCGCGGTCCATGCCGACCCCGTTGTCGGTGATCTTGAAGGTCACCGCCTTGCCCGCGGGCGAGGCCTCCAGCCGAACAACATGCTGCACCTCCTTGCGGTCGGTGCGGCAGGCGTCCAGGCTGTTCTCCAGCAGGTTGATCAGCATGGCGTGCACGGCGTGGCCGTCCGCCTCGAAGCTGCCCGGCGCGGCCACGATATCCAGGTCCACCCCCAGCTGATTGGCGCGGTTTTCCACCACGGCCCCAACCGAAGCCGAGAGCTCCTGCAGGTCCAGCTTCTCGTGGTTCACGGGCCGATCCTTGGCGTAGTACAGCACGTTGAGCACCATGCTGCGGATCCGCTCCACGTTGCGCTTGAGGATGTCCCAGCCCTGGTCCACCCGCTCCGGCTTGTTCTTGGTCCTGCCCGACTCCATGAGGTAGATGCCGCCGTCCAGGCCGTTGAGCAGCCCCTTGATGCCGTGGGATACCGAGCCCACCAGCAGCCCCAGGGAGGTGAGCCGGTCCTGCACCTGGCGCAGCTCGGTGATGTTGGCCGCCATCTCCATCACCTCGACGATCTCCCCCGTGGCGTCCCTGATGGGGGCGGTGGCTGTGACCACGTTGCGCCGGCGGCCGTCCTTGGTGGTGACCACCTCCTCGCTGTGGTACGGCTTGCCGTCCTGGAAGGTCTGGGCTACCGGGCACTCCATGCACGGCTCGTCCCGGTGCTTGTAGACCTCGAAACATGGCTTGCCGATCCCGTCGCCGAAGTCCCGGCGGAAGCGGCGGTTCGCCTCGGTGAGGTTCAGGTTGCGGTCCTGCACGGAGATGTAGCAGGGCACCTCCTCGAACAGGGCGTGGAACTTTTGTTGCAGCTGCTTGACGTCGGTGATGTCCGCGGAGATCTCAACCACGCTGGTGATCTCGCCGTCCTCCCCCCGAATGGGGGCCGTGTACACCTTGACCCACCGCTCCCGCCCGTCCGTCTGGCGCACCACCTCCGTGCTGCGGTGCACCCCCCCGTCCACGAAGCACTTCTCCGCCGGGCAGTCGGGGCACTTCTCATGGCGCCCCTTGTACATCTCGTAACAGTTGCTGCCGATCCTGTCGCCGAAGTCCCGCCGGAACAGGCGGTTGGCGGCGACGATCCGTAGGTCCTTGTCCTGCACTGTGACGTAGCAGGGGAGCTCCTCGAACAGCTGCTTGTACAGTAGTTCCACGGTTCCCTCCTACCCTATTAGAACAAGCTCGCCCAGGACCAGGCCGGGACCAGGAGCAGCGCCCCTGGCCCCGGTTCACTGAACAATATTACACCTCGAAGATCTTCCGCACGTTGACCACCAGCCGATCCTCGGCCACTGGCTTGTCCAGATAGCCATCCGGCGCCGGCACGGTGCGCTCGTACAGGGTCTTCCTCATCTCCGGGTGCCCCGTGATGATGCAGATTGGGGTCTCCTTGAGGTCGTCGCTGTAGCGCAGGTCGCTGTACAGCTCCGTGCCGCTCTTGCCAGGCATGGAGAGGTCGAGGGTGATCATGTCCGGCTTCTCGGCGCGGGCCTTGGTCAGGGCCTCGTCCGCGTCGCCCGCCTGCAGCACCTCGGCGCCGTTGTCCTCCAGCACCGTGGCGATGAAGAGGCGCTGATCCGGCTCGTCGTCCACCACCAGGATCTTCTTGCCCGCGAACGGAGCATCCTCGGTGACCGCCGGGGTCTCCTCGGCCGGCTTCGGCTCCGGCAGGACCAGGGCGTTGGCCACCAGGTGAACCAGCTGGGTGACCTCCATGCCGAGGTCGTAGTGCTTGATGCAGTCAGCAAGCCCGTCCACGCAGTTGTGGCAGGAGGTGACCACCACCTCCGCGCCCGTGGCCTTGAGCTGGGCCGCCTTGACCGCCGCGGACTTGAGCCGACGCGGGGCGTACTCGGACATGGACATGGCCCCGCCGCCGCCGGTGCAGCAGTAGTTCTCCGCCCGGTTGGGGTACATCTCGCGGAAGTCCATACAAACCATCCGGAGCAGCTCGCGCGGCTCCTCGTACAGGCCGCAGGAGCGGGCGTTGTTGCAGGAGTCGTGGAAGGTCACCGGCTGGGGGTTCTTTGTCTTGTCCACCTTGATCCGCCCCTCCTTGATGTAGCGGATCATGGTGTCCACCGAGGACTCCATGGGGTATTCCAGGTCCTTCTGGCCCCAGTTCTGCCCCTCGCAGCGGGTGGAGCGGTAGCCGTGGCCGCACTCGGAGATCACCAGCGTCTTGCCGTTGAGCTCCTCAACCTTCTCGTACAGGCGCCGGGCCACCGCGCCGCCCAGGTCGTCGTCGCCGGAGAAGAGGCCGAAGTTGGTCATGTCCCAGCCCTCGGAGGGCATGGTCCAGTTCTCGCCCGCGGCCCAGAAGATCTTGGCCGCGTCCGAGATGGAGCGCGGATCGTACTTCACCTCGCGCGGATTGATGGAGTAGACGATCTCCGCGTCCTTCTTGTCGATGGGGATCTCTGCAGCGTCATCCTCCACATCGTCAACGAGCTCCTCGGACATCCACTCGATGGTGTCGATGTAGTCCTCCTGGAGCACGCCCATCTGGTTGCCGATCTCCCACTGGTCCTTGGACACAACGGCCACGCCCTCGGGCATGACGCCGCAGTGGACCAGGATGCCGCGCATGACGCGGTTGGCCGTGGCGAAGTCCACGCCCATGGGGCAGTTGATGGTGCAGCGCCGGCAGTTGGTGCACTTGCCGAAGGCGATGTCCTTCAATTCCTCCAGCTCCGCGTCGGTGGTCACGGTCTTGGCGTGCACCCACCAGGGGAAGACCCGGCCGGTCCAGTCGATATGGCGCTTGAAGATGGACCGCAGCTTGTCAGCCTTGTAGGCCGGCGCGTAGGTCGGGTCGCCGGGGTTGGTCATGACGTAGTGGCAGGAATCGGTGCACATGCCGCAGTGCACGCACCCCACCAGGGAGCCCACCAGCTGGCGGGACATCTTCTTGGGCAGGCGCTTGAGGAATTGCTCGGCCTTGTAGCTCTTTGTCTGTTCCATTTTGGTCACTATCCCTTTTGCTTCACGGCGACCAGAGCGGTCGCCTTGGCCTTCAGGTCAACGGCGTTGGAGGGCTTCTTGCCGTACTGCATGGGGTAGACGCCCCGGTGCCCCAGGGTGCGGCCCAGCCACCAGCGGGTGAACGGGTAGTAGAGGTAGTGGCTGATCTTGGAGAACGGCACGTAGAGCAGGAAGAAGGCGGTGAGCACGAAGTAGACAAGCTGGACGGTGCCGCCGGGGTTGTAAGCCGACAGGCCGGCGAAGGCGAACCAGACGGTGAGCAGCAGCAGGGAGAAGTAGTCGTCCGGGGTGCTGATGGCCTTGACGTAGGTGTCGGTCATGCGGCGGATGAGGCGCAGCACGCCGATGGCGCAGGCGATGAAGCAGAGGTACTGGATCACGGCGGATACGCCCGCAAAGCCAAGCAGCTCGGGGAAGTACGGGATGACGAAGGAGAGGCCGATGGCGACGACCACGCCGATGTGGAACAGGCAGAACTGGAGGTAGAAGAAGGGCTTGGTCCGTGTGCTCTCCATGCCCCACGGCATGGCGATGTTGAACAGCGAGTACATCGAACCCTTGAGCCGGTCAGTGTCAAAACGGCCGGTGGGAGCCTGGCGCTCCTTGATCCCGTTGAACTTGAACAGCCAGAACAGCCGCGTGGTGTAGACCACGGCCATGATCACCAGGGCGACCTCTTGTAAGGTCCCCTCGGCGAAGAGGAGTAGTGCGCTTTTTTCCATTTTGTCTTTCTCCTTTATCTAACCGAGGTTCCCGATGCGGGCCTCGAACGGTTTGTATTCGCGGTGGTCACGGCCCACGACGATGACCTTCTCCACCTTGGCCTCGCCCTGGCAGTACTCCTTGACCGCTTCCAACATCAGGTCCGCGCACTGATCCAGCGGCAGGCCGTAGAAGCCGCAGCCCAGGGGCGGCATTGCCACCTCCTTGAAGCCCTTCTCCTCGGCCACCTTGAAGCAGTTGGCGATGGTCTTCTTCAGCTTGGCCGGCGTGTCCTCCTCGAGGAACTTGGGCCCCACCGCGTGGATGATGTGCTTGGCCTTCATCTCACCGGCCTCGGTGACCACCACTTCGGTGAGCTGAGCCCCGCCGATCTCATCCAGGGCCTTCTGGACCGTGGGGCCCGCCCGCATGGAGATGGCGTTGCCGTAGCCAGTGCCCAGTTTCAGGTCCTCGGCCGCGTAGAAGACGAAAGACTCCACCTCCATGTCGGTGACGTCGCCCGCCATTACCTGGACAGTCGTACCCTTGATCTTCACCTCTTTCATGTTCCGCTCCTGGGACAGTCGTTATCTTTCGGAAACCAGGGCCGCTCCACCGCAAGTGAGGGATCATCGTCCAGGCACGCCAGGGCGCCCTGGAGCCGTTGAGTACCCTCGTCTTCGATGAGGTCGGCCAACGTGAATTGATTGAAGACGGCGTTGAGTTGCTGGTCCAACAGCCGCCAGAAGAGCCTGCAGGTGCAAAAGTCAGCGTGGAGGCAGCTGCCGGAATCCGTGGCGCACTCAGAGATGTGCACCGGCCCGGTGGCCGCAGAGATGATCTCGCCGAGCTTTATTCGGGAGGCGGGGCGGGCCAGGGTGTAGCCGCCGCCCCTGCCGCAGTGCCCCTTGATCAGGGCCGCGTTCTTGAGCGCCGAGGAGATCTGCTCAAGGTATCGGCGGGAGATCCCCGAGGTGTGGGCGATCTCCTTGGTGGAAACAGGACGGCCTGTCCGGGTGAGGGATGCGATCCCTATCATCAACCTCACGGAGTATCTGGCGCGTTTTCCGAGCCTCATTATCTTGTTCCCCGTTAGCCCTTTCCTAATACTCCTATTAGTTCGATGTAATTTATGAGTCAACTAGAAGTTTGCGATTTTTTGACACCCTGCGTCGCAACATTCCACATAATTACAGGTATGTTCGAGGACTTTTACACTTATGTGCTTAATTCCATGTAGTTTTTCCAGTTTCAAGCGTTGCAGGCCAGGCAACGCAACGTTGCAACACCATCAACCTGTTGCATTTGGTTGCGACAGGGCAACATGGCGCAACACCCTTTCCTTTGACCGCCCACTGCACTTCTCCGTATGCTCAGACCGAGCTACACCGTGACCAGACAAAGGAAAAAGGGGGGCGCCACGGCGCGTCCCGCCGCCTCGAAGGATCCAACCCCGAGGGCATGGATCTGGAACGCGATCCTCATCGGGGCGGTGTTGGGGCTCATCGGGATCCAGCTCTGGTGGACCGTGGTTTCCGCGCATCAGATCCGCATGGAGGAGCTGGCCGAGTCAGTGCGCAACGTCTACTGGCTTGAGCATGGCCGCATCTACGACGGCATCTCCAGCAACGTGGGCTGGTACGCCACCGAGCTGTTGACCTACCGGCTGGTTGGCTTCGAGATCTACACGGCCAAGGGCATTCGCCTGGCCCTGCACCTTGCCTCCCTGATCTGCGTGGCCCTGCTCCTGCGCCGCTGGCTCGGTCCGCGCGGCGCCCTGGCACCGCTCCTTGCCTGGGGCCTTTCGCCCACCCTGCTCCACTTCAACACCATGCAGACCAGCTACGGAACTGACCTGCAGTTCGCGCCCATCTGCCTGCTGCTGATGCTCTCGGTTCGCTTCCAGCGCAGACACACAGACCTGCTCCTGGGCGGCCTCGCCTGGGCCATGTGCTGCTGGGCCTGCATGAGCTACCCCGCCTTCCTCTTTTACCTGCCGGCTCTGGCAGCTGTTCACCTGTGGCGGTGGCGCGCAGCCGCGGCCAGCAGGGGAACGGAGCTCCCGTGGCGAGTGAGGCACCTGGCTGCCGCGGCCGCCGGGTTCCTGCTGCCCCTCATTCTGACCCTGGCTGTGATGCAGGAGCCGGGCAGGTTGATCAACGATCCGGCCACCGGCGCCGGGCTGTTTCGGGGAGGGGGCAAGCTCAACGCGTCCCCGGAGGCGGTGGCCACGGCGCTGGGCGCCACGGCGCGGGACCTGCTCGTGCGGGGCGAGAGCTACTACTTCAACCTGCCGCGGCCCGATTTCGCCGGCCCGCTTGGCTGGGCCGCGCTCCTGCTCTGTCTGGGGGGAGGCGCCCTGGCCCTGCGCCGGGCGGGGCCAACGCGGCGGTGGGCCCTGCTGATCCTCTCGCTGCTGCTGCTCAGCCTTGTGCTGCCTGCCTTCACCTCCAAGGGCTACCCCGGCCTGCGCCGCTGCACCGGGGTGGTGGCCGCCCTATACCTCTTTTATGTGCTGGCCTGGAAGCACGCCCTCGCCGCGCTCACGCCCACAGGCCGGGGGTGGCGACGCCTGGCCCTGCCCGCCCTGCTGCTGCTCTTGCCCCTGCACCACCTCATGAGCGCCCCGGCCAACCTGGAGCAGCTACGCCAGAAGGACCCCTACCGGGAGGAGATGTGGTTCGAGCTGCGGGGGGAGCCTCGCGCCTCCCTGGCCTACATCCTGGAGGCCACCCACGACGGCAAGATACCCCTCAAGTGCCTGGGCGCCAACAACCGCCCAATTCCCTGCCGCTACAGCGAGATCTTCGCCGCCATGGACGGCTACCGCATGTGGAACGGCCTGCCCCGAGCCCCGGTGCGGGCCTTCGACTGGCGCACCGGGAATGATATCGAGCTGCACCTGGACCTGTGGACCAGGGGGCACTTTCCGAGATAGCTCCATTGCCCTGGGGTAGACTGGGGCCGAATGCTCAACCTGGACAACCCGAGGGTGGCCCTGACCCTCCTCCCCTTCTGCTCCACGGACACCCCCCCGGTGGGCCTGGCCATTCTCAGCGCCATCCTGCGCGAGCGAGGCTACGAGGTCTGTGCGCTGGACCTCAACCTGGAGGCGCGCGACGCTGCGACCCTGGACCTGAGCTACCTCTGGAGCGGCCAGCAGATGATGGAGCTGGTGGAGCCGGAGCCGTTCAAGGCGCTGCTGCCGCGAGTGGAGGTCCTGGTTGAGTTCTGCATCAACCGCCTGCGGGAGAGCCGCGCGGATGTGCTCGGGTTCTCTCTGTTCACCACCAACGTGCGCTTCACCGCCGAGGTGGTGCGGCGCCTGCGCCAGCGCGAGGGGGCGCCGGTGGTCATCTTCGGCGGGCCCTCATGCAAGGTCACCGGCGAGCGGGAGTGGATGGGCCCTGGCCTGGCCAACGCCTGGGTCTGCGGCGACGGCGAGGACCTGCTCCCCGCGGTGCTGGAGCTGGACGACGAGCAGGCGCCCCCCGGCGTAATCCTCGGCCTCGACACGGACCCGGCCTTCACCGTGGAATACGGCGTGGCCGCGGACCTTGAGGCGCACCCCTTCCCTGACTACACGGACCTGGTGCCTGACCACTACGACCGCCGCTCCAGCCGGGGCGAGCCGGTGCTTCCCCTTGTGGCGAGCCGGGGCTGCATCATGCGCTGCGCCTTCTGCAACGAGCGCTCCCTGGAGCGGCGCTACCGCACCCGCGGCGCGGACCATATCTACGCAGAGCTGGAGCACCTGCACCAACGATACGGGCCGGTGGCCTTCCGCTTCAACGACCAGCTGCTCAACGGCAACCTCAAGGTGTTGAGCGCCCTGGCTGACCGGATCATCGGGGGCAGGCTGGACATCCGCTGGGTGGGCCAGGGCATAGCCCGGGGCGACATGAGCGCCGACCTGCTGGGGCGGCTCCACCAGGCCGGGCTGGAGGAGATCTGCTTCGGCCTGGAGTCCGGCTCCAGTACGGTGCTGGAGCGCATGGGCAAGAACGTCAAGCTGCTGGATCCCGAGGCGGCCATCAAGCGCACCCACGACGCGGGCATCCGCGCCCACATAAACCTCCTGCTCGGGTTCCCGGGGGAGACGGAGCAGGAGTTCCAACAGACCCTGGACCTGCTGGAGCGGTGCAAGGACCACATCGACCTGGTGGAGAACATCCACCCCTTCTTCATCACGCCGCGCTCGCCAGTGGATCAGGACCCCGCGGCGTACGGCATCCTGACCCACGGCGCCCACCTGGACCGGGCCATGAAATGGCTGGGCGAGGACGGCAGCGACTACAGCATGCGCAAGGAGCGGACCAAGCGCGTGGCGCTACACCTGGAGGCGCTGGGGATCCCGTTCGATCCGGAGTGGCTCCACCTTTACGACGAGAAGGAGGCCGGAGATGCCGAGGCGCCGCCGGCCGGTGGGGCCGTGGACCAGCCCCAGCTCTGGCTCACCGATCTGCTGCTTCAGGACGAGGCGGGCCGCGCCGTGGAGAACGTGGCGCCGGGGGACTCGCTGCTGTTCATTGCGCGCCACTTCACGCACGGCGAGGTGTCGGACCCCTGCTTCCGGCTGCAGATCTTCACCAAGGATGCCGAGGGCGGCGAGAACATCTTCGTCTTCGGCAGCAATACGGAGCGGGTGGGGCTGCGCGCCGGCGCCCTGACGCAGGGCCACAGCCAGGTGGGCGTCCACCTGGGCCCCCTGGCCCTGGGGCCGGGCACCTATCACATCACCTTCGGCGCCTGGCCTGACGAGGGCGCAGAGAGCGCCTTTGATGTCCGCCACGGCGGGGCCAGCTTCACCGTGGCGGCGGAGGGGGCGGGAGCCGGCCTGGCCATGACAAGGCGGGGGTGGGCCCGGCCAGGCGAGGCGGAACACCGGGCGGAGATCGCCTACCCCGGCCCTGAAGCCGATCACCCCCTGGCGCTGGTGGGCCCGGACCTGGAGTGGACGGACCGCGCGGAGACCGGCGGCCAGCTCACCGCGGCGCTCCGCTGGCCGGAGGGGCTATCCCGCCAGGCGCGGGTGGAGGGCGCGATCTTCCATGGCGGCGTCATGGTCACGCGCCAGGTTCGCGAGGGGATGGCCGGCCTGCCGTCAGGATCCGTTGCCCAGTGGCCTCTCGGTCCATTGCCGCTGCTGGGTGGCACCTACGAGGTTCGGGTGAGCCTGACGGACCCGGACACCAACGAGCTGCTGCTGGAGGCACGGCACGGGCTGGAGGTCACCTCGGAAGAGGAGATGGGCGCGGGAGTTGTCCATCTGAACGCCCGCTGGCGCTTGCACAACTAAGGGGCATGAAGAACATGAGGGTGGGACGAAGATCATTCATCAAGGC
>CAZCFB010000075.1:13364-23036 GCA_964497805.1 uncultured Kofleriaceae bacterium
CACAACTAAGGGGCATGAAGAACATGAGGGTGGGACGAAGATCATTCATCAAGGCGAGCGCGGCGGCAGGGGCGGCGGGGTTGCTCGGCGCGGCCTGTGGCCCGGAGGAGACCGAACAGACCGGGTTCCAGCTCGATCCATTCGTGAGCGGCAACCCCAAGGCGGTGTTCGTTCACCAGACCGCAGTCACGGCCAAGACCGACGGCGGGGCCATCCGCTCGGTGGGCGCCTCCCTGGCGGGGCAGCTCATCGTGGCGGACGCGCCGGGCGGCATGCCCGCTGATACCCGGGTGACCATCAAGCCCAACTGGACCAAGGCCAACCCGGTGGGCGGTAAGCCGGTGCTGGAGAAGCTGGGCGTGGCCACCGACCCTAACTTCGTGGAGGGCTGGCTCCAGGGCATGAAGCGGCAGGGGGCCGGACGCTTCTTCATCCGTGAGTGCTCGCGGCCGGATCAGTGGGCGGCCATGGGGTACACGGCCCTGGCCAAACGCGTGGGCGCGGACCTGCGCGACCTCTCGAGCAAGCCGTTGTCGTCGTACAACCTGGACACCGACATGGTGGTCCTGGATGTGCCCCGCGGCGTGGTGTTCAAGAAGATCGCGTTCATGGCGCCCATGAACGCGGCGGGCACCCTGCTCATCAACATCGCCAAGCTCAAGGCCCACTCCATGGGCATCACCGGGGCTGTGAAGAACCTGCAGGGCATCACCGCCCACCGGCTGCACAACTTCTGCACGCCCTACGACCTGGTTTCCGGATACGAGGCGGAGTACCTGCCCTACTTCCACTCGAACCTGAAGCAGCGCATCGAGGCCATGTACGCCCACCACCTCAGGGCCAAGATCCCGCGCTGGGACCGGCCCGGGGGCAACGGGGGCATCTGGATGGAGCAGTGGTGCCAGCGCATGCTCGACTCCCTGAGCCTCACGCCCACCGGGCTCAACATGGTGGAGGGCATCTACAGCCAGGACGGCAACGGCTTCGGCTCGGGCCCGCACGCGCCCCTGGGCACCCAGAAAATCACCAGCCGGGATTACATGAGCAACCTGGTGCTCTTCGGCCTGGACCCGGTGCGGGTGGACATCATCGCCCACTGGCTGGCCGGCCACGAGCCGGGCAACTTCGGCCTGTTCCACCTGGCCAACGAACGAAAGATGTGCGACGTGCTCGATCCCGCGGACATCCCGCTCTACGCATGGCGCGATGGGAAGGCCACCAAGATCCAGCTGTCCAGCCTGAAACGCACCCCGCTGGTGACGCCCTACCTGCGGCGGGACTACGGCAGCGGGACGAAGAAGGAGGCGGCCTACCACCTGTGCAATGAGGCCTTCGACTACACCGCCTGGAAAAAGTCCAAGCCCGCCAGCCTCGCCCCCCCGGAGCTGGAGCACCTGGGCCCCGGCGCGACGGGCGGCCAGGCGTTTGGCCTGTTCCTGCCCGCGCAGGACGACGTGCAGGTCGAGGTACGCGACAGCAGCGGCGAGGTGGTGTGGCGCATGGCGGCCGAGGGCCTGGAGCCGGGCGAGCACCATGTGGTGTGGGACAACTTCATCTCACCGGGGATGCACTCGGTCTATGTGAAGGGGATGAAGTGGGACGCGGAGCGGCGGGTGATGATCGAGCCGGAGCGGGGATAGTGTTTCTGCTCTAGAAGACCACGCAGTTGTACTCGCCCGGGTCGGGCAGCTTCGCTGATTTGGCGTAGTTGAAGCAATCCTGCTTCCCCTTGCAGTAGTCGGCCACGCAGGCGCCGCTGACGCAGCGGTACCGGTTGCCGTAGGTGCCGCACGGGATGGTGGAGGAGGAGAGGCAGCAGTCGGACGCCTTGGAGCAGGTCTTGGTCCCCGGCGGATAACAGTACTTGACGGAGGTGTAACAGGACGGCGCCCCGGCTTTGCACGTGTAGCCCGCGTAGTTCGGCACCCCGGCCAACTTGGCGTACTGCTGGCACTCCCCGTCGGTGACGCAGCCGTTGGTCTTGCACTTGCCCGCCTTGCACACCCAGTGGTTGGGATAGACACCGCACGGAGACTTGGAGCTGGAGTCACAGCAGTCGCTGGCCTTGGAGCAGGTCTTGACCTTGGCCGCGCAGTAGTTTGTGAAGCCAGGGCAGACTGGCGGTTTGCAGCTCCAGCTCTGGGGGTCCTTCTGCTTGTACTTGGTGGCATACGCCACGCACTCGGCCTTGTTGGAGCACCCCTCGCGCACGCACTTGCCGGCCTTGCAGGAGAACTTGTTGCCCCAGGTCCCGCACGTGATTCCGCCCAGGGCGTAGCAGCAATCAGACGCCTTGGAGCAGGTGACGCGCTGTTTGTAGCAGTAGGCCATCTTCGGCTGCTTGGCCAGGCAGTCGCACAGCGCCTTGTTCGGGTTGCCCTTGTCCTTCTTCCCTGCCTGGCTGTCCTTTTTGGGAGGCCCGCCCCCGTCGAATTTCTTTTTGCCCGAGTCCCAGACAGGGGTGAAGGTGCCGCTGTCCGCATCTTCGAACTTACCGGCTCCGGAGCAACCCACCAGCAGGGCCAGGAGCATGCACGCCGTGGCCAGGAAAAAATTCTTGAGGTTCATGTCGATTCCTATGGCGTGACCACAACCTTCGCCGGTGCGTTCCAGGTCTTGTACTCATCGGTGTAGTACAGGTAGGCGCTGGAGGCGGGGCCGGTGTAGTCGCCGGGCACCGTGGCCACCAGGTCCAGGGGCACCTTGCGCTCCTCGTTGGGCTTGAGCTGGCGGAAGTAGAGGATCACCTCCCGGGCGCGGGTTTCGTAGAAGGCGATGAGCTTCTTGTCCCGAAGCTCCTTGAGCTGCCAGGTCTGGAAGGTCAGGCCGCCGGGCAGGCCCACCCGGGCCAGGGTCATGGGCTGGCCCTTGTCGGTCTTGTTCTTCACCACCGCCTCCAGGCGCACGTTCTCGCCCATCTTCACTTTCTGCTTTTGCAGGGCGGTGACCATGGTCACCGTGGCCTTGTCGCTGGAGGCAGGCTGCGCCGTTCGGTAGCTCATGGCCACGCTGTACGGCAGCTCGCCCCTGCCCTTGTGCACGATCTCGATCTTGTTTTTTCCGGCGGTGAAGTGCCCGGCAAGCTCCGAGAAGAGGATCGGCTCACGCCGGCCAGCGGCGAAGGCGAACGCCTCCACCTCCTTGCCGTTGATCTTCACGATGATCTTCCCGGGGTGCTGCATCTTGCGCGAGGCCTTGACGTAGTAGAGCAGCGCCTTGAGCCCCATCACCGTGGCCTGGGTGGCGCCCCACTGGCCGTAGCCGCCGCGGTTCTCGTTGAGCCACTTGATGGCCGCGCGCACCTTCGCCCCGTGGCCGCCGGCCTTGATCATGGCCATGATGGCCAGGGACGTGGTTTCGATGAGCAGGTTCTGGCCGCCCGAGCGGGTGATGCTGTGGCTCGCGCCGGTGAAGGCGCCGCTCTGGGCCTGCATGCCCGCCAGGCGCCTGGCGGCCGCCTTGCCCTTGGCCTTGTGGGCCGGCACGTTGAGCATGGTGTTGGCGGCCAGGGCCAGCAGGTACGGGTCGCGCGTGCTGGAGGCCAGGCGCGCCTGCCCGGCGATCTCCTTGGGGATGTCGGTGATGCCAGCCTCGGTGAGGCTGTAGACGATGTACGCGGTGGTGACCTCGGCCGAGGCCCGGCCGAAGCTGTCCAGGGCCCTGGCGTTGCGCTTGAAGCCGCCGGCGCCGTCCCGCCGCCCCTTGAGCCAGGCCGCGGTGCGGTTGATCATCGCCTGGTCCACCCCGCCGTGAACCTCCTTCATGTCCACGAACTCAAGCAGGCCGTAGGCGGTGAGCGCCTCGTGGCCCGGGTTGCCGCCGAACCACTCGTACCCCTTCTTGGGGCTCTCGTAACCCACCAGCTTGTTGTAGCCCTTGTCCAGCAGGGCCTTGCTGCGGCGGAGCAGGGCCACGTCGTCGACATCGTGCTCCTTGAGGTAACGCATGACCATCACGTTGGGGTAGTTGGAGCTGGAGGCCTGCTCGAAGCAGCCCGAGGGCTGGCGCAGCATGCCGTCCAGGCCAGAGATCATGCTGGCCACCGGCGAGGGGTACAGGCGGATGCTGGCCATGATGGTGCCCGGCACGGCCTTGCCCAGGTCAACCTCGTGGCTCACTGCTTTGGCCACCTCGCCGGCCAGAGAGACCTCCTGGGGGAAGCCCACCGGCACCACGGTGACGGCCCGCTTGAACTCGTCCTTGAGCTGGCCAGCGGACGCCACCACCAGCACCTGGCTCTTGCCCCGCTTGCCGGTCACCTCCAGCTCGTAGAACATGCTCTCGCCCTTGCCCGGGGGCAGGGAGATGGCGCGCGCCTCGTGCTTCTTGTCCTTGCCCGACACCTTGAGCAGCTCGCCAAAGTCGGCGGCCACCTTCACCTGCAGGGGCTTGTCGGTCTCGTTGGTAAGGGTCAGCGGCAGCTTGAGCTTGTCGCCGGCGCTCACCTCCAGGGGCAGCTTGATGTTCATGCTGAAGGGGAGGCTCGACTTGAACACCTCCTCGTCGCGGCCCAACAGGCCAGCGGCCGCGCCCTCGGTGAAGACCCTGAACGAGGTGACCGCGTCGGAGAGGTAGAAGCTCACCGACGCCGTGCCGTCCTTGCCAGTGGTCACCCGGGGGGCCCAGTGGATGGTCTCGCGGAAGTCGGTGCGCGGGCCGTCGTGGGCTTGCCCGTAGGTGGGCGCGGGGAAGACGCGCACCACGGCCCAGGTGGGCATGCGCCGCCGCATGCGCCGTTTGCCTCGCACCGCCCTGATCTCGTCGTCGCCCGCCACATCCGCCTTGGCCTCCTTGGCGTCGGCCCAGTCCTTGTCCTGCTCGTTGTTCATGGCGATCTTTTCCTGAGCCACGCGGTCGGCGATGACCACGGGCGCGGGGCCAGGCGCGCCTGCCCGCTTCTTCTTGCCCGCGATGGGCTGGGCCATGGCCTCCTCCATGGGAGGCTCGGCCGCGGCCGCGAGCTCGGGCTCGGGGCGGGGTGGGGCCGGAGGCGCGGCCGGCTTGGGCTCGGCCTCCTGCTTGGCCGGCATGGCCATCCCGGCGGGCGGCGCGGGCTTGGCCGCAGCGGGCTTGCGCATGGGCCTGCGCTTGGCCTTCACGCGAGGCCGCTCCCCAATCGCGTTGTCGATGAGGTCATCAAGCTTCGCCTCATCCTGCCGCTCGCCGCCGGCCAGCTTGCGCAGCGCGCCCAGCAGGCCGCCCTTGCCCCGGCGGCCGCTCCCGCCCTCGCCCGTGGTGGCCATGGGCTTCGGCGGCGGCGGCGGGGAGAGCACCTTCTTCCAGGCGAACTTGCGCCACCCGCGGGTGCCCATGAGCAGGTCAAGGGAGCGGGCCGCCTTCTCCTCGGTGAGGTCGAACAGCACCTTGGGCTCCTCCACCTTGCCCGGGATCTCCTGCTCCAGGTAGAGCCGGCTCAGCATGTGGCCGACCTTGTCGTCGGCGAAGCTGATCACCGTATCGTCCACCACGGAGAGGGCCAGCTCGGCGGGCTGCGGCTTGCCGTCCGGGCCGGTGGTCTTGACCGCCAGGGTCACCTGCTCCCTCGGGGTATAGGCCGCCTTGTGCGGCGTGACCTCCACGTTGAGCAGGGTGCGCCGGTTGCGGTAGACGAGGCGCTCGGCCAGGGGCTTGTCCTCGTGATCGAACACGGTGACCCGGGCCACGCCCTGGGCCCGGTTCCGCGCCGCGTCCTCGTGCTTGAGGTAAACCACCGCCGGCTCGCTGTCGCCAGCCTCCACCGTGGCCGCGTCGATGATGTACTCCCTGATCAGGGCGGTCACCGTCACCGTGCGCGCGGGCTGACAGCGCACCGACACACGCAGGGCCGTCTCCTGCCCGTCGAAGTCGTCGTAGCTGTTGAGCACGCACCCATCGTCCAGGCTCAGGGGGAGGGAGAACTTCTCCTTCACGCCCACGGGCTTGTCGATGACCGCCACGTACTTGCGCCCGGTGGCCGGTCTCAGGTCAAAGCGGCCCCGCCCCTCATGGTAGGAGCGGAACCTGGCCACCAGCTGGCCGTGGTCGTCCTCGATGTGTCCCTCGATGTCGGCAGGCTTGCCGATCATGTTCTTCGCCTCGAAGTAGACCCGCGTGGCCAGGCCGGCCACCAGCCGCCCGCCCTCGGGGAAGAAGGCGAGCTGCACCTTCTTGAGCACGATGGGGATCCGCTTGGACACCGACTCGGTTACCCCGGACTCCTTCACCAGCACGGTGAGCAGGCCGTCGCCCAGCTCCATCTGGCCGGGCAGCTTGAAGCGGATCACCGCCCCGCCGTGCTCGTTGGTCTTGACCTTCACCCGCGGCAGGTCCTTGTTGTCCACCCGGATGGCCGCGGTGAGGGGGTGCTTCTTCAGGGGCTCGCCGGTGGGGCGCTTCACCTCGATGGTGGCGCTCACCTCGTCCCCGGCGCCGTACGCCTTGCGCAGAAACTCCAGCTTCTTCTTCACCCTCGGCGGCTCGTAGGTGCTGACGATGACCGGCCGCTCCTCCTTGTGTCCGTCCATGGAGATGGCGCGCAGCTTGTACTCCCCGCCCTGCACGCCCTCGGGGATGATGAAGTCGTTGTGGGCCACGCCCTTGTCCTGGCGCACCCGCTTGCGTAGCACCACCGCCCCCTTGGGGCTGACCAGCTGGTACCGGATGCCCTGGCTGTCCAGGTTGCCGGCCATGGTGTCGGCGCGAAGGTCCCAGGTGCGGATCCAGATGGTTTCCCCGGGCTTGTACAGGGGCTTGTCCACCTGGATGTAGATGCGCTTGCCCACGTGGCCGGCGAAGTAGCTGTCGATGCTGCCTGCCAGCTCCTTGGCCTGAACCTTGTCTCCGGCCTTGCGCGCCGTGGCGGCGGGCGCCTGGACCGCGGGGAGGGGCGGCTGCACCTTCTTCTCGCCCGGCTTTGACTTGGCAACCGGCGCCTTCACCGGCGCCTTCTTCACCTCTTGATCGGGTTCGGCCTGGACCCCCTTGTCCGGCACCGCGGGCTTGTCAGGTTTTCCGGGACATCCAGCAATGAACAGGGCGCAAAGAATCCAGACTACACGTCGAGTGAACATGCAAACCTCCGCGTGATTTTTTCGTTAACCACCCCCGAATATACGTGTGACAGAGGGGGAGGGTCTATCCTTGGCTGAATCCTAGAATGGCGACCAGGTCTGGCTCACCCAGGACAGCGCCTGCACCGCCCTGACCACCACGTTGAGGATCAGCACGGCCGTGAGGAAGGTGGGCAGGAGCCCGCGCCAGGTGGGGCGCACGAAGAAGAACCAGCCGAACATGCAGGCCAGGGCCATGCCGGCGCCGATGTGCGGCGACCAGAGCCAGGGGAACCCCACGCACAGGACAAAGATGATCCAGTCCATGGCCCCCAGCCCGGGCGGCTCGCCGTACGCCTTGCCGTGCTCCTGTTTCTCCTCGTCGCTCATGGACGCGAATTGTACCACCAGGTCGGTGGGGTAAGATGGCGGACATGAACCGCGCAACCCTCCCAATAACACTCTCAATTCTGCTGCTGTTCTGCGTTGCCTGCGATGATCCGGAGCTAGCCACCGGCTCGGACGCGAGCACGGCCGACGCGGGCGCCCCTGACGCCGCAAGCCCTGACAGCGGCGGGGACGCCTGCCCCACCACGCCTGCCGCCGCGGTGACCACGCCCAAGATCTACACCCCGCGCTGGGCCTTCGAGCCGTGGATCTCCAAGGACATCTCCACCGGCAAGGACAGCTACGACTTCGTCAACGGCTTCATCAGCAGAGACATCCCGGTGGGCGCCCTGGTCATCGATAGCCCGTGGGAGACCAACTACAACACCTTCATCCCCAACGAGAAGCGCTACCCCAAGTTCAAGCAGATGGTTGCCGACATGCACGCCAAGGGGGTGAAGGTGGTGCTCTGGGCCACCCAGATGGTCAACCGCTCCTCCTTCGACCTGGAGACCGGCGGCGACGTGTACAGCGGCGCCTCCCCCAACTTCGCCACCGGCGACAGGTGCGGCTTCTTCGTCAACAGCGGCTTCACCTACAGCTGGTGGAAGGGGCTGGGCGCGGGGCTCGACTTCTTCAACCCGGTGGCCCTGGCCTGGTGGCACAAGCAGCAGGACACCGTGCTGGACATGGGCATCGACGGCTGGAAGCTCGACTTTGGCGAGGAGTACATCAGCCAGAAGCTGCCGGTGAAGACCAAGGCCGGAGACAAGACCCACCAGCAATACTCCGAGGAGTACTACCGCGACACCTGGGCCTACGGGGTGAAGAAGCGGGGCAAGGAGTTCCTGACCATGGTGCGGGGCTACGACAAGTCGTACCAGTTCGACGGACGCTTCTTCGCCAGGCCGGAGCACGCGCCCGTGGTTTGGGCCGGGGATAATCGTAGAGACTGGATCGGCCTGGCCGACGCCCTGGACCACATGTTCCGCTCGGCGCTCAAGGGGTACGTGGTGGTGGGGTCCGACGTGGGCGGCTACATGGACCGCGACGACAAGGACTCGATGATCACCGTGCCCTTCGACCAGGACAACTTCGTGCGCTGGGTCGCGGTGGGCGGCATGTCCCCCTTCTTCCAGCTCCATGGCCGGGCCAACCTCACGCCCTGGACCGTCAAGACCAGGCCAACGGAGACTGTGGCCATCTACCGCTACTGGGCCCACCTGCACCACGAGATGGTGCCCTTCTGGTTCTCTCTGGCCCAGGAGGCGTACGCGGCCAGCAAGGGCATCCTGCGGCCAATCGGTAAGGAGAAGGACTGGCCCCAGGACTACCGCTACACCGTCGGGGCCGACCTGCTGGTTGCGCCGCTCCTGGACAAGACCGGCAAGCGTGATGTGCCCCTGCCCGCCGGTGACAACTGGTACGACTGGTGGAAGCCCGCGGGTGCCGCCCTGCAAGGGGGCCAGACCCTCAAGAGCTACGACGCCACCGACCAGAAGAAGATCCCGATCTTCGTGCGGCGCGGGGCCATCATCCCGGCCGAGGTGGAGAGCGACGCCGCGGGCCTGGGGGACAAGCTTTCAAAGGGCTACCTCACCGTGTTGGTCTGGCCCGGGGACAAGACCAGCGCCTTCACCCTTCACGAGCACGACCTGAGCAAGACCAAGATCACGTCCCAGCATGTGACCGGCGCCACCACCCTGACCATCGACCGCGCGCTCAAGCCGGTGATCCTCAGGGTGCGCGCCGACTCGGGCCACACCACGGTTACCGTGGACGGCAAGGTCGTGGCCTCGGTCAAGATCTACGATGACTTCCAGAAGGGGACAGCGGGCTGGTACGGCGACGCCACCAACAAGTACACCTGGGTCAAGCTGCCCAAGAGCACATCCACGCAGAAGGTGGTGTTGAAGTGACGCCTGCCCACCTCCGCTCGGCGTGGGGCTTCGCGCTCCCGACCGCGGCCCTGGCAACGGCCCCCCTCCCCGCCCTCGCCGGCAAGGGGATCGTGGGGCGCCACCTCCCCCGGGAGAGCAAGGAGGGCTCGGACACACCGGACACCACGGACAACAACAGGCAGGAGAACTACCGAAACAAGCGGTTCGCCACCGGCGGACAGAAGCAGAACAGCGATCCCATGTCTCACTCGTCGCTGAAGGGCAAGTTCGCGCAGAGGGCGGAGAGGAAGGTCAACGCCGGGATCTTCATCTCCCGCCTGGGAATGAAGCCAGGCATGACCATCGCAGACATCGGC
>CAZCFB010000076.1:0-22866 GCA_964497805.1 uncultured Kofleriaceae bacterium
ATCTACGGACAGCGAATTCGGAGCCGGTCACTTCATTGTGACTACACACCCGCCCGATAATCAGGTTATCCTTGGAGCCTATCAACCAAGGGAGGCCTGATAATGCTTACGCGGCTTTCAATCTGCCTGGCGCTGATCCTGGCCATGGGCGGCTGCAGCGACGACGACGAGAACAATACCAAGGCTGACACCGGCACGATCCAGAAGGACGGCCAGGTGGGCAAGGAGGCCGGGGCCGGCAACGAGGCCGGCGTGGGTAAGGAAGCCGGGGTGGGCAACGAGGCCGGTGTGGGCAAGGAGGCCGGCGTGGGCAAGGACGCCGGCGGCGACGTTGGCCCGGTCAACGAGGCGGGCATCGGCAACAACGCCGCGCCCAAGCTGATCAAGGGCGGCGGCGCGGCGGACGGGGCCATCGCCGGCCGGCTCAACGTGTATGTTCTGGACGAGGACACGGGCCTGCCCCTTACTGGCGCTTACGCCATGCTGGCTGACGGATCCAAGTACAAGGGGACCACCGACAAGACCGGCCTGGTCACCTTCAAGGACAAGGCCCTCAAGGGGCCGGTGAACCTGACGGTGGCGAACAAGGGGTACTCCGTCCAGTCAGTGGTGGGGCTCAACGCTGCCAACTTCACCTCCAACATCACCAACCTCACTGGATCCGGCGCCAACGTGAAGACCGGGACGGCCAAGGGGTCGGTGGTCGGCTGGGACAAGCTCCCCGCCATGGCCAAGAACCACGAGCGGTTCGCCCGCATTGTCTACACCCAGGATGAGGACCCGGACTCCCTGCTCAACGAGGTAGAGCAGACGGATCCCCAAAAGAGCCTCTTCATGGGGGCCGGCAAGGATTGGGAGCTCATCGTGCCGGCCGGCACCTTCGGCGTGGGCGCCATGGTCTATGACAAGGACACCAAGGGCACCAGTGCCTCCACGGACGACACGGTCACCTTGACCCATATCGGGCTCAAGACCGGGCTCACGGTCAAGGATGGCAAGACCCTCACCAGCGTGGCCATCCCCATCACGGCCACCTCCGAGTCCATGAAGCTTACCCTCCCCGCCAAGCCCGCAGGCCTGACCCTCCTCTCCGCCAAGGTGTCTCTGCAGCTGGCCAGCAAGAAGGTCCTGCCCTTGAAGATGCCCCTGCCGGGGCTGACCCAGATCTCCCTGGCCAAGCTGGCCGGGGACTTCAAGGGTGGGAACTACTGGGTCACCTTCAGCGGCTCCCAGAGCTCATCCGGCAGCAACCAGGACAGGCTGAGCTACTCCATGATGCACAAGCGGGGGATCACCACTCCGGCCACCACCGTGACCGGGACCCTGCTGGATACGCCCACTGGCCAGGCCCTGGCCAGCGGCAAGCTCAGCTTGACCCCGCCCAAGGGCGCCACCACGGTGAACGTGGAGATCCAGCCCGAGAAGAACGACGACACTTTCTGGGACCTGAACTTTGCCACGGTGAGCGGCACCGCCCTGAGCTTCACCCTGCCCACCATCCCCTCGTCGGTGGGGGTAACCCTGCCCAGCAGTGGCACGAAGGTCTATGTGCAGGTGGATGCCTCGGAGGTGTCGGGGGTGAGCTTCAACAACAGCACCAGCAAGAACCTGCGCATCAAGGCGACCCGCCTGTCCTCGTCGGGGAAGATGGTTACCTGGTAGCGGCCAGCCCGGTCTTGGCCGTGGTGTACTCCGGGGAGCGGGCCAGCACCGCGGTGAAGATCCTGGCCGCCGCCGCCTTGCGCCCCTGCTTGAGCAGGGCCCAGCCCAGTCCAGCGTTCATCTCAAGGTTTGAAGGGTAGCGCCTGAGCACCGCCCGGTAGGTACGCTCCGCGTCGGAGAAGCGGCCCAGGTTGTACTGGATCCAGGCAAGGCGGGTGGTGGCCAGGTAGTTGCCCGGGGCCCTCCTCAGGGCGCGCATGCAGGCGGACTCGGCGTCCTTCCAGCGGCGGGCGGCCATGAGGGGCAGGGTCATGCCCAGGTGGGTCTCCACCGCGGCGGACTTGATGGAGGCGGCGGCGCGGTAAGCGTTGACCGAGGCGCTGTACTGGCCGGACATGTAGCGCAGCCAGCCGATGCGCATCTGGAAGAAGTAGCTGCGGGCCTGGCTCCGGCTCAGGGATTTGATGGCGGCCAGGGCGTCCTTGTACTTGCCCCTGGCCTCCAGGGTGTAGGAGCGCTTGTAAAGGTCGGACGGGTTGGAGCCCTCGGCCGAAACCGGGGCGGAGAACACCAGGCCCAGGGCCAGGGCCAACAGGACGGGGATGGAACGGTTCATGGGTCTACTCCTTGTCTGATATGCGGGTGGCGTGATGGGTGCGCCCGCGGACGGTTAGCTTCAGGTCCTCGATGCCGAGGCCCGGCGTGAGGGTGGCCTCGCTGTGCACCAGCCGCCCCTCGCCGTGCTTCCGGGAGGAGGCGCCCTCGATGATCAACTTGCCCTGGCGCCGCCGAGCCCGGTAGGTCATGCGGATGCCGGTGTTCCGGATGAAGGGGGACACCAGATCCAGACCCACGCGGCCGGGCCAGGAGAGGAAGTGCCGCAGGGGGAGGTGATCCTCCCAGCGCATGGTCGCCTCCACCTCGAAGGGGACCCGGGCCAGCGCGGCGTGCATGAGGTGCAGCACCGACCGGCGGCGGCCGATGGTGTCGAACACGGTGAACAGGTCGTCAGCGGCGTTGTAGTGCAGGGTGGCCCGCTGCTCCTCGGACCGGAGCAACAGGTTGCCGTACAGATCGATGTCCGGCACCACGGTCTCTTCCCGGGGCATCTCCACCCCGTTGACCGTGAAGCGCAGCGCCTTGCCGTAGGTCAGTCGCAGGTCCCGGCCCACGTCCTCGTCGGGATCCAGGTTGCGCACTACATCCCCCTCCAGCGGGGTGTAGGTGCCGAGCAGCTCCGGGGTGTCGCCGTCGCGCACCACGTCGTGCAGCTCCATCTCCAGAGTGGGCGCCCCCACCCGTGCCGTGGCCTGGAGCTGCCAGTGCAGGTGGGGTTCGGGGGAGCGGCCAGAGCTGCCGCACAGGCCAAGCATGTCGCCGCGCCGCACAGGCTGCCCCTCCTGCACCTTGATGGAGCCCAGGGAGAAGTGGCACGCCATGGAGTAGAGGCCAGGCGCGTGATAGATGACCACCAGGTTGCCCCAGTTGTCCTTGAGGTTCACCTCGCCCACCACGTTGTCGGGCACGCCGTCCACCACCTTGGCCACGGTGCCGTCGGCCGGCGCCAGCACGGGCAGCTTGTAGCAGTAAAAGTCGGCCAGGCTGCGCCCGGCGCCGCGGAAGGTCCGGCCATCATCTCCGGTCACCTCGAAGTCCAGGGCGTGGCGCCAGGGGCCCTTGTGGGTCAGGTCGCCGTCCACGCCCTGGGTGCAGGTCCAGCGCCCCATGAACGGGGCGGAGAAGCGCACGAAGTAGCGCGCGCCGAAGCGGGAGAGCCGGGTGCGGTAGTAGTTGAGGTTCTCCTCGGGCGTGCCCAGCAGGAAGTCCACGGCCTTGGGGGAGCGGTCGCGCACCCGCTGGCGCATGGCGTAGAGCAATACGATCATGGTCAGGTTAAAGGGGAGCAGCAGCTGGGGCAGGGTTGGCGCGGCCAGGTCGGGCACCGTGCCCAGCGTGATCAGCCCGCACAGCAGGCTCCCCACGCCGGCCAGCACATAGGAGGCGGGGCCCGGTACGAACCAGGTGCCGCCCAGGGCGATGGAGGTGAGCTGGAAGGAGTAGGCCAGCACAACCGGCATCAGGGCGTGGGCCTCGCCGACCATGGAGAAGCCCACCGCCTGGGCCATGGAGAAGCCGAGCAGGGCCAGGGTGACTGCGATGCGGCTGTGCACCAGCAGGCCGGCCAGCACCAGCAGGCCAGCGTCGGCCCTGGGCAGGAAGAAGATGGCGCCCAGGCTCTGCAGGAAGAGCTCCACGCGGGCGGGCAGCATCCCGCTGAGCACGCCGCCGCCGACGACCAGCCACTGGATCTTCAGGCCCAGCGCCGGCGCCGCGGCCAGCACCATGGTGAAGACCAGCAGGAAGGGGAGGGTGAGCACCGGCAGGTTGAAGGTGGTCCCCATGGCCGAGTGCAGCGCCGCGGTGAGCAGCACCGTGCCAATCACCGCCAGGGCGATGAGCCCGTAGGAGGTCAGCGACGGGGGGAGCATGGCCGAGCTGCCGATGCCCACCAGCAGGGCGTTGTAGGTCAGCAGGCCGGAGCGCGCGTTGTCTGGCGACAGGTTGAGCAGCCGGGTGGCTGCCAGGGCCAGGGCCACCGAGGCCGCGCCGCCCACGGCCAGGCGGGGGGACACGGCGGTGGCGGCCAGTAAGAAGAGGCCCACCAGGGCGGAGCTGGAGAACATGATCTGCGCGTAGCTGTTGAGCAGCGCGTCCCGGGCGAAGGCCAGGGGCGGGGCCACGGCGGCCACCACCCTCCGCATGGGAGAAGGGAGGGTGGCGGCCGCGCGGCGAACCATGCTCACATTTATGTCCATGAGCGTCGGGCTGCTCAGGTTCGGCTTCGCCGCGGGCACTGTGCCTACTCCGCCAGCCACGGGGGCACCTCCTCATGGGAGATCACCGACTCGAGATCCTCCCCGCGGCGCAGCAGGGCGTGGCGCCCGTCCATGCCGATCATCACCACCGCCGGCCGGTAGGTGATGAACTGCATCCACTGGGTGACGTTGTAGGCGCCCACGCTGCGGAACACCAGCCGGTCCCCAACCTCCACCGGCGGGAAGAGCAGGGTGTCGCGCACCACGTCGATGTTCATGCAGAGGGGCCCGTAGATGACCGTGGGCTCGGGGGTGCCGCCGAACTCCTGGGCCGGGATGACGTCGTGCTTGTACCAGAAGGAGGTGAAGAGCATGTTCACCCCGGCGTCCACCACCAGGGCCCGGCGTCCGTCGCCCAGGCGCTTGTCAGCCTGCACCGTGCTGATGAGGGTGCCCGCCTCGTCAACCAGGGCGCGGCCGGTCTCCAGCACCAGGGTGGGCAGCTCCCGCGCCGGGTAGTCCAGTTCGGACAGCCCGTCGGTGATGGCCTCGGCGTAGGCGGTGAAGGAGGGCGCCACCTGCTCGCCGGGCATGTACTGGTCCTTGAGGGTGTTGCGGCTGGCGAACCCGCCGCCCACGTCGATGAAGTCGAGCTTGATGCCGTGGCGTTCCTTGATCTCGTTGGCGAAGCGGGCCAGCTTGCCGGCGCTCTCCCTGTACGGCTGCCCGTCGAGGATGAAGGTGCCGATGTGGCAGTGGATTCCGGCCAGCTTCAGGCGGTCGCCGCTCACCAGGCGGGTCACCGCGTCCCGGGCCTGGCCGCTCTCCAGGTTGAAGCCGAAGCGGCCCCAGGCGGGGATCGCCTCGGTCTGCAGGTTCAGGCGGAGGGCCACCTTGGGGCGGATGTTCAGGCGCTCGGCCACCCGCTCGGCCGTGGCCAGCTCGTCGAAGTTATCGATGTGGATGGTGGTGCCGGTGGGCAGCACCCGCTCCAGGGTCTTCTCCGGCTTGTGCGGGCCGTTGAAGTGGATGCGCGCCGGGTCCACGCCGTTGTGCACCGCCTTCTCCCACTCGAACTCGGAGACAACCTCGCCCCAGGCGCCCTCGCGGTGGAACACCCGGCAGATACCCTCCAGGTAGTTGGTCTTGTACGACCAGGCGATACGCACCTTGGGGTAGCGCACGGAGAAGACGTCGCGCAGCTCGCGGAAGCGGGAAACCAGGGTCTTCTCGGAGAAGGCGAACAGGGGCGAGCCGTAGGTCTCGGCCAGCTCGGACACCTGCACCCCGTCAATGTGGGTCTGGGGCTGCATGGCCTGGGTGCGGGAGTACTTGTTCATCATGCCGAGCTGGTGACGCACCAGGCGGGGGCGCTCGTAGCGGGGACGCGGGTCTTCGGACACGGTTGCAAGCTGGGTGTTAGACATGGCGATCCTCCTCAGGCGGCCTTGGCCGCGTCACTGTTGGCGGAGATCATCTCTCCGAACTGGGCGATGGCCTGGAAGTCATCCAGGCTCGCGATTTGATCGATGCTGATGCGGACGAACATGGTGCCGACCTTGTAGTCGGTCATGGGCTCCACCGGCTCCCCGGCGGCCAGGCGCATCACCGCGGCGGGGAGGTTCATGCCGGCGCCGGCGGCCAGGAAGGACCAGGCCGGGAACCGGGGGTTCACCTCGAGCAGGTGGTAGGTCCCGTCCGCCGACTTGATGACCTCCACCTCGCAAGGGCCGCGCCACTTTGTGGCGGCCACGAAGCGGCGGGTCATGTCGATGAGCTCCGGGTCCTTGATGGCGATGCCGGCCCACCCCTTGCCCTTCTCGGTGATGGTGGTCTTCTTCATGGGGACCGCGCCCACCAGGCCGCCCTCGCCGTCGCCCACCGCCACGACGTTGAGCTCGTCGCCGGACACGCCTGTTTGGGCGATGACGGGATAGCCCCAGGTGGCCACGACCTTGTGGAAGGCGTGCACAGCCTCGTGCACGGTGCGGGCCAGGGAGGCGCCGTAGAACGCACCCTTGATCCAGAGGGGGAAGGGCACCTGCTCGTGAACGGAGTACAGGTCGTTTACCGAGGAGATAACCCGGGTGGCGGGCACGTTGATGCCGGCCTCCTCGCCCATCTCGGCCAGCTTCACCTTGGAGCGCGTGTCCAGCTGCTCCCGGGTGGGCAGGAAGTGGCCAATGCCCAGCTCCTCCAGCACGGGCTCCAGCTCGATGAAGGCCGCCAGCTCCGCGTCGAGGGTGGGGATGACCACGTCCAGGCCGTCCACGCTGTCGTGGATGTAGCGAAGCCGGGACTCCAGGGCGGAGGCGCCCTGGCTCGGGTACGGGATCAAGAAGACGTCGTCCACCAGGTCCCGGGCGTAGATGCCGGGGTCGAGGGTGTCGTAGGCCAGGCCCACCACGCGCCCCTTGAACTCCGGGTCGTGGCGCAGGGCGCGGATCACGGTGATGCCGGGGCCCGGGTTGTCGGTGGCGTTGAGGCCGGTGACTGCGACGGTGAGTTGTTTGTCCTTGCTCATCACGGCCTCCTTAGATGGTGAACTCTTCGGGCAGCAGGTCGCTCTGGCGCAGCATGTGGACGAACTCGTCCAGGTCGCGCTGCAGGTCGTCCTCGGCGGTGGTGTTGAAGGTCTTCTCCAGGTCGGCGACGATCTGCTCGCGCCCGCATCCTGCCTTGAGCCCCTCGAAGATCACGCGCCCGGTCTGGTTGACCGTATAGGTGGAGCCCGAGTACGGGTCGAAGAGGAAGCCGGAGTCGCTGACTGCCAGGTCCTTGAGGCGTTTCTCGGCGTTCATTTGTTCTTACCTCCTCCCCGGGCCGCCGGCGGAGCCGAAGCTGAAGCTCACGCCGAGGGTGACCAGGTGCATGTAGTTGTCATTCAAGGTGCCGCTGCTGTCGCTCGTGGACAGGGCGTTCATCTCGTAAGCCGCGAAGATTGACCAGCCGTCCACCAGGGCCACCGAGGCCCCGGCCCACAGGCCCCCGGTGAGCTGGTCGTATGTGTTGTAGACCGAGGGGGTCCCGGCCAGGTATGCCGGCCGCACCTCGGTGCCGAACTTGCCGCCGGCCCAGGCTGCCCAGCGCGCGCCGTGGAAGGTGGCGGTGAGGGAGCCGCCGGGCAGCACGTCGGTGGTTTCGTCCAGCAGCACATGCCCGTCCTCGGCGTTGGCCACCTGCAGGTGGAACCCGGGGGTCAGGGAGAACCAGGAGGCCAGGGGCAGGCGCCAGGAGACAGCCGCCCGGCCCACCGTCATGTCGTCGTAGATGCTGACGCTCCCCTCCAGGTTGATGTCGCCCCACGGGCTGAACCGCGCGGAGAGGCCCATGATGTGGGCGTCACCCACCGTGCCGGTGTCCTCGGTTGCGAAGCTGTAGTGGCCCATGAGCCCCCAGCTATCGAAGGAGACGCCGGAGGCCAGGTGGGCCTCGTGCTGCTCGATGCCGTCGTCGTACCCCTGGCCCTGCACGGTCCAGAAGTTGGTGTAGCGGTAGGTGAGGTTGAGCAGCCAGTGCTGCATCAAGCGCAGGGGGGCGGCCACTGTGAGCCCCATGGCCCCGCTCTTGAGCGGATTATCCTGGTAGGCGTGCCCGGTGAGGGAGACGCTGGGCGTGCCGCGCACCGGAGAGGGCTCCTCGCAGTGGGCGGCGCCGGCCAGGGCCAGCTCGTCGTCCGGCTTGCTGGCCAGCAGGGCCTTGAAGTGGATCTGGGCGGCCTCGCAGTTGCCGCGCTTCAGCAGGGTCCAGGCCAGGCCGCTCCGGGCGTCCCGGGACTCGGGGGAGAGCACCATCACCCGGCGGTATGTGGTCTCGGCGTCGGCGTAGTCGCCCATGTCGTAGCGCAGCCAGGCCAGGCGGATTTGAAGGGTGTAATCCTGGGCGTACTGCTGCTCCAGGGGCTGGAGGGCCGCGGCGGCCGCGACCGTGTCCCCGGCCTTCTCCAGCTCGGCTGCCCGTGTCAGGGCGGCGTCGTAAGAGCTGGAGGTTTGGGCCAGGGCCGGCCGCGGCGCCACGGAGGTGGCGGCTACGGTGATCAACAGGAAGGAGATGTTCAGCCGCGCCAGACAAGAAGGTCTGGAGAGTGAGGAGGGGAGTGATCGCCGTTTGTTTTTCATGTTTGTCATTGCCTTGTGTGGGTTGTACGAGCGGCTGATGAGGGGGATACAGGCGGGGTGAATATTTCTGAGGATTTTTCGTCAGGCAGCGGCTGCTACAAAAAGATGACGATTTTGGGGGGTGGGCCGTATCCTATTGCCGGGTCAATCGTATGACAGTTGATGAAGCGGCGAAGACGCGGCGGCGGGATGCCCGGGTGGTCCAGCAGGTGCTGGACGGCGAAGCGGACATGTACCGCGAGCTCGTGGAGCGATACAGGACGCGTGTCTTCACCGTGGCCCTCCGCCTGGTCGGAAACAGGGACGACGCGGAGGACCTGACCCAGGCGGCCTTCGTGGCCGCCTACAGCGCGCTGGGCCGGTTCGATCAGAAGCGCAGCTTCTACACCTGGCTCATGCGCATCGCGGTGAACAAGTGCAAGGACCACCTGAAGAGCCACAAGCGGCGGGAGGGGCACCTCACAGGCGATATCCGCCGCACGGGCGCCATGTTCACCGGGCGGGTGGCCGGCCCGGAGCAGGAGGTGGACCAGCGGCAGCGGCTATCGCTGCTGGAGCAGGCTCTGGCGGAGATGGATGAGAAGTACAGCGTGCCGTTGGTGCTCAAGGAGGTGCAGGGGATGAGCTACAAGCAGATGCAAGATGTGCTGGCGCTGCCTGTGACCACCCTGAAGATCCGGGTCGTACGCGCCCGCGTCCAGCTGCAGGAGAGGATGAAATGTCTGACGACCGATCCCGTCTGATCCACACCAGCCTGGACGGCGAGCTGGACGCCAAGACCCGGGCCGAGCTGGAGGAGGCGCTCTCTTCGGATCCCGATCTGGCCAGGGAGCTGGCCAGCTTTGAGGAGATGCAGGAAGGCTTGAAGTCTCTGAGCGAGGCGCCGGACAGCGGCCTCACCGACCGGATCATGGGCTCGCTGCCTGACAGTCCTGGGCGCGTCCCTATATATATGTGGATCTTTCAACCGGTGCGGATACCGGCCTGGGCCATGGGGTTGTTGGGGGTTGTGTTGGTGATTGGGGCGTTTGTGGTGGGGCGGGGCACAGGACCGTCGACGTCCATGTCCACGTCCACGATCACGTCAACGTCCACGAGTACGCCCACGACCACGTTGGCGTCGGCTGGTGCCGCCACGTGTCCCAAGCCCACGGTGATGGTGCGCTTTTTGATCAAGGCGCCGGAGGCCAAGAAGGTGTCGTTGGCCGGGGATTTCAATGACTGGTCCGTTGAGAAGACCACGCTGAGCGACGAGGATGGCAACGGGGTCTGGACCGTCACGGTGCCCCTGGAGCCAGGCCGGTACCAGTACAAGTTCCTGCTGGACGGAGAAAAGTGGGTCGTTGAGCCGGACGCCCAGGCTTACCAGGCGGACGGCTTCGGCGGAAAGAACAGCCTGTTGGTGATCTGAGGCCCATGACCCCCCTTCGCCTGGTCATACTGGCAGCCGCCACCCTCTGGGCCGCGTCCGCCCGGGCCCAGGTGAGCCTCTCCCTCAGCGCGGATACCGCGGGCGGATACGACTCCAACACCTACTACCAGGCCAGCGCCATCCCCAACATCCAGGAGGCCGAGGGGGGGGGCTTCATTGGGCTGGAGCCCGAGGCGACGCTGGTGGTGGGGCCCCTGGCGGACAGCTACTTGATGCTGAGCTACCAGGGCGAGCTCCGCCAGTACATCGGCGGGGACCTGGACGACGAGACGGCCCTCTAC
Source organism: uncultured Kofleriaceae bacterium (assembly GCA_964497805.1). Lineage (GTDB taxonomy): Bacteria > Myxococcota_A > Polyangia > CAZCFB01 > CAZCFB01. The sequence continues at coordinate 10,310 of CAZCFB010000076.1, forward strand.
CACTGGGCCCTGCTCGGCTACCAGGCGCCGCCCGTGCTCGGGGTGCGGCTCACCATCATGGGTGGGGTGACGCACCTTTTTTTCCGCAACGAAACCGACGGCGGGTGGCTGGGAGGGGTGGGCATGGTCCAGTTCCGCCGCGCCCTGGGCACCGAGGCCCTGGACCTGAGCCTGTCCTACACCGCCAACTACACCAGCTACGGCGAGGAAACCAGCCCGGACTGGACCCAATCCCACACCGCCCAGATCGCCCCTGGCTGGCGGCCTGGCAAGGGAGTGAAGATCTCCCCCTACTACGCCTTCACTTACTCTGCCGCGGATCCGGAACAGTACCTGGCCTATCAGCACATGGCCGGGCTCACCATGGGGTGGGACCTGCCCTGGGCGGACCTGACCCTGGAGGCGGGCTACGACTTCTTCTACCTGCAGATGCAGTACGAGACCCAGGACTCGAGCGGAGCGACCACCGACGTCGACCGCACCGATCTGCTGCACCAGGGGCGGGTAAAGGCGCGGTACCGGATCCTCCCCTGGCTGGAGGTTTTTGCCTCCTGGGAGTCCCTGTGGGGGGCGAGCGACCAGGTGTCAGACTATGAAAGGCACCAGGCCCTGGGCGGGATCGCGCTGCGCTGGGGATACAGCAGCCGGCCCCTGGCCGTCGCCGAGCTGGGCGCCGCCAGCCCGGACACCTCCATCTCTGTTGTGTTCAGGGATCCCGGTGCGCGAGCCGTGGCAGTTGTGGGGACCTTTAACAGTTGGGATCCGGAGCGGGATCCCATGGTCCAGCAGGACGGGGTGTGGCGGGTGACCCTGGCGCCGCCCCCGGGGTTGCACCAGTACATGATCTGGGTGGACGGCGATGTGCGTCCGCCGCCCTCATGCAGCCGCTGGCTGGATGACGGCTTCGGGGGAAAGAATTGCGCCCTCTTCGTGGGGGAGAAGGGAAATAAAGATGCATCCAATGGCCCGGCTGGTCGTAAGTACAGTGAGGGGTAGGTGATGATATGAGAGAGAAGCTGATCGAAACCGCCACCATAGCTGCTCTGCTCCTGTGCCCGGTGCACGCCAGCGCTGACGCCCTGAGCGGGGTGATCTCCAGCGCGGCCAAGGAGGGGCTGCCCGTGACCGCGCTGCAGAGCAAGGTTCGCGAGGGCCGGGCCAAGCGGGTGCCCGACATGCGCATCAAGATGGTGGTGAACAAGATGGTCGGGCACATGCGCGACGCGCGGAAGCGGCTGACCAGGGGCAAGCGTCCGGTGCCGCCTCAAGTCCTCACGTCCATCGCCCACGCCCGGCTCTCCGGCGTTCCCGCCGTGGAGGTCAGGGCCCTGGTGCGCCCCGGCGCGGCGGATCTGGTTTCAGCCCGGCGGGTGGACTCCCTGGTGGACCTGCGGGCCAGGGGGTTCAAGGGAAAGGAGATGGTTTCTCTGGTTCAGCGCGTGCACAGGGACGAGCTCCAGATCCTGGGCAAGACCGCAGATGGGGCGCGGCGCCGCAGCGGGTTGTCGCACAGTGATGTGGCGCATGGCCTGCTCCAGCGGCTGGGCAAGGGCCCGGGTGGGCTGCGGAAGGCGGCCCATGGTATGCCCGGTCCAGGCCCCGGCGGCCCAGGCGGCCCAGGCGGCCCAGGTGGTCCTGGCGGCCCCGGCGGTCCGGGTGGTCCAGGTGGCCCCGGCGGTCCGCCTCCCAAGCAGGGCCCCGGCGCTCCTCCTCCTCCTCCCCCGCCCCCCCCCAAGGGACCAGGCCCCGGGGGCCCCGGCCACAAATAGCTAGTGTTCTCCCCCGACATCACGTAGCTCGGGCAGGTCGCTGGTGGGCTCCTCCACATGAGGCCGCCCCTGGAGCGCCAGCCAGACCAGCAGCGGGATCAGGATCCCGAGCAGCAGGAACACGCCGCCCCGCCCGCGCAGGCCCCGGCGTCCCTTGACCAGGAAGGGGCCGCTCAGCGCCAGGAAGAAGAGCAGCACGGCGAATCCGTCAGCGATCCAGGTCCAGGCCCGGCGTCCCTCGTTGAGGTGCAAGTAGTTGAAGGCCCGCAGGAACAGCCGCGGTGTGCGCTTGCGGTGGGTGGCGGCGCCCGTGGCCGGCAGATAGTCCACCACGTCCAGGCGCCCCTCCCCGAAGTAGAGGGCCAGGCGCATGCCGCCGCGCCAGAACACCTTACGCGGCCGATCCGTGCGCCCCAGCTTTGCGATGATCCGCTCCACCAGCTCCGCCTGGCGGCTGCGGGCCAGGGCCACCGGCGACACCCCCTCGACGCCATCCCCGCCCAGCAGGGCGGCGGGCTTGCCCAGGCGGATCATCTTGTAGGTGGACGAGTAGTTGTAGTCCCAGTCCCTGGCGTGGTTGGTGGCCACGCCGGACACCGCGTACACCACGCACAGCCCCACGCAGAGGTAACCGATGTCACGGTGCAGGTTTCGCAGGGTGAGACGCCACCTGAAGCGTCCTTTTTGGCTCATTCCGCTATGCCCATTCCTATTTTGTGGTTTTATAGCCTCTCATGGGCGGCAAGGTTAAGGCACTGAGTAAAAAGAAGGTGATCGGCCTGATCCTCCTGGTGTTGATCATCGCCCTGGCAGTGGCGGCCAAGCGCTTCGAGTACATCGTCGGCGGTTTCTTTGAGGCGACTGGCGAGGCCTCGCCCTTTCGCAAGAAGGCCATGTTCTCCACCCGCCTGCCAGGCGGCAAAGTCAGGTGCGACCTGTGCCCCCACAACTGCGTGCTCGGCGAGCGGGAGAAGGGCAAGTGCAAGGCCCGCTTCAACAAGGACGGCGAGCTGTGGAGCCTGCTCTACGGCAAGACCTACCCCCTCGTCACGCCGCCCGACTACCAGATGCCGCTAATCTTCCTGGGCCTCAAGCGCCCCTGGGTCAAGATGGGGCTGGTGGGGTGCAACCTGGACTGCCCCTTCTGTGTCTTCGGGCAGTTCGTGCTGTCCGACCCGGAGAAGGTGCCGATCAAGTACCTGTCCCCCGAGTACATCGTCGACCTGGCCCGCAGCAAGAAGGCCTCGGTGCTCGTGCACGGAACCAACGAGCCCACGGTGAACTTCGAGTACACCCTGGCCGTGTCCAAGCTCGCTCGCAAGGCGGGGCTGATCAACGTGGTGACCACCAACGGGTACGTCAACAGCGCGCCCATGCTGGCGCTCTCCCGCCATGTGGACGCGGTGGTGTTCGGCCTCAAGGGGTTCACCGAGGAGGTGTACAACCGCTACACCGGCGGCTCCTTGAAGCCGGTGCTGGACAACGCCCTGCTCATGAAGAAGCAGGGGGTCCATGTCTCCTTCTTTTACCTGATGATCCCGTCGGTGAGCGACTCGGAGCAGCAGGTCCGTGAGATGGCCAGGTGGGTCAAGACCCAGATGGGTGAGCTCACCGAGGTGTACCTGATGCGGTACTACCCCTCCTACCGGCTCAAGAACCTGCCGCCCACGCCCCTGGCCAGCCTGAAGCGGGCCAAGGCCATCGCCGAGGAGGAGGGGCTCAAGATGGCGATGATCTACCTGATGAACATCCACGACGACGACGACCCCATGGACCTGCTGGCCACCTCGGTGAGCTGTCCCTTTTGCAGGAAGGTGGTGCTCGGCTTCAAGCTCAAGGACGGCGCGCCCGCCTTTGAGTCCGCCCTCAACGGCAACCACTGCAAGCACTGCGGCCGGGACATCCCCTGGTCGCGCAAGAGGTCATGGGAGATGGAGAACCCACCCGAAGCGGAGGCCCAAAGGAACTGATCATGCCTGACGCCCTGGTCGCCAGCTTCCAGATCTTCATGGTCGGCCTGGCCATTGGCCTGTCCGGCCCGTGCATCGTCGCCTGCGGCCCGCCCCTGGTGGTCTACTTCACGGGGCGGCAGGAGGGGCCCCGGCGCACCATGTTCAGCCTCGGCATCTTCCTGCTGGGCAAGGGGGTCGCCTGTGCCGTGCTCGGGGCCCTGGCCGGCGCGGGGGCGGCTCACCTGCAGGCGGTGCTCAGCCCCTCGCTGAGCGGCTACATCCACGGGTTCGTGGCCGTGCTGATCATGTTCATGGGGATCCTGGTCTACTTTGACCGCGGCATCTCCCGCTGGTGCAAGTCCCTGGGCGGGGCAGGGCGCATGGGCCGCTCCTCCCTGTTCCTCTTCGGCGTGGCCCTGGGGGCGTCACCCTGCCCGCCGCTCATCGCGGTGATGTCCGAGATCACCCTCATATCAAGCTCGGCCGCGCAGGGGCTGGCGTACGGTCTCGCCTTCGGCCTGGGCAACATGTTGGCGGGGTTGCTGGCCATCGGCTCGGCCTGTGGGCTGCTCACCTGGCTGCCGGGCAAGCTCCTCACCGGCGGACGGGAGCGGCTGGTCATCTTCCGCAAGGTGTGCGGGGCGGGGCTGGTCGTCCTCGGTATCTGGCTCATCTAGGCACATGTCCGGCGCCCCCAAGGCAACGCAGGCGGCGGTCTTCCTGTTCGGCGCGTTCACCCTCTCGGCCCAGATCCTGCTCCTGCGTGAGCTGCTGGTCTCCTCCCACGGCGACGAGCTCCTCCTGGGGATCCTCCTGGGCGCCTACCTGCTCTGGGGCGCGGTGGGGAGCTGGGCTGGCGCGGCCGCGGTGCGTCGCTTCAGCGCGCCGGCCCGGGCCCTGGCGCTGGCCATGCTCGCGGCCGGGCTCCTGCTGCCCGCCACCCTGTTCGCCCTGGCCGGGGTGCGGCCGCTCCTGGGCGCGCTGGCCGTGCAGACCCTCCCGTTGACCACGCTCCTGGCCGCCTTCCCCCTGCTCCTCGTTCCCTTCTGCGTGGCAGCGGGGGCGACCTTCCCCCTGGCCGCGGCCGCGCTGGATCGAGCCGGGGGTGGGGGTGTAAGCGCAGCCAGGCGGGCCTACCTGCTTGAGGCTGGCGGCGGCGGGCTCGGCGCGCTGATCATCCACCTGCTCCTTGCGCCTCGGGTTCAGCCCACCGACCTGGCCCTCATGCTTGGGATCCTGGCTTGCGCCGGCGCCTTCCTCCTGTGCCTGGAGCGTCGCGGGGGGGCCAGCCGCTTGTTGGCCGTGGCAGCGGGGGCAGCGGCCCTGATCTGTCTGTTGGCCTGGGCCAGCGGGGCGGCGCGAGGGGCCCGCCGAACGCTGCTCTGGCGCGGGATGAACCACCTGGACAGCGTGGCCTCGGCCCAGGGGCGCCTGGACGCCGCCAGCCTGGGGGGAGAGGTGCATCTCTACCAGAGCGGCCACCTGGTTGATTCTTCATCGCCCTCGCCCGGCGCGGCGGCCATGGCCCGGCTGGCCCTGCTCCAGGCCCCCGGCGCCCGGCGCGCGATGCTGCTCGGAGGGTGCCGCTCCGGGGCGGCCGAAGCGCTGGGGCGGGGCGGGGTTCAGGAGGTGATCTGCGTGGAGCCGGAGCCGGCCATGGTGGCCTTCGCGCGGCGGCACCTGGGCCCCACCACAGTGCAGGTGGTGGCAGGAGATCCGCGGCGGCTGCTAGGGCAGGAGCAGGCCTCCGTCGACCTGATCCTCATGCGCCTGGGCGATCCCTCGCACCTGCTGGCCAACCGGTTCTACACCCGTGAGTTCTTCCAGGCGGCGGCGCGGGCGCTCAAGCCCGCGGGCGCGCTGCTGTTCGAGGTAACCTCGTCGGGCCTGCTGCTCACGCCGGATCATGCGCGCTATCTGGCCACCCTGCGCCGCTCCCTGGCCGGCGCCTTCCCGCGGGTGGCCCTGCTCCCGGGCCAGACCTGCGTCTTCATGGCCTCCAGGCAGGGGCTGCGCACGTCGCCCGCGCCGGGGACCCCGCCGGATCGGATGCCCTTCATGGAGCAGCTGCTCAGGCGCGGCCTCCCGGTCTCCCGGGCCGACCTTGAGCGGCAGGTGCGTGCCGCCGAGGCCACGGTGCGACCCAACCTGGACATGGAGCCCACCGGCTACCTGCACCACCTGGTCCAGGCGCTGGAGCGGGAGCAGAGCTCGTTGCGCGGCGTGGCCTCCGCCGCCCTCGGCGCCAACCCCCTGGCGCTGTTTTTTATACCCCTCCTCCTCGGGGCGGCGCTGCTCCTGGCGGGCAGGCGAGGGCGCATGGCGCGGGCTCCGGCGGCCCTGTGCGCGGGGCTGGGCAGCATCACCTGCCAGGTGATCCTCCTGTTCGCCTACCAGGTGGCGCACGGCCAGCTCTATGAGGGGCTCGGCGTGATCCTCGCCCTGTTCATGGTGGGCATGGCCCTGGGCGCCGCCCTGGACGGCCGGGGAGGGGAGGGGCTCCTCCGGTCGCGCCTGACCCTGGCCGCGGCGTGCCTCCTGCCCGCCGCGCTGGCCCTGCTCCTGTGCTGGCCAACACCGCCACCGCCCCGCCTGGCGTTCATCGCCCTGGCCCTGTGCAGCGGCCTGGTCAACGGGGCCCTCTTCCCACTCCTCGTCAGGGCAATGGGGCGTAGGGGGGGCGCGAGCCTCGCCGGCAAGGTCTACGGCCTCGACCTGGCCGGCGCCAGCCTGGGCGCCGCGCTGGTGGGCCCCCTCCTGGTGGCCAGCCTCGGGCTCCGCTCCAGCTGCCTCTGGCTCGCCCTGCTGAGCCTCGCCTGCTATCTCCCCCTGCTAAGGCGGGGCCAGTCGACGGTATAATCCCGGTTCAACCAAAGGAGCCTCCCCCATGTTCCATACGTTCCGGTTCGGATCCACGCGTGGAGTCTGCATCACCCTTGCCATGGTCATGCTGGCTCATGGTTGCGGCGATGGCGACGGCACCGGAAACAACACCGGCGACGGCGGCGTCAGCGGGGACGGCGGCGTAAATGTGGCGCCGCTGGTGTCCGCGGCCATCCAGGCGGGGTGCACCTCCAAGACCCTGGCGGCGGTTTCGTCTTCAGGCGCTGCCCCGGCCCAGGTGCGAGCCGCCATCCAGGCGGACCACGGGGGCGCCAGGCTCACCAAGTGGAAGACAGGCATCTCCCACGGCCACGCCATCAAGGCCTCTCTTCGTATCGCCGCCCTGGACAAGCTCACCTTCGACTACGCCATCTACCTGCCCTCCACGTACAAGGACAAGGCGTCCACCCCCATGCCCCTGTGGGTTGATCCCGCCCACCCCACCAGCAAGCTCAAGGACGACGTCTGGCTGCCCTACCTGGCCAAGAAGACCGGCGACCGCTTCATCTACGTCACGGTCAACTTCATGAACCGCCTGTTCAACGATTTCGACAAGGCCGCGCGGGATGCCATCACCAAGCAGGGCACCAGGTTCGACCAGGACTACTTCTCCCTGCTGGACGCGGCCATCGCCCAGGTGATGCGAGCCTACAATGTGGACCCGGCCAGGGTGTACGTCAGCGGCATCTCGGCCAAGGGGGCCTCCTCCTGGTTCCACGGCATCGCCTCCCCAACCACCTACGCCGCCCTGCACCCGGTCTCCATCATCCCGGCGCCCTTCCACAAGGACCTGTGGCTCAACCTGATCAACCTCCCCGCCCTGGTGTGGCAGGGCAAGGCGGACACCGTCACCCCGTTCAGCTCGGTGGATCCCAAGATCCAGATGCTCAAGGGGTACGGCCTGAGCATCGAGTACTGGGTTGATCCCAAGGGTGTTCATGGCGGCACGCTCTACTACAACAAGCTGTCGGACGCGGCCACCTGGCTGCTGGGCAAGAAGCGCAAGCTCACCCCGCAGCGGGTGCACCGCGGCATCAAGAGCGACCGCGCGCCAGGGGCCTACTGGCTGACCGCCACCGGGTTCAAGACGGCGCCGGACGAGAGCGTTCGCCTCTACCCCACCGCCCCGGCGGCGGTGCTGGACGCGACCTGGAAGGGGGGCGAGGTGACCGTGGCCAGGGCCGAGGGGGTGACCGCGCTCGAGCTGCGATGGCTCAAGGGATCCCCGGGGCCGGGCCGCGGCAAGGCCGGCGAAACAATCAAGGTCAAGCTGCCCGGCGGGGCGTTCGCGTCACACACCCTGAAAGAGGATCCCACCGTTGCCCTTGAGGAATACTGCCGCACTGGAGACGTGACCAGGCTGTGGGCTGGCAGGATAAAGCTAAACGTTAAATAGATTCGCTCATGTCGTCAAAAACACTGAGTAATAACTGCGCGGCTGCCTGTGATTCCGGGCGCTCCATTCGGTCCGTGATCTGAAGGAAGCGGGTCACCCGTTCCAGAGGCGAGATGCCCGGCGTCTGGCACCTCAGCAGGTGGAAGTAGGCCACGAAGAGCAGGCTGTACCCCCGCGGGATCCTCTTGACCCGATCCGGCCCGAAGTCCCACTGGCGGGCGGCGAAGGAGAAGTAGGCGTCCACGAATCCGGGCAGCTTGGGTCCCAGCTGCCGCGACGCGCGCTCCACCTGCTGCACGGTGGCAAGCCCCGCCGTCTGGAGTACGCGCACCAGGTACTCGGGATGGAACGGCTCCTCCACCAGGTCAAGGCCCAGGTGCCCCGCCAGGCGCCAGTCCTGCTGCTGCACCCACCCCCGCCTGGACAGGTGGGGGAGGGAAACGATGTCTATCTCCAGGCCCTGCCATGCCTCCCCATCGTGGCGGCGCACGGCCTCCTCGTGCTCGGCCAGCTCGTGGCGGATCTGGACAAACTCCTCGTCCGCGATCTCCAGCAGGCTGGCCAGGCGGGAGAACTTGCGGCGCATGCGGTTGGGCACCGCCTCAGGGGTCTTGTAGCCCAGGTCATGCTCGATCTGAGCCCAGGCGTGCTGGAGCACGGTGCGGATCTGGATCTCGAACGGGATGGGCTCCCCGCCCCCCGGCCCGGGGACGCTGAACGGCTCGGGCGCCAGGCAGATGATGTGCACCGAGCGGTAGCCGAAGCGTGAGGTGCCCAGCCCCTCCCCCTTGTCCACGGAGTTGCGATAGTCCACCTCGAAGGTCTGCTCGATGAAGTCCTGAATCCGCGGGATGGCGTCCTCGAAGTAGGTCACCACCCGCACCCCGAGCAGGTCGGTGATCCTGGCCAGCGAGCTGTAGGTGCGGTCGGGCAGCGCCACCTTGGCCAGCAGGCTCTCCAGGCTCTTGACCCGGGAGGCCACCTGGTGAACCTCAAGCGCCGGATCCTGCTCAAGCGGGGCGAGCTGCTCCGACACCCAGGCCGCCAACCCCCGCAGCGGCTCTTCCAGGGCCCGGTATTCGTTGGTGACCGCCTTGATCTCCATGTGCAAGGTCTATACGACCACAGGAATATGGCAAGCCCGGCAGGCGCGAGCCTCGGAACCTCACGGCTGGCTTGAATTTATCCCCTGCTCCCTCAATATTGACCGGTCAGGAGAATCGGTGACTCAATCACTCCCCCAGCAGCGGTCGGTGCGAAAGATCCTCTTCATCCGGCCCCCGGCCCATCTGTGGCCCATCCTCAACGAGTCCGACAATTTCCTGCTCCCCCTGGCCTTCCCCTGCATGGCGGCCTACCTGCGCCAGCACCGCCCCGACCTTGAGCTCAAGTTCATCGACTGTCTCCCGCTGAAGATCGGCTGGACCAAGCTGCGCCAGGTCATCGCCCGGGAGAAGCCGGACATGGTGGCCGTGGGGGAGGGCACGGTCTACATGAAGGAGGGGATGCGGGCTCTGGAGCTGGCGCGGGAGCTGGATCCCGACGTGGTCACCGTGGCGGGCGGGCACTTCCACTCCCACATGCCGGAGTACACCCTGGAGCAGTTCCCCTTCGTGGACTTCGTGGTGATGTACGAGGGGGAGCACGCCTTCCTGCAGTTGATCGAGGCGCTGGCCGACGGCGGGGACCTGGCCCGGGTGCAGAACCTGGCCTACCGGGACGGGGAGGGGGAGGCGCGCATCACCGACCCCGGGCCCCTGTGCGACCTGGACCAGCTGCCCATGCCGGCCTACGACCTGGTGCCCATCGAGCGCTACTCGCCCTTCGGCCTGCTCTGGCCCAAGGCCATCACCATCCAGGGCAGCCGGGGCTGCTCCTTTGGATGCGACTTCTGCTCCTGGACGAATCTCGAGGGGGAGCACCACCGCGGCCCGGACGGTGAGATGGTGCTCACCCCCAGGCGCCGGCAGAAATCGGTGGAGCGCACCCTGGCCGAGATCGACCTGCTCTACAACAAGTACGGCGTGCGCTACCTGTTCTGGGTGGACGCCACCTGGAACTTCGACTCCGAGTGGCTGGACGGGCTGAGCGAGGGGATCCTCCAGCGCGGGTACAAGCTGGGCTGGTGGGCCTTTGTGCGCGCGGACCTGATGCTGGAGCAGGAGCAGCAGGGCGTTCTGGAGAAGATGGTGCGGGCCGGCCTGCGCCATACTCTCTTTGGCGGTGAGCGCCCCGAGCAGTCGGAGATGGAGGAGATCGGCAAGGGAAACCTGGACGCCAACGCCCTGCTGCGCGCCTGCCACCTGCTGGAGCGCAAGTACCCAGAGGTGTTCCGCCAGGCCACCTTCACCACCGGCATCCGCTCGGAGTCAGCCGAGACCATCGAGCGCCTGGCCGACTACTCACGTCGCTGCCACCTGGACTTCGCCGCATACCATGCGCTGCAGCCGTACCCGGGCACGGCCCTGTGGCGCCACGCGCGCGAGCAGGGCTGGATCGAGGAAGAGGACTTCTCCAACTACGACATGTTCAACCCGATCATGGCCACGGAGCACCTCTCCCGCGAGGAGGTGGCGCACCTGACCTCCAAGATCACCCAGGACTTCGTGGGCAAGCAGCCGCTGAGCTACTTCAGCAAGCTGGTCTCCCCCCACGCCATCCGCCGCCGCCTTCACTGGTGGTTCCTCTTCTCCATCGGGCGCGTGATCGCCAGCGACGCGGTGCGCTCGGCCCGGGGCGAGAAGCACTTCGAGGGATTCGGCGGCATCACCCACCTCTGGAAACCGAGTTGGTACGACTAGACCTCGCCAGGGCGCGTCGGTTCCTGCTGCTCAACCCGCCTGCCCGGCCCCCGGTCCATCGTGACACCTATTGCAGCGCCGGGGCCAAGCCGTCGGTGCTCTGGCACCCCCTGGACCTGCTCCTTCAGAGCGGGCACCTGGCGCCCCTGGGGCAGCTGACCGCCCTGGACGCCGTGGCCCTGAGCCTGGACCCGGAGCAAACCCTGGCCCGGGTGGAGGGGGCGGCGCCTGACCTGATCCTGCTGCTGGTGGGGGACGAGTCCGCCGCACAAGACCAGGACTTCGTGGCCCGCCTGCGACGCCGCACGGACGCGGTGCTGGTGGGGAGCGGCGACCTGCTGCGCTTTGATCCGGCCGCTGGGCTGGGGCGCTTCCCCGGCCTGGACGGGGTGCTGCTCGACTTCGCCTCCGACGCCCTGGCCGCTGCCGTGCGGGGGGAGGGCGGGCGACGCAACGAGCTGGTCTTTGCCGACGAGGATCCACCCTCCACGGGTGATCTGGTACGGGCCGCCGGCGAGCTGCGCTACCCCATGCCATTGCACCACCTCTTCCAGGGCGGCGCTTACCGTCTGCCGTTCCCCGGGCTGGGCCGCTTCGCCTCGGTGCTGAGCGGGTACGGCTGCCCCCGGCGCTGCGCTTTCTGCAACGTGGGGGAGGTTGGGTTCGCCCTGCGGCCCGTGGCCGACGTGGCGGCCGAGTTCAGGGCGGTGGCCGCCGCGGGGTACCGGGCGGTCTATCTGCGCGATCCCACTGTGAACGCCAACCCCCGGCACCTGGAGGCCCTGTGCGAGGCCCTGGCCGCGGACGGCAACCGGCTGCCCTGGAACGCCTTCGCCCACGCCAAACCCATGAGCGAGGAGCTGGCCGGACGCATGGCCCGGGCTGGCTGCCGCGTGATCCAGATCGGGGTGGAGACCGCCGACGACAAGGCACGCCAGGCCCTGGGCAAGGGCGCCGATAAGTATGCGGTGACGCATGCGGTGCGGGTGGCCCACCGCCACGGAATCCAGGTGGCCGGGCACTTCATCGTGGGCCTGCCCGGGGAGGGCGCGCGGGAGGTGGACCGCGCCGTGGAGATGGCAGTGGAGGTGGGGTTGGACTATGCCGCCTTTGGCGTGGCTGCCCCGAGGCCTGGCACGGTGTGGTCCAGGGATCCCGAGCTGAGGGCGGAGTTGCGGCGCCGCCGGGAGGAGCAGGCCGCCCTTGCCCGGCGGGCGCATCGCCGCTTCTACCTGCGCCCCGGCTTCGTGGGCCAGCGCCTGGCCACAATGAGGCGTCCGGATGAGCTGATCCGTCTGGCCCAGGCCGGGCTGGACCTGTTGAGGACGACATCGCGAGCAGGCCGCAAGGAGCGGGGACAGTGAAGGTGCTCCTGGTCAACGTGCCCTTCCGGCGCATCGTCTACAACTTCAGCGGGACCCACCCCATGGCGCCCCTGGGCGTGGCCTACATCGCGGCCGCGCTCGAGGCTGCCGGGCACGAGCCGGTGATCCTGGACTTGCCGGCTGAGCCGCGGCCCCGGGACGAGGTGGCCCGGCTGGTGGCCGAGGGGGGCTTCGGCCTGGTGGGGCTCTCCACCACTCTGTTCAGCCTCAAGGAGGCGGGGGACATGGCGGCGGCCATCAGGGCGGCGGCGCCTGGTGTGCCCGTGCTGGCGGGAGGGCCCGGGACGACGTCCTTCTCCCCGGAGGTGTTGCTGGAGCGGCTCCCGTCCCTGGACATGCTGATCCACGGGGAGGGGGAGGGGACCACCCTT
>CAZCFB010000077.1:0-22490 GCA_964497805.1 uncultured Kofleriaceae bacterium
AAGGGTCGGCTCCCGATCGTCCTCCTCGTCCTCTTCCTCCTCCTCCTCGACCTCGTCCGCGGGCGCGGGCTCCTCTTCCACCTTCTCTTCTGTCCCCCAGCTGCCGGGAACACGAACGCCCAGCTCGCCCATGGCCTCCAGGACATCCACAGAGGGCTCCTCCGGGGCGAAGGGCTCGGCCGCTTCCTCATCCTGGAGGATCTCCTCCTCTTCCTCCTCGTCCTCCTCAGGCTCCACTTCGTCGCTGACGATGATTGCCGACATCTCGTCCGCGTCGAAAACCTCCTCGACCTCCTCTACGTCCTCCCCTTCCTCGTCGTCCTCTGCCTGGTCGCCGTCGCTGTCCTCGTCCTTACCCTCCTCCTCGCCCACGGCAGCCAGATAATCGTGGAGCAGCTCGTCGGGGAAGATCTCATCCTCCTCTTCCTCGTCGTCCTGATCCAGGTCCTCCTCATTGGCCAGCAGACTCTCTGGAGATGGGGTCCTGGAGGTTTCATCTTCGGGGAGCTTCACCTCGCCGGTAACCTGGTCGTCGATGTTCCGGCCGCCCTGCTCCTCAGGCGTCACCGGCTCCAGTTCCCCGTCTTCCAGTGCAAGTGTGGGATCGGTGCCGTCCGCGTCCGGATCCGTGACGTCTTCGAGGGACTCGCCCCACAGGTCCACGCTCTCCTGGGGAGGCCGCGCCTGGAGCTGCTCGCCCCACAGGTCCACGCTCTCCTGAGGAGGCCGGGCCGGAGCCGCTTGCTGATCCTCGAGCATCTGCATCAGGTCGCCGGTGCCACCCTCCAACACCGCCGCCACGCTGGGCTGTTCTGCAGTGTCCGATGGGCCGTCCTGGTACGCCTGGTCCACGACGCCAGGCCGGGCCGCCCCTTCCAGGGCGTCGTACGGATCCACCACGCCGAGCATCTGGCGCACGTAGCGGCCCAGGCGCAGGCGTGAGAGGCGGTGTCCGAAGTTGAAGGCGAACTCTTCGATGTCCTCCAGCATGACCGTGGCCGCGTCGTAGCGGCGCCGGGGATCAATCTCCAGGGCGCGCATGACAATGCGGTCAAGTTCGTCGGGGTAGCCGGGGCGCAGGTGCCTCGGCGGCAGGATCGGATCGGCGAGCACCCGGCGCAGGGAATCGTAGGAGTTCACCCTGAACAGGCGCTGGCCCACCGTGAGCTCGTAGAGCAGGATGCCGGTGCTGAACAGGTCGGAGCGGGCGTCCTTCCTGTCTCCGTTGACCACCTCCGGCGACATGTAGGCGAACTTGCCCGCGTGCAGGGCGCCCTCCTGGCGCATGCGCCCCTCGGCGCTGGCCAGGCCAAAGTCCACCAGCTTCACCACGCCGTCGGTGGAGAGCAGGATGTTGTTGGGGCCGATGTCGCCGTGCACCACCCCCTGGTGGCGCCCCTCGCCGTCCGTGTAGGTGTGGGCGTAGCGCAGCCCTTCAAGCAACTGGCAGACCATCCCCAGGGCGACGTCCATGGGGATCATTGCCCCCTGGCGCGTGGCCATCTCGGCGAGGTTGCGCAGATCGGTGCCGCGCACGTTCTCCATGACGATGAAGAAGCTGCCGTCCTCCTCTTGCCCCACGTCGAAGATCTGGACGATGTTGGGGTGGCACAGGGCCGCCGCGACCCGGGCCTCCTTGAGGAACATGTAGACCGCGCCGTGGTGCTCGGAGAAGTGCCGGTGGATGCGCTTGAGGGCAACCTCCCGGCGGAATCCCGCCTCCCCGGTTTGGTTGGCCAGGTACACCTCGCCCATGGACCCCGCGCCCAGCTTCCGCAGGGGGATATAACGCTGGTTGAGCAAGCTCTTGGTCACGCCGAAACTCCCGATATTCGAAGGCTCAACCGGGCAACTTGCCATCCCCGGTTTGCTGAATCAATGCCAAATAAATTCCGAACCGATAGCCTACCCTGAGAGGAGACATCTGGCGAGCAGCACGATGCCCCGGGACAGGGCGCCCGGGTGGTACCCCCCCTCCAGCGCGGCCACCCACCGACCACCACAAAACTCCCGGGCCCATGAGGCCGCGCCTTCCAGGATGAAACGGAAGCCGTCATCGGTGAGATCCATGCCCCCGAGGGGGTCCTGGCGGTGGGCGTCGAAGCCAGCCGAGACCAGCAGCAGGTCAGGATTGAACCGCTCCATGGCCGGGCGCGCCTCCCTCTCCATGGCCAGGGCGTATGCATCATCGCCGCTCCCCATGGGCAGGGGGATGTTCAGGTTGGCCCCCTCCCCGGCCCCGCCCCCACGCTCCTCGGCCGCGCCAGAGCCCGGGTACGTATGCGCGCCCTGGCCGTGGATGGAGATGACCAGCACATCAGGGTCATCGTAGAAGGCCCACTGGGTGCCGTTGCCATGGTGCACGTCGAAGTCGAAGATGGCCGGGCGCAGCCCCTCGTCCCGCGCGGCGGCGGCGGCCAGAGCCACATTGTTGAGCAAACAGAATCCGCCAGAGCTGTTGGCCTCCGCGTGGTGCCCGGGGGGGCGGACCAGCGCCAGCCCGGCCCCCAGTTCCCCGGATGCCACGGCCCGGACCAGCGCCACGCACCCTCCAGCCGCGGCCCTGGCGGCGTCCAGTGAGCGGGGCCCGAGGAATGTGTCCACGTCCAGGAAAGTGGCCCCGCTGGCCACCTCCCCGGCCAGCCACTCCAGGTAGGCGGGCTGGTGCACCCGCTCTGCGTCCTCCTGCGACAACGGAGAGCTGGGCAACAGGTGGAAACGTTCAAACAGCCCCTCCGCGCGCAATCCCTCCACCGCGGCCTCAAGGCGCGCGCCATCCTCCGGGTGCCCCGCCGGGGCGCGGTGCTCCAGGAAGAGGTCGTCGTACACGAGGCCGACGTCGGTGGCGTTCATGTGAGTCATCTTATTCAGTCCGCGGCGGAGTACAATCCTGGAGCCGATGAACCGCGCTCGCTCTTTCAGATCCATGGCCGCGCTGGCCTGCATCGTCACCGCCCTGGCGGCGGCGGGCATCCTGCTCCACCCGGCGGGGATCAACGGGGACGGCGTGGGCTACCTCAAACAGCTCAACCACGACACCCTCTCCCCAGGGCACCTGCTCTACCTGCCCCTGGCCCGGACGTTGGTGGATGCGGGCGGCGCGGGCGGCGGGCCGTTGCTCCAGGCGGTTCCTCTGCTGCGGGGGCTGAGCCTGGTCTGCGGCCTACTGGCCGTCATCCTCTTCTGGGATGCCGCCCGCCGCCTGGTGGGTTCCCAACGGGCGCTCCCCCTGGCGGCACTGCTCTGCGCCAGCCACGCCTTCATGCGGTCAGCCATGGAGGTGGAGACCTACGCGCCGGCCAACCTGGCCTGCGTGGTGGCGCTCTGGGCCCTGGTTCGTGGTGTGAGCGGCGGTCTGGGGTGGGCCGCGCTGGCTGGCCTGGCCGCGGGGCTGGCGGCCTGCATGCACAGCACGCTGGTCTTGTTGGCTCCTGCCCTGATCCTCTCCCCAAGGCAGGCCCGTCGCGCACTGGCCGCCACGGTGGCGTGCCTGGCCGCGGGGCTCACCTTCGGCCTCACCCTGGCCTGGGCCGCCGGGGAGCAAGGCCTCAGCGGGGCGGGCGAGCTGTGGCGTTGGCTGGGCTCAGCGGATCATGGGGTGCCGTACCCCCACGGGTGGCGCACCCTGCCCGCCACCATCTGGGGCCTGGCTCGGGCCCTGGTCCACGCCCCCTACCCCTACGAGGCTGGTCTGGGCCTGGCCGCCGCAGGCACTGCGCTGGCCGCGGGCGCCTGGGTGGCGCTCTTCTTCCTGCGTGGATCCAACCGCGCGGATCCGGGGCGGGCGTCCTTCCGCCTCCTGCTCCTGGCCTGGTGTCTGCCGCTTGCCCTGTTCGCCCTTACCTTCTACCCCTCGGACACCGAGCGGTGGATCTTCGTTCTGCCCGCCCTGTTCCTGCTGCTCCCCCCTCGGCCCGGGCGGTTGACCTGGGCCCTGGTGGCGGCCGTGGCGCTGGTGAACCTGCTCGGCTACCAGCTCCCCCGCCGCCTGGACAGCGCGGAGATGGACCGGGCAGCCGCGGCCGAGCGTGTGCTCTCCGGGGGGGACTTGCTGGTCTCTCCCGGCCACGGGTGGGAGGAGTTGGTGGGGCTCGGCGCCCAGCGTCCGCCCGAGCTCTTCCCCCTGGTCCACTTTGTGGGCGCCACGGGCGGCCCGGGGGAGGCGGTGGTCCTGATGTGGCGGCGCATCAAGCAGGTGCACGCCAGCGGAGGGCGGGTCTACGTGGCGCGCCTTCGCGGCTCCGACGACACGCGGGGATTCAAGGAGCTCGCCCTGTTCGGCGTCAGCCGAGCCGACTTCGTGTCCATGTTCGACATCCACACCGCTGAACCAACCGCGGTGGAGGAGTTGTGGCTGCTCAGCCCCGTCGCCGCCGCGCCAGAGCAGTGAGGCAGAGCATGAGCATGGCCAGGGCGCCCCACGAGTGCGCGCCCCGCCGCGGGGCCACCGCGCAGCCGTCATCTTCCTCCGGGTCATCGCCCCGGCCGCCGTCGGGCGTGCCCGCCTCGGCCGGGGGCAGGTCGGCCGGGTTCACATCCGGCGAGGGTAGATCCGGGGCCACGTCGGGCATGGGGAGGTCCATGCTGATGTCGGGGTTAAAGTCCGGGGCAATGTAGCCGGTGTCCGCGGGCGGGGCGGCGTCGGTGGTGGCCCCCGGGCACGCGTACGGGAAGGTGCGCGACGGATCGGCCTTGCCATGCATGCCGCAGTCATAGAAGGCCTTGCCCGGGTTCCAGCCGCAGGTGGGGTTGCTGAAGCACTCCTTGAGCCTCAGCTTGCCCTTGCTGCAGTACTTGAGCATGCTGCCCTGGCAGCAACCCTCCAGCGTGATGGAGCCGCAGGTGTTCGGGTGACAGGAGGTGCTCTTTGGACCGCACCTGTTGCCCGGCGGCGTCTCCATCATCGCCCGCTTCCCCTTGGGGATCTGCATGGTGATGCAATGGATCGCCCCCTGCCCGGGGATGATGATCTTGCTGTCGATCTTCACCAGCTTCCAGCCCGGAAAGACCTTGGCGTAGGCCGCCATGGCCGCCGCCTCGTTGCTGGTTTCGTCGTCGTAGGTGGGGATCAGCACCACGCCCGGCTTGCCGTCGGGGGTGAGGGACAGGGAGTTGGTGTAGGTGCGCCAGATCTTGCCCCAGGAGTCGCTGCCGATGTTCGGCATCGGGATGCGGGTAACCGTGATGGTCTTGCCCCCCGGCGTGGGTGTGCTGGAGAACAGCTTGGCGTTGGCGTCGAGGATCTTCTTGTTGGCCGCGTTCTGGGTGGCCGTGTACTCCCCCACCAACATGCGGTCGTCCGCGCCGAACTTGGAGAACATGTCAATGTGGGCGATGACGCCGCCGGTCATGGGCTGGGCGAAGATGGTCTTCTTGCACCCCTGGTAGGCGGCCAGGACCTTCTCCACCGCGCTCTGCGAGAGCTGGATGTTGTAGTAGAGCACCCCCTTGGTGACCGAGCAGAGCCCGTCGGAGGTGGTCTGGAAGTTGCCGCCCTCGAAGGAGAGGTCAGGGCGGTAGATGTTGATCCCCCACGCCTTGGCCAGGTGGGCCGGCACCTCATCGTCGTACGGGCGCGCGTGGTAGTACTTGTAGTCGATGAAGGAGAGCTTCTCCTTGCCGGTGGTTCCTGTCTCCACGATGCTCACCGGCGCGAAGTCCCTGGCCCAGATGGCGTTGGACTTCATGGTCACCCAGGTGATGTTCTTGGCCATCTCCGCGGCGGAGTAGCCGAGGCTGGCGAGCTGGGTTTCGATCCAGGTGCGGTGGCTGGTCGAGGTCGTGAGCATGATCACCGGCACCACGTTCCAGGCCCCCTGGAGGATGCCAGCGAACAGCTTGGCCCAGCTGGCCTTGATGTAGCCGGCCCGCCAGTTGAGGATGTACGCCTGGCTCGCCTCATACTCGGCTGGGGTGCGGAACGCCTTGGTGGCGGGCGGCTTGGTGATGTGGAAGTGTGCCGCGTTCTTGTCGCGGTAATCGGAGTACTTGTCAGCCAGGGCCATTCCCGAGGGCCCCTCCCGGTCCATGAGCCGCTCCAGCTCCTCCTCCCAGGCGGTCTTGTAGGCCGGCAGCATCACCGGCTCGCCGGGGCCGGTGTGGGTGAAGCGCCCAGGGCGGTCCACCTGGTCCGCGGGCGGCAGCGTTGGCGTGGCGTGTACATGGCCTCCACCCAGCTGGCGCATTGCCCGGGAAGGGCCCTCCCTGTCCTCGATGCATCCCCCCGGGGTGAGGCCCAACAGGGCGGCGAAACAGACCAGGCACAACAGACGCTTCATGGATGCTCCTCGGGGGTCAAACGATCCGCGCGCGGCGGAACAGGAAGATAAGAAGTATATACGACAAAGCCAGGAACGGGGAGCCGCCCTCCCCGGCCCCCACGGCGCACCCGCCATCCGGATCGCTCCCGTCAGGGGCTGCCGCGTCCAGCGTGGCGTCAGGCGGGGCGAGATCCGGGGCTGCCAGGTCGGGGGACGGCGGAGGCAGGTCAGGCGCTCCGGCGTCGGGGGTCATGGCCGCCGGGCATGCCTTCTTCACCTTGCCCGACGGGTCCGCGCCGCCGCTGGTGCCGCAGGCGTACCAGGCCTTGGCGGCGTTCCAGCCGCATGACGGGTTCCCGGCGCAATCCTTGGCGGACAGCTTGCCGTCCTGGCAGTACTTGAGCGTGTTGCCGTCGCAGCAACCGTCGTCGGTGATGGCGCCGCAGGACGCCACCGCGCAGGCGAGCTTCTTGGCGCCGCACAGGTCCTTGGGCGCGGCCTCCATCTTGGCCCGCTTCCCGGCTGGGATCTGCATGGTGATGCAGTGGACAGCCCCCTCGTCGGGGATGACGATCTTGGCGTCGATCTTGACCAGCTTCCAGCCTGGGAACGCCTTGGCGTAGGCCGCCATGGCCGCCGCCTCCTTTCCCGTGTCGTCGCTGTAGGTGGGGATCAGCACCACCTTCTTGGACGCGCCGTCGGTGAGGGCCAGGGAGTTGGTGTAGGTGCGCCACACCTTGTGCTTGCCCGACTTGCCCACGTTGCCCATGGGGATCCGGATCACCTTGAGGGTCTTGCCCGAGGGGTTCTTGGTCTTGGCCAGCAGCGCGGCCACCGCGTCGAGGATCTTCTTGTTGGCGGCGTGCTGCGCGGCCGTGTAGCTCCCAACCAGCACCGTGTCGTCGGCCGAGAACTTGGCGTACATGTCGATGTGCGGGATCGCCCCGGCCATGGCGTCCACGATGAGCACCTTCTTGCAGCCGTGGTACTGCTCGAACAGCTTCTCGATGGCCGATTGCGTCAGGCCCAGGTTGTACCAGAGCACCCCCTTGCTCAGGGCGCACAGGCCGTCAGAGGTGGTCATGAAGTTGCCCCCCTCGCTGTCCAGGTCAGGGCGGAAGACGTTGACGCCCCAGGCTGCGGCCAACTTCGTGGGCGTCTCGTCGTCGCGCACCCGCGTATGGTAGTAGCGGTAGTCCACGAAGGAGAGCCGGGCGGCGGCCCCGCCGCTGCTCTCCACCACCCCCAGCGGGCCGTAATCCCGGGTCCAGATGGCGTCGGTTTTCTGTTTCCAGAAGATGACGTTCTTGCTGATGTCGGCGGCGGTGTAGCCCAGGGTGGCGAGCTCCTTCTGCAGGGCCGCCTTGTGGGCCGCGTCCCTGTGGATCAGGAGCACCGGCGCCACGCCCCAGGCGCCCTTGATGATGCCGGTGAACAGGGCCTGCCACGCCGCGCCGGTGTAGAAGCTGGCCGCGTTCCAGGAGAGCATGTACGCCTGGCTCGCCTCGTACTCGGCGGGGGTCCGGATCCCCTTGGTCTTGGGCGGGGCGGTGAGGAAGAAGTCGGTGATGTTCTTGGTGCGGTAGTTGTCGTACTTGTCGATGAGGCGCCCGCGGCCCGGGCCGCCCCGGTGGAAGAGCCGCGTGATGGCCAGCTCGCGTTCGGTCATGCCCTTGGGCAGTCGCTCCCTGGCCCACTGCTGGGTGATCCATGTATCGACGGGGCGCGGCGTCGCAGTGGACAGGGCGTTGGATGCCTCCCCGGCGGCCCCTCCGCCCTCCTCACACGCGGTTGTCAGGATCAGGGTCAGGACGAGCAGGGTGGGGATCTTGGGCATGGGCGGCTCATCTTATCAGCCCGGTTGGGCTCCACTGTTTATTTGTGGTGTCGCTTCGCTGTAGACTGGGTCCCCTGAAAAATGAGCGGAGCAGAGAAGCGGCCATGACCTCAATGGACAAGAAGGCGTACTTCCCCGACTGGTTCCCCCCCTGGGCTAGCGAGCTGGGGAAGGTGTACTACACCGGCACCACCAGCATGTTCGTGCTCCACGGCAACGTGGACGACCTTGTGCGCACCGAGGAGCGGGAGAAGGTTGAGTACCGGGTGCTGCCCGAGTTCCTGGCCACCCAGGTGTTCGGCTCCTGGGACCTGGTGCTCTACTACGACATGACCCGCCCCCCCCGGGCCTTGGCCGGCGCCAGCAAGGAGCGGCTGCAGCAGATGAACAAGCTCATCGAGCGGTACATCGGCAAGCTGGGCGAGATCCCGCGGGATCCGGTGCGGGTGCTGGCCCTGCTCAACCGCTTCCTCGAGCTGATGCTGGTGGGCAAGAGCGACAAGGACCGCCCGGCGGTGGCCCTGATCATGGACTACGCCCACCTCTGCCTGCCCTCCACGGCTGTCTCCCATACCTCAAAGGACCTGGCCGCGAACCTGGCCACCATGATGGGATGGGCGCGCAACCCGTACATCAAGCGGGTGAACTTCGGCTTCTGCCTGATCAGCGAGAAGGTGAACGACCTGCACGGCGCCCTGGTGCGCTCGGCCCACACCAAGGAGATCGAGCTCCCCTTCCCCGAGCGGGAGGACCGGCTCGCCTACATCGACTACGTGCGGGCCGGCAGGTCCTTCGACAAGATCTGCGAGGTGAAGCCGGAGCTGCTGGCCGAGCTCACCGCGGGCCTGACCCTGGTCAACCTGCAGGGGCTGCTCCAGGGGGCGCTGCGCCACGGCAAGGCCATCAGCCTGGACCAGCTCAAACAGTTCAAGAAGGAGATGATCGAGGGGGCCTGCCAGGGCATGGTGGAGTTCGTGGAGCCGTCGCACAACCTGGACATGGTTGTGGGCCATGTGGCGGCCAAGAAGCGCCTGCGCGAGGACGGCCAGCTCATCCGGAGGGGGCACCTGGACGCGGCGCCCATGGGCTACCTCCTGTGCGGCCCCGTGGGCACGGGCAAGTCATTCCTGGCTGAGTGCTACACCGGCACCATCGGCATCTCCTGCCTCAAGCTGCTCAACTTCCGCTCAAAGTACGTGGGCGAAACCGAGGGGAACCTGGAGAAGATCCTCAAGGTGCTGCGGGTAATGGGCCCGGTGGTGGTGATGATCGATGAGGCGGACGCGGCCCTTGGCAACCGCGGGCAGTCCGGCGACTCGGGCACCCAGAACCGGGTCTTCGCCCAGATCGCGTCACAGATGGGGAACACCGCCTTCCGGGGCAAGATCGTCTGGTTCCTCATGACCTGCCGGCCAGACCTGCTGCCCATCGACATCAAGCGCCAGGGCCGCGCAGAGGTGCACATCGCCCTCTTCTACCCCCAGGGTGAAGATGAGATACGCAAGATGTTCGTGGTGATGGGCAAGAAGAACGGCGTGACCATCAGGGCAGAGGATGTGCCCGACACCGGGGGGAAGCGGCTCTCCGGCGCCGATGTGGAGGGCGTGGTCAACCGCGCCCGGCGGCTGGCGCTGCTGGAGGAGAAGGAGGAGATCGAGGCCGGCCACCTGAAGGCCGCCCTGGCCGGGTTCATCCCCTCCGCGGAGGACGCCGAGAAGCGCATGCAGGAGATGGCCGCGGTCATCGAGTGCACCGAAGCCGAGATGCTGCCCGAGAGGATCCGCGAGAAGATGCTCTCACCCGAGGGCAAGGCCGATCTGCAGCGTCGCTTCGAGATGCTGCGGGTCCAGCTGGAGGCGTGAGTTGATGGAGCGCATCGTATTCGGCGTGGTGGCGGCGAGCCTGGTCCTGGGGGCGGGGTGCCTGAACAGCAAGAAGAAGAAACCCCCCATCGGCATCTCGGCCATGCGGTTCACCATCGGCAGCAACCCGGTGCTGGAGGTGCGGGTCACCAACAAGTGGATCATGGTGGGCCGCCGGGGGATCGTGAAGTCGAAGAAGGGCGTCTCCGGCACGGTGGACAAGCGCGCGGATAACGCCGAGGAGCGGGCCAAGCTGAGGCCGGTCAAGCTGCCCCGGTGGAAGCTGGAGCGCAAGGGGGACCAGCTGGTGGGGATGGTGGCCGGCCACGCGGCCAAGCTCACGATCAAGCGCGAGGACAAGACGCTGGAGATGAAAGGCCGCGTGGGGCTGACCGAGGTCGAGGTAAAGCAAACCCACTACAACCTGCGCATCTCGGTGGACGACATGACCCTCGACTTTGGCCGGGAGCTGTCGGGCAGCACGGGCGGGGACCGGACCTGGATGGCCAGCGACGGGTGCTGCCGGCTCAGCGTCTCTCGCACCGTATTGAACCGCACCGGCACCCTGCCGGAGCTGGCGCTGTTGGTGTTCGCCCTGGAGATGTCATCGAAGAACCAGATCGTGGACGAGAAGGTCCATCCGGGCTGGGACGATGCGCTGACCGACGAAAAGAAGAAGAAAAAGTGAGCACGGAGGAGCGCATGGCGAAGGACAAGATCCAGGACCTGGAGCGATTGAAGGAGCTTCCCCCCTGGGAGTGGCCGGGTGACGCCCGGGAGACAGTGCTGGCCTGCCTGACCCATGACGACCCGGAGGCGCGAGAGGCTTCGGCGTACATGGCGTCAGCCCTGGTGGACGACGAGGTGGCCGAGGCCCTGATGGAGCGGTGCAAGGAGGACGCGGCGGCGGAGGTTGCTGGCGCTGCGGCCATCGCCCTGGCCCCCTGCCTGGAGGAGGGGTACATCGAGTTCGGCGGCGACGAGCACGAGACCCCGGACTCGGACCCGGAGATGGTGCCCATCTCTCACAACGTCTATCTGCGCGCGCGGGAGGTGCTGCGCGCAGTCTACGAGGACCAGGGGCGCCCCACGCTGACCCGGCGCCAGGCCCTGGAGGCATCGGTGCGGGCCTTCGATCCATGGCAGGAGGACGCCGTTCGCGCCTGCCTGGGCGCTGGCGATGACGCGTGGCGGCTCACGGGTGTGTACTGCATGGCCTTCGTGCCCGGCTTCCAGGCGGAGATCCTGAAAGCCCTTGATGACGAGCACTTGCCCGTGCGCCGGGCCGCGGTCATGGCCGCGGGGGAGCAGGAGGTGGCGGAGGCGGGGCCAGCGGTGCTTGCCATGGCCCGGGACGAGGGCCTGGACCTGGACATGCGGGTGGTGGCCGTGGAGGCGCTGGGCCACCTGACCCCCCCGGGGAGCGTTGAGTTCCTGGAGCAACTGGCGGGCGGCGACGACGAAGATCTGGCCGGTGTAGCAGAGGAAGTGCTGGATCTGCGGGAGGCAATGTCCGGGTTGTAGTAACGCTACTTCAGCGCGCGAGCCTCTCTTCGCAGGGCCCGTCCCAGGGCCACGGTCGCGACTAGCAAGACCAGCGTGAACGGCAGGGCCGTGGCGATCACCGCGCTCTGGAAGGCCTTGAGCCCGCCGGTGAGCAGCAGGGTGGCGGCCACAGCCCCCTCGCTGCAGGCCCAGAAGATACGCCGGATCACCGGCGGATCCGGATCCCCTCCGGAGGTGATGATGTCGATGACCATGGAGGCGGAGTCGGACGAGGTGACGAAGAAGGAGGCGATGCACACCACGGCCACGGTGCAGACCAGGTCGCTCCAGGGGAGGCGCTCCAGCAGGATGAACAGGGCGGTGGGCACGCTCTGCTCCACCGCGGCGGCCATGGCGCCCCCCTGGACGGCGTCCATGTACAGGGCCGTGTTGCCGAACACTGTGAACCAGATGAAGGTCACCAGGGAGGGGATGAACAGCACCCCCGCCACCACCTCGCGCACGGTGCGCCCCCGGGAGACCCGAGCGATGAACATGCCCACGAAGGGGGACCAGGAGATCCACCAGGCCCAGTAGAAGGTGCTCCAGCTCCCCTGCCACTTCTCGTCCCCCAGGGCGTCGGTGAAGATCAAGCCGGCCGGCAGGTGGGCCAGGTAGTTGCCCAGGTTCACCACGAAGGCGCTGGCCACATGGCCCGTGGGCCCGGCGACCACCAGGAACAGGAGCATCAGCCCGGCGGTGATGATGTTGAGCTCACTCAGGCGGCGCACCCCCTTCTCCACGCCGGTTACCACCGAGATGGTGGCCACGGCGGTGATGAGGGCGATGAGGATGAGCTGAACCCACGACGACTTGCTGACGTCAAAGAGGTGGGTCAGGCCAGCGTTGATCTGCTGCGCCCCGAGGCCCAGGCTGGTGGCAACGCCGAAGAGGGTGCCCACCACGGCCAGCACGTCCACCAGCCGGCCCACCGCCGCCCCGGAGAGGGTGCCGAAGGAGGACCTGAGGGTCAGGGGCAGCCCGTGCCGGTGCCCGAAGTAGCCCAGGGCCAGGGCCACCACGGCGTACACGGACCAGGCGTTTATGCCCCAGTGAAAGAAGGTGATCACCATGGCTTGGCGGGCGGCCTCGGGCGTCCCCCCCTGGCCCGTGGGCGGGGAGGTGTAGTGCATCATCGGCTCGGCGACCCCATAGAAGAGCAGGCCGATGCCCATGCCGGCCGAGAAGAGCATGCACAGCCAGGTGAGCATGTTGAAGTCGGGGGGCTCATCGTCCGGCCCCAGGCGCAGCCGCCCGGCCTTGCTCACCAGCAACCAGCTACAGAACAACAAGAAGAGGGTCATGGACCAGAGGAAGAGCCAGGAGAAGTTGCTGGTGATGAAGGCCAGGATGTTTGCCGCCAACCCACCCATGGAATCCCCGGAGGAGGCTCCGATGATGGTGAACACCAGCACGAACCCCGCGGACGCCCAGAAAACGACGGAGGATTTGTCGATGTGCGATTCGGTTGGGGGGGAAGACATCAGGTCGGGGACAGTTTAACCTTCTCCCTCCCTGAAGAGTCATATTTGGAGAGAAAAATGATCATCCTCGGCGTCAACAGCGCCTACCACGAGTCGGCCGCGGCCATCATC
This sequence comes from uncultured Kofleriaceae bacterium, assembly GCA_964497805.1. Classification (GTDB taxonomy): domain Bacteria; phylum Myxococcota_A; class Polyangia; family CAZCFB01; genus CAZCFB01. The sequence goes on from CAZCFB010000077.1 coordinate 13,100, forward strand.
CGGGACGGCGAGATCGTCGCCGCCGTGGAGGAGGAGCGGTTCACCCGGATCAAGCACGCCAAGCGCGCGCTGGTGGACAACGCCTCCGAGTTACCCTGGCAAGCCATCGCCTGTTGCCTCTCCATGGCCGGCATCACCGAGGCGGATGTGGACCATGTGGGCTACTCCCTGGACCCGGTGGAGCGCCTGGCGCGCAACACCGGCCTGCCCGACGTCGGGCGCGTCACCGACGGCGACTTCGGCTCCCCCGCTGGCGAGAAGGCGTTCAACCGATCCCTGCTGGAGGCCGGCCGCCTGCTGGACGAGCGGTTCCCCCGGGCGGAGATGCACTTTTTGGATCACCACCTGTGCCACGCGGCCTCCGCCTACACGGTGTCGCCCCACGAGAACGCGGCGGTGCTGGCCATCGACGGCATCGGCGAGTTCCACTCCACCTGGCTCGGCCTGGGCCTGGGCGGCCAGCTGATCCGGCTGCAGCGGCTGCCCTACCCCGACTCCCTGGGCTTCCTCTGGGAGAAGATGTCCGAGCTGCTGGGCTTCGACGCTTACTCCGGGCCAGGCAAAGTGATGGGCTACGGCGCCATCACCGACCCGCGCGGGGAGCTGTCGGGCAAGTGCCACCTGGAGACCATGCGCGAGATCGTTCAGCTCCAGGCCGACGGCACCTTCGCCGTGGACAACGACGTCATGCGCTTCCGAACCGGCGACTTCTCCGAGCTGGAGCGCCGGTTCGGCCCGCGCCGGCCCGCGCCGATTGACCGCTACGAGGACGCCTCCATCGCCGCGGCCCTGCAGGTGGTCACCGAGGAGGCGATCGTTCACCTGGTGCGCACCCTGCACGGCATGGCCAACGCCGCCTCCCGCGAGCGGGGCGGCCCGCCCATCGACGGCCTCTGCGTGGGCGGGGGCGTCGCCCTGAACTGCGTGGCCAACGACAAGCTGCTGCGACAGACCCAGTTCAACCGCCTCTGGGTGCAGCCCGCGGCCAACGACGCCGGCACCGCCCTGGGCGCCGCGGCCCTGCTGCACACCTCCCTGGCCCAACCCGGGCGGCCCCGCATGGCCCATTCCTACCTCGGCCCGGAGTACAGCGCCGACCGCATGGACTCGGCCCTGGAGGCCGCCGGCCTCAGCGCCGTGCGGGTGGAGGACCCCGCACTGGAGGTGGCCCGCCGCCTGGACCAGGGGCAGATCGTGGCCTGGTTCCAGGGGCGGCTGGAGTTCGGCCCGCGCGCCCTGGGCAACCGCTCCATCCTGGCCGACCCCACCCGCTTTGACACGCGCCAGCGCATCAACAGCCAGGTGAAGGACCGCGAGTCGTTCCGCCCCTTCGCCCCGTCGGTGCTGGACAGTATGGTGGAGCGGTTCTTCGACATGCACCCGGGCACCGAGTGCGCCGACTACATGCTGACGGCCTCTCCCATGAAGGATGACCGCATGGCCCAGGTGATCCCCGCGGTGGTGCAGGAGAACGGGAGCACCCACCTGGCGACCTCACGCCTGCACCGGGTGACCCCGGCGGCGGCGCCCCTTTATCACCGGATGATCAGCGAGTTCCGCGCCCTCCGCGATGTGGGCGCCGTGCTGAACACCTCCTTCAACATCAACGAGCCCATCGTCAACACCCCGGAGGAGGCCATCGCCACCTTCGGCCGCTCCGGCATGGACTGCCTGGTGATGGGGGATCGGCTCGTCGAGGGGAGCCCCAGGTGACCACCGGCTCCCAACGGGATCAACTACGCCAGCCGGCAGGGATAGAGATCAGCGCGGCGCCGGAGGGACACCGCCTAATGGTGATCCTGCGCGCCCCGGGCTGCGCCTACGCCCGCAGAACCGGGGGGTGCACAAACTGCGGCTTCTGGCAGCACCTGACCAGCGACGGGGAGCCGGTGGCCGAGGGCGACTATATGGCCCAGCTCCGCCACGCCATGGAGGCCCACCGGCAGGCCCTGCCAGCCGTGGTTCAGCTTGATATTTTCTGCTCCGGATCCTTTCTGTGCGATGGCGAGGTGCCCCAGGAGGCGCGCCCCGCCCTGCTCGCCCTGGCCGCCAGGGAGCTGCCCGCCCTGCGCGCGGTGATGATCGAGTCCCGGCCGGAGTACATCACCCCCGAGGCCATTTCTCCCCTGGCGGCCGCCCTCCCCGCCCGGTGCCGGCTGGAGGTGGGCGTGGGCCTGGAGAGCGCGGACCAGGAGATACGGGAGGTGCGCATCCGCAAGGGCTTCACCCTGGATGACTTCCGCTGCGCCGCCCAGGTGCTGGCCGGAGTTGAGGCCGATGTCGCGCTGGTGGTGTACCTGCTGTTCAAGCCCCTGGGAACCCGGAACATGGAGGCTGTGGCCGACGTGATGAAGAGCGGCCGCTACCTGGCAGACCTGGCCCAGGAGCTCTCCCTGCCCCTGCGCGTGGCCCTGGAGCCCACCTTCGTGCCGGAGGGCACGCCCCTGCACCAGGAGATGCTCCAGGGCAACTACACACCTCCGTCACTCTGGAACGTGGTCCATGTGACCCGCATGCTGAGCAAGCTCGGCCTCCCCCTGCATGTGGGCCTGAGCAGCGAGGGCCTGCCCGCGGAGCAGGTCCCATCCGGCTGCCCCCAATGCACGGACCGCCTGCGCGTGGCCCTGGCCCGCTTCAACGAAACTCAGCGGCGTTCAGCCCTCGATGGACTGACCTGCCAATGTCAGAGTGTTTGATCTATATTATTGCGCCCAGAAACCTCCAAGACCGAGGCCGACACCATGAATGAGCTCAAGACCGTTGATCCTGACATCCACGAGATGATCCTGGCCGAGGAGCAGCGCCAGGCCGACAAGTTTCGCCTGATCCCGTCCGAGAACTACGCCTCGGCCGCGGTGCTGGAGGCCACCGGCTCGGTGCTGACCAACAAGTACTCCGAGGGCTACCCCGGGCGGCGCTACTACGAGGGGCAGCAGCTGGTGGACAAGATCGAGAAGCTGGCGCGCAAGCGGGCCCGCAAGCTCTTCGGCGCCCAGTCGGCCAACGTGCAGCCGTACTCCGGCTCCCCGGCCAACCTGGCGGTCTACTTCGCCTTCGTCCGCCCCGGCGACACGGTGATGGGCCAGGCCCTGCCCCATGGCGGGCACCTGACCCACGGCTGGAAGGTGAGCATCACCGGCTCCTTCTTCAACCCGGTGCAGTACACCGTGAACCCCGAGACCCACCTGCTGGACTACGATCAGATCCGTGAGCTGGCCAAGGAGCACCGGCCCAAGCTGCTCTACGCCGGCGCCACCGCGTACCCGCGCATCATCGACTTCGAGGCCTTCGCCTCCATCGCCGCCGAGGTGGACGCCATCTTCTGCGCGGACATCGCCCACATCGCCGGGCTGGTGGCCGCCGGGGCGCACCCCTCGCCCGTGCCCCACGCCGACGTGGTTACCACCACCACCCACAAGACCCTGCGCGGACCCCGGGGCGGCATGTTCATGTGCAAGAAGAAGCACCGCAAGGCCCTGAACAACGCCCTCTTTCCCGGCCTGCAGGGCGGCCCCCACAACCACACCACAGCGGCCATCGCCGTGGCCCTCAAGGAGGCGTCCACCGACGAGTTCAAGGCGTACGCCAACCAGATCGTCACCAACGCCAAGGCCCTGGCCGGCGCCCTGAAGGAGCGCGGCTTCGCCCTGGTAAGCGGCGGCACGGACAACCACCTGATCCTCATCGATCTGACCAACAAGGGCGTGCCGGGCAAGGTGGCGGCCAAGGCCCTGGACCGGGCGGGCATCGTCTGCAACTACAACACCGTGCCCTTTGACCCGCGCAAGCCCTTCGACCCCAGCGGCATCCGCCTGGGCACGCCCTCCATCACCTCTCGTGGCATGAAGGAGCCAGAGATGACGCGCCTGGCCGCCTGGATGGAGCAGGTCGTGGGCGACGTGGAGAACGAGGAGCTGCAGGACCGCATCGCCGCTCAGGTGAAGGAGCTGTGCGACGGCTTCCCTGCCCCGGGCCTGCCGATACGCTAGCCTGTTAGATGGCCCACGCCCCCAAGAAGCCCCGCATCACCCTGATCCGCGTCAACGAGCGGCACGGGGTCCACCCGTTCCTCAAGGAGACAAACGTCACCGGGGTCTACCCGCCCCTGGGCGTCACCTACCTGGCGGGCGCGGCGCGGGCGGCGGGCTTCCCGGCCTCCGTTGTGGACGCCCACGCCCTGAACCTGAGCCATGACCGGCTGATCAAGCTGCTGGACCGCATCCGCCCCACGGTGGTGGGCCTGACCTCAACCACCTTCAACTGGCCGGTTGCGGCTGACCTGGCCCGGCGGATCCGCGCGGCCATGCCGGACCTCCAGATCTGGGTGGGCGGCCCCCAGCTCTCCCTGTTCGCGGACGAGTGCATGTCCTCCACCGAGGGCGTAGTGGATCTGGCCGTGGTGGGCGAGGGGGACGAGACCGTTGTGGAGTTGCTGCGGCGGCTTCAGGCCGGCGATGAGCTGCATGGGATTCCCGGCACCATCACCCGGGGCAAGGGCGGCGAGCTCCTGCATGGCCCGCCGGCGCAGGTGATCAAGAACCTGGACAGCCTGCCCCTGCCCGCCATTGACCTGCTCCCCATGAGCCGCTACCGCGCCCTGAGCCTGCCCACGCCCTTCGTCTCAATGGTCACCAGCCGGGGCTGCCCCTTCCGATGCCGCTACTGCTCACAGGTGTACGTGGGCGGCGTGTACCGCGAGCACGGGGCCGAGCGGGTGCTGGAGGAGGTGCGGCGCGCGGTGAAGGACTACCACGCCAAGGAGATCATCTTCTTCGACGAGACCTTCACAATGACCCGCGACCGGATCCTGCAGGTGTGCGACGGGATCCTGCGCGAGGGGCTCAAGGTGCGCTGGAACGTGCGCACCCGCATGGACCGCCTGGACGACGAGATGCTGGCCGCCATGAAGGCCGCGGGCTGCTGGAGCATCCATGTGGGCATCGAGTCCGGCTCGCCGCGGGTGCAGAAACTGATGAACAAGAGGCTCAAGCTGGACCGCCTGCCCCCGGTGCTGGCCGAGGCCCGCCGCCTGGGCATGGAGACCCGCGGCTACTTCATGCTCGGCTACCCCGGCGAGACCCGCGAGGAGATGGAGGAGACAATCCGCCTCTCCCTGGACCTGCCCCTGGACTGGGCCAGCTTCACCATCACCCAGCCCATGGCGGGCACGGACATCTGGACCGACGCCCTGGACGAGGGGCTGTTCGACCGCGACTACTGGCGGGACTACACCCTGGGCGCGGTGTCCGAGCCCCCGGGCTATTTCGTCACCAAGCAGACCAGCGCCGCGGACCTGGATGCGATCCTCCGCTCGGCCTACCGGCGCTTCTACCTGCGCCCATCCCAGCTCCTGTCCAAGGCGAAAAACCCCCGACTGTGGAAAGAGTTACCCGGGACTATCGAGACTTTGCTGAAAGTTTCCTGACCCGCTGTAAGAGCGCCTTGGCCAGGGCCCGGTTCCCCGCCGGGGCCGGGTGCACGTCATCCAGCATCAGGGAGTTGGGCTGCCGCTGCTCCAGTGCCGAGCCGCCGCCGCTGGCCCTGGCCGCCGCCTTGATCACCGAGGATCCATCCAGCAGCGGGGCCTTCATCTCCCAGGCCACCAGGGCCATGGCCGAGCGGTAGTCCTCGTTGACCGCCGAGGAGCGCGCCCCGCTGCGCAGCTCCTCAAGCCGCCTCTTTATGTGTCGCTGGTGGGGCTCGGCATCGGCCGGGGAGCGGATGCTGAAGCCCTCGGGCAGGTCGGTCTTGTGCCCGGGCCGGGGGCGGATGTCCTGGTGCAGGGGCGGGATCACCAGCAGGGCCCAGGCACCCGCCTGCCGGATCCTTCGGACCATGGCCCTCAGGTTGTCCATGTAGGTGGTGAGGGAGACCCGGTTGTGGTCGTGGTATTCGTTGGCGTCATGCTCCTCGCGCTGCCGGTCCAGGGCTCCCGCGGCCAGGCTGTCTGCCCAGCGCGCCGCGGCTGACCTCCCCAGCACCCGCGCCACCGGGGCCCAGACCGAGAACCAGTGATCGTCGTCAAGGCGGGCGGGGCCAGCGAAGTCGCTGATCATGTTGTAGATGATCACGCCATCCGGACCCACGCCCTGCTCCAGGAGCCGGCCCAGCTGTTCCAGGGACTGATACGAGGAGTAGCCCGGCACGCCCGCGTTGATCACCTCCAGGTCGCGGGAGCCGTCCGCGAGGGCGGCCTGCAGCAGCTCGGGCAGGGTCTGGAGCCGGCACAGGCCCACGCCGTAGATGGACGAATCACCGAGCACCAGGATCCGGCGCTGCCCGGCGGGCCGGGGCACGGCCACCGGCGTATCCCGTAGGCCCAGCGCGTTGACCGGGACCTCGCCTGCCATGTGAGGGGTTTCGCGTCCTCCCAGCACATCGCCCTGGTACACGCTGCACTCATTCTGCCGCAGGTGCCAGGCCGCGAGGATCCAGCGGTTGACCATCTTCTCCCGGTAGAGCCGGGGCGAGACACGACCTGACGTCGTGAACCCGTACGGCCCACCGGCCAGGCGGGCGGCCCCCTCCAGCAGCAGGAGGAGCAGGCCCACCGCGGCCAGGGCGAAGGCCGCCTTTTTCGCCGGAGTCATGCCCTCCAGACTACGTCCCCGCGATGGCAAAAAAAACCTGTATCCCCCCACGTTGCCTAGTAGACTTCCTCCAGAGAATGGACTCCCCCGACGTGGAAAAGGCGCCTCCCGGCCCTGGCGGCTCCCTGAGATACCCCCTGATCCTCCTGGGGGCCTACTTCGCCCTCGCCCTGCTGATCACCTGGCCCATCGTCCTGGACTTCTCAGATTCGATCATCGGCTACCACAACTGCACCAACCGCATGCATGTGTGGGTGCTCTGGATCGTCAAGCAGCTGCTCTTCCAGGGCTTCGTTCCCACCGAAACCAACTACATCTTCTACCCCCTGGGCGCCAACCTGGTGCTGCTTTACGGCAGCGACCTGTTCTACCCGGTGGTGCTCTCGCCCCTGGTGGAGCTGCTCGGCCCGGGGATGGTGTTCAACCTGAAGCTGCTCTTCTCCTTCGCCGTGGGCGCCCTGGGCGGGGCCATGCTCATGCGCTACCTGGGAGTGGGCAAGCTGGCCGCCGCGGTGGGCGGGGCCCTGTTCATGAGCGGCCCCTACTTCCTGCTGGAGACCTTCAACGGCGTCTCGGAGCTGGTGGCCGTGGAGTGGGTGCCCTTCGCCCTGATCTACCTGCTGCGCTCCCAGAGTGACGAGGGGCGGCTCAAGGACACCCTGCTGTGCGCCTTCTTCTCCCTCATGGCGGCCTACTCCTCGGGATACAACATCTTCTTCCTGCTCCTGTTCGGCATGGTGCTGGTGGCGTACCGCCTGCTCAGCAGCATCCGAACCGCCGGCGGCGGCTGGAAGCGGGCGGTGAAGTGGAAGGCCTTGATCCTGCTCGCCGTGGTGGCGGGCGCGGGGGTGCTGCCCCTGGGCCTGCTGCACCGCCACGGCCAGACCGAGAACCGGGTGGAGCAAGAGCACCTGAACATGTTCGACCCGGAGACCACCCCGCGCATGGACTCCAGCGCGGCGCTGATCCGCTTCTTCAAGCCCGGGCGCAACCAGATCCCGTACATCAAGGACAACGGCGACGGCACGTTCAAGAAGACCAACACGACCTACTCGGTCTACCTGGGCTTCGGGGTGCTTGCCCTGGCCCTGTTCGGCCTGATCTGCGCCCGGCCGCGGGCCACCATGTGGGCGGTGATGGCCGCCTTCTTCGCCATCCTCTGCCTCGGGCCGCACCTGTACCTCACGGAGCAACGCCTGGTGGTTGGCGGGAACATGGTGCCCATGCCCGGCTACCTGCTCTACAAGCTGTTGCCGGGGTTCGCGGTGACCGTGCGGCACTCATACCGCTACGTGGCCATGGTGCATCTGGCCCTGGCCGTGCTGGCCGCGTTCGGTCTGCACGCCCTGCTGGCCCGGTTCTCCGCGGCGAAGGCCCGGGCCGCCGTGGCCGTGGTGGCGCTGGCCGTGTGCCTGGCGGAGGTGCTGCTGGCCGGCCCATGCCCCTGGCCGCTCCCCAAGACCTCCACGGCCGTGCCCAAGTACTACCATGAGCTGGCCAAGGACGATGAGGCGTACCCCATCATCGAGCTGCCCTACTCCGACTGGCTGGAGCACCTGCAGCCGATCCTCATGGCCCAGACCGTGCACCAGAAGAAGCTGCTGGCCGGGGCCGTGCACCACCGCCTCAACGATGAGGACCTGAGCTTCATCAACCAGGTCCCACTGGCCCTGAACTTTCTGCGGGAGAGCACCATCACCCGGGAACTCACCGAGGATCAGATCCTGTACTCGGTGAAGGCGCTGCAGGTTGCGGGCTTCCGCTACATCGTGGTTCAGGACGATAACTTCGAGTCAAAACAGAAGGCCGAGGAGGTCCACCGCTTTCTGGCCGAGGTATTTGGGAAACATGAGGCAAAGGCCGGCGGTATCAAGGTGTACAACGTGCGGAGCCGGAAGACCGGCCTGCCGACCCCGCCGGGGCAGGAGGATCAGTAGCTTTTATCCTCCCCGGGATGGTAAAAAGGGGCATTGTGACAATTAGATCTCAAAGGGATGGTCGGCATATGCTGCGAACCACATCCATCAAAGCCGGTATGGCGCTGGTCGCCCTCGCCCTGATGTATGGCGGGTGCAAGAAGCAAACGAGTGAGAGCAAGGGGCTGCTGCCGCCCCCGCCCATCAAGGCCAAGGGCAAGGGCGCCACAGGGGGCGCGGCCGCTCAACCAGATCCCTCCAAGGGGGAGCCGGGCAAGCCACCGGGCAAGAACGCGCCGGGCAAGGAGCCGGGCGGGAAGGAGCCGGGCAAGGAGCCGGGCAAGGCGGCGGGCAAGGGCGGCGCCATCGCCGCGGCGGGTGGTGAGAACGCCGAGGGCAAGGCCGGCGCCCCGGGCCGCAAGGCCACCAACACCTCGGGCAAGGGCGCGCCCTCCCCTCCGCCCACGCCGCCCCGCTGGAAGTGCGGAAACGGCACCTGCGAGGTGCTCAAGGGCGAGGACTGCATCGTGTGCGCCGACGACTGCGGCAAGTGCGACGGCTGCCAGAAAAAAGCCGACCCCCTCTGCCCCGGGTGCAAGTGCGAGAACTGCGTCTGCGCCAAGGTGGCTTCCTGCTGCGCCAAGAACGGCGCCTGGAGCGACGCCTGCGTCAAGGCGTGCAAGGAGCAGTGCGGCGGCTGCGGGTTACAGTAAGCATGTCAGGGGCCGTTGGCCCCTGACATGCTTACTGTCGAGCCTTCGGCCCGACCATGTTCTTTCGCCTGGCTTCGCCAGGCTGGGGCCGGGCGCCAAACGCCCGGCCGTTTTTCTTGTGTGCCCGGCATGGGCCCCACCTTGGAGGTGCAAGTCCTCCCGAGAGTTGGCC